>NZ_CALIZP010000033.1 GCF_938028825.1 uncultured Cardiobacterium sp. | reverse complement strand
TCTTCACGCTACTTTATTTGCTTATATGTATGAAATGTTAGGTGTATTAGCTATAAACAACGAAACAACACTTGTCCCATAAGGAAAATATCATGACCCAACAACCTTTAACCCTCGCTGCACAAGGCAGCTTTTTTGCCGGCGGCAAAGTGATTCAGGCAGACGGCACATACCGCACCGAAAACCCCATGTCGCACGACGGGCAAACCTTCCACGGCGACCATGCCTATGTTGCCTACCAAATCCCCGCCAACGCCCGCCGCCTGCCGCTCGTTTTCCTACACGGCGCAGGACAATCGGGACAATCGGGCAAAACCTGGGAATCCACGCCCGACGGCCGCGAAGGCTTCGGCACGCTGTTTCTGCGGCGCGGCTATGCCACCTATCTTTTAGACCAGCCACGACGCGGACGCGCGGGCAACAGCACCGTCGCCGACAACGCCCCCGTCTTGCCCAACGACCAGTTCTGGTTTGAAAACTTCCGCATGGGCATCTTCCCCGAATTATTCCAAGACGGGCAATTTCCCAAAGATGCCGCCAGCCTTGACCAGTTTTTGCGGCAAATCACGCCCAACACCGGCGCGTATGATTTGGAAGTTATCTCCGACGCCGTCGCCGCCGTGTTCGACCGCATCGGCGAGGGCGTGCTGATTACCCACTCGCAAGGCGGCGGCCCCGGCTGGCAGACTGCGCTGAAAAACCCCGAAAAAGTCAAAGCCGTGGTTTCCTACGAACCCGGCACCGAATTTGTCTTCCCCGAAAACGAAATGCCGAGCGTCGCCACGCCAGCCAACGCCGCTGCCAACATTTCACTCTCGCAGCCTATCAGTGCCGAACGTTTCGCCCTGCTGACCAAAATGCCCATCGTCATCTACTACGGCGATTACATTTCCGAAAACAACCCGCATTGGGCATCGCAAAGATGGATTGAACGCATCCATGTGGCTGAGGCTTTCGCCGAATGCGTCAACCGCCACGGCGGCGATGCGCGCGTGATCCGCCTGCCTGAAATCGGCATACGCGGCAACAGCCATTTTGCCTTTGCCGAAATGAACAACGTCGCCATCGCCGACGTGCTGGAAAAGTGGCTGCAAGAAAAATGGCTGAAATAAGGCGTCTCCCAAACCGGAAAGAACCCATGAAAAAAACACTTCCCGCCATCCTCATCGCCGCTCTCGCTCTGGCCACCCAAAGCACTGCCGCGCCGCTCACCCTTGCCGAACAGGGCAGCTTCACCGTCGGCGGCACGGTGAAGAAAAGCGAAGGCACCTACACCCCCATTCCCGCAGAAATTGCCGCCCGCAGCGGGGGCGACTTCTGGGACGCCCACCGGGCCGCCGTTGCCGCCGGGGGTATGACGATGCACGGCGACCACGCCAGCGTCTTCTACCAGATTCCGGTGGACGCCAGAAAAACGCCACTGATTTTCCTCCACGGCTACGGCCAGTCGGCGCGCGGCTGGATGACCACGCCGGATGGCAGAGCCGGTTTCAACGAACTCTTCCTACGCAAAACACTATCCCGTCTATCTCGTTGACCAGCCGCGACGCGGGCAGGCGGGACAAAGCACCGTCGCTGCCGAACTGAGCGCGACGCCAGACGACCAGTTCTGGTATGCGCAATTCCGCATCGGCGTCTATCCCAACATGAACGACGGCGTCGCCTTCCCCAAAGACCCGGCGGCGCAAGCACAATTCTTCCGCATGATGACGCCAGACACCGGCAGCTTCGACGTTGGCGTGATTACCGACAGCATGACCCAACTCTTCGCCAAAACTGGCGGCGGCGTGTTCGTGACCCACTCGGCAGGCGGCATCATCGGCTGGACGACGGCAATGGCAAGCGACAAGGTACAAGGCATCATTGCCATCGAGCCGGGCGCCTTCTACTTCTCTGAGGGCGAAGCACCACCGAAACTGGAAAGTAAATTCGGCGACGTTTCCCCGCTCACCGTGCCACCGGAACGATTCGCCAAACTGACCCGCATCCCCATCGTCATTTACTTTGGCGACTTCATTCCCGACCACCTCGACGGCACGCAGGGCGGCGAACAATGGCATATCCGCATGAAAATGGCGCAGCAGTTCGCCGATACCGTCAACAAACACGGCGGCAAGGCCGAACTGGTGCACCTGCCGCAGGTGGGCATCAGGGGCAACACCCACTTCATGTTCAGCGACACCAACAACGACGCCGTGGCCGACCACATCGCCGGCTGGCTGGCAAAGCAGGGCTTTTAGCGCGGGGAATACGGCCCCATCGCTATATACCAACCCGCCGCCATGACGCTTCCTCCGCTTGCGGGAAGCGATAGGAGAAACGAAACCGTATGGACGCATTGCTGCGCTGACGCCCCCCGGACGGAGATACAAAAAAACCGTCCGGGGGTGGACGGGGCACGCGGCCAAAGCGCCTACTTGAAGACGATGCCGGAGGCGGTGAAATCCATCTGCTCAGGCTCGACATCCAGCAGTGATTTGAACACCAGCCTGCCGATCTTCTTCAATTCTGCCGCACGCGCAGGATCAGGATGCTGCTGCAACTCCTGCTGCATCGCCATCAATAAAAAGCCCAGCCCCATTGACAGCTGATACGAATTCATCTTTTCCGTGGTCTTACCCTCAAACAGCTCGGGACTCTTGCGTAAATACTCGGCAATCTGCAAAAACGCGGGCTTGACCGCCGCATCCGGCATCGGCTGATTAAAATACGCCGCGTAAGCACCGCCGAGCAGCGCCACAATGCCCGTTGCCACATTTTCCTGCGGAATGCCATACAGCTGCTCAACGCTGCCGTCCAGCTTGTCTATACCCGCCACAATCAAGCGCCGCCCCTCCTGGCGCTGCGCCGCCGGGAACAGCTGCACCAACTGGTCAACCCCGTCCATATCCAAAAAATCGTCTCCTGTACGCACCAGCGCGCCGGTGTAGAGTATGTCCGTCGTAAAACCCTCGACGTAGGCCGAATCTTCGGGCGGATTCAAATTCTTCTTCGCCTGATTCATGGCGCGGTTATAGGCATCCTGCCGTAGCCACTGCTCGTTAAAATCAATATAATCAATGACATATTGCGCCTGCGCGCTGCCGAATCCCATCGCCAGTGCCAACACTGCCGCGCGAGCCCGCGTTTTACCGGAAAACCACATAAAACACCTCAAAAATAAAAGGAAAAAATGACCGCACGACAACGTCACGCCGCCGACAGCATCATATAACGCCCTCTGCCATAACGCGACGACGGCCCCATCCCTGCCGTGAGCCACACCGTTACGACACCGTCCCCGGCGGCAACGCCTACGGTTTCTATCGCGACCTTGGTTACGCGCTCTACATCAAGGACAGCGGTATTGCCCCGATTTACACCCTGCCGCAGTTGTGCGGCAGCGTTTCGAAAGCGACGCTACCCTTGCCACAAACCCGGCACATACCGCTTGGCGTCTGCCCAAACGTAAATCCCGCACAAAATCCCTTCCCTCCGCGTGCGGGGAAGGTGGCAAAGGCCGGAAAGGGGGACGAAAACCCGGTAATTTGCACCGCTCGGCAAGATCAGTAATGACGCCGCTTGGCAGGGCCGGTATTTGCTTGCTCGCGGCGCGGGTTGTTCCGTTCCCACAAGATCCGGAAATAAAAAAGGATGCCGCAGCATCCTTTTTTATCGCCCGGTACAAACCTCAGCGCGGTTTGCAGCCGAAGCCGATTGGGGCGCCGTTGTGGTCAAAAGACAGCACTTCGGCACGCGCGAGGTTGTTGCCCTGGGTTTTGACGAGGTGCAGCATGCCTTCATCGGAGCTGAAGATCAGGTTCTTGCCGCTGCTGGCCGAGGTATCCAGCGGCAGGCTGGAATCGCCGGAGTCGCTGTGGACGACGGCGGTCGGGGTTGCCGTGTTGATGTCGAGGTATTCGACGCTGAATTTGGCACCGTTTTCGCACTGGTAGTTGCGCGTTCTGCCCTTGCCTTTTGCCGGGGTGCGGGCGGCTCGCGGTGCCGGGGCGGGTTCGGCGTCCATTTCCGGTTCGGCTGCGGCAGGCATGGCGGCGGGAGCGGCGCGCATCGGGGCGCTGCGTTTGACCGGCATCGGATCGTTGCCGCCCATGCTCATGCCGCCGACCGGCATTGCGACGCCGTCTGCGGCACCGTCAAGATAGATGGTCACGTTGTAGGGGCGGGCGGTTTTGCTGTGCGCGGCATTCTTGTGGTTCTGCACGATGCGGACTTCGTATTCGCCGCTGTACGGCAGGGTGTGCACGGAGCCGAAGCGCATCCCCATTTGCGGGTTGAAGAGGGCGAATTCCATCGCGAAGTTTTTGCTGTTCGGCACCATGCGGATGGATTGTCCGGCGCTGCCGCTGAAGCTGTATGCGGCGATGCCGAGGCCGCGAATGCTGCCGGAGATGTGCGCCTGGCCGCCGCTGAAATTGAGCGGTTGCACCCCGATGCGGTCGCGGGCGGCGGCGGCGTTCGGCGGCATGATGGGCGTGCCGGGCGGGATGGGCTTCAGCAGGTTGCGGTTGCGGATGGCGGGGATTCTCTGCCCGCCGACGATGTAGGTTTCGTTGTAGGTCGTAGTGCGGGTCGTTTTGGCGGAACGGTTCGCTTTGGCCTTGCTTTTGCTGCGGGGGGCAGCGTCAACGGTCGTGGCGAGCGCAGCGGCGAGTAGCAGGATGAGGGCTTTTTTCATTGTGTAAACACTCCTGTGCGGATTAAGAAGAGATTGCGGTAATGTAACATATTTGTCCTTTGGCGGCAGAGAAAAATGACATTTTTTCCATGTTCCTTTTTTATCTGCGCGAAATCAGCGGTTTGTGATGAATAAAGATGTGTCGTTTATGATACGCACCGCTTCGTTACCGGAGGTTTTTTAATGTCGGAACAGGAACGCCATGCCGCTGCCTTGCGGCAGTTGTTGCAGTTGATTGTGGCGGAACCGGATCGTTTCGTGGACGCGGATGCGGCCTTGGATGATGCGCTGCTGGAAGCACGCAATCACGATCTGCCGCCGTTTTGGGCGGCGTACCGCTTGCTGCCGCATGAAGTGGTGTTTGCCGCTGCCTGGGTGGATGTGTTTGATTTGGTGGATGATTTGCGCGCGGTCGCGGCGAACTGGCAGGCGGATGTATTTTTCGGCGCGCAGGAAGCCGATGACGAGGCGGCGGTTTTCGAGACAGAACCGCGCCTGCTGCTCGCCCATGCCGCGCGGGAGTTGCAGGGCTACGGCCTGACGCTGTGGCGCTGGCAGGCGGACAATGCCGATGTCTGCGCCGGTTTTATCAGTCGTGCGGAAGACGAGGCGGCGGTGCGGCGTTGTGCGGCGTCGCTGGATGCGGCCATTGTCGCCGTGCGTGATGAGGAGGTGGCGGATGAATGGTGAGACTTTGGCGGTGACGGTCGCGCCGACGGCTGCGGAACAGCGCACGGCTTCGCGGGTATTGCAGCGCTTTTTGCCCAAAGCGGTTTTGCGCCGTGTGCGTTGGGTGGATGCGCTGTGCATGCTGGTTTTTATTGCCTGCATGTATATTGTCGTTAACCGTTTTCTATTTTTGAAAAATAGGGTGCTGCTTGCCGATGCCGACGGTATCCGTGCGCTCTGGTTCATTATTCAGGCAGTTGCCTTTGCCATCATGGCGTTGTCGGTTTCTATTTTTTATGAAATCCGCATTAAACGGTATACCGCCTTCCGCCCATTGCCCCAGCGGCAATTTATTTACACGGTCGCCCCGGAAGGCTTTTATAGTGAAGAATTGGATAAAAGCCGTATGCTTTATTTTTGGCCAACCATTGAGCGGGTAATCTGTGAACAGGGGCTGTGGTTTGTATTTATTGACCAGGCCGCAGCCTTTGTGATTCCGCAACGTGTATTTGCCGATAAGGAGACGGAGAACCGCTATTTTCAGTTGTTGCAGCATTACAGGGAACATTCATGACAGATTCGATGCAGATTGTTTTTACCACAAGCGAGCGCGAGAAACGGCAGGCGGGGCGGCGGCTTTTTCGCTACCGGGAGCCTGCCTTGCGGCGGAAATACTGGCTGGGTATGGCGGCATTTATCCTGGTCATTATCGGCCTTTGCTATTTCTATGGCCTGAAGATGGCGGAGATTTATCATGTTTTGTATGGGAATTATTATGCCTTTGCGGCATCCGCAGACATGGTGGAGGATTGCGTACTGGCAGCAGATAATGCCGGACAACGGTTGCAGTATTTGCTTTATTTGTTACTCGGCATTGTCATCATGGTTACCCTTCATCTGCGCTGGCAATTCACCTATGTCATACATAGCGCATGGTATCCGCTGGATGGGCGTTCATTCACTATTACGGTTTCCCCGGAAGGTTTGATGCAGGAAGAAGCCGGACGGGAACGGCGTTTCCATCATTGGCCTGCCGTTTACCGCCTGATTGAAGGCAAAGATTTCCTGTTTTTTTATGTGGATCGCAATATCGCCTATTTCATCCCGCTATCAGCGTTTGCCGCCGCCGGGATGGAAAGCCATGCCTTCTTCCTGCGAGCGCAACAATTCAAGGAGCACGCATGAAATCCTTTACCGTCCTGATTTCCGGCGGCGGCAGCAATCTCAAAGCCCTGCTGGATGCCTGCGCGCGTGGCGAGATTCCCGCGCACGTCAATGCCGTCATCGCTGATCGTGAGTGCAGCGGCAGGCAGCATGCCGAAACCGCCGCCGTGCCGTTTGTCCTCGTGGATCGCAAACGTGCGGATTTTGCCGCAGCGCTGGCTGCCGCTATTCCTGCCGCCACGGATCTGGTGGTGCTCGCTGGTTTCCTCAGCATCCTGCCGCCCGCGCTGGTCGCACATTTCCCGCAGCGCATCATCAACCTGCATCCGTCGTTGCTGCCGAAATACGGCGGCGCGGGGATGTACGGCCTGCGTGTGCATCAGGCGGTGCTGGACGCGGGCGAGCGGGAAAGCGGCTGCACCGTGCATTATGTGGACAGCGGCATTGATAGCGGCGCGGTCATCGCTCAGGCGCGGGTGCCGGTCTTGCCGGACGACACGGCGCAGAGCCTGCAAGCGCGCATCCAGCTACAGGAACACCGCCTGCTTACGGAAACCGTCGCCCGCCTGCTGGCGACATAGTCGCCTAAAACAGCCCGTTTGAACCGACTATAATCACGACCTTTCACGGATACGGCAAACACGCGCCAAGCGAGACAACCACGCGCTTTTGCCGCCTCCCACACAACTAACCCAAAAAGAGGAAAACCACCATGCTTAATATCCTGATCATCGGCGCAGGCGGGCGCGAACACGCGCTGGCCTGGAAATTCGCGCAAGACGCGCGCGTGCGGCAAATCTACGTCGCCCCCGGCAACGGCGGCACTGCCAACATGCAGCGGGTGCGCAACATCCCGCTCACCCGCGTCACCGACCTCCTCACCTTCGCCAAACAGAACGACATCGGCCTCACCTTCGTCGGCGCGGAAGCACTGCTCGTCGAAGGCATCGTCGATACCTTCCATAAAGAAGGGCTCACCATCTTCGGCCCCGACCGACAGGCGGCACAACTCGAAGGCAGCAAGCGCTTTGCCAAAGATTTCATGCACAAATACGGCGTGAAAACCGCCGCTTACGCCAGCTTCCGCGAACTCGGTGCCGCACTCGCCCACCTCGCCGCCTGCCCCTATCCGACCGTGGTCAAAGCCAGCGGTCTCGCCGCCGGTAAAGGCGTCGTCATCTGTCAGAATCAGGCCGAAGCCGAGGCCGCCGTGCGCGCGATGATGGAAAACCGCCGCTTCGGCGACGCGGGCGCGGAAATCGTCATCGAAGAATACCTGGACGGCTACGAATGCTCGCTGCTCAGCTTCTGCGACAGCCGCAGCATCGTGCCGCTCGTCAGCGCGCGCGACCACAAAACCATCGGCGAAAACAACACCGGCGAAAACACCGGCGGCATGGGCGTCATCGCCCCGCATCCCCGCTTCGGCGCGGCGGAAATGGCCGCCTTCCGCCGCGACATCCTCGAACCCACCCTGCGCGGCATCCGGGGCGAAGGCATGGACTTTGCCGGCGTCATCTTCTTCGGCCTGATGGTGACGGCGCGCGGCGTCTATCTGCTCGAATACAACATGCGCTTCGGCGACCCGGAAACCCAGGCCGTGTTGCCGCTTCTCGACAGCGAACTGCTCGACGCCGTGCAGGCCGCACTCGACCGCCGCCTCACGGCGGACGTTTTCCGCTGGAAAGACGCCCACGCCTGCTGCGTCGTCGCCGCCTCAAAAGGCTACCCCGGCGACTACCGCACCGGCCTGCCCATCCACCACCTCGAACAGGCGCGCTTCTACGCGCAAGTCTTCATCGCCGGTGCCAAATACGACGGCGGCCAATACCTGACCAGCGGCGGCCGCGTGCTGAATCTCGTCGGCATCGCCAAAACCGCCGCCGAAGCGCGGCAAAAAGCCTACGACGCCATCGCCCGCGTCCAATTCGACGGCATCACCTGGCGCCGCGACATCGGGGCATAAGCAGCACAAAAGCGCGGGGTTATCCCGCTTGGCGGGCATCAAGCCCGCCGGCGGCAGATTATTGGGGATTTGGGTGTTATGCCCGCCTGATGCGCCGCACGTTACGCTCTTTTCAGGGCGGTATTCCTGCGGCTACAACAGCAGCCGCCGCCATGTTCAGGCGCTTTTCAGGAAGCGCCGGTAGGCGCTGTTGTCCGTTTCTTCGGCGTAGTCGTAGCCGATGGCGGCAAGGTGGGCTTCCAGCGCTTCCGGGCGGTCGCTCTGGATGCCCGCCAGCACGCGGCCGTAGTCGCTGCCGTGGTTGCGGTAGTGAAAGAGGCTGATGTTGTTTTCGGTGCCGAGGGTGTGCAGGAAGTGCAGCAGCGCGCCGGGGCGTTCGGGGAAGCCGAAGCGGAAGAGGCGTTCGCCGGTCGCGCCCGCGCTCGCGCCGCCGATCATGTAGCGCAGGTGCGATTTGGCGAGTTCGTTGTCGCTGAGGTCTTCGCTGTCGTAGCCGTTGGCGTGCAGTTTGCCGATCAGTGCGGCGAGTTGGGCGCGGCCGCCGGTGAGTTGCACGCCGACGAAGATTTGCGCGCGCGTGTCATCTTGGTAGCGGTAGTTGAATTCGGTGATGTTCTGGTCGCCGAGCAGGGTGCAGAAGGCGAGGAAGCTGCCGGGGCGTTCGGGGATGGTGACGGCAAGGAGTCCCTCGCGCTGTTCGCCGATTTCGGTGCGCTCGGCGACGTAGCGCAGGCGGTCGAAGTTGAGGTTGGCGCCGGAGACGATGTTGATGAGGGTGAGGTTTTTGCCGCGCTGCTGCGCCGCCCATTTTTTGCTGCCGGCGGCGGCGACGGCGCCGGAGGGTTCGGCGATGGCGCGGTTGTCGTCGAAGAGGTCTTTCATCGCCGCGCAGATTTCGTCGGTGCTGACGGTAATGAAGTCGTCCACATGCGCCTTGATGAGGCCGTAGGTGAGTTCGCCCGGCATTTTGACGGCGACGCCGTCGGCGAAGATGCCGACGTGATCCAGGGTTTTGCGCGCGCCGTCGCGCACGGCGGATGTCATCGAGGCGGCATCTTCGGGTTCGACGCCGATGATTTTGATGTCCGGGCGCAGGGTTTTGGCGAGTACGGCGATGCCCGCCAGCATCCCGCCGCCGCCGCAGGGGACGAAGATGGCGTCGATGTGGTGCGGGTGCTGGGTGAGGATTTCCAGCGCGATGGTGCCTTGTCCGGCGATGACGTCCGGGTCGTCGAAGGGGTGGATATAGGTGTAGCCGTGCTGCTCTTGCAGGGCTTTGGCGTGTTGGGATGCGGCGTCGTAGAAGTCGCCGTGCAGGACGATTTCGGCGTTTTCCCCGCCGAAGCGCCGCACGGCGTCGATTTTGATGACGGGGGTGGTCACGGGCATGACAATGACGGCGCGGATGCCGAGGCGGTTGGCGGCGAGCGCGACGCCCTGGGCGTGGTTGCCCGCTGAAGCGGTGATGACGCCGCGCGCGCGTTCGCCGCTGCTCAGGCGGTACATTTTGGTGTAGGCACCGCGTATTTTGAAGGAGAAGACGGGTTGCAGGTCTTCGCGTTTGCAGAGGATGTTGTGCCCCAGGCGGTCGGAAAGGCGCGGCATGGCTTCCAGCGGGGTTTTCACTGCCACGTCGTACACGGGAGCGGTAAATATTTTCTCGATATAATGCTGCATGTTGTTTTTTCCTTAACTTGACGAGGTGTTGCAATGGATCAGAACGCGATGAAGGCGCTGGCCGCGAAAGAGGCGCTGCATTATATAGAAGACGGTATGGCGCTGGGCGTCGGCAGCGGTTCGACGGTGAACTGCTTTATCGAGGCGCTCGGCGCGGCGCGGCTGCAATTTGTGGATTTGGTCACGGCGTCGGAGGAAAGCACGCGCCGCTTGCAGGCGCTCGGCTACCGCGTCAGCGATTTGAATGCGGTCGGGCGGCTGGATGTGTATGTGGACGGCTGCGACGAGATCAACCCGCTGAAAGCGATGATCAAGGGCGGCGGCGCGGCGCTGACGCGGGAGAAGGTCACGGCGGCGTGTGCGGCGAAATTCGTCTGCATCATTGACGAGACAAAGCAGGTGCCGGTGCTGGGGCGCTTCCCGCTGCCGGTGGAAGTGGTGCCGATGGCGCGCAGTTTTGTCGCCCGTGAACTGGTCAAGCTCGGCGGCGAGCCGCGCTGGCGCGAGGGTGTGGTCACGGATAACGGCAACTGGATTCTCGATGTCCATCATCTGGAAATCACCGAGCCGTTCAAACTGGAAGAAATCATCAACAACATCCCCGGCGTGGTGACGAACGGCATTTTCGCGCGGCAATCGGCCGATGTGGTGATTACCGCCTATGCGGGCGGCAAGGTGAAAGTATCCTGAGGCGCGCCGCCGGGCGGCGGTGCCTGTGGTATGAGCAAAGCAGCGGCTATACAATGCCGCGCTTTCTTTTTTGGAGTTCCGATTTATGCAGAAGGTACTTGCCTTTATCAGCGCCATCCTGTGGCTTGCCGCCGATTATTGCAGCAAAGTGTGGGCGCAGGAGGCGCTGGCGGCGGGGAATGTCATCACCGTCAACAGCTGGATGAATTTCAAGCTCGCCTTCAACAGCGGCGCGGCGTTCAGCCTCTTTGCCGACGGCAGCGGCTGGCAGCGCTGGTTCTTCATGGCAGTCGCCATCGCCATCGGCGCCTGGCTGTGTTACGCGATTCTCTTCGAGCGCGCCACAGCGCTGATCCGCTTCGCTTATGCCGGCATTCTCGGCGGCGCGCTCGGCAATCTGTATGACCGCATTGTGCACGGACATGTGGTCGATTTTATCAGCTGGCATATCGGCGATGCCTACTGGCCGACCTTCAACATCGCTGATGTCGGCATTTGTACGGGCGTCGGCCTGCTGGTCATCGCCTGGATTTGGGAATGGCACAAGGGGAGACAGTCATGAGCGATATTCTGGTTATTCACAGCGGCGGCACCATCGGCATGAAACCCGGCCCGGCGGGGCTGGCACCCGATCCGGACTTCGTCCGCCGCCTGCAAGCGGCGCTGCCGCAAGCGGATTTTGACGTGTATGTCTGCGAACCGGCAATCGACAGCTCTTCGGCGACGCCCGCCGCCTGGCAGCGCCTCGCCGATGCCGTCGTCAAACACCGCGAACAGTACCGTGCCTTCGTCGTCCTGCACGGCACGGACACGCTGGCGTACAGCGCCGCCGCCCTGAGCGGCATGCTGCGCGGCCTCGGCAAGGCGGTAGTCGTTACCGGCGCGCAAATCCCGCTGGGAATGCCGGAAAGCGATGCGCTGCGCAACGTGCGCGGCGCGCTGGCTTTTGCCGCCCTGCCGGAATTGCAACAGGTGGCGGTGTTTTTCCACGACCGCCTGCTGCGCGGCGAAGCGACACGCAAGGTGGACGCGCAAAGCTATGCCGGCTTCGACAGCCCGAATGCCGACTGGCTCGGCGTGTTCGATGGCAATACCGCACAGTTGAGCGCGCCTGTCTTTGAAGAACGCGAAGAAAGCGCCTACCTGCGCGGCGCATGGCGCGGGTTTCAGGAAGCAGCGGTGGCGACGCTGCTGATTACGCCGGGGATGCCGTCATCCGCCTTCGCGCCGCTGCTCGCCGATGACAAACTGCGCGCTCTGGTGCTACTCAGCTATGGCGTCGGCAACCTGCCGGAACGCGACGATTTGCACACGGCACTGCGGGCAGCTATCGCGCGCGGCGTGTGTGTGGTGAATGTCAGCCAGTGTCTGCGCGGCGAAGTGGCGGGACACAGCTATGCGGTCGGCGCGGCACGCCTCGGCGCCCTCGGCGGTGGCCGCCTGACCCCGGAATCGGTCTATACCCGCCTGCACTGCCTGCTGGCGGAAAGCGATACACGTCCGCTGGCAGAGCGCTGGTTCAGCCTGTGAAAAAGCTTGGGGTTTGTCCGCCGTTATCTTTATAATAACGGCTGCAATTTTATTGCATTATCATCTGTAAACAACATGGGAGTAAATCATGAATGACTTGACTACTGGCTTAACTACTGGGCAAATAATACTACTGTTAATATTATTTATTAATATTGGCACTTTATGTATAACATTTCAACATATATTTAGATAAATACAATATAGATCTACATAACATTTTTACCTTTAAAAACAAAATGTTATTAATTGGGGGGGGGGATGATAGCAATTGCCTATATAATATTAAATTATATAGGTTTTACTAGGAGCGGCTGGTGGGCATTGCTTGCCTGTATAATAAATGTTTATTTTACTTTGACAAACACAGCATATATATTTGAATTATTAAGAAAGAAAGATGATGATTAAAATAGAAAGGATAATATCAATCACCCAAATACATTCGACAATGTAATGCGTCGTAAAAGATCCGATTATTTGCTGAAAGCACATAAAAAAACGCCCAACCGGAAAGGTTGGGCGTTTGTTGTTCAATGGTCGGAGAGACAGGATTTGAACCTGCGACCCCTTGCACCCCATGCAAGTGCGCTACCAGGCTGCGCTACACTCCGACGCGAGGCGTGCATTATAGAAATTTGGAGGGTCTATGCAAGCGCTTTTTCTTGACGGAAAGCCGTGGCTGGCGGCGGACTGGCCGCCGGCCGGCCGCTTCATCGCCGGCACGACGCTGACGGCGTCGCCGCTGGTCAGCGAAGGTTTCAATCTCGCGCGGCACGTTGCCGATACGCCGGAACGCGTCGCTGCCGCGCGGACGCTGTTTACCACGCATCTGCCGCCGGACGCTCGCCCTTTGTGGCTGAGTCAGGTACACAGCGCCACGGTGTGGCGGGCGGCGGATTATCAGGCGGGCTGCGAGGGCGACGCGCTGATTAGCCACACGGCGCGCGACGTGCCGGTGGTGATGACGGCGGACTGCCTGCCGGTGTTGCTGGCCGATGAAGCGGCGACCGTCTGGGCGGCGGTACACGCCGGTTGGCCGGGGCTACACAAAGGCATTCTCGCGGCGACGATTGCGGCGATGAACGTGCCGCCTGCGCACCTCTTTGCCTGGATAGGGCCGTGCATCCGTCAGGATAACTACGAAGTGGACGAACCGTTTTTCCAGCGTTTTGCCACGCTGGATGCGCGCTTTGCTGCCGCCTTCCGCGCCAACCGCCCCGGCCACTGGCTCGCTGATTTACCGGCCATTGCCCGCTTGCAACTGCAAGACGCTGGCCTGCCCACCGCGCAGATAACCGACTGCGGCCTGTGTTCCTATGCTGACCCGCGCTTTTTCTCGCACCGCCGCAACGGCACACAAGCGGGGCGGATGGCGAGCTTCATCCTGCCGCGCACACCCGTGCCGTAGTTTTCCCGTGCCGTCTTCCCTTGCGGCAATAAGGCGTGCGGCGCTGCACGCGTGATGGCGAGGGTCTATAATCCGTCCATCATTAACGAACGGATAAAAATCATGTCCCACCACGATACCCACTTCCTGCTGCTGGAAGGCATCCACCCAAACGCCGTCACCACCCTGAAACAGGCGGGGTTTGCCCGCGTGGAATTATTGCCGGGCGCGCTCGAAGGCGCGGCGCTGGCAGACGCCCTGCAACGCGCCGATGTCGTCGGCATCCGCTCGCGCACGCAGTTGAGCGATGCGGTGTTGCAGGCCGCGCCGCACCTGCAAGCCATCGGCTGTTTTTGCATCGGCACCAATCAGGTGGCGCTCGATAGCGCGCAAACACTGGGGATACCGGTGTTCAACGCGCCTTATTCCAACACGCGCTCGGTCGCCGAACTGGTCATTGCCGATATTCTCTGCCTGCTGCGCGGCCTGACCTGGCGCAATCAGGGGGTGCACGAGGGGCGCTGGCCGAAGGATGCCAAAGGCAACGAGGCGCGCGGCAAGACGCTCGGCATCGTCGGCTACGGCAATATCGGCGCGCAGTTGTCGGTGCTGGCGGAAAGCCTGGGGATGCGGGTGCTGTTCTACGATTTCCGCCCGCGTCTGCCGCTGGGCAATGCCGAAGCGGCACCGTCGCTGGATGCGCTGCTGGCGCAGGCGGATATTGTCAGCCTGCACGTGCCGGAAACCCCGGCAACCCGCAATTTCATCAGCGCGCGCGAGCTGTATCTGATGAAGGAAGGCGCGATGCTGATCAACGTCTCGCGCGGCCGCTGTGTGGCGGTTGACGACCTCGCCGAAGCCTTGCAGAGCGGGCATCTTGCCGGAGCGGCGCTGGACGTATTCCCGGTCGAGCCGAAATCCGCCAGTGAGGCGCTGGAATCGCCGCTGCGCGGCATCAAGAATGCCATCCTCACCCCGCATATCGGTGGTTCGACAGTCGAGGCGCAGGCCAATATCGGCCTGGAAGTGGCGGGACGTTTTGTGCAATACCTGAACAGCGGGGCGACGGTCGGCGCGGTGAATTTCCCCGAAGTGTCGCTGCCCTTGCGCGAGGATACGCACCGCCTGCTGCATATTCACGAGAACCGGCCGGGGGTGCTGTCTGCCGTCAACCGCCTCTTCGCCGAGCATGACATCAACATCACCGCGCAGACGCTTTCCACCAAAGACACGCTTGGTTATCTGGTGATGGACGTGGCGCACGGCGATTCCGAAGTCGCGCTGGAACAGTTGCAAAGCGTGAGCGGCACCATCCGCAGCCGCCGCATTTATTAACCTTTGGCAAGGCGCGCCGCTATAATGCGGCGCTTCTCAACTACGAAACTCTCAAAAAGGAAAGCCCGTCATGGCAGAAGCAGAAGAAACGGCAAAAGAATCCTGTTCGATCCTGATGATCAGCAGGGATATGGAATGGATGCTGGCATTTGGCAAAGGCGTGCAGCGTTTTTACCTCCTGAACGAACGCCGCGCGGAATCGCTGGAAGCGGCGGAATCGCGCATGCTGGAAAGCCGCCCCGATCTGGTGGTACTGGCGGTGCAGGACGGTCTGCCGTCGATGGACAAACTCCGCCCCTTCGTGCGGGAAAAAATGCAGCCGCCGGTGCCGGTCATCGTCATCGACAGCAAACCGGAAGGGCTGGATCAATGGATCAAGCAGGGGGCGGAATTTGCCTGCGCCCGCCGCGATCTGTTGAGCGCGGTCAAACACGTGCAGCAAATCATGCGCGCCGCCCGCTTCGAGCAGGTCCTGCATAACGTCGAAAGAGACGCCAAAGCCGTCGCCGAGCGCTATGAACGCATCTATCACGACCTGCCCGATCCGGTCGCCTATGTGCAGGACGGCCTTTTTATCGACGCCAACCCCGCCTTTTTGCGCACCTTCGGTGTTAAAAACCGTGCCGCGCTGGACGAACTGACCCTGATGAGCTTCGTGCCGCACAAGAGCGAAAAAGGGCTGAAATTGCTGCTGAAAAAAGCGACGGAAAAAGAAGTCGTGCCGAGCGAACGCTTCGAATTACAGACCATCGAAGGCGGCAAAGTGGATGTAAACGTCAGCGTTTCCGGCATCATCATCAACGGCGAATCCGCCCTGCAAATGTATTTGCGCAGTGCGGATGCGGGCGGCGGCAGCGCCGGCACCGGCATCGACCCGACCACCGGCCTCGCGGGCCCGCGCGTCCTCGCCGCTTCCATCAAGCAAACCCAGGAGCGCAGCGAGGCGAAAGCGGTACTCGGCTACTGGATTTACGCCTGGGTGGAAAACTACCGCGAGACCTGGCAGCGCGACGGCTACAAGGCGGCGGAAATCCTCATCGCTTCCGTCGTGGAAAACAGCAAGCGCCTGTTGCCGCCGAGCACGGAAATCGTCCGCTTCACCGACGACAGCCTCGCCCTGTGGCTGACCGGCAACAAGGAAGAAACCATCAAGCGGATGAACGGCCTGATCGCACACCTCGATGAAGTGGTGCCGGAAAACATCGGCCGCCTCGTGCACCCGAAAGTCTTCGCCGGCATCAACGAAATCACTACCGAAAGCACTTGGGACGACCTCGTCAGCAGAAGCTTCCGCGCCGTGCGCGGCCTTGCTTCAAGCCAGGGCAGCGACCGTGTCGCCGAGCCGATGAGCGGCGACATCTCGCGCAAGGACGAGCGCCGTGTCAACGCCATCCAGAGCATCCTCGACGAACAGCGCCTGCGCGTCCTCTACCAGCCGATCAGCGCGCTGGAAGTCGATGGCGTGCCGCGCTATGCCGACCGCCTGCAAATCTTGCAGGACGAAAGCGAAAGCGGCAACGCCGAAATCATGGAAACGGACAAACTGATCCAGGTCGCCGAACGCTTCGGTCTGGCACGGCAGTTCGACCGCATCAAAATCAACACCATGTTGCAGGACATCCTCTCTTACAACGGCGACCAGCGCGCCCTGCAATGCTTCATCTCGCTCAGTACCGATACCCTGCTTGATGACAGCTTCCCCGACTGGATCGACAGCCAGCTGCGCGCCACCGGCATCACCCCGGGCCAGATTGTCTTCGAACTGCGCCTCGACAATCTCGCCGGCGGCTTCACTGGCGCCATGCACCTCATCGATAAAATGCGCCCGCAGGGCAGCCGCTTCGCCCTGACCGACATCGGCCGCCTCGATAGCAACGTGCGCGAAATGCTGGAACGGGTCAAACCGGAAGTCATCAAGCTCGACATGCGCGAAATCGACACCTTCGAGGACAAAGAAGAGGAAGACTTCATGAAAGAAATCAAGGCATACGCGGAGGCGAACCATGCCATGATCATTGCCGATCACATGGAATCGCCGGCGCAGCTCTCGCGCGTCTGGCCGCACGACATCCAGTACATCCAGGGCGACGGTATCGTGCCGTCGATGGAAAAATTCACCTTCGACTTCAACGAACCGCTGTTCTAGGAGCCGTTAACCGTTTCCCGCCTGCCCGGCGGGAAAATTTTATAGTCGTTTCAAACAGAAATGATACGGTGTTGGCGCGCCTGACCGGGCACCCATAAAAATCGCTGTGCGATTTTTATGGGACCCGCGCCGTACTATCTGTACTGTCTGCGGCGCGCCGCCTTGTTTCCTTCCTGTTTGAAAAGACTATATAAACCGTTCCTGCACGAAAAGCCTGCCTCACCCATACACTCTTCGCCCCGCCACCTTGTCCCGATTTTTGCAACAACGCTATCCGCACGCCGGAGGAACCATGAAAAAAGCCCTGATTGCCGCCCTGCTGCTCGGCGGTTGCACCACCACCGCCAACTACGAAGCCGCCCTGCAACAATGGGTCGGCCGCCCGCTTGACGACCTCGTCCTCGCCTGGGGGCCGCCGCAAAGCAGCTACACCCTGCAAGACGGGCGCAAAGTCGTCGAATACCTGCGCCAGCGCGTCATCTACTCGCCCGGCTTCACCTGGTACCGCCCGCACACCATCTACCACCAGGGGCAGGCCTACAACGCCGACGGCAGCCCGGCGGGCGTCTATCAGGACAGCAGCACCATCTTCATCCCCGAAGAAAGCCCCGGCGACAGCCGCTATCTCGAATGCCGCACCCGCTTCACCGTCAGCAAACAGGGCGACATCGAAAAATGGGGCTGGGAAGGCAACGACTGCCGCCGATAACCGAAGCCGCGCATGGACATCCACGACCTCATCAACGAAATCAGGGCCGACCCGCACTGCGCCGTCTATCCCGCCGAGGCGGACATCCCGCTGCCTGCCGAACTGCCGCTGGATCTCGCCCGCTTCTACGCCGCAACCGACGGTATGCTCCTTTATAAGGACGACCCCGAGCGGCGCATCGAAATCGTCGGCAGGCGGGAATTCCTCCCCACCAACCGCAACCTCTACCCGGAAGAATGGGCGGACGCCATCGGCGACATCCGCCGCCACTGGTACCTCATCGCCCGCGCCGAGCAAGGCCGCTACATCAGCATCGACCTCACCGAAGCGCGCCACGGCGAATGCTACAACAACGACGACAGCGCCACCCCGGCCATCGCCCGCAACTTCACCGAACTCCTCGCGCTGCTCTACCACCGTCGGGGCGACATCTGGTATTGGCTGTACAATACCTACCGCCCGAACGGCGACCCGCACGACATGCCGCTCATATAACCCAACCCGCAAACCAAGGAAAACCAACCATGCAACACAAACACCTGCTTGCCGCCGCCATTGCGGCCGCCCTGCTCGCCTCCTGCTCGGACGACAAACCGGTGGAGAAAAAAAGCGAACCGGTCAAACTCGCCGCCGTCTCCGCCGAACAAATGGCGGACGAAGCCGAGGCGCGCTACAAAAAGAACAGCGAAGCCCTGGACGGCGAATACCGCCGCGAAGGCAGCGGCGCTGTCTCGACCGGCAACCTGACCCTGCCGGCAGATAACGGTGAACCTGTCACCCTGACCATCACCGACACCATCACCTACGACCAGAGCCTGCGCGACCAGGGCATCATCGCCCGTGTTGAAACCCGTTTCGCCCCGCAGGAAGCCTTTGCCCAAGCCATCAAAGCCTTTGTCCCGTGGCGACCGGCAGACGACAACTTGATCCCTGTCATGGCAAACCACCTGCAAATGCGTAACGATCTGCTTGCCGACGACAACGTCCACAGCACCTTCGGCTTCACCCCCTTCCAGACTCAGAAAGACGGCAGCAGCATTGATTTCAAAGGCGGGCAATACGAGCAACGCTACAACGAAAAAACCCCGGACATCAGCGACTACCGCCTCACCATCGAACCGCTGACCATCACCGACAGCGGCAAAGACGGCAAAGGCAGCACCACCACCTTCACCGCCATCAAAGGCGACTGGGGCAACAAAGCCGACGGCAGCGCTTATCTCAACATCGAGCCCATCAAAATCGAAAACACCAGCGGTGTCGGCCTGGGCAGCCTTGAAATCGAAGGCATCAAGGGCAGCGGCAGCGGAATCGCCTTTGATAAAGCCCTCGGTGCCTACCTCGGCAAAGGCGGCATCAACATCGCCAACATCCGCTACACCCAAAACGGGCAAACCACCAAACTCGGCGACATCAACCTTGATATCGACAACAACAAAACCGCAGGCGGCAATTACAACAGCGCCTTCGGCCTCACCCTCAAACTCGACGGTGCCTCACTGCAACGAAACATCCCGCAACTGCCCGTTGCCCCGCAAAACCTGCGCCTGAACGTGTCCGTGAGCGACATCAGCGCCCGTGCCAATGCCAGCCTCAGCGAAGCCATGCAGCTCATCAGCGCGCAGACACAACCAGGCAGCACCGACATCCCGCCCGCCGCAAAAGACAAATTCGACCTGGCACTTGCCGACCTCATCCGCGACAAAACCCGCTTCAACGCCGAGCTCAGAGTCGAAACCGACAGCGGCAACGCGGGCGTGACGGCAGCCTTCGGCATCCGCAAAGACAGCAGCGTCGCCCAGGAAACCTGGCAGAGTGCCCTGAACGACGCCAACCCGGCCACTCTGCAAAACCTGCTCAAAGAAAACCTCGACCTCAACATCGACGCCCACATCAGCAAAAACCTCGCCGATAAAACCGGCCTAACCCCGCTGATCGAAAGCCGGGGCGCGATGTTTATCACGCGCGCCGATGACGAATACCGCGTCAAACTCGAAAACAACAACGGTAAAATCACCCTGAATGGTATGCCGATGCCCTTCTGAGCGTATCGCGCAACAACAAAAAACCCCGCTTAATGCGGGGTTTTTCTCCATCCGGGCGGCATCACAGGCTGGTGACGCAGGTGATGAGCCCCAGCACCACCCCGGGTGAGTTGGCAATCGCAATCGGCCAGTCGCGTTGTTTTTTGAAAAGGCCATACACCACCCACAAGGTGCAGTTGATGGCGGCGCAAAGCGGCTGGATTGGGTTACCCTTGTGGCCGGCCAGGTTGGCTTGAATTTGAAAGATATAGGATGTGTACATACAGATGGAAGCGATGGTGGCGATAGTGGCCAAAATACGGATCTGTTTTTCATTCATAAGGTAACCCTCTGATAGATGGACAATATTTTTCGGACATTCAGTGTAACATATCAGGGCGCCCTGTGCAGGCGGCGTTTCGGACGCGTATCATGCCCGCCTTCCATCTCATCCAGACAAGGAGCCCCAACCATGCTGCTACACATCGGCGACAAGCACATTTCATCTTGGTCCCTGCGTCCGTGGATTCTGCTGAAAATGGCGGACATCCCCTTTGCGGAAGAAGTGCACGCCTTCCTGCCCGACCGCACCACGCAGCGCCGCCTCTGGCGCGCCTTTTCGCCGACGGCGCAGGTGCCCGTGCTGCATGACGGCGAGCTGGTCATCTGGGACAGCCTCGCCATCTGTCTCTACCTCGGCGAGCGTTACCCGCAGCTGTGGCCAGACGACCGCGCCGCCCGCGCCTGGGCCTATGCGGCGAGCGCGGAAATGCACGCCGGATTTACCGCATTGCGCAGCCAATGCGGCTTCACCGTGCGCCCCGCCGCGCCCATCACCGCCCCCGATGCGGCACTTGCCGCCGACCTTGACCGCCTCAATACGCTGTGGACGGAAGGACTGGGCCGTTTCGGCGGCGACTATCTCGCGGGCGGGCGCTTTACCGTGCCCGACGCCTTCTACGTGCCGGTGGTGCTGCGTCTCCATCATTACGGCCTTGCCGGCCGCCTTGCCCCCGCCGCGCGGGATTACCTCGCCCGCATCCTTGCCCTGCCCGCCGTGCAGGCGTGGTGCGCATGACCCTGTCCCGGATGAAACCCCGCCATGAAAACCACCGAATTCTACAAACACATCAGCGCGCCGCTACAACCGGCCATGCGGGCGCTTGGCTTCGCCAAGAGCAAAAGGACCATCCCCTGCTGGCAGCAACCGCTGGCCGGGCAGACTCTTTACTTGTTTATAAAAGCCGGGAAATACACATGGCAGGACGGGCTGGGTAGTGATTTCAGCCTTTATGCCTACCTGCGCGACAGCACCGCGCCGCCACCCGATCCCGGCGAATCCGACGCGCTTTACCCCTTTGACTATGCCGATGAAGGGCTCAAAGCCCGCCTTCTGGCGCAAAACCGCGTGGTGTACGAAAAAATAGCCGCGCTGGATATCGGTTATCTGCAAGGTTTCGAGCGGCAATGCGCGGAAACCCGACGGGAAGCATTATTGCCTGACCTGTGTGCCGATATTGAAAGCGAACGCCCGTGGATCACGATCAATAAACCCCTGTATTACTACGATGCCGCCGACGCGGCCGCCTGGAGCGAACCTGTCCGGCTGCTGTTTCAGGCCGTCACGAGCGGCGTGCAGACGGGGCTGTACTACGGCGATAACACCTGCCTGCAGCGTCTGGCAGCCTTGAACCCCTAAAACCCCTCCAAGCGGGATAAAACCTGGCCTTGCCGCCAAGCGGGATAACCGCGCCTTTTCCATTCATTACGATCACGCGATACTCATGACCTACACCGCCCTGCACAACCACAGCGAATACTCCCTCACTGACAGCATCCTGCGCATCGAAGACATCGTCGCTTTCGCCAAAGCGCAGGGGGCGGAAGCCATCGCGCTCACCGACCGCAACAACCTCTACGGCGCGCTCAAACTCTACAAAAAAGCGCGGGCGGCGGGCATCAAGCCCGTCATCGGCTGCGACCTCACCATTCGGGATGCCGACGGCAGCGACAACCAGCTCGTCCTTCTCGCGCAGGATCACGCGGGCTTTATCCACCTCTGCGAACTCGTCAGCGCCGCCTACCAGTACGACCAGGATGCGCAGGGTATCGCCGTGCACATCGACCGCCTCACCGCCGAACAATGCGGCGGCCTCATCGCGCTTTCCGGCGGCCTTTCCGGCGATCTTGCCCGCTTCCTGCGCCGCAACGATCCCGCCGCTGCCGAAGCCCGCGCCGCACACTGGCAACGCATCTTCCCCGACCGCTACTACCTGCAAATCGCCCGCCACGGCGAAGCGGGCGAGGCGGAATACGAAGAACTCTGCCAAACGCTGGCGGGCAAACTCGGTCTCGCGGCGGTCGCGACCAACCTTGCCTGCTTCGTGAATGCCGACGACTACGACAACCACGACATCCGCGTCTGCATCAGCGGCGGCTGGCAGCGCAGCGACGGCAAACGCCCGCATGACTACAACCGCCGCAACCACTTGGCCACCAACGAAGAAATGGCGGAACGCTTTCATGACGCCCCGGAACTCCTCGCCAACAGCCGCGTCATCGCCGAAAGATGCAACCTCGAACTCACCCTCGGCAAAAACTACCTGCCCGACTTCCCGCTGCCGGAAGGCGTCGCCATCGAAACCTATCTGATTGAGCAGGCGAAAAGCGGCCTTGAAGCGCGCCTTGCGACCCTCTTCCCCGACCCCGCCACCCGCGCGGAAAAACGTCCGCCCTACGATGCCCGCCTCGACATCGAACTCGGCGTCATCAACCAGATGGGCTTCCCTGGCTACTTCCTCATCGTCGCCGACTTCATTCAGTGGGCGAAAGACCAGCACATCCCCGTCGGCCCGGGGCGCGGCTCCGGCGCGGGCTCCCTTGTCGCCTACGCCCTGAAAATCACCGATCTCGACCCGCTCGCCTACGACCTCTTCTTCGAGCGCTTCCTGAACCCCGAACGCGTCTCCATGCCCGATTTCGACGTGGACTTCTGCATGGAGCGCCGCGACGAAGTCATCGAATACGTCTCGAAAAAATACGGTGCACAGCGCGTCTCGCAAATCGCCACCCACGGCACCATGGCCGCCAAAGCCGTGCTGCGCGACGTGGGGCGCGTCCTCGGCATCCCCTATCCCACCGTGGACCGCCTCGTCGCCACCGTCCCGCCCGTCCTCGGCGTTACCCTGCCCGATGCCCTGGGCCAGAGCGCGAAAAGCAAAGACAAACCCGAACTGCGCTCAGACGCCATGCAGGACATCTACAATACAGACGAAGACATGCGCGAAATCATCGACATCAGCCTCGCCCTCGAAGGCCTGACGCGCAACGTCGGCAAACACGCGGGCGGCGTCGTCATCGCCCCAACCAAACTCACCGACTTCTCGGCGCTCTACAGCGAAAGCGCGGGGGCGGCGATTGCCACCCAATTCGACAAAGACGACATCGAAGCCGTCGGCCTCGTCAAATTCGACTTCCTCGGCCTACGCACCCTCACCGTTATCGACTGGGCGCTTGATCACATCAACCGCCGCCGCGCCCGCGAAGGCGAGCCGCCGCTGGACATCAGCACCCTGCCGCTGGACGACCCCGCTACCTACAAACTGCTGCAATCGACCCACACCACCGCCGTCTTCCAGCTCGAATCCAGCGGCATGAAAGAACTCATCCGCAAACTCAAACCCGACACCTTCGAAGACATCATCGCCCTCGTCGCCCTCTTCCGCCCCGGCCCGCTCGGCTCCGGCATGGTGGACGACTTCATCAACCGCAAACACGGCCTCGCCGAAGTCGAATACCCGCATCCCGACCTCGAAAACATCCTGAAAACCACCTACGGCGTGATGGTTTACCAAGAACAAGTCATGCAAGTCGCGCAAAAACTCGCCAACTACAGCCTCGGCGAAGCGGACAACCTGCGCCGCGCGATGGGCAAAAAGAAAGCCGAAGAAATGGCGCGCAACAAAAACATCTTCGTCAGCCGCGCCGTCGAACGCGGCGTGCCGGAAAAACAGGCGACCGACATCTTCGACCTCATGGCCAAATTCGCCGAATACGGCTTCAACAAATCACACAGCGCCGCCTACGCCCTGCTTTCCTACCAGACCGCCTGGCTCAAAGCGCACTACCCCGCCGAACTCATGGCAGCCGTGCTCACCTCCGAAATCGAAAAAATCGACAAAATCGTGCGCTTCACCAACGAAGCGCGCGACATGGGCCTCACCGTCATCCCGCCCTGTATCAACCGCTCCCAATACGCCTTCACCGTCAGCGACAAAGGCGAAATCATCTACGGCCTCGGCGGCGTCAAAGGCGTGGGCGAAGCCGCCATCCACATCCTCCTCGAAGAACGCGAAAAACACGGCGACTACACCTCGCTCGAAGATCTCTGCCGCCGCCTCGACCTCAAAAAACTCAACCGCAAAACCCTCGAAACCCTCATCTGCGCCGGCGCCTTCGACAACATCGAACCCAACCGGGGCGCGCTCTTTGCCGCCGTCGAACAAGCCATCCGCCTCGCCGAACAACACCACCGCAACCGCGACCAGGGCCAGGGCGACATGTTCGGCCTCTTCGGCAGCGACGACACCCCGCCCGGCCTCATCCTCAACCCCGCCGAACGCTGGGAACTGCGCGACACCCTCACCGCCGAAAAACAAACCCTCGGCCTCTACCTCAGCGCCCACCCCATTGACGAAGCGCGCGACACCCTGCTGCAAATCAGCCGGGGCAAAACCATCGCCGACCTGCAAGAAAACATGGAAAACTGGCAACGCCCGACACGACGGGGTGACGCCATCGAAGTCCTGCTCAGCGGCGTCGTCATCGAAGCACGACATATGACCAGCAAAAAAAACGGCAGCCCGATGGCGTTCATCACCCTGGATGACCGCAGCGGACGGCAGGAAATCGGCGTCTTCGGCGAAGCCGCAGAAAAATACCGCGAGCTCTGCCAAAACGACAACATCCTCATCATCCGGGGCAAAGCCGACTACAACCCCTACAAAGAAGAATGGCGCATCAACGCCGACGCCATCTACGACTACTACGAAGCGCGCTACAGCCTGCTGCAAAAACTCGACATCCACCTGAACGCCGCCGACGTCAACCGCGACACCTGGCAACAACTCAAAATCGCGCTTGACCCGCTTGCCGACAAACAGGGCGTGCGCATCAGCATCACCCTGCACGCGAACGACATCAACGCCAAAGGCAGCCTGCACCTGCCCGCGCACTACCGCATCGGCCACGAACAAATGCAGCACCTGAACACCCTGCTGAACCACCCGCCGATGCAGCGGCATTACTGAAACAAGCGCAGGACGAACATAGGGCGGGCTTTAGCCCGCCAAAAACAAACCCCGCAGCGACAAAATCCCGCAACCATCCCGCTTGGCGAGCCCAGTATCTACGCTGCTTGGCGGGTTTGACTACGGCAGCATGGAAAACGTGGAGGCGTTGCCTGCAACGCCTCAAAACAAGAAACGGCGTAGTTACCCCGCTTGGCAGATCCGGAATTTACGCCGCCTGGCAGGGGGGGCAGGCTGACAGTTTGGGATGGAGACGTTGCCGCAACGTCGTCTCATGCCCTCCCAAGAACTAAAACCGTTGCGGCAGATGGTTTTTGCTCTTGGTTAGGGTCTGTTGACACGCAACATTGCGGCAGTTTTTCGCCGGAATCCGGCATCTGCTGCATTGAAAAGGCGCGCGAGGTGTCCAACCTGACTGCGCTTTTTGCCTGTATCTGCCGTTTTTGCCGCAAAAATCCGCTGCGCAAGTCGAATGTCAACAGCCCCTAGTCCAATTCTTTTTCTTTCAGCCGGTCGGCCATGAGCTCGGCCAGTTGCGCGTTGTTTTTTTCGCCCATCAGGAAATGCGAGTTGCCTGTGATGCCGCGTTCCGGCAGGTGGACGAGTTCGGCTTTGCCGCCGTGGCGGTTGATGGTATCGACGAACTGTTTCGCCATCGCCAGTTCTGTGCCCCATTTGTCTTCGCCGACGTTTTCCGAGCCGACTTTGATGTAGTCGCCGTAGTAGAGGACGATGGGGATTTGTGTCAGTTTTTTGAAGTCGGCTGCCGGCACGGCGAGGGCGGAGGCGGAGAGCGCGGGGAAACGGGCCTGGGTGATGTGCGGCATGTCGTTTTCCGGAAAGAGGAAGGGCGTGCCGCCCGGTTCCCAGGCGACGATGCCTTTCACGTTGTCGCTTTTGATGGCGGCGCGCCAGCCGATGGTGCCGCCCATCGAGTGAGTAATCAGCACCGCGCCGCCGGTTTTGTCGGCGAGTTGGGCGAGGACTGCGGCGTTCAGGTCGTTATCGAGCGGGCCGCTGCCGATGGTCCAGCTTTGCTGGAAGGCGGTGTAGGCGTCTTCGCCCGCCGGGAATTGCGCGTTGGCGACGGGGTTGCCCTTGTCGTCGTAATGCCCCATGCGCGAGAGTATCCACAGGGTTTTGTCGCCGTACATCGGGTTGCTCGCCCACGGGGTGTCCGGCGTGACGGCGGCGGTGGAGAGGTTGGACTTGCCGCTTCTCGGCTGGTCGAGCAGGTAAACGCTGTAACCTTTGCGCAGGAAGAGGGTGTCGAAGCCTTCGCGACCATCCACCGTGCTTTCCCAGGTGCGCGAGGATTGTGCGCCGCCGTGCTGGAAGATGAGCGGGATTTTTTTGGCATTGACCGGTGTCTGGTATTTGACGTAGGCGAAGTCGCCATAGGCGCGCTGGCCATCGGGCGAGGTGAAGTTTTCCGGTTTGAAGGTGCCGTCGTGGGTTACATAGCTGCCGCCGATGGTGAAGCTGCCCTGTTTGTCGATGGTGAGCGGGGCGGCGTGCGCGGCGGTAAGGATAAGGGCAAGGGCGGTAGCAAGCAGGGACGGGTCATGGGGTTCCTCATTGTTGCGGGCGGCTGTCGCTGATCATGAAGTTGGCGATGCGGCGTTTGATGAGCCAGTGGCCGTTTTCTTTGATGTAGCTGTCGTTGTAGCGGACGTAGTGGTTGTGGATAAGCGTCTGCCCGTCTTTTTCTTCGGTGAGGACGACATGGCAGTAGTTGATGGCGTCCGCGCTGGTGTCATCGAGACGGGTGACGGTGAACTGGCCGTTCAGGTGATAGACGCTTTTGAAGTTGGCGAGGAAGTCGGTGAAGACCCGGACGATTTCCGCGCGGCTGGTCATGTCGGCAAAAGGGTGCCGCCGATGTAGGTGGTTACATGGGCATCAGCGGTGAAGAGCGGCCCTTGTTCGGCCACTTTCTTTTCGTCGGCGAGGTTGGAGAAGGTGTCAACCAGTGCTTTCAGCGCCTGTTTTTCCAGTAGTTCGTTCATAAATATTCCTTGGTTACGCGGCGCGGGATTGCGCCGACATGGTGCATTGTAGGGCGGCATCGGCAGTGGATAAACGGGGCGGCGGCGTTAAGGCCTATGAACGGCATTCATGAATGGGCAAGCGCCGCCACCGCCTTTTCCCCATCACTTGCGCCCATCATTCGACGGCCTCCGGGCGGCGCGCTATCATCCTGCCTCCTCTGCGCCATCAGGGAAATCCCATGCAATATCTGCTTCATCATCAAGCGGCTGTGCCGCTCTTGGAGAGACCCATGATACCCGCTCTTTGCTTCTCTGCGGCGTTTTTGCCGCCTGCTGCTGGGCGCTTGCCGATATGCTGCTGGTCGGATTTGTGCCGCAGGCGGCGGATTATCCGCTGCTTGCCGCGCTGGATGACGCGATGCCGGGCGATGCCGATCTCGCGGCGCTGATGCTCGGCGCTTCGCCGCAGCGCTTGCTGTGGGGCGTGTTGCCCGCCACGTTCAGCGTCATTTTCTATTTCGCCGCCGCCTGCGGGGTGTACCGCTTGCTGCGTCCGTCCCGCTGCGCCCGCATTTGCTTTGCCCTGCTCGCCTGCGGCGTCGCCCTGTCGCCGCTCGGTCATGCGGGGTTTTATTTTCTTGGCCGCAGTGCGCAGGCGCTTGTCGCCGATCCGTCCGCCGACAAAAGCCTCTTCATCGCGCTGTATGGCGATTTTTACCGCGTCCTGGTTATTCATTGGGCGGGTTTCGTCGGCCTCAGCGCGCTCGGCTATCTGCTGCTGCTTTTCGCCGTCGCCGCCGGACAAAGCGCCCTGCCGCGCACGTCGGCCTGTCTCACCCCCGTGCCGGTCGACATCCTGATCGCCGCCACTTGTCGCCTTTTCCCGTCCTCCACCGCTGCAGCAATGATCGGCGGCGCGACGTTCAATCTCGCCCAGCTGGTTTTTTATCTGGCGGCGCTGGCCTGTCTGTGCGACGGTCACAGATGCGGCAGGCCGTCCGCCTGACAGCCGCCGGGCAAGGCGTTATCATCCCGCTTCCTTCACGTTATCCGGAAAATCCCATGCAACATCTGCTTCATAATCTTTACGTCAGCGGGCAAATCCAGCCCGACGAGTTGCCCCTCCTGCGCGCCCGTGGCATCACGCAAATCATCTGCCACCGTCCCGATGGCGAAGGCGCGACGCAGCCCGCGTTTGCCGCCATCGCCGCCGCTGCCGCCGCCGAGGGCATTCACACGCTGCATCTGCCGGTGAAGGGCGGGCTGTTCCCGCCGGAGGTGATTGCGGCGACGCATGAAGCGCTCGCAAGCGGTGAACCGACGCTGATGTTCTGCAAGAGCGGGATGCGCAGCACGCTCGCCTGGGCGCTGGGCGCGGCGGCGGCAGGAACACCGGTCGATGAACTCGTCGCCCGTGCCGCCGCTTGCGGTTATGACCTGGAACCGCACCGCGCGCTGCTGGTCGCGGCGGCGGGCGAGTCTTTATAATGCCGCCTTTTTGCGCGAGGCCCCATGCTTATTCACCGTTGGCAGCGTCATCCGGCGTTGCCGCATCCGGTCGCCCTTGCCATCGGTAATTTTGATGGCGTCCACCGTGGTCATCAGGCCATTTTGCATACGCTCGCAGCGGAAGCGGCGGCGGATAATCTCACCACCGCCCTGCTCAGTTTTTTTCCGCATCCGAAGTCGCTGGTCAGCGGTGAGCCGCCCGCCCTGCTCACGCCGCTGCGTGACCGCGCCTATTGGCTGGCGCAGTGCAGTTTGCAGCACTGGCTGCTGCTGTCGTTTACACACGCCCTGATGCGCAAGGAACCGGAAGACTTTATCCGCGAGTATTTGCTGCCGCTGCGGCTGCGTTTTTTGCTGGTGGGCGACGATTTCCGCTTCGGCTTTCGCGGGCGCGGCGATGTCGCGCTGCTCTCGCGCTTTGCGGCGCAGGCGGGATTTCGTGTGCAGACGTTGCCGACGGTGCTGGCGGACGGCGCGCGCGTGTCCAGTTCGCGCATCCGCGCCGCGCTCGCCGCGCACGACATCGCTCACGCCCGCGACCTGCTGGGGCATGATTTGACCTTCACCGGCAAGGTGCGCCACGGCGCGGGGCGCGGTCATGCGCTCAGCACGCCGACCGCCAATCTGCATCTGCCCGCCAACTGGTGCCTGCCGGACGGGGTCTATGTGGTGCAGGTCGCCGTCGCGCCGGATGACGCCTTGCACTGGGGCGTCGCCAATATCGGCACCACGCCGACCTTCGGCGGCTCCCGGCGCAAGCTGGAAGTGCATTTGCTCGACCGCAGCGCCGCGCTTTATGGCGCGACGTTGCGCGTGCACATCCGCCATTTTTTGCGCGACACCCGCCGCTTTGCCGACGCCGCCGCGCTGCAAGCGCAAATCCGCGCAGACATCGCCGCAACCCGATTTTTTATTCAACAGGAACAACAACATGGCTGACTATAAAGACACTCTGAATTTGCCCACCACCGATTTCCCAATGCGCGGCAATCTGCCGCAACGCGAGCCGGAAATCCTCGCTTTCTGGCAGGAGAATGATATTTACGGCAAACAGCGCGCAGCGTTTGCGGGCAGCCCGAAATTCATCCTGCACGACGGCCCGCCTTACGCCAACGGCACCATCCACGTCGGCCATGCCCTCAACAAAATCCTGAAAGACATCATCACCAAATCGCGCCACCTGCTCGGTTTCGACAGCCCCTATGTCCCCGGCTGGGACTGCCACGGCCTGCCGATCGAGCAGAAGGTGGAGCAGAAAATCGGCAAGCCGGGCGCGAAAGTGAGCGCCACCGAATTCCGCGCCGCCTGCCGCAGCTATGCCGCAAGTCAGGTCGAGTTGCAAAAGGCCGATTTCATCCGCCTCGGCGTCTTCGGCGATTGGGCGCAACCCTATCTCACCATGCAGCCGCAGACGGAAGCGGGCATCGTCCGCGCCCTGCGCGACATCGTCGCCAACGGCCATGTGGTGCGCGGTTTCAAGCCGGTCAACTGGTGCCTGGACTGCCGCTCCTCGCTGGCCGAAGCAGAAGTTGAATACGAAGATAAAACCTCGGAATCCATCGACGTACGCTTTGCCGTGCGCGACACCGCCGAGCTGGCCCGTCGCATGAATCTCGCCACTGCGCCTGATGCCGTAGATGTCATCATCTGGACCACCACACCGTGGACCCTGCCCGCGAACCTTGCCGTCGCCCTGCACCCCGAACTCGAATACGCCCTCATCCACGACGGCAGCCGCTACTTCATCATCGCCCAAGACCTCATCGACAGCGTGCGCGAGCGCTGGGGCGTGGAAACCCCTTGGCAAACGATCGCCACCGCCAGTGGTAAAGCGCTGGATCGCCTCGTCCTCGCCCACCCCTTTATCGAGCGCGACAGTTTGCTCATCAACGGCGAACACGTCACCCTCGATGCCGGTACAGGCTGCGTCCACAGCGCCCCTGCGCACGGTGTCGAAGACTTTGAAGTGTGCCGCCACTACGGTATCGGTGTGGATGTGAACCCCGTCCTGGCCGATGGCCGCTTTGCCGACGATACCCCCTATTTCGCCGGCGAAAACGTCTTCAAGGCCAACCCCAAAGTCGTCGAACTCCTCAAAGAAAAAGACCGCCTCGTCCACTACGCCCCCATCCGCCACAGCTACCCGCACTGCTGGCGGCACCACAGCCCGACCATTTATCGTGCCACCGCGCAATGGTTCATCAGCATGGACAAAAACGGCCTGCGCCAAACCGCGCTGGATGGCCTGCAAAACGTCCGCTTCACCCCCGAATGGGGGCGCAGCCGCCTGACCAACATGATTGCCACCCGCCCGGACTGGGGCATCACCCGCCAGCGCTACTGGGGCGTGCCGCTGTGCTTCGTGCAGCACAAAGACAGCGGCGAACTGCATCCGGATATCCTCGCCATCATGGACAAAGCCGCCGCCGTCATCGAAAAAGACGGCATCGAAGCGTGGTTCACCCTCAAACTCGAAGACCTCATCCCCGCCGCCGATTGCGATAAATACGAAAAACTCAACGATGTGCTGGACGTCTGGTTCGACTCCGGCAGCACCCACTACGCCGTGCTGCGCCAGCGCCCCGACATCGGCTACCCCGCCGACCTCTACCTCGAAGGCTCGGACCAGCACCGGGGCTGGTTCCACTCCTCGCTGCTCACCGGCTGCGCCATCGACGGCAAACCGCCCTATCGCGGCCTCCTGACGCACGGCTTCACCGTGGACGAAAGCGGGCGGAAAATGAGCAAATCGCTGGGCAACGTCGTCGAGCCGCAAAAAGTCATCAACAGCCTCGGCGCGGACATCCTGCGCCTCTGGGTATCGTCTGCCGATTACAGCGCCGAAGTCAGCCTCTCCGACAACATCCTCAAACAGCGCGCCGACGCCTACCGCCGCATCCGCAACACCTGCCGCTTCCTGCTCGCCAACCTGCACGACTTCGACCCCGCGCGCCACGCCGTGCCGCTTGACCAACTGCTGGCGCTGGACCGCTACGCCCTCGCCCGCGCCAACGAACTGCAACGCAGCATCCTCACCGCCTACGAGAACTACGAGTTCCACCTCATCTACCAGCAGCTCTTCAACTTCTGCGCGGTGGACATGGGCGGTTTCTACCTCGACATCATCAAAGACCGCCAATACACCGTCGCTACCGACAACATCGCCCGCCGCAGCGCGCAAACCGCCATCTGGCACATCCTCGAAGCGATGGTGCGCTGGCTCGCGCCCATCCTCAGCTACACCGCCGAAGAAATCTGGCGGCACATGCCGGGCGAACGCGCCGAATCCGTCTTCCTCACCCGCTTCTACGACGACCTCGCCGACTACGACCCGCAATACGACGCCGCCTTCTGGGCGGAAATCATCCGCGTGCGCGAAGAAGTCAACGCCGCGCTGGAAACCGCGCGCAAAAACGGCGACATTGGCGGCTCGCTCGAAGCCGCCCTCACCATCACCGCACCGGCGGCGACCCTTGCCACTTTGCAGCGCCTCAAAGACGAACTGCGCTACGTGTACATCGTCTCCCACGTCGAACTGCGCGCCGGCGACACCCTCGCGATAGACGTGCAAAAAGCCGCAGGCGAGAAATGCGAACGCTGCTGGCACATCCTGCCGACCGTCAACCGGGACGCCGCCTACCCCGGCCTCTGCCCGCGCTGCATCGACAACATCGCCCACGGCGGCGAACACCGCAAATACGTCTGACTGCAAGACCTTTGCCCACGACAACATTTCGCCAGGCGGCGCAAACACCGGCGCCGCCGGGCGTCCATGCGGGAAGTTTTTATCGTGTGCGAAGCTGCAACACAAAAACCCACTATCGCAGGGCGGGCTTCAAGCCCGCCCTGCCTTTAAAATCCCGCCGGGCGGGACACGCCGCCCTCCCCACACCACGAGCACAACCATGACCGACATCAGCCAACTGCGCGAGAAACTCGCCGCCCTCGACAACAACGGACAACGCCAGCAAACCGCCATCGCCGCCTTCGATGCCGCCGAAAAAGCGGGCGACAACGACACCTGCGCCGCCATCGCCGGACACATCATCGGCGCAGACACCCTCGACGAACGCTTCAGCCCCGGCCTGCAAATGTACCTCCTGCAATGGCTGAGCGATTACCACAGCGAGCGCTTCGTCGCCTGCTACAACGACGCAAACGCCGGCGAAGACGACAAAAACGCCGCCTGGCAGCCGCTCATGCTCAACCTCTGGCAGCACAAATGGATCATCGCCAAACTCGCGCAAGACCTCGACATCCCCAAAGAACGCCTGACGCTTGCCGGCGAAGTTATGCGCGAGCGCTACGACTGGGCGGGACTCAGCCAGTCCGCCGTGCACAAAAGCCTCATGCTCATGTGCATGGACATGGGCGATGTCGAAGGTGCCAAAACCCACTACACCGCCTGGCAGCAAACCGAAGCCGATTCCAGCGCCGACTGCGACGCCTGCGAACAAACCGAACTCGTCAATTACCACCACTTCACCGGCCAGTACCACAAAGCCGTCGAACTCGCCGCCCCCATCCTCAGCGGCGCACTCACCTGCGCCGAAGTCCCGCACATCACCTACTACCCCGCCATCAGCAGCATGATCCACACCGGCGACTGGACACGCGCCGCCGCCACCCTCGATGGCGCCGTCAAACGCATCGCAGCAGCGGGCGACGAACACATCCACCTCATGCCGCGCCTCATCCAGCTCGAAAACCGCCTCGGCGCACACGACCGCGCCAAAGAACTGCTCGAAACCCACAACGACGCCATCTACGCGCGTTGCGCCAACAACAGCTTCACCTACCTGCAATACCTCACCGCCGCCGCGCCCTACTACCCGGACGCCGCCGGACACGCGCGCACCCTTGCCGAACAATACGACACCCGCAACGGCAACCACTATTTCCGTAACCAGATAGCGTCGCTGCTCACCCCGCCCACCCTGCAATGACCATCTTCGTCCGCCTCTTCCTCGTCTATGGGCTGGTGCTGACCCTGGGCGGGGCGCTGCTCATGCGCGACGTGCAACAACAATTGCGCCCCGGCATGCGGCAAGTGCTGGAAGACACCCTTGCCGACAACGCGCAAATCCTCGCCGCCGCCCTCGCCCCCGCCCTCAAAGACGGCAGCATCCGCGACCCCGCCCGGCAGGCCGCCCTGCGCGCCGACCTTGCCCGCCCACGCGACATCCACATCTACCAAAACCACAAAACCGCGAACCACCAGCAACTCATCATCACGGATGCCAAAGGCATCGTCCTCTACCACAGCGACCCGCTGGAAACCGGCAAAGATTACAGCCGCTGGAACGACATCCTGCGCACCCTGCGCGGCGAATACGGCGCGCGCAGCAGCCACGGCGCAGACGGCAGCACCATGTACGTCGCCGCCCCCATCCGCGACGAAGCAGGCCGCCTGCTCGGCGTCGTCAGCCTCGGCAAACCCAGTGCCGACATCCTGCCCTACCAGGCAGAAACCCAGCACAAACTGCGGCGCAGCGGCGCGCTCTACCTCGCCGCCAGCCTTGCCCTCATCGCCCTGCTCACCCTATGGATACGGCGCAGCATCAACCTCGTGCGCCGCTACGCCACCGCCCACGCCCCCATCCCGCCCGCGCCGCGCTTCCATCTCGCCTCCGAACTCAACCGCCTCACCGCCGCCATCGGCAACATGCGGCGCGAACTCGAAGACCGCGACTACGTCACCCGCTACATCGAAACCCTCACCCACGAACTGAAAAGCCCGCTCACTGCCATCACGACCAGCGCCGAACTCCTGCAAGACGACCTGCCCGCCGCCGACCGCGCCCGCTTCGCCGCCAACATCGCCCAACAAAGCAACCGCCTGCACGAACTCGTGCGCCGCCTGCTCGAACTCTCGCGTCTCGAAAAAGACCCGCTCCACAAACAGCCGCTCGACATCGCCGCCCTCTGGCACAAACTCCTGCGCGCCCAACACGCGCGCCTCGCCCAGAAACACCTCAGCTTCCGCGAAAACATTACAGTGGAGAAAGAACCTCCCCCGTGGCCGCTTCCCGCAAAAACGCAAGCGTTTTTGCGGGTACCCGGCGGGAGGGGTTGGAGTGGGGGCAGCGAAAAAACAGCGGCCCATTCCCCAACACACGACGCGGATGCCGTGGAAAAAAATATTTTCCCTGAGGAGAGCGAGCGGGGAAAAACACAGACCGCGACGACGAAAGAGGACAGCCAAAAAAACACCACCGACACAGCGCTAAAACCGCCGCTCACCCTGAACGCCGACCCCTTCTGGCTCGAACAAACCCTCGCCAACCTGCTGGATAACGCCATCCGCGCCGCCCCGGACGGCAGCACCCTCACCTTCACCGCCGCCCAAACGCGCAGCCACATCACCCTCAGCCTGCACAACCCGACCACCGCGCCCATCCCCGCTTACGCCCTGCCGCGCCTCTTCGAGCGCTACTACACCCTGAACCGCAAAGAAAACAGCGGCCTCGGCCTGACACTGGTCGCCGAAACCATGCAGCGCCACGGCGGCAGCGCCACCGCCGAAAACCACGCCGACGGCCTGCGCATCACCCTGACCTTCCCGCGCTGAACCACCTGCCCCGCCAAGCGGCATCAATGCTGACCTTGCCAAGCAGCATAAACACCGACCCCGCCAGGCGGCATAAACGGGAGTTTCGCGTCAGCGCAATCCCTTCCTCCACTTGTGCGGGGGAAGTTGCTTGAAATAAAGTCGCCAAGCGGCGTAAACACCGGGCTCGCGCAGGATGGGCTTCAGCCCATCAAGCAAGCACAGCCTGCTTTTTGCATTCTTGATAGCGGCGCGAAGAAGCACCGCCAAGCGGCGTAAACACCGGGGCACCGGGCGGAAAATCTCCCTTCCCCCGTCGCCTCGCGACACTTCATGGGTATCCCGCCTCCCGCTTGCGGAATGAGGGGTTATCCTCTGTTTTCTAAAAGATTTTTCTCGCTGAGAGATGGAGCAGATACCCATGTCCAAAGGGCAGGGGCTTTTTTGTTGCGCACGAAGGCAAGAAGAAGCGGGGCGGGCTTCGCGATGATTGATGCGGAATATGAAAACGGCGGACATTGCCCGCCTGTTTTCCGCTTATTTATCGCAATATCAGCGGCGTATCCCTATTTTGCATTTCCCCAATCACACGAGCCGCTTCGCCGTGCGTGTGCAGGGTGGTGATGATGGCGTCCGCTTCGTTTTTGGGCGCGATGAGGATGAAGCCGATGCCCATGTTGAAGGTGGCGTAGCTTTCTTCGCGCTGGACGTGTTGCAGGATGATGTCCGCCAGCGGCAGGGTGGGGAAGGTGGCGGTATCGACCACGGCGGTGAGGCCTTTACGGTAGGCGCGCGGCAGGTTTTCCGGCAGGCCGCCGCCGGTGATGTGGGCAAGGCCGTGCACACGGTGTTTACCGAGGACGTCGAGGACGGGTTTGACGTAGATTTTGGTCGGGGTGAGCAGATGTTCGCCGATGGTTTTGCCGTCGTGCGTGGTGCCGAGGTCGGTGAAGATTTTGCGCAGCAGCGAGTAGCCGTTGCTGTGGAAGCCGCTTGATGGCAGGCCGATGAGGACGTCGCCGGCTCCGACTTTGCTGCCGTCGATAAGGTCATCTTTTTCGACGACGCCGACGGCGAAGCCCGCGATGTCGTATTCCCCCGCCCGGTAGAAGCCGGGCATTTCGGCGGTTTCGCCGCCGATGAGCGCCGCACCCGCTTGTGCGCAGCCTGCTGCCACGCCTTTGACGATGTCGGCGGCAACGGCGGGTTCGAGTTTGCCGCAAGCGAGGTAGTCGAGGAAGTATTGCGGCGCGGCGCCGTGGCAGAGGATGTCGTTCACGCACATGGCGACGGCGTCGATGCCGATGGTGTCGTATTTTTCGAGGGCAAAGGCGATTTTGAGTTTGGTGCCGACGCCGTCGGTGCCGGAGACGAGGATGGGGTGTTGGTAGCCGCTTATGTCGTAAAAGGCGCCGAAGGCGCCGATTTGTCCGAGGACGCGGGCGTTGTGGGTTGCGCCTGCGTATTGTTTGATGCGTTCGACGGTGTCGTAGCCCGCTTCTTTGTCCACGCCCGCGCTTTTGTAGTCGAGGTTCATGTTGTTCTCCGGTTTGTTGGGTTAGCGGGCCTGGTTGTGTATGTTGCCCTCCTCCGTCGCAAAGCGACACCTCCCCCCGCAGGCGGGAGGAGGGTTTTGTCTGGTGTTTATTCTTCTTCCGCTTCTTCGCGTTCTTCAAGGCGGTCGAGGATGTCCTGGTAGGCTTCGAGCAGGCCGCCGAGGTCGCGGCGGAAGCGGTCTTTGTCGAGTTTTTCGTTGGTGTCGGCGTCCCAGAGGCGGCAGCTGTCCGGGCTGATTTCGTCAGCGAGGACGATGTCGCCGTCGGCAGTGCGGCCAAATTCGATCTTGAAGTCCACCAGCAGCACGTCGCATTCGTCGAAGATGTCGAAGAGGACGGCGTTGATCTGGTCGGTGAGTTCGTAGATGCGGTCGAGTTCGTCGTAGGTGGCGATGCCGAGGGCGACGGCGTGGTCGTCGTTAATCAGCGGGTCGCCGAGTGCGTCGTTTTTGTAGCAGATTTCAAAGATGGGGTATTCGGTCTCGGTGCCTTCTTCGAAGCCGAGGCGCGCCGCCATCGAGCCGGCGATGACGTTTCGGACGATGACTTCAAGCGGGATGATTTCGACTTTTTCGCAGAGCTGTTCGCGCTCGTTCAGGGTTTCGCGGTAGTGGGTGGGGATGCCCGCCTCGATCAGGGCGCGGAAGAGCAGGGTGGCGATGCGGTTGTTGAGGATGCCTTTGCCGTCGATGATTTCATGTTTGGCGCCGTTGCCTGCGGTGGCATCGTCGTTGTAGTGGATGATGACGAGTTCCGGATCATCTGTCGCATAGATGGCCTTGGATTTGCCGGTATAGAGCAGCGCTTTTTTTTCCATGTTACACCTCGGTTAGGATTGAAGGACGCGGGCATTATAGCGGCTTCGCGCCGCTTGGGACTATAATCCGGACCCGTCATTTCAACTGTTTGCGAGGTAGTTATGCCCATCGTCAATATCAAGATTGTGGAAGGCCGCAGTGTCGAACAGAAGCGCGCGCTGGCGAAGAATGTCACCCGCGCCGTGGCGGAAAGTATCGGCGTGCCGGAAAGCGCCATCTGGATCAGCATCGAGGACTTGCGGCCGGAAAATCTCGCCCAGGGCGGCGAGCTGCGCCTGGACCGCAAGTGACGGACGAAATGGAGGCGCGCCTGGAACGCCTGGAATCGCGTCTCGCCTATCAGGAGGATTTGCTGGCGGAGCTGAATGCGGGTGTGGCCGCCCTGCGCGAGCTGCTGGATTTGCAGCAGGGGCAGTTGCGCCTGCTGTGGCAACAGTTGCAAGAGCGCGATGTGCGCGAACCACGCAATCCGGCGGACGAGATTCCGCCGCATTTTTGATGCTGGCGCTGACTGCCGGGGTGGACGAGGCCGGGCGCGGCGCGCTAGTCGGCAATGTCGTTGCCGCCGCAGTGATACTGCCCGCGCGGTTCGCTTTGCCCGGCCTGACTGACAGCAAGAAACTGCGCGCGCGACAGCGCGAGGTGCTGTTTGACGGCATCACGGCACAGGCATTGGCGTGGTGCGCCGCTGTTGCCTCGCCCGCCGAGATTGACGCGCTGAATATCCATCATGCGACGCTGCTCGCCATGCGGCGCGCGGTCGAGGGACTCGCGACCGCGCCGCAGCAGGTGCTGGTGGACGGCAAGTTCACGCCCACTCTCGCCATGCCGGCGCGGGCGATTGTCGGCGGGGATGCGAGCGAGGCCTGCATCGCCGCCGCTTCCATCATCGCCAAAGTTACGCGGGACCGGCAGATGGCGGAGCTGGACGCACGCTTTCCCGGCTACGGTTTCGCCGCGCACAAGGGCTACGGCACGAAGGCGCATCTCGCCGCGCTCGTCCGCCTCGGTGCAACGCCGGAACACCGCCGCAGTTATGCGCCGGTCAGGGCGGTGCTGGCGGGCGATTTGTTACAGCAGGAATAGTGTGGCGAGGCCGAGGAAGATGAAGAAGCCGCCGGAGTCGGTCACGGCGGTAATCATCACCGAGCTGCCGAGTGCCGGGTCGCGCCCCATTTTTTCCATGATGACCGGGATGAGGACGCCGACGGTCGCTGCCAGCAGCAGGTTCAGCGTCATCGCCGCCACCATGACGAAGCCGATGCCGATGCTGCCGTAAAGCAGCCAGGAGACGAGGCCCATCACGCTGCCCCAGAGGACGCCGTTGACCAGCGCCACGCCGATTTCTTTGCGCAGCAGCCTGCCCGCCTGGGCGGTGGAAAGCTGCCCCATCGCCAGCGCGCGCACGATCATGGTGATGGTCTGGTTGCCGGAGTTGCCGCCGATGCCGGCGACAATCGGCATCAGCGTGGCGAGGGCGACGATTTTTTCGATGGAGCCTTCAAAGAGGCCGATGACGCGGCTGGCGACGAAGGCGGTGCAGAGGTTGATGGCGAGCCACACCCAGCGGTTTTTCACGGAGTCGAGCACCGGCGCGAAGAGGTCTTCTTCTTCCTGCATGCCCGCCATATTGAGCATGTCGGCGTCGGATTCTTCGCGGATGACGTCGACGATTTCGTCGATGGTGATACGGCCGATGAGTTTGCGTGCGCCGTCCACCACCGGGGCGGTAACGAGGTCGTAGCGCTCGAAGGCTTGCGCGGCGTCTTCGACGTCGTCTTCGGGGTGAAAGAGGACGACGTCTTTAATCATGATGTCTTCGATGCGTTTGTCGGGGTCGGAGACGAGCAGTTTGCGCAGGAGCAGCACGCCGCGCAGCACGTCGTCGTCGTCGGTGACGAAGATTTTGTCGGTGTGATCGGGCAGGCGGTCGAAGCGGCGCAGGTAGCGCAAGACGACTTCGCAGGTGACGTCGGCGCGGATGTTGATCATTTCAAAGTCCATGATGGCGCCGACCTGGTGGTCGGCGTAGGACATCGCCGCCTGCACTTGCGCGCGTTCTGCGGCGTCGCGCGTGCTCAGTGCTTCGTGCACGACTTCGCGCGGCAGGTCGTCGGCGAGTTCCGCCAGTTCGTCGGCGTCCAGATCATCCACCGCCGCCAGCATTTCGTCCTGATCCATCATGCCGATGAGGCTTTCGCGCACGGCGTCGGAGACTTCGAGCAGCACTTCGCCGTCTTCTTCCGGCACGGCAAGGTGCCAAACCAGCATCCGTTCTTCCTGCGGCAGGGATTCGAGGATGTCGGCGACATCCGCCGGGTGCAGTTCGACGAGATTGGTGTTGAGTTCGGTGAGCGCCGCCTGTTGCGCGGGGTCGTCCAGATGTGTCGCCCCGGCCATGATGGCGGCAGCAGCGGGCATCAGGGTCTCGACGAGCTGGTGGATGCGTTCGATGTCGGCTGAGGGGCGTTCGCGGGTTTCGGTGTTGTGTTCTTCAGTCATGGCGGTTCCTCGCGGGCTGCGCAAAAGGGGCGCAGATTGTACCTGTTTTATAAGGCGGGGCGGCGGTAGAGGTGCAGCGGGTCGGCGGGCAGGGCAGGGCGGTTGCCTTTCAGCCCTGGCAGGCGGCGGTAGGTGTCGTTCTGTTCGAGGAGGATTTTCGCGCTCTGCCGCAGGGCGCGGATGTCCGCTTCCGGCAGGTAGAAGGTGGTACCGATGTTGAGCACCTGCTGTTTCAGCGCGCCGTCGGGCAGGTCGTCCAGGTTGAGGTCGATGAAGTGCAGGGCGACGTGGCGGTTGTTGCCGCGCGCGTTCCATTCGTCCACGAAGCGGCGGAAGTTGCGGATGCTTTCCTGGGTGTTGCCGTCGATGGGGACGTTGATGATGGCGCCCGCCACGTCCACCAGGCCGGGGATGGCGGGGCTTTGGTCGATGCTGCTGTCGAGGCGGTTTTGCGCGTTGACGCTGATGACGACGATGTCGCGCACCTTGCCGCCGGTGATGTGGCGGTAGATGTTGTCGCCGCCGTAGATGTCGGCGAAATCGAGCAGGCTGCGCAGGCCGAGGTTGTCGGTCAGGCCGCCGTCGAGCAGGTGGATGTAGGGGCGGGCGGCGCTGTCCTGATAGGGGGCGGTGAAGCGTTGCACCGTTTGTCCGCCCGTGGCGCGCGGCGGCGGTTGATAGCGGCAGCGGCCGCCGTGGTTGTTCAGGGTCAGCGGCGCGAAAACCAGCGGCACGGCGCTGGACGCGGCGACGGCGCGGGCAATCGGCAGGCGGCTCAAGTCGAGACACAGCGCGTCGAAAAATTCCTGCGTGAATTCAATACGCTGGCCGATGCTCATGTCGGTGGCGCTGATGACGGCGAACGGCCCTTTGCGCCCGTCATCGAGCGCGGCGAAGGTCGCGCCGTGGTAGAGCAGGCGGTCGAGTTCTTCGGCGAGCAGGTCGCCGCGCCCGAATTCCGGGGCGGTGAGGCGCGGCAGGTTGGCGAGCGAGAAGAGCTGGCGCAGCACCGCGCTTTGCAAATTCTGGCGCAGGAAGGCGCGCTCGAATTGCGGCACGGTGTCCGTGCCGTGCAGGGCGAGGTAGGTGGCGAGGATGGAACCGCCGGAGACGCCGTGCACGAGGTCGATTTTCGCCAGCAGCGGCTCGGTTTTGCCGTAACCGGTAACGGGCGTCGCCGCCAGCGTTTCCAGCACGCCGTAGCCGAAGGCCGCCGCGCGGCTGCCGCCGCCGGAGAAGAGGAGGACGAGCAGCAGGCCGTCGTCGTTGTGTTCGGTATCCAGCGCCGCTTCCAGGCGGTAGCCGCGACTGCGGTCCACATGATCAAGGGTGGCAAGCGGCTGATACTCGATGAGCGAACAGGCGGCGAGCAGGAGCGGCAGCAGGAGGACGGTGAAGCGGCGCATGGTCAGGCGGTGAGGTGGGCGAAGAAGCGGGTGGCAACCGGCACGCTGATGACGATTTCGACGACGAGGAAGACGGCGAAGGCGGTGTAGCCGGTGCGCGGCGGCTGACGGCGGGTCATGATGCCGATGACGACCAGGGCGAGGAAGGCGATGGCGGCGAGCACGGCGAGATAGCAGATGATGACGATGCCGGCGAGAACATAGCGGGCGGCGGGGTTGTGCGCACTTTCCGCCATAATCCGGCCGGCGAGCAGGAGGAGGATGTTGTCGATGGCAAGCATGGGGACTCCGGGGTGGTGAAGGCGGCGGGATGGTGCGGACGGGGCAGCCCGTTTACGCTTCAAGCCCCAGCAGGCGGGCGACAGTCTGCATCGCCGCTTGGGCGGCAGTTTCGTCGATGGCGCTGTCCGTCGCGACGACAGCGGCGCGGCTGCCGCCCGCTTGTCCCGCCTGCATCCGTGCCTTGTCGCCGAGCTGGCGGCGTTCGCCGGCCTCAAATGCGGTGAAGGTGCGGCGCAGGAGTGGCAGCAGTTCGGTGAAGCGGTCTTCCGGCAGGGCGCGCAGCCAGTCGTTGATGATCTGCCACAGGGTGTCGTGCACGAGCAATACGGTGCCGCTTTGGTAGAGGAAGCCTTCCAGCCATTGGGCGGCGTCGGCGTAGTTGCCGCCGCGCGAGAGTTGGCGGTGCAGTTCAGCGGCGACGGTTTCTGCGTCGGTTTGCTGGCGGTCGTAGTGGTCGCGCCAGGCGTTGCCGGCGAGCAGCGGGTGGATGTGTTGTGAGGTGGTTTGGGCGTGGATGTAGTCGTGCCAGTAGCGGTCGGCATCCGCGTCGTTCAGTGCGGCGAGGGCAGCCCCGGCACTGCGGGTAAGGCGGCAGAGGGTTTGCGCGCTGTCGTTATCGATGTTCATGCAGCCCTGGACGCCGCCGGCGGCGAGGCGGGCAAGCAGGGTATCGAGCAGGTGGGCAAGGGCTGCGTTGTCTGTTTGCCGTACGTTGCCGTAGCGCAGGGTTTCGGCGAGGTGGGGCAGGGCGGCGAGGGTGTCGGCGAGGTCGCGGTTATCGACGCTGAGGGCGGCGATGGCGGCGGCGAGTGCGGCGACGAGGTTGGGCAGTTCAGCGGGCAGGACGTGTTCGAGGCGTTCGGCGAGCGCGGCGAGGCTCTGGTCTTGGTGCAGGGTGCTGGTGATGTAGGCGGTGACGGCGCTTTCCAGGGTGTTGCCGTACACGGCTTTTTCGGTGAGACGGATGTGTTGTTCGGGCTGGTATTCGAGGCGCCAGGCTTCTTTGTAGGTGCCTTTGCCGCTGCGCGCCAGCGGGGTGGCCCACAGGCCGCCGTCAAGGAGGTTCAGGCGGTGGATGTATTGGCTGCGCGCAAGGTCAAGCGGTTTGCGCAGGTCGAGGATGATTTCTCGGCTTTCGGCGGTTTGCGGCAGGCGCAGTTGTTTGCGCTGTTTGTCGATATCGGCGATGAGCGGCAGTTGCGGGGTATTTTCGGGGACGCTGCCGATGGTGTCGCCGATGAGCCATGCGTGCTGGATGCGGTCGATGATGGCGCTGTCGCCCATGCCGATGATGCTGGCGAGGGCGTCGGTGTAGTCGGCGAGGGCGACGCGGGTCTGCCCGCGCAGGGCGGCGGTGGTGCGCGCGAGGCGCAGGGTTTCGATGAGGTGCGCCGCCGAGATGTCGTAGTGTTTGGCGCGCAGGTGTTGGGCGGCCCGGCCCAGCCAGCGCACACCGTCGTCATCGGGGTGTCGCCAGAGGTGGGCGTACCAGTTCGGCGCGCGGATGCCCGCGCCGTAGCCGCTTTGGCGGGTGAGGCGGCTGTTGGTCCAGGGAATCCAGGTGCTGTCCACTTTGGTTTTGGCAAGCCCTTTGAGCAGGGCGTTGTCGTCCTTGACGGCAACCGCGCTTTGCAGGGCGGGGATGTGCCAGGCACCGCAGATGACGGCGAGGCGTTCGCTTTCTTTGGTGGCGGCGCGGATGGTTTTGCGCATCCATGCTTCGCGCTTGAGGTCACCAGCGCTGGTCGCTGCCGGCAGGGCATCGCGCAGGGCGGCAATGGCTTCGGTAACGGCGGCAAAGAGGTCTTCGCCGTCGCCGCGCTGTTCGACGGTGGCTTCCCACCATTCTTCGCCGTCGCGGTAACCGGCGATGTCGGCGAGGTCGTCGAAGGGGTGGCGGGCGGCGGTGGGGGTGTCGTCGTCTTCGTCGTGGTCGTCGGCGAGGCTGTGCGCCAGCGGCAGGTCACAGAAGGTGAGCGGGATGTGATGCGCGAGGGCGTATTGCATGGCCTGCCATTCGGGCGACCAGGCGGCGAAGGGGTAGTACACGGCACGCTGTGGGGCGTCGGGGCGGTAGGCGAGCAGGGCAACGGGCGGCTGCATGGCGGCATCGGCGACAAGCGGCAGCAGGGCGTCGGCTTCGGGCGGGCCTTCGAGGAGGATGCGGTCGGGTTGCAAGGCGTCGAGCGCGGCGAGGAGGTGGCGGGCGGAGCCGGGGCCGTGGTGGCGGATGCCGTAGTAGTGGATGGACATGGTTTGGCGTTTCAAGGTGTGCGGTGGCGGGGTCCGTGTTTTCGCCGCTTGGCGGGGCTTTTGCCAACAGCAGAAAAGGCTGGCTGCGCCTGCCCGGCGGGCTGAAGCCCACCCTGCGAACTCTGTTTTGTTTCTTGGGATTGGGATGAGATGTTGCGGGCAACGTCTTTACAAGAACCGGTGTTTATGCCGCCTGGTGGCGGGTTTTGCCACCGGGCTCAGTTGCCCGGCCCCCAGCCTTCGACGGGCACGCCGGTGCTGCCGCCGCCACCGCCCCAGTTGCCGCCGCCTGCCGGTTGTTCCCATTGCAGGCCGCCGCTGTTGTTGTTGTCGAAGACGCCGGTGCCGTCTTCGTCGTCGCGCTGCACGGGGCGCGGGGCGGCGCAGGCCTGGTAGTGGGTCGGCTCGGAACCGGCGATGAAGGCGTATTCGGCCGCGCGGCCGCCGCAGCCCTGTCCGGCCAGTGCGCCGCTGTATTTGTCCACCATGCGGGTGACGATGCCTTCCGGTTTTTTCAGGTCGAGCGGTTCGTTCGGCAGGTTTTTCATGATGTCCATCCACACGCGCATCGCGCCTTTGCCGCCGGTCAGACGGGTGATTTTGTTTTCGTCGTTGCCGACCCAGACGACGGTGAGCAGGTTGCCGGAAAAACCCGCAAACCAGCTGTCGCGATAGCTGTCGGTGGTGCCGGTTTTGCCGGCGATGTTGAGCGCCGGGCTGACTTTTTCTTTGAGCGCGGTGGCGGTCCCCCGGCGCGGGATTTCCTGCATGGTGGAGGTGACGAGGTAGTGCGGGCCCGGCTCGATGGCTTTCACCGCCTTGAGATCGAAACGGCTGACGATGGCGCCTTCCTGGGTGGTGATTTCACGGATGGAGCGCAGCGGGATGAGGTAGCCGCCGCTGGCGAAGGTTTCGTAGATTTGCGCCACATCGATGGCGCTCATGCTGATGGCGCCGAGGGAAACGGAGGGGTTGTTGCGGATGGGGTTGTCCGGGCGCGGCTTGTAGCCGAGGCGTTGCAGGGTGTCGGTGACGTCCTTGATGCCGACGTCGAGCGCGATGCGCGCGGTCGGGATGTTGTAGGAGCGGATGAGGGATTCTTGCAGGGTGACTTTGCCGTGGTTGCGTTTGTCGTAGTTTTTCGGCGACCAGGTTTTGCCGCCGGTTTTGTAGTTGAGCGGGCTGTCATCGAGCGGGGTGGCGAGGGTGTAGAGCTGCGGGTATTCGAGCGCGGTCAGATACACCATCGGCTTGACGACGGAGCCGATGTTGCGCAGGGAGTAGAGGGCGCGGTTGTAGCCCTGTTCGTTCGGCACGCGCGAGCCGATGACGGCCAGCACTTCGGCGTTGCCGGTGTTGACGACGACGGCGGCGCTTTGCAGGAAGTTCTTTTTCAGGCCGTTGCGTTTTTCCAGGGTCGGCAGGGCACCGGTCAGGGCGTCCTGGGTTTTTTGCTGGATGAGCGGGTCGAGGGTGGTGAAGATGTTGAGGCCGTCTTTGGTGAGGTCTTCTTCTTTGTAGTGTTCGCCGAGCTGCTGGTACACGAGGTCAACAAAGGCGGGAAAGCGCACCCGCGCGCGCTGGGCATCGACCGGCACGACGTCAAGCGGCAGCGATTGCGCGAGTTTCATGTCGGCTTCGCTGATGAGGTTGTTCTGCTGCATGAGGCCGAGCATCATGTTGCGCCGTTGCAGGGCGTATTCGGGGTGGCGGCGCGGGTCGGCAAGGCCGGGTTCGCGCACGAGGCCGATAAGCATGGCGACTTCGTGCAGGCCGAGGTCTTTGAGTTCTTTGTCGAAGTAGTATTCGCTGGCCAGCCCGAAGCCGTGGATGGCGCGCTGGCCGTCCTGACCGAGGTAGATTTCGTTGAGATAACCTTCGAGGATGTCTTTTTTGCTGTTGTGGTATTCGAGGACGAGTGCCATCAGCACTTCTTTGAGTTTGCGCGACAGGGTTTGTTCGTTGGTGAGGTAGTGGTTTTTGATGAATTGCTGGGTGAGGGTACTCGCGCCCTGTTTGCCGGATTTCTGGATGTAGGTAATGTAGATGGAGCGGGCGAGGCCGCGCGGGTCAATACCGGGGTGGCGCCAGAAGTTTTTGTCTTCGACGGCAATCAGGCTGTCGATGAGCACCGGCGGCACGTCTTCGAGGTTGACCAGCACGCGGTCCTGCTTGCTCGCCGGGTAGATGCTGGCGATGTGCAGCGGTTCGAGGCGTTCGAGGACTTCTTCTTCAAGTGTGCCGAGGTTTTGCACACCGCTGACTTTGTTGTTGTCGAACTGCACCTGCATCCGCCGCGCCGGACGCTGGCCGTCCCAGAAGTTGAAGGGCTGGGCGTAGTATTCGACGGTGTTGCCGTCGCGGCGGTACTGCTTGATGTTGTTCGGGCTGGCGACTTCGCGGTAGTCGAGCAGTTTGAGTTCGGCGACAAGGTCGTCAGGGGTAAGCGTCGCGCCTTTGTAGAGTTCGAGCGGGCGGGCGTACACGCGCGCCGGCATGGACCACAGCGCGCCGCCCAGTTTGCGGTCGTCAAGGTGGTATTCTTTTTCGAGTTTCATCGCGTACATGAAGAGCAGCACGCAGCCGAAGATGCCGAGGATGACGAGGAAGTAGAAGGTGTTGCGGATGAGGCGTAACAAGGGTGTTCTCCGGTTGGGTTAGACGGCCACGGGTGCCTTGATGGGCGGATGGCTGTGGTAATGCTGTAACTGGATGTCGTCGTAGTGGTAGCTGTCGATGGTGGGCGCGTGGCGCAAGGCAAGGGTCGGCAGCGGGTAGGGCGCGCGGGCGAGTTGTTCGCGCGCCTGGTCGAGGTGGTTGTTGTAGAGGTGTACGTCGCCGCCCGTCCAGATGAAGTCGCCGGCCTGCAAATCCGCCTGCTGCGCCATCATGTGCGTCAGGAGAGCGTAGCTTGCGATGTTGAACGGCACACCGAGGAAAACGTCCGCCGAGCGCTGGTAGAGCTGGCAGGAGAGGCGGCCGCCCGCGACGTAAAACTGGAACAGGGTGTGGCAGGGCATCAGCGCCATCTCCGCCAGTTCGCCGACGTTCCAGGCCGAGACGAGCATGCGGCGCGAATCAGGGTCAGTTTTCAGGAGATGCAGGACGTGGGCAATCTGGTCGTGTCCTGCCCAGTCGCGCCACTGCTTGCCGTACACCGGGCCGAGGTCGCCGTTTTCGTCCGCCCATTCGTCCCAGATGGTCACGCCGTTATCGCGCAGGTAGCCGATGTTGGTCTCGCCGCGCAGGAACCACAGCAGTTCATGCACGATGGATTTGAAATGCACCCGCTTGGTGGTGAGCAGCGGGAAACCGTCCTGCAAGTTCAGGCGCATCTGGTAGCCGAACACCGAGCGGGTGCCGGTGCCGGTGCGGTCCGCTTTGGCGCTGCCGTGTTCGAGCACGTGGCGCAGGAGGTCAAGATACGCTTGCACGCGCCCCCCGCCGCAACATCAGCCACAGGCCGAGAATCAGCATCGGCAGGCTGAGCGCCTGCCCCATCGTCAGCTCGCCGATGAGGAAATTGACCTGCCCGTCCGGCTGGCGCACCAGTTCGACCAGCGAGCGGAACAGCGCGTAGAGGATGAGGAACAGCCCCGATACCTGCCCGCTGCGGCGCGGTTTGGCGGAATAGAGCCACACGGCGATGAAGAGGACGATGCCTTCCAGCCCCGCTTCATAGAGCTGCGAGGGGTGGCGCGGGATGCCGTCGCCGGTGCCGGGGAAGACCATGCCCCAGGGCAGGTCGGTCGGGCGGCCCCACAGTTCGCCGTTAATGAAATTGCCGATGCGGCCGAAGAACAGCCCCGGCGGAATCATCGGCGCGACATAATCCGTTACGTCCCAAAAACCCTTGCCCTTCTTGCGCGCGAACAGCCAGAGCAGGAACATCACCCCCAGCAGGCCGCCGTGGAAAGACATTCCGCCTTCCCAGATTTTCAGCGGATAGAGCCAGTCGCGCGCCCAGTACCCCATGCCGTAAAACAGCACATAGCCAATCCGCCCGCCCAGCACCACGCCGAGCATCAAATAGGTCATCAAATCGCTGACATCTTCCTTGTTCCAGGCGGGATTTGACTTGGTGCGGCGCACGCCGAGCAGATAAGCGCAGCCGAAGCCGATGACATACATCAGGCCGTACCAGGTCGGGTGAATCGGGCCGAGCTTGAAAATATAGGGGTTGAAATTGGGGAATTGCAGCATGAACCTAAAACCTTCTACTGAAAAAACAGCGCATTACAGTCGCATCAAGACATAAAAAACGCGCGCGATAATAGCATAAAGCCTGTGCACGGCGGGGCGCGGGCATTAGCGGATACGGATGCGGCGCGAGGCAAACAGCCCTTCGCACACCCGCTGCGCCCGCCGCCCTAACCATAAAAACAGCAGAATGCTGAGCGGCACGGCCACAAAACGACTCAACCACACCGTGCGCTGGAATTGCCGGTAGCGTGCGCGGAAATAATTGTCGCCATGCAATGACTGGCCATCAATCTCTATCGCATAGACCGCATCGACCCGCCAATTATTCCGGTAATACCACACCTTTATCGGCTTTCCGGCAAAGCGATAGACCTCATCGCAGGCATCTTGCTCAAAATGAAAATCGCAATTCAGATAGACACCATCAATCAGCAGATAAGACCTGATTGAATGTCTCGTTTCAATAACCCAGGGCGCCGCCGGCGTTTTGCCCTCCACGACCCGCATCTGCGCCAGCGGGATTTCCGGCGTCTTGTCCCGCAAAATATTGGAATTCTCGTTATAGCCTGCGGCAAAAACCACAAGCAGCAATATGATATTTATGGAAAACATGCCCGAATCCAGACCGGAACGCACATATCGCGTTTCCGTCTGACGCGGCAAAATGCGCAGATGATTTGCCCCATTATCTGCAACAGGCGCAATACGGTGACTGGGTACACCATCATCCGCAGAAAGATAAATGGTCTGAATATCGAGATGTGCATAATTCTGCCAGCCCCAACTCCATACCATCGGCAATGTATAAATGGCAGTAGCCAGCACCCAAGCCTGAAAATATCTCTCGCGCCACGGCAACAAATACAGCAGCACAAATACCGCCAGCGTCAGCCAGAACAGGTTCCTGGCCGGCGTGCGGTCAGGATAAATCAGCATGGACATGCCGATGGCATCATCATCCTGCCGCGCCAGCAGCAGTTCAGGGAAAGGGTCGTGATCGGGGGTGGTCATCGCGGTGGCTGTATGGTGAAGGGCAGGGCGCTCAGGCAGGACTGGCAGGCGGGCACAGCCAGCTTTCATCCAGCTGCGGGTTCTTGCGGAAGGCTTTGCCGTGTTCATCAATCACCGCATGCCATTCCTGCGCGGTGTGCAGGCTGATGTCTGCCGGCAGCGGCATGCACTCGGCGCGCAGGGCGGTGTAATCGCGGGCTTCACTCAGCCCGAGGCGCTGAAAGAAGCGCAGGGCGTAGCGGTCGGCAATGAAGACTTTGCGTCCGAAAATGTAAAGCAGCATGGCGTCCGCTGTTTCCTGCCCCACGCCTTTCAGGGTCAGCAATTCCGTGCGCAGCGCGGCGGTCGGCACGTCGGCAAAGGCGGCGAGATCCCCGCCCTTTTCGATAAACCATTGCACCAGTTCCTTGATATACACGCTTTTCTGTTTGTAGAACCCGGCGGGGCGGATGCGCGCCTGCAAGGCCTCCAAAGGTAACGCTGCTAGGGCAGCGGGAGTCAGCATGTCTGCCAGTCCCGCCAGCGCTTTTTCCGCATTCTGCTGGGTCGTCTGCTGGATCAGGATCATCGATACCCAGTCGGCAAGGCGGTTTTCCTGACACCACCAGCGCTGGTCGCCGTAATGTTCGCGTAGGCGTTCCAGGGTGGCGAAGATGCGGGCGCGCTTCATGCGCTCAGCCACCGTGCCGCCGCGATACCGGCGGCGAAGCCCCAGATATGCGCCGCCCAGGAAATCTCCGGCCGGTATTTGAACAGCGACAGCAGCAGGCCGCCATAGAGGAGGAAGGCGGCGGCGGCGTAATAGAGGGCGTGTTTGTCGCGGCTGAACCAGGCGTAGGCGAGGAGGAAGCCGAACAGGGCGAAGACCAGTCCCGAAGCGCCGAGCATCACCGCCCGCCGCCCGAACAGCCACACGCCCAGCCCGCTGCCGCCGGTGGCGATGAAGAGCAGCAGCAGGAACTGGTGCAGCGGCAGCAAATCGCCACTGAGAAAACCGAGAATGGCGAGCGGGATGGAATTGGAGAGCAGATGGGTGAGATCGACGTGCAAAAGCGGCGCAGTAAAGATGGCGGGCAGGCTGAGGAAGCGGCGCGGATGAATGCCGAAAACGGGGCGCAGCATCTTGCAGGTCAGCAGGTCAAGGATAAAGCCCGCCCACATCAGGGCGAGCAGGGCCAGCAGCGGATTGCGGGCGGCGTAATGCCAGAGGGTGGCGGGGTCAGGGAGCATCTTCCGTGGCGGGTGGCGGTTTCGGCGGCATTCTACTGCGCGGTATGGCCGCTTTCGAGGGCTGCGCCGGCTGTATCGTCAAGCACTTTGCTCATCGGCACGGCACATTCCATGACGATCAGCGCCGCCTGCGTCGGCGGCAGGGCGTCCTGCGCCAGCATTTTCTGCACGGCAAGGCCGTAAGCGAGGTGCCATTCCGGCGGCGGGACGCGCAGGCGGTCGAGGATGCCCGCTTGCAGCGGCTGCCAGAGTTGCAGGCTTTCCAGCGGCGTCATGCGGATTTCCCGGCCGCGCGGCAGGCGGGGAATGCCGAATTGCGGGGCGCCGACGGTTTGCGTTACATGATGGCGGATGGCCTCGATGTCCGGCAGTGCGGCATCGCGGTATTTCTGCATGGCGGTGCCGAGCAGCGACCAGACGGAGAGGCGGTCTGACAGCAGCAGGCGGTCGATTGCCTCGCCATAGTAATAGTGATGTCCGGCAACATCGCTGACCGTGATGAGGGTATCGTTTCCGAGCAATGCGGCGCGCAGGCAGGCCTGTCCGGCGAGACTGCCGAGGGTGGCGAAGGCGCTCTCGGCATGCGTGCGCCTGTCTTCATGCAGGATGGCCGTGATGTTTTCATAGATTTCGACGGCGGCGATCTTGGCGGCGATGTACGGCGTGGTTTTACCGGGCGGCGGTGTGGCGGGGTCGGTTGCGGGGTTCATCGGTGATTCTTGACGGATAAGGCGTCGGATTGACAAAAATTATATGCAAGAACCGTACCGTTCCGGCGGCAAGACGGCATTTTCCCCGCCGCTGCACGGCAGGGGCGGTTTTCCGCAAGAAAAAGCCCCTTTGGCGAAGGGGCTTTTGCGGTGTCGCTCAGTTCTTTTCCTGATCCACCAGGCGGTTCGCTTTTATCCACGGCATCATGTCGCGCAGTTTGGCGCCGACGATTTCGATGGGGTGTTCGGCGTTCTGGCGACGGCGGGCGGTCATGGACGGCGCCCCCACTTTGTATTCGGTGATGAAGCGCTTGGCGTATTCGCCGTTCTGGATGTTGGCGAGACATTCTTGCATCGCGTAACGGCTTTCCTCGTTGATAACCGCCGGGCCGGTGACATATTCACCAAATTCGGCGTTATTCGAGATGGAGTAGTTCATGTTGGCAATGCCGCCTTCGTAGATGAGGTCCACGATGAGCTTCATTTCGTGCAGGCATTCGAAGTAGGCCATTTCCGGCGCATAGCCCGCATTAACGAGCGTCTCGAAGCCCGCTTTGATGAGTTCGACCACGCCGCCGCAGAGTACGGCCTGTTCGCCGAAAAGGTCGGTTTCGGTTTCTTCTTTGAAGCTGGTTTCGATGATGCCCGCTTTGCCGCCGCCGTTCGCCACGGCGTAAGCGAGGGCGAGGTCGCGCGCTTTGCCGCTTTTGTCCTGCTCAACCGCGATGAGGTGCGGTACGCCGCCGCCCTGCTGGTAGGTGCTGCGCACGGTGTGACCAGGCGCTTTCGGCGCAATCATGATGACGTCCAGATCGGCTCTGGGGCTGACTTGTCCATAGTGGATATTGAAGCCGTGGGCAAAGGCGAGCGCCGCGCCGTTTTTGATGTCGGCTTCGACGTTGCGATAGACCTCGGCGATGTTTTCATCCGGCAGCAGGATCATGACGATGTCCGCACCTTTAACGGCGTCTTTGACGGGTTTGACGGTGAGGCCTGCGTTCACGGCTTTTTTCCAGCTTGCGCCGCCTTCGCGCAGGCCGACGACGACGTTCACGCCGCTTTCTTTGAGGTTGTTGGCATGGGCGTGACCCTGTGAGCCGTAGCCGAGGATGGCGACGGTTTTGCCTTGCAGGACGCTCATGTCCGCATCTTTGTCGTAATAGACTTTCATGGGTTCTCCGGTTGTGGGTTTGTTGAAATGATTAAATGGCGGATCGAAGCCCGCAACGGTGTCATTGCGCCTGTTCGCCCGTCAGGCCGCATCCTTGCGCGACAGCGTCGTTGGCCACCGTCAGTGCGTCGAGTTCGGCGCTGGTGTCCTGCTCGGTGAGGTTGTGCAGCGCCCAGAAACGGAAGAGGCGCGGGTAGTCGGATTTTTCCGCAGCGCAGCTGCACGCCCCGGCTTTTTCCACGCCCCGCTCGGCGATGCAGGCTTCTATGGAGGCTTCTTTGTATTCTTCTTTCCGGGTTTCGAGGTAGGCGGTGAAGGCTGCTATTTTTGCCGCTTCGTCCGGCGCTTTTTTTGCCGCCTGTTTGGCGTTTTCGATGATTTCAAGGGTCAGTTTGTTGAGTTTGCGCCCGGGGTAGTCGAACTGCGCGAGGGCATGGCCTGCCAGCAGGACGCCGAGGATGAGGAGGGCGGTTTTTTTCATGGCGGTTCTCCGTGGGTCAGTCGTTCATAATCAGGCACTTGCCCGTGCCGGTGGCGGCGAGGCCGGTAACGCCGGTGCGCGCCATTTCGGCGATGATTTCCGGTTCCAGCACGCCGATGAAGGCGTCGAGTTTGCGCTGTGAGCCGGTGACTTCAAAGATGACGGTGCTTGGCGTGATGGCGATGATGCGCGCGCGGAAGGCTTCCGCCAGTTGCAGATATTGGCCCCGGTTTTTCGCGTCCACGTTGATTTTGATTAAGAGCATTTCGCGGTCGACGAATTCGGTGTCGGAGAGGTTCACCAGCTTGATGACCTCGATGAGTTTGTTGAGCTGTTTGTTGATTTGTTCGATGAGTTTTTCGTCGCAGTAGGTGACCAGCGTCAGGCGCGAGATGGTTTCGTCCTGCGTCGGCGCGACGTTCAGGTTTTCGATGTTGAAGCCGCGCGCCGAGAAGAGGCCGACGACGCGCGAGAGCGCGCCTGCGCGGTTTTCCATGAGAAGGGAGATAACGTGTCGTTTTGTGCTCATATCAGTACCATTTCCTGGCTGTCGCTGTCTTGGTCGTTGTCTTTGTTGCGGCGGCAGCTTTTGCCGAGCAGCATTTCCGCCTGACCGCCGCCCGCCGGTATCATCGGATAGACGTTTTCGCTAGGGTCGATGACGATGTCGGCGAAAACGGTTTTATCTTTCTGGGCGATGATGTCGCGCAGGGCCGGTTCGAGTTCGTCCGGGCGGCTGATGCGCACGCCGCTGTGCCCGTAGGCTTCGGCAAGTTTGATGAAATCGGGTTGCACATCCATGGTGCTCATCGAGTAGCGGCGGTCGTAGAAGAATTCCTGCCACTGCCGCACCATGCCGAGGTAGCCGTTGTTCAGGCAGAGGATTTTCACCGGTACTTGATATTGCAGGGCGGTGGTCATTTCCTGAATCATCATCTGGATGGAGCCGTCGCCGGTGATGCAGTACACGTCTTCGTCGGGGCGGGCGATTTTCGCGCCAATCGCCGCCGGATAGCCAAAACCCATCGTGCCGAGGCCGCCGGAATTGATCCAGCGGCGCGGTTCGTGGAAGGGGAAGTATTGCGCTGCCCACATTTGGTGCTGGCCGACATCAGACGCGATGATGGCTCGCCCGCCGGTGAGTTTGTAGAGGGTTTCGATGACTTGCTGCGGCTTGATGCGCTCGCCGTCGGTTTCGTATTTGAGCGAGTCAACCGCGCGCCATTTGGCAATTTGCGCCCACCAGTCGGCGGTATGCGCGGGATCAGCTGTCTCTTCGCCTATCTGGTGCAGCATCTCGCCGAGCACAGCGCGCACCGAGCCGACGATGGGGATGTGCACGGTGACGTTTTTCGAGATGGAAGAGGGGTCGATATCGACGTGGATGATTTCCGCATGCGGGCAGAATTTGTTCACATCGCCGGTGACTCGGTCATCGAAGCGGGCGCCGACGGCAAAGAGCACATCGGCATGGTGCATCGCCATGTTCGCTTCATAAGTGCCGTGCATCCCCAACATCCCCAGGAATTGCGGGTCGTTGCCGGGATAACCGCCAAGCCCCATCAGCGTCCCCGTCACGGGCAGGTGCAGGCGGCGCGCCACATCAATCAGTTCCGCGTGGGCATTATCAAGAATGACGCCGCCGCCGAAGTACAGCACCGGTCGCTTTGCTTTTTTCAGCGATTTCAGCGCGCGCTTGATTTGCCCGACGTGGCCTTCCACCGTCGGCTGATAAGAGCGCAGCGAGACTTCGTCGGGGTAGTTGAAATCGGTGAAAGCACCGGTCACGTCTTTGGCGACATCAATCAGCACCGGACCCGGTCTGCCGCTGCGCGCGATATGGAAAGCCTTTTTTATGGTCAGCGCCAGTTCTTCCACATTCTTCACCAAAAAGCTGTGCTTGACGCAGGGACGGGTGATGCCGACCGCATCTACTTCCTGGAAGGCGTCGTTACCAATCAGCGCCGACGGCACTTGGCCGGAAATGACCACCAGCGGGATGGAATCGGCATGGGCGGTGGCAATCCCGGTCACGGCATTGGTCAGCCCCGGCCCGGAGGTAACCACCGCCACGCCGACCTTGCCGGAGGCGCGCGCGTAACCGTCCGCCTCGTGTACCGCGCCCTGCTCGTGGCGGGCGAGAATGTGGGTGATGTCCTTCTGCTTGTAAATCGCGTCATAAATATGCAGTACCGCACCGCCCGGATAACCGAAAACGTGCGTTACCTGCTCCTCGCGCAGTGCCTCGATGATGATGTCTGCACCGCTGATGTGATGTTTTTTTTTCGCCATAGCTGCTTCTTCTCATTACGGGCGGGTAACAGTACGCATCGCATCAAGAGGCGTCAAGCGGCATTTCTCCGTGCTGCCCGGGTGGCAAACGGCAGGATGGCGGTGGGCAGGGGAGATAATGATAAAAATCACCCGGCAAGGCGGGTGATCGCCGCCCGGCAAGCGGTAACTAAGGGTGAGATTCCCTAATAACGGCGGCAAACGGCAGATGCGTTAAAAAAAACGCGGCGGCGCGGGATTTTTACGTTTTCGCGGCAATTTTGAGCGAATTTTGCCGATGAAAAAGAGAAAACCGGTTAACAGGGCATGGCGCGTGGTGAATTGCCGAAACCCGCCGATGCCGACGGCACAGGGCAAACAGCGGGATTGAACGCAACCGGTGCGGCTCCGGCGGATATAGTCGTTTCAAATAGGGCTGGGACAAGGCGGCGAGTCGAAGACAGTACAACCGGTACGGCGGGGCGGGCCAACGCCGTATTAGTTCTGGTTGGAACGACGATAAATTGCCGAAACACGGGGCATCCGCTACAATGCGCGCCCTTCCCGCCCGTAGCTTAGTGGATAGAGCGTTGCCCTCCGGAGGCAAAGGTCAGGGGTTCGAATCCCTTCGGGCGGGCCATCTCTTTCATTGTTTTTTCCTCTTTCGCGCCAACTTTGTTGGCGCTTTTTTTACGCCACTTTCAACTTCACGGCAAAGCGCCCGGCATTGCGGCGGCAGCAAAAAAGCGGGCTGAAGCCCGCTTTTTTCAGTATGACCCTCAACCGGCGCGGATGCCCCGGGCGGCGTACTGTTCGCGGTCGGCGTCGCTGATGGCACGCAGGACGCGGCAGGGGTTGCCGACGGCAATCACCCCGGCGGGGATGTCCTTGCTGACGACGCTGCCCGCGCCGATGGTGTAGAAGCGTTTGCCGGCGTGGATGTGCCGCCCGTAGTCGCAGTAGAACGGCGCGCTGATGTGGATGCCTTCCGGCAGTGCGCCGAGCAGTTCGGTAAGCAGCGCCGCCCGCGCCGCGTCGTCGTGCGGCGGGATTTGCGTGTTGTAGCGCCAGAGGAGGCTGCGGCAGCGGTGACGCGTGGCGACAAGCACCGCGTCATAGGGCTGGTGCGGCGCGCCCGCAAGCATTTTTTCGTATTCGGTCATCAGTATTCACCCAGCGGTTTCTGCGGGTCGTATTCGCCTGCGACTTCTTTGACGACGGCCTGCCCGCAGAAGCGGCCGTTGGCGTCGCCGGTCAGTTGCGGGTTGCCGTAGAGTTCCCAGCCGTTTTGCAGGGCTTCGGTAACGCGACGGCAGAAGGCGGCGTCATCGGCGCCGGTGAGGAAGCGGTAGATTTTCATGGTGTCTCCTTGTCAAGGGGGGAAGCGGGATGATGCCGCGTTCATGGCGGCGGCGCAACGGGGCAGGGCAGGGCGGTCATGCCCCGTCGCCGAGATGCTGCGCGCAGCACCATCCGGACGACCACGCCCATTGCAGGTTGTAGCCGCCGAGCCAACCCGTTACATCCAGCGCTTCACCGATGATGAAGAGGCCGGGCTGTTTCTTTACAGCGAAGGTTTTCGGGTCGATTTCGCGCGTGTCCACGCCGCCGCTGCTCACTTCCGCCTTGCCCATCCCTTCGCTGCCGCTGATGGCGACGGCCTGATGTTGCAGGCCGTGCATGATGTCGCGCAGGGCGGCGTCGCTGTATGCGTGCAGGTCGCGGTTGCCGTGTGCGGCGGCAAAGTGGTCGGCGACAGCTTTCGGCAGGTGCGGGCGCAGGGCGTGCGCGAGGCTGTGCTGCGGGTGGGCGCGTTTTTCCGCCATCAGGTAATCGGCGGGCAGATCGGGCAGGTGGTTGATGACGATGGGCGCGTCTTTTTGCCGGTAGCCGGAGATTTGCAGCACGGCGGGGCCGCTGATGCCGCGATGGGTGTAGAGCAGGTCATCACGGAAGCTGGGCGCGCCGGCGGTTGTGATGCTGACTTCGTGGCTGATGCCGACGAGGCCGACGGGCGGAGTCGCGAGCGTGAGCGGCACCAGGGCGGGACGGAAAGGGTAGTTGCGAATGCCGTACTGTTTGGTGACGCGCAGGGCGTAGTCGCTGGCGCCCAGTTTGGGATAGCTTGGCCCGCCGCAAGCGATGACGAGTTGCGGTGCGCGGAAATCGCCGTGGCTGGTTTCGACGCGGTAGCAGTCGCCGTCGTAGTGCTGGCTGTGGATGGCGATGTGGTGGTGTAAGTGAACGCCGCTGGCGGTGAGGCTGTCATGCAGGGCAGTGAGGATGCCGCGCGCGCGTTCGGCGGCGAATATTTGCCCCTGGTGCTTTTCTGCGGCGGTGATGCCGCGTGCGGCGAACCAGTCCAGCACCTGCCACTGGTCGTGGCGGGCAAGCGCGGAGCGGACAAAGGCGGGGTTGTGGCCGTGGTAGGCCTCGGCGCTGAGGTGCAGGTTGGTGTAGTTGCATCGGCCACCGCCGGAGACGCGGATTTTCGCGCCGATGTCGCGGTTGTGTTCGAGGAGGCAGACGCGCAGGCCGCGTGCGGCGGCGTGAATGGCGCAGTAACTGCCGGAGGCACCGCCGCCGATGATGAGGACGTCGTAGCTGTGGGTCATGGGTTATCCGTGCGGATGGCGGGAGGGACGGCAATGATAGCGGAAGGCATGCGGGACATCCGAACACAGTGTATGTCCGGTGCAGGCAGTTCCAGCCTCACGGGCACAGGTATCCGCCCTTCCCAACAGTTGCAAAACAGCTGAAGAAACAAAGGGAAGCCCCTGGCCTGCGGGCAGGATGGGAACCGCTTACGCGGTGAGAAGGGGCAGGGGCGAGGGCGGTCGTCCGCAGGGCGAATCTCGCCCGGCGGGACAGACGGGCATTTTTTGCCCCCTTTCCGCCCCCGGCCACTTTTCCCCGCAAGCTGGGAAGGGATTATTCACTGTTTTTAGAACGGCCATACAAAGACGGCCATTCATAAAATCCGGCACCGCATTTTCTTGGAGAAAACACGATGAATTATCGGCCGTTGACGAGTTTTTCCCGGTTCACGCATTTTCGCGAGAAAGAAGAAAAGCGGCAGAAAGATTGCAAGTTGGCACTTCACCGGCAAGTCGCTACAATCCGCGCCCGGAATGCGGCATGACCTGCCGCTTCAATCTTGTTAACCTCTTTGGAGCCCTTAATGATTGGCATATTCAAACCGTCGCCGGATGCACCCCGCCTGCCCGCCGACAAAATTGATCCCACCTACCGCCGCCTGCGCTGGCAAGTGTTCTGCGGCATTTTCTTTGGTTACGCCGCCTACTATTTCGTGCGCGGCAACTTCAACCTTGCGCAAAAGGGGCTGATTGACGCCGGCCTGTACAACAAAGAACAGCTCGGCCAAATCGGCACCGCCGTAGGTCTCGCTTATGGCCTGTCGAAATTCCTGATGGCATCCATTTCCGACCGCGCCAACCCCAAAGCCTTCCTGCCTTGCGGCCTGCTGCTTTCCGGCTTGTGCATGACCCTGATGGGGACCGTACCCTTCTTCACCACCAGCGGTGTTGTCATCGCCTTCATCATGATCTTCCTCAACGGCTGGTTCCAGGGCATGGGCTGGCCACCCTGCGGCAAGACCATGGTGCACTGGTGGTCGAAAAAAGAACGTGGCTCCATCGTCTCCATCTGGAACTGCGCGCACAACGTCGGCGGCATGATGCCGGGACTGATGGTGCTGCTCGCCGGCTGGGTCTTCTACCAGCAACATGGCGTCAAGGCGACAGAAGCCGACATCTGGCGGCAAGCCCTCTACTATCCGGGCATCATCGCCATGGTGCTTGCCGTGCCGGTGTACTTCGTCATGAAAGACACCCCGCAATCCTGCGGCCTGCCGCCAATTGAGCAGTGGAAAAACGACTATCCGGAAAACTACGACGAAAAAACGGCGGAAAGAAACCTCACCACCAAAGAAATCTTCCTGACCTACGTCCTGAAAAACCGCCTGCTGTGGTACATCGCCCTCGCCAACGTCTTCGTCTATCTCATCCGCTACGGTGTGCTCAACTGGTCGCCGGTGTATCTCAGCGAAGTCAAACACTTCGACTTCAAAGGTACCGCCTGGGCCTACACCATCTACGAACTCGCCGCCATCCCCGGCACCCTGCTCTGCGGCTGGGTCTCGGACAAAGTTTTCAAAGGCCGTCGCGGCCTGACCGGTGTCGTCTTCATGACCCTGACCACCCTGGCTGTCGTTGCCCTGTGGATGCATCCGGCGACGCCTGCCGACAAGCTGGCCCAATATGCCAACGTGGAATGGTTCCGCAACCCCTATCAGCTCACCGACTTCATCCTGCTGACCACCGTGGGCTTCCTCATCTACGGCCCGGTCATGCTCATCGGCCTGCACGCCCTGGAACTCGCACCGAAAAAAGCCGCCGGCACCGCCGCAGGCTTCACCGGCCTCTTCGGCTACCTCGGCGGCACCGTGGCCGCAGCCTATGTCATTGGCCGCACTGCCGAACGCTACGGCTGGGACAAAGGTTTTGAAGTCATCGTAGGCGGCGGCATCATCGCCATCATTCTGCTGGCCATTACCACTATTGAAGAAGGCAGACACAAAGCCAAAATCCCCGAATCCAAGCGTCTGCAAAAATAAACCCGCCTGACGGCAAAAAAGAGGGGAACCCGACGGTTCCCCTCTTTTTTATATAGTCGTTTCAAGCAAATAGAAATAATATGGTGTTGGCGCGTCTGACCGGACATCCATAAAACGTTCCTTCCCGTATCCGCTTGCCTCGCGCCCGGTGTTCGTGCCGCCTGGCGGCTTTGTGCCGTGCTCCGGGGGCATCAGTCGTTAAAGGAAATCTGGGAAGAGTCGCTGATGGTCATTTGTGGGTTTTTCCTGTTTTCCTCGATCTTGCCGGAGACGCAAACATCGGCATGCGCCAGTTGGGAGGCTTGGCGGGCAAGCGCCTTGCTGGTTTTCCCAACTACGGCGGTAAAAGACTGCTTGGGGGGCGCTGCCTCGAAATAAAGCGAGATGCTCTTTTTGGTCTCTTTCAAGGCGGCAACCCTGCCGCAGACGCGGCGGGTTTCACCGATATGCTGCCCCGCTTCGCGCGCGGCGATGCTGCCGTCGTCACCATGTGTTTCCTGTTTTGCCTGTTGGGGAGGCGGATGATTTGTTTCGACCGGCGCAGGCGGCGGTGAGACAGCGGCAATGCTGCCGGTGGATACGGCAGGCAGCGCCGCTGTCCCGGTATCGCGCCCGGAGGCAGCAGGCGACGCCGCTCTTCCGTCCGTGCTGCCGGGCGGCTCGATTACCGGCAGTTCGGTGAGTACCGCCGATGGATCCACCGCTTGGGCGGTGGCGTTTTTTTTCGCCATTTTGCCGGCGTAGTAATAGCCGCCTGCCGCAATCGCAGCGAGGGCAAGGATGGCGGCGACAGCCGGCAGCAGGGATACCGCCGTTTTTTTCGCCTGCCCGCCGGTGTGGAAATCGTCACCGGCCGCCCCATGGTGGATATCGCTCATGATGTCTTTGAGAGTTTGGATATCGGCGATAAGGGCCTTGATGTCGATTTCGTTGGCGATGACGGCGGCAAGCGATGCCCGCTGGTATTGGCGGATTTTCTCTTCGTAGGTGCGGATGTGCGCGTCAAGTGTCCGGATCTGCATGTGCAACTGGGCGTCGTTTCTGCCCTTGCCCGCCGCCTGCGCAACCAGGCGGTCGGCATTTTCTTTCAGGCTGCGGGCTTCCGCCGCCCATAGCTTTTTCAGCGCCAGGATGTCGTCTTGGTAGGCTTCGATGATGGCGGCGTTGTCTTCTTTCTTGTTCTTGGGAGTGTAGTCCCCTTGCGCCTGCGCGCGCAGGATGTCGCCGATTTCGTTCATGATGACATCGGGCGCATGCTGCATCTTGGCGGCACCGTAGCGCAGGATGGCGGGGAAGGCGGCATTCAGCGCGTTTTGCTGTTCGAGGTATTCGTTGAAGCGGCGGTAGTCAATGTCGCCGTCGGCAGACTTGTAGGGGGCGAGACCGTCCAGTTCGATGGCCAGACGCTGGTGTTTGTCCGGATTGCTGACAAGGATGTCAATGCTGCGCTCAACGCCTTTGCTGTCGGTAAAGCGGTGTGTCGCGCTGAGGTCTTCCGGACTGATGTCGTCGATTTTGCTCAATATCTGCCTGACAAATTGCTCTTTAAGATTCGCCGGATGTTTGAAGTGCTGTTTGTTGCGCTGTATCCACAGTTCCCAGTTTTTCATGTGTCGTGATATTCCATTCTTGTCGCGGTTCGTGAAAAACGCCCCCTTGCGGAGGCGTTGCTATCAGGTCAGCCCGCCGGTTTTTCCCGCTTGCGGATGTGCAGTTCTTTGAGTTGTTCTTCGCTCGCTTCCGAGGGGGCGTCGGTGAGCGGGTCGTAGGCGGTCTGGGTTTTCGGGAAGGCCATGACGTCGCGGATGGATTTGGCGCCCGCCATCAGCATGATGAGGCGGTCGAGGCCGAAGGCGATGCCGCCGTGCGGCGGGCAGCCGTATTTGAGGGCATTCAGCAGGAAGCCGAATTTTTGTTGGGCTTCTTCTTCGCCGATGCCGAGGCTTTGGAAGACACGTTGTTGCATGTCGTCGCGGTGAATACGGATGGAGCCGCCGCCAACTTCGATGCCGTTCAGCACCATGTCGTAGGCGCGCGAGAGGACTTCGCCGGGCTTGGTATCGAGTTCGTCGAGGTTCGCGGTTTTCGGCTGGGTGAAGGGATGGTGCATGGAGTACCAGCGTTTGTCTTTTTCGTCGTATTCGAACATCGGGAATTCGATGACCCACAGCGGTGCCCAGGCGCAGGTGAGCATATTGAGATCGTGCCCGATTTTGATGCGCAGCGCGCCGATGGCGTCGTTGACGATGTTCGCTTTGTCGGCACCGAAGAAGATGAGGTCGCCGTTTTCCGCGCCGACGCGTTGTACGATGTCAAGCGCGATAGCACCTTCTGCACCGCCTTCTTTGGTGAGGAATTTCACGATAGGCGATTGCAGGCCTTCGGCGCTGGTTTTGTCGTTGACTTTGATGTAAGCGAGGCCTTTGGCGCCGTAGCGGGCGACGTAGGCGGTGTAGTCGTCAATTTCTTTGCGGGTGAGTTTGTTGCCGTCGGGGATTTTCAGGGCAACGACACGGCCGTTTTCTTGCGCGGCGACACCGGCGAAAACTTTGAAATTGCTGTCTTTGACGAGGTCGGCGATGTCCACGAGTTCGAGCGGGATGCGCAGGTCGGGTTTGTCCGAGGCGTAGCGGCGCATGGCTTCGCGGTAGGTCATGCGCGGGAAGGGGTCGGGCAGGTCAACGTTCAGGTGTTCTTTGAAGATGCCGCGAATCATGGTTTCCATGAGCTGCATAATGTCTTCTTCTTCAAGGAAGGAGGTTTCGATATCAAGCTGGGTGAATTCGGGCTGGCGGTCGGCGCGCAGGTCTTCGTCGCGGAAGCAGCGCACGATTTGGTAGTAGCGGTCGAAACCGCTCATCATCAGCATCTGTTTGAAGAGTTGCGGCGATTGCGGCAGGGCGAAGAATTTGCCGGGGTGGGTACGCGAGGGAACAAGGTAATCGCGCGCGCCTTCGGGGGTAGCTTTGGTCAGCATCGGGGTTTCGATGTCAAGGAAACCGTGACCATCCAGGTAGCGGCGCAGGGAGGAGGCGACTTTGCTGCGCAGGATGAGGTTTTTCTGCATGACGTCGCGGCGCAGGTCGATGGTGCGGTTTTTCAGGCGCACTTCTTCGGAGACGTTGTCTTCGTCGAGCTGGAAGGGCAGTGCTTCGGATTTGGAGAGGACGGTGAGCGTTTTGCCGAGGATTTCGATTTTGCCGCTGAGCATGTCGGGGTTTTCAGTACCGGCTGGGCGCAGGCGGACTCGGCCTTCGATGGCGAGGCAGTATTCGCTGCGCACTTGTTCGGCGAGGGCGAAGGCTTCGGCGGTGTCGGGGTCGATGACGATTTGCACGAGGCCGCTGCGGTCACGCAGGTCGATGAAGATGACGCCGCCGTGGTCGCGCCGGCGGTGTACCCAGCCGGCGACTTTGACGGTTTCGCCGTCGAGTTTTTCGGTCACGTCTGCCGCATAGTGTTGTCTGTACATGTGTTTTCCTTTATTGGCTAATGTCGGTATTGGGTCAGCCGGATGCCGCCGGGCTGCAAGCGGCCGCATTATAGTGGCTCAGTTTCGCTCCCGATAGATTCGCAGGCCGACTTCGCGCGTGGCTTCGAGCGCGCCGGGTTTTTGGATGTCGAGGCGGACGTTTGCGGCGAGCGGGTAGGCGGCGAGCAGGTGCGCGGCAAGGTGTTCGGCAAAGGCTTCGATGAGGCCGTACCTGCTGTTTGCAGCGTAAGCGGTGATGTCGGCGCAGATGGCGGCGTAATCCAGCGCCTGTTGGATGTCGTCAGATGCCCCGGCGGCGCGGGTGTCGGTGCCCAGTTCGCAGTTGATGATGAGGGTTTGCTTCGCCGCGCGTTCATGGGGCAAAATGCCGATGACGGTTCGTACCCGCAGTGCATGGATGTAGATGATGTCTTGCATAGTCATAGGGTTATGGATTGTTTTTTCTGAATTATCGCACTCAGGGGGTGTTATGCAACATTTTCTTTTCTGCTTTTTCGGCGCGATTGCCGGCTATGTCTGCGGTTCGCTGTCATCGGCGGTCATCGTCTGCCGTTCCATGGGTTTCGGCGATCCGCGTACGCTCGGTTCGGGCAATCCGGGGGCGACCAATGTGTTGCGTATCGCCGGGGAAAAGGCCGCCGCCATCACGCTGGCGGGCGACGCGCTGAAAGGCTTTATCCCGGTCATGGTTTTCATCATCCTGCGCCGCTTCTTCCCGGCCGGGGTTAGCGATTTGGTGATTGTGCTGGTCGGGCTGGGCGCGTTTTTCGGCCATCTCTATCCGGTGTTCTTTGATTTCGAGGGCGGTAAAGGTGTCGCGACTGCGTTTGGCGTCCTGCTTGCCTGGAATCCGATTGTCGCCCTGCTTGCCGCCGCCATCTGGGGGGCGGTCTTTTACAACACGCGGATTTCCTCGCTGTCCGCCCTGTCCGCCGCTGCTTTCGTCGCCGTGGCCTCGATTTTCTATACGCCGGGAAAATCTGGAACGTGGATGCTGCCCGCCGTCTTCATCATCGTCGGCATGCTGTTCTACCGCCACCGCAGCAATATTGAACGCCTCATCAAGGGTGAAGAGGCACCGTTCGGCGGCGGCAAAATGAAAGATCCGTTCGCCGATGAAGACGATGACGACGAGTGAGCAGGCAGGAAGAAGCCCCGGGAAACCGGGGCTTTTTTGATCAGGCGGCGTGATAAACGGTCGGCTTGGCGTGAGACTCAACCAGGGTTTCCACCGTTTCGCAGCATCTGCCGCAGCAGCTGCCCGCGCCCAGCGTGGCGGCAATGGCGGCGGCGCTGTCGTGGCCCTGTTCAATGGCGTTGATGATTTGGCGATCGGTAATGCCTTGGCAAATACAAACGTACATGTGGATAGGAAGAAATGTTATTTGAATTTAATGTAGCGGCAAAGCGCCGTTGAGTCAAACCTTTTCACCGGCGGCGCGTTGTGCGGCGGCGGCGCATATGAAAGAATAGCCGCATGGATAATGATCAACCTGATAACAATATATTTGATGCCCAGGGCTACCGCTTCAATGTCGGCATCATCCTCTTGAACACGGGCAACCAGGTTTTCTGGGGGCGGCGCAGCGGGCAGGATTCCTGGCAGTTCCCGCAGGGCGGGATTAACGCGGGGGAATCGAGCGAACAGGCGATGTGGCGCGAGCTGTTCGAAGAAACCGGCCTTTTGCCGGCAGATGTCACCCTGCTTGGCGAAACGCACGACTGGCTCTACTACCGCCTGCCGGTGCGCTTCCGCCGTCGTCGCCGGCCCGGCATGGTGCAGTGCATCGGGCAGAAGCAGAAATGGTTCCTGCTGCGCCTGGAAAGCGGCGATCCGGCGGTGAACCTGCATGCCTCCGGCCAGCCGCCGGAGTTTGACGAATGGTGCTGGATTGATTACTACACCCCGCCGTCGCAGGTGGTGCATTTCAAGCGCAAGGTGTACCGCCAGGCGCTGGAAGAACTGGCGCAACTGCTGCCGGATGCGGTGCGTCAGCCACCGCCGCCGCGTGTCGCGATGCAGCAAACGGCCGACAAGCAGAAAGCGCCCTCTTTCGCCCGTCAGCACAAATAAAGGAACCCCGCAGCAGCGGGGTTTTTCGTATCCGCAACCGGCAGGCGGGAAACGGCACGGTCTGTGCCGCGCGGACGGCTGCCCGTTTTCAATCAAAGGTATAGCGGAAACCGAGGCCGATACTGCGTAATTGCCCGTAGCTGTGGCGGTCGGGGTGGGTGCGGTATTTCCGGTTGAAGAGGTTGTCCACGTGCAGGCTGATGTCCGCTTGGGGGTTCAGGCGGTAGCGGGCCATCACGTCCACCACGGTATAGGCGTGCTGGCGGCTGTTGGCTTCGGCTCCCGCTTTGGCGGCCGGGTCGTTCAGGCGGATGGTGACTGGGTCAATGTGGGTTTCACTCTGCCAGCGCAGGCCGCCGCCCAGTTCCCAGCCGCGCGCGGCGCCGGGGGTGAAGTCGTAGTGACTGTAAAGTTTGAGGCTGTGCACGGGTACGCTGTCCGGATTGAGGCGATTGCCGCTGCGGTCGCGGCTGCGGGTGTAGGCATAGCCGCCGTTGATTTGCCAGTGCTCGTTCAGCGCCCCGCCGATGTCCGCTTCCCAGCCGCTGTTGGTGGCGCGGTCGGCGGCGCGGTAGTAGGTGTCGCCGGCGTCGTCGCGCCCGGCGGCGGTGGCCAGGTTGTTTTTCCGGGCACGATAGACGGCGGCGGAAGTGTTCAGGCGGCCGTCCAGCCATTGGCCTTTGATGCCCGCTTCGAGGTTGTTGCCCTGCATCGGCGGCAGGTAGTTGTCGTTCCGGTCTTTCTGGTTCTGCGGGTTGTAGAGGCTGCTGTAGCTGGCATAGGTGCTCAGCCCCGCGCCCCAGTCATAGCTGAGGCCGGCATAGGGGGTGAAGCGGCTGTAGCTGTTGTGGTTGCGGCGCACGTTATGGCTGTCGCCGCTGCCGCCGATGCGATGGTGGTTGTAGCGGCCGCCGAGGATGAGGCTCAGGTCATCGCCGATGTGCAGGCGGGTGGTCAGGTAACCGCCGATTTGCCGCTTGTCGCCGTTCTGGGGAATGGAAGCCTGATAGCCGGTGGGTTTGGGATAGTCGCCTGTGCGCGAGAATTCGTAGATGTTGACGGCATTCGGGATGAGGCTGCGTTCGCCGGTTTTGTGGTCTTTGCTCCGGTAGCCGTTGAGACCGGCGGTAAGCTCGTGTTCGCGGCCGAAGAGGGTGTATTTGCCATCGAGGGAGATACTCAGGCTGTGGCGGCGCGGGGTGGCGTGCCAGTAGCCGGGGATGAGGTCCGCCCGGCCGCTGTCGTGGTCCACGCCGAGGATGCCGGCGGTGCCGTAGTCCTGGTGGAAGCGGCCGCGCCAGTGGTTGTATTCGATTTTGCCGCGCCAGTCCGGGCTGAATGGGTGTTCGGCGCCGAGGAAGAGGTTGAGATTGCGGTGGTCGCTGTAAGACCAGTTGGTGGCCGGATTGTCGCGCGGGCCGAGCGGGGTGTAGTCGCCCCGGTTGTCGTAGGTGATGATGCTGTGCGGCGCGTCGGCTTTTTCTTTGGCGGCCTGGTAGTCGAGGCCGCCGTAGAGGCGGCTGTCGTTTTGCCGGTATTCGAGGATGCCGTAGAGTTCGCCGGCGCGTTCTTTTTCGCGTTGCCGCCAGCTGTCGCCGCGCTCACCGCTGATAATGGCACGACCGCGCAGGCTGCCGTCGCTGTTGAGGCTGCCGCTCAGATCGGCTTCGAGATTCAGGTTGTTGCGGCTGGCGACGCCGAGGCCGGTTTCCAGCCGCCGCTCGGCGTCGGGGCGTTTGCGCCGGATGTTGATGCTGGCGCCGGGTTCGCCGCTGCCGTCGATGAGGCCGTTGACGCCGCGCAGCACTTCGATTTGTTCGATGGCGGCGGTGCCGACGTTGCCGCTGTCGCTGAGGCCGTCGGCGGCGGGCACGCCGTCCAGCTGGTAGTTGCTGATGCGGTTGCCGCGTGCGTAGAGGTAGTTGTAGCCGGCGCGGTTGGAACCGTAGATTTGCTGGCTGATGCCGGTGCTCTGGCGCAGGGCTTTATCCAGGCTGCGGCTCTGCTGGTCGCGGAGCTGGTCGGCGGTGATGATGCTGATGCTGTGCGGGGTGTCGCGCAGGTTCAGCGGCAGGCCGAGGCTGCTGCTGTCGCGGGCGGTGTAGCTGTTGCGCTCGGCGTGGACGGTGATAGGGGGCCAGTTGGGTGGTGTCGCTGTTCCCGGCGGCGGCAGCGGCGCTGAGGATGGCAAGGGCGAGCAGTTGCGGTTTCATGGTTGTTCCTGATGGGCGGGATGGGCGTTGAAGGCGTCGCGCAGTTGGGCGGCAGCCTGTTGCAGCTGTTGGGCACCGCCGGCGACGATGTAGTTGGCGGTGGGCATGAGGACGATTTGCCCTTTCTGCCAGGCGGTGGTCTGGTGTACCAGCGGGTTGTCCAGCACGGTCAGCGCCGCCGGGCCCGGCTCGCCGAGGGCGGCGGTGCGGTCAATGACGAAAATCCAGTCGGGATTTTTCTCTTTTATATATTCCATCGCGACGGGCTGGCCGTGGCCGGCGTTTTCCAGCCCCTTATCCACCGGTTCCAGTCTCAAATCGGTGTGAATCCAGCTCCCCAGCCGCGATTGGGGGCCGAAGGCGGAGATTTTGCGACCGGTGATGGAGATGACCAGGCCGCGCCCCTGATTTTTCGCGGCGACGCGGGCTTCGGCGAAGGTTTTTTCGATGGACGCCACCAGTGTTTCCGCCTCCTGTTCCCGGTTGAAAATGCGCCCCAGGGTGCGGATTTGCGCTTCCCCGCTGGTGCGGATGTTGGCGTTATCTACGGTTAAATCGATGGTCGGCGCGACGCGGGCGAGGCCGTCATAGGCCGCCGCCCCCGGCCCGCCGGTGATGACCAGCTGCGGGTTATAGGCATGCAGCGCTTCCAGATCGGGTTCAAAGAGGGTGCCGACGGTTTTTGCTTTGGCGAAGAGCGGCTTGAGATAGTCCACCTGCACCGGCGCGGTGGTGGCGGGGGTGGCAACGCCCAGTTGATTGAGACTGTCCAGCGCTGCCCAGTCGTAAACGGCGAAGCGCTCCGGGTTTTTTACAACGGAGGCTGCGCCGCGCGCGGTGGGCACGGTCAGGTTTTCGGCGCCGGCGAAGGGCAGGGCAGCCAGCAGGGCGGCTGCGAGCAGGGTACGGAACATGGCTTTTTCCTGAAAAAACGGGCCATCTATTTCAGAACAAAGGCGGCGGTGCGGGAAGCGCTGCCCCGCGCTAATTCCCGCCCGGGTGAGAAATATTCCCGTTTGGGTACAATGCCGTCCCATGAGCGCCTATCAGCATTACTACGACTACCTGCAAACGCCCGCCTCCGGCTGGCAGTTGCACCATGCCGCCGCCGGCCAGCTGCACGCCGCCGCCCGCGTGCCCCGCTGGCAGCTGGACATCAGCGTGCACTGCTTCGGCAGCGGCCTGACCCTGTCCCGCCTGACCGGCCGGGGGGCGGGTAGCTTCCCCACCACCCTGCGCCGCATGCAGCACCACTGCGCCTTCTTCCTGCTGCTGGCCGGCGGCAACCGGCTGCGGCTGGACAATGGCCGCGCATATTGCCCGACGGCGGGGGAACTGTGGCTGGTGCGCGGCGCGCTGACCGATGTGCGGGAAAACCTGCGGGCGGACGGCGACGGCCTCGCCGCCCTCCATCTCGATTTCAGCCCGGAACAGCTGCGCCGCTGGCAGGAAGAGGGGCTGCTGGAACGGCGTTTCTCCGCTTCCGGTTTCGTCCACGAACGGTTGAGTACGCGGGTGGCCGGACTGGTCGCCCTCGCCCGGCCGCTGCTGCAACGGCCGCCGCTACCGGACAGCCTCGGGCGTTTAACCCTGGAAGCGGCGGCGCTGGAACTGACCGCGCGGCTGCTGCGTTTTAACCTTGGCTGCCGGAACCCCCGCAGCCACCGCGCCCGCATTGACGAGGCCGCCGACATCATCCGCGCCGAATACCGGCAACCGCTGACCATTGCGGCTCTCGCCCGTCGCGTCGGCCTGAACGAATGCTATTTGAAGCGCTACTACAAGGCGCAGACGGGGGAAACCATCGCCGCCAGCCTGCGCCGCCACCGCCTGCACGCGGCGCTGCGGCTGCTGAACGACGGTGCCACGGTACAACAGGCTATGGCCGCCGCCGGCTACCGCTCGCCCGGCCATTTCGGCGCGGCCTTCAAGAAACAGTTTGGTTGCCTGCCGGGGGAAGTAGTACAGGGCAACCCGTAAAGTGGTGCAGGGCAACCCTGTGCTTCTCTGCGACATTCCGGCGACATTCTTGAACCCGCTGCGGCCTTTGCGGATAATCTGGCGGCGTCGGTATGATGACAAACATTACAAATGCGAGAGTTTCCTATTTACAAGCTATAAGCGACGGCGTATCGTAACGCGCGGGTAAATACCCATATTTCCACACAATCTTTATGAGGCTTATCATGAAAAAACTGTTTTTCCTGTTGTTTTGCGCCTTCTGCGCACCACTTTTTGCTGCCGACAAGCCGTTCACCGTGGTCACCACCTTCACCGTTATCGCCGATATGGCGCAAGAAGTCGCGGGCAATGATGCGCAGGTGCTGTCCATCACCAAGCCGGGCGCGGAAATTCACGATTATGAACCGACGCCGCAGGATTTGGTCAAGGCGCAGCAGGCGGACTTGATTCTCTGGAACGGGCTCAATCTGGAACGCTGGTTTGAGCGCTTCTTTGCCAACGTCAAAGGTGTGCCGTCCGTAGTGGTAACCGAAGGCATCGAGCCGATGTCCATTCACGGTGGCGATTATGACGGCAAGCCAAACCCGCACGCCTGGATGTCGGTCGCCAACGCCAAAATCTATGTGCAAAACATCGAAAAGGCGCTCGCCAAGCACGATCCCGCTCATGCTGACAACTACCACAAAAACGCCGCTGCCTATCTTGCGAAACTGGATGCAATGGATGCCAAACTGAAAGCGGAAGTCGAAAAAATCCCGGCGGAACAACGCTGGCTGGTGTCGAGCGAAGGCGCGTTCAGCTACCTCGCCAGAGACCTCGGCTTCAAGGAAGCCTACCTGTGGCCGATTAACGCCGAACAGCAGGGCACACCGCAACAGGTCAGCGCCCTGATTGAAACCGTCCGCGCTAACAAAATTCCGGTGGTCTTCAGCGAAAGCACCATTTCCGACAAACCCGCGAAACAGGTCGCGAAAGAAAGCGGGGCGAAATACGGCGGCGTGCTTTATGTGGATTCCCTCTCCACCGCCGACGGCCCGGTGCCGACCTACCTCGACCTGCTCAAAGTCACCACGGATACCGTCATCCATGGCTTCCAACCCTGACGCGACCTCGCTGGCAGTAGAAAACGTCAGCGTTACCTATCCGAACGGCCACCGCGCCATCGAAAACGTCAGCTTCACCCTCGCGGGCAGCACGGTGTGCGCCCTGGTCGGGGTGAACGGTTCCGGCAAATCGACGCTGTTCAACACCATCATGGGCATCGTCCGCCCGCAAAGCGGCACGGTGCGGGTCAACGGCCTGCCCGTCGCTCGGGCGATGCGGCAAAACGGCATCGCCTACGTGCCGCAAAGCGAAAACATCGACTGGCACTTTCCCATACTCGTCAAAGACGTGGTGATGCTGGGGCGCTACGGCCACATGGGCTTCCTGCGCCGTGCCCGGCCGCAGGATCATGCCGCCGTCGCCGCCGCACTCGACCGCCTCGGCATCGCCGATCTGGCCGGGCGGCAAATCGGCGCGCTCTCCGGCGGGCAGAAAAAGCGTGTCTTCCTCGCCCGCGCGCTCGCCCAGGAAAGCCGCATCATCCTCCTGGACGAACCCTTTACCGGCGTGGACGCCAACACCGAATTCGCGGTGATGGAACTCCTGAAAACCCTGCGCGGCGAGGGCTACCTGATGCTCGTCTCCACCCACAACCTTGGTGCCGTGCCGCAATACTGCAACGAAGTCGTCCTCCTCAACCGCAGCATCATCGCCCACGGCGGCATCGACGAAATTTACACCGTTGACAACCTCGAACGCGCCTTCGGCAGCGTCCTGAAAAACATCGGCCTCGGCGACGTCGCCCCGCAAGTGCGCATCGTCAGCGACGACGAGCACCCCGCCGTCTTTGTGGATGACCGGAGCAGCCGCCCATGAACGCCCTGCTCGAACCGCTCGCCTACGATTTCATGCTCAAAGCGCTGCTCAGCAGCGCGGCGGTTGGCGGCGTCTGCGCCCTGCTCTCCGTCTATCTCATGCTCAAAGGCTGGTCGCTCATCGGCGACGCCCTCTCCCATGCCGTCGTCCCCGGCGTCGCGCTCGCCTACCTGTGGCGGCTGCCCTACGCCCTCGGTGCCTTCACCACCGGCATCCTCGCCGCCGCCGCCATGCTCCTGCTGAAACGCCTGCCCATGCTGCGCCAGGACGCCATCATCGGCTTCGTTTTCACCCTCTTCTTCGCCGCCGGGCTCTTCATCATCTCGCTCTACCCGACGGCGGTGAACCTGCAAGCCGTCATCTACGGCAACATCCTCGGCATCGACGACCACGACCTGTGGCAAATGCTCGCCATCTGTGCCGTCTCGCTCATCATCCTTGCCTGCAAATGGCGCGACCTCATGCTGCTCTTCTTCGACGACATCCAGGCCGTGACGGCGGGTCTTGCCGTCAACCGCCTGCGCTGGCTCTTCTTCCTCCTCGTCAGCGCCGCCGTCGTCGCCGCCCTGCAAACCGTCGGCGCCATCCTCGTCATCGCCCTGCTCATCGCCCCCGGAGCCACCGCCTACCTGCTCTGCCACAGCTTCGGCCGCGTCCTCGTTACCGCCTTCATCATCGGCACCACGACCGCCGTCCTCGGCACCTACCTCAGCTACTTCATGAACGGCAACACCGGTGCCGTCGTCGTCGTCCTGCAAGGCGGCCTCTTCCTCGCCGTCTTCACCTTCCGCCGCCTGCAACACCTCGCCGCCCTGCACCACAGCCACCGCCCATGAACATCCTCACCGACGCCCTGCAATATCCCTTCATGCAACAGGCGCTCGCCATCGCCCTGCTGCTCGGCATTACCTGCGCGCTGCTCTCCTGCTACATCGTCCTCAAAGGCTGGGCGCTGATGGGGGATGCCATCTCGCACGCCATCCTGCCCGGCATCGTCATCGCCGCCGTCCTCGGCCTGCCGCTCATCCTCGGTGCCTTCGCCGCCGGACTTGCCTGCACCCTCGCCACCGGCTGGCTTGAACGGCGCAGCACCCTGCAAAGCGACACCCTGCTCGGCATCGTCTTTTCGACCCTCTTCGCCGCCGGCATCCTCCTCTTCCAGCGCAGCGACAGCGACCAGCACCTCACCCACATCCTCTTCGGCAACCTGCTCGGCATGGAAGCGGGGCAACGCTGGCAGGTCATCATCATCAGCGCCCTGGTGCTTGCCATCCTTGCCGTCAAATGGCGCGACTACATGCTGTTCGTCTTTGATGAAGCGCAAGCGCGCCTCGCCGGCCTTTCCGTGCCGCTCCTGCACACCAGCCTGCTCATCATGCTGACCCTGACCGCCATCGGCGCGATGCAGGCGGTCGGCGTTGTCCTCGTCGTCGCCATGCTGATTGCCCCCGGCGTCAGCGCGCAACTCGTTACCGCACGCTTCCACCACACCCTCGCCGTCGCGGTGCTGCTGTCCGTCGCCGCCAACATCGCGGGCGTCCTCATCAGCTTCCACTGGGACGCCTCAACCGGCGCCAGTATCGTCCTCTGCCAGGCGGCGGGTTTCTTCCTCATGCTGGGGCTGCGCGCCCTGCGGCAGGCGGGGAAACGGGCGGGGTAGTCCGCAACCGTCACCCCATGCAATGACCATAAAAAACGCCCCTTGCGGGGCGTTTTGCGTGGGCGCGTGTCATACCAATTCCGGAAATCAAGCCGGCAAGGCGGGAGGCTCGCCAACACAGCCAGATGATTTTTGGGGATGGGTATCAGGCTTTCGTGATATGCGGCCTGCCGTCTGCGATGGTGACGGTTTCGCCGTCGTCGTAAGCGGTGAAGATGATGGGGGTGATGAGGCTCGGCACTTTGTCGCGGATGGCGTCCAGATCCACTTGCAGGATGGGTTGGCCGGCGCTGACACGTTCGCCTTCTTTCCCAGTGCGCCGGCGGCAAAGGCCGGGTCGGGGATGTCGCTGGCGGCGAGGATGTCGCCCGTCAGTGGCATGACCCATTCGGCGGGGATGGGGTCGGTTTGGGTTTGTTTGCCCTCACCCCCTACCCCCTCTCCCGCAAGCGGGCGAGGGGGTTCTTGGGTTTCAGGCGCGTTTGTAGCGGCTGCCGGGGCGGTTTGCCGTTCCGGGTTGTAGCAGCTGCGTGAGAAGGCAAGTGTGAGGCTGAAGGTGATGGCGAAGGCAATCGCCATGCCGATGATGTACGGCGTGAGGTATTGCGCACCGATGGAGATGATGCCGGGGATGCCCGCTGCGCCGAGGGCGACGGCTTTGGTGTGGTAGAGGGTGATGTACGCGGCGGCGCAGGCGGTGCCGATAAGGGCGGCGTAGAAGGGGTAACGCAGGCGCAGGTTGACGCCGAACATGGCCGGTTCGGTGATGCCGAGCACGGCAGAGATGCCTGATGCCGAGGCGACGCCTTTGAGTTTGGCGTCTTTGGTGGAGAAGAGGGCGCCGAAGGCGGCTGCGCCTTGTGAGATGTTGTTCATCGCTGCGATGGGGAAGATGAAGGTGCCGCCGGTTTTGGCGATGTCGGCGATGAGCTGGGTTTCGACCGGGATAAAGCTGTTGTGCATGCCGGTGATGACCACGGGCGCGTAGAGGGCACCGAGGACGGCCCCGCCGATGACACCGGCGGTGTTGTACAGCCATTGCACGGCGTCGGTGAAGGCAACACCGGCGTCGCGGGTGAACGGGCCAACGACGGTGAAGGTGAGCAGTGCGGTGATGAAGATGGCGAGCAGCGGAGTGAGCAGCAGGTCAACGCTGGCGGGGATGATGCGGCGCAGGCTGGTTTCGAGTTTGGCGAGTATCCAGCTTGAGACGAGGATGGGCAGCACGGTGCCCTGGTAGCCGACGCGGGCGATGTCGTAGCCGAGGATGTTCCAGTGTTGCAGGGTGCCTTCTTCGATGGCTTTGGCCAGTGCGTAGTTGTTGGTGAGGTCGGGGTGCACCATGATCATGCCGAGGACGGCGCCAAGGAAGGGGTTGCCGCCGAAGATGCGTGTTGCCGAGAAGGCGATGAGGATGGGCAGGAAGACGAAGGGGGCGTTGGCGAAGGTGTTGATCATTTCCGCCAGCCCTGCCCATTGCGGGTAGGCCTCAATCAGGGTTTTGCCTTTGATGATGAGGTCGTGTGCGGTCAATACGTTGTTAAGGCCCATTAGCAAACCGCCGGCGACGATGGCGGGGATGATGGGGACGAAGATGTCCGACAGGGTTTTGACGAAGCGTTGCAGCAGGTTGCCTTTGGCAGCGCCGAGGTCTTTGGCTTCCTGGGTGCTGACTTGTTTGACGCCGGTGATGTCAAGCAGTTCGGCGGTGACTTTGTTCACAGTGCCGGTGCCGAGGATGATTTGGAATTGTCCGGCGGTGAGGAAGTTGCCTTTGGCAAGCGGGATAGCGTTAATGGCGGCCTTGTCGATTTTGCTTTCGTCTTTGAGCACCATGCGCAGGCGGGTGGCGCAGTGGGTGGCGGCGGCGATATTGGCTTTGCCGCCGACGGCGGCGATGATGGCCTCGGCGGTCGCACGGTATTCATTCATGGGAAGGTTCTCCTGATGGTGGGTGGTGGGGGCGGAAGACGGCGGTGGCGCCGCGTTTTTGCAAAGCAGCCAGTAGCGGGGCGGCAAATTTGCGGGCGATGTTGTCGTCGCAGGTGATTTCTGCTTCGCGGCTGAGGGCAAGCGCTGCCGCCGAGCTGAGGTTCAGGTAGTGCGCCAGCCATTGCCGCACGGCGGTGGGGTTGGAACCGATGGTGGTGATGACGAGGCTGCCGCGTTCCCAGTCGTAGGGGTCACAGGGCGGCTCGTCTTCTTTTTCTGTGGCGGTTTCTGCGGCTTCGCGCAGTTCGGTGCAGACTTCCTGCCAGTATGGGTTGTCCGCTGCGCAGTGCTGTTCGATATAGGCAGCGGCTTGTGCCAGGTCGTCCCTGCAAGCGGCGAGGTGGCGCAGGGTGTCGGTAAAGGCGGCGAGGCCGGCGGCGACGGAAGGGTTGCCAGCTGCCCTGGCCGTGGTAGGCGAAGGCGACGGGGTAGCCCGCCGCCGCTTCGTCGAGGTCGATGATGAACAGGTCGGCGAAGTCGTTGGTGCAGATGACGTATTGGCTGGTTTTCAGGTAGCCCGCCGTGCCGTCGCGTTCGTCGTCCTTGTAGCCGTCCTGGAAAGCGTCAAGCGCGTCAGCATCGGCGTAGTCCAGCGGCAGGCTGCCGCAGAGATTGTCATCCGGCGCAATTTTGGCATTGAGGAAGTCGCGCAGGGCGGCGGGCAGGTTCACGCGTGCTTCTCCGCGCGGAAGGCATGCAGGCGTTCGAGGTCGGGCATGCTGTCGATGGCGCCGCGCCCGAGGGTGGTGATGGCGCCGACTTTGGCGGCATGGTCGAGCAGCGCCTGAATCCGTTCTGCGGCGAGATCACCGCGTGCGACAAGGCCGAAGAAATCGCTTGCCACCAGCAGGCCGCCGATGAAGGCGTCGCCCGCGCCGGTGGCGTCCACGGCGTTGACGCGGTAGGCCTCCGTCCGCCCGCGTTCGCCGTTTTTGTCGTAGATGGCCGCGCCGTTTGCGCCGCAGGTATAGGCGACGAATTTGACGTGCCCCCGGAAGAGTTGCGGGATGCCGCGTGCGGGGTCGCTCTCGCCGGTGACGAAGGCGAGTTCGTCGTCGGAGATTTTGATGATGTCGGCCAGCGGCAGGAATTCGTGCACGGCGGCGTAGAGGTCGGCGGGGTTTTTCCACAGCGGCAGGCGCAGGTTGATGTCGAAGGAGATGGCGGCCCCGGCGGCGCGGAATTTGGCGATGGCGGCGCGGTGTGCCTCGCGCATCGGACAGGGAACGAGCGAGACCGAGCAGTAGTGCAGGATGTCGCCCGCCTGCGGGGTAATGTCGGCGAGGTTCTCCGGCGCGTAGAGCATGTCCGCCGAGGGGTCGCGGTAGAAGGCAAACTCGCGCTCGCCGCTGTCGTAGAGGGTGACGAAGGCCAGCGCGGTTTTCGCCGCGCGGCTGTGTTTGAGGTAGCGGGTATCGACCCCGGCGGCTTCCGCCGTGGCGGCGATTTGCGCACCGAAAGCGTCATCGCCGACCTGGCTCAGGATGTAGCTTTTGCCGCCGAGCTTGGCGTAGGCGGCGGCGACATTGAGCGGCGCACCGCCGACGGCGGGGGTGTAGTGCATATCGGCAGCGGGTTTGCCGCTGCGGCTGGGAACGAAATCGATGAGGGCTTCACCGATGGCATAGAGCGCCATGTTTCCTCCTGTGGCTGGTTGTGGTTCGCCGTTATGGTAGCGATTGGGCCGGGGATTGACAATTGGCAAGGAATGGCGGTTTTGCGGGCGTTTTTAGGGGGTTAGGTGTTGTTTTTGCGTTCTGTTACAATACAGTCCGCTTGGTGATGATTGTTGTCACCGGCAATTTGAAATTAAAGAGGTGTTTTATGCAAGATGGTTTTGATTTTATTTGATTGGGCAGTATATGCTTTCATATATTAAAGATTATCAGGTTATTATTTCTGCGTCCTCAGCTTTTCTGGGGACGCTTTATATTATTAAAACAAACAAGCTCAATACGCGGCGGAAGAATGCCGCCGATATTGTTTGTGCTATAAATGACGACCGCTTTATGAACGAAGGATTGCAAGAAATTCGCAGCATCATGAATGGTGAAAATGCCAGCGGGCGTTTTAGCGAATTGGGTAATCTCAAGGTTAGAGAAGAACAGCGTATCCAGCAAAGCCGTATTGCTTATGTTCTGAATCGTTATGAATATTTGGCGGTGGGTATTTTTTGCGGCACTTATGACGAAGAGATTATCAAACGTTCCAGTTATAACAAACTGATCCGGATTTTCGACCAGTGTTACCCCATGATTGAAACGGTAAGGCGGGTGACAGGCAAGGAAACCATCTGGCTGGAAACCCAGGAATTGGTGGCACGCTGGAAGCGCTATCCGTTGCAGGCGGATAGTAAAAAGCGCCATCCACGTTGGTGGCGCATGATTTTGCCGTGGTAATGAATAAGCGTGGGATGTCCCACGCTTTTTTGTTTTACAACAACGGGCTCACCAATCTTGCGCAGCGTTCGATGAAGCGTTGCAGGCGGCGGCGCTGTTCCCATTTTTTCAGCTCGACCGCTTCGCTTTGTTGCAAGTAGCCGTCGAGCAGGGCGCGGATGGCGGCAACGGTGTCCGGGGTGTACAGCGCGAGGCTGACTTCGAGGTTGAGGTAGAAGCTGCGCATGTCCATGTTGACCGTGCCGAAGAGGGCGAAGCGGTCGTCAATCACCACGGCTTTGGTGTGCAAAAGGCCCGCATCGAAGGTTTTCAGGCAGACGCCTGCGTCCAGGAGCGGGCGGTAGTAGGCGCGGCTGGCGTAGCGCACCAGGCGCGAATCGACGCGGCGCGGCACGATCAGCGTCACAGCCACGCCCCGGCGGGCGGCGATGATGATGGTGTTCAAGAGCGCTTCGTCCGGCACGAAATACGGCGTGCTGATGATGATGCTTTCCTGCGCGACGTTGAGCGCGTTGACCAGCACATCGTACACCAGCGCGGTGTCGCTGCCCGGATGCGAGGGGATGACTTGCAGCAGCGCGCCGCCGCTCGCGGCAGGCCGGGCGCGGTCGGGCATTTCATTGGCGTAGCGGTTCAGGCGGTCGAGGGTGGCGCTCAGGTTGTGGTCGTTCTCAACCGCCCAATCGCCGTAGAACACGGCTGCCAGTTCCTGCGCCACCGCGCCTTCGCAGCGCATGACGGCATCGACCCATTCGCCCACGCCCGCGTTTTGCTTGAAAAGGCGCGGATCGACGAGGTTGTAGCTGCCGGTGTAGGCGATGCGGTAGTCCACGACGAGGATTTTGCGGTGGTTGCGCAAGTCGCCGCGCACCCACGGCGCATGCCACAGGCTGAAGGGCAGGGCTTCGGTCAGTTCGACTCCCGCCGCGCGCAGTCTGCCCGGCCAGGATGAACGCCAGAAGTTCTGGCTGCCGAGCGCGTCAGCAAGCAGCTGGCAGCGCACGCCGCGCGCTGCCGCCCGCATCAGCGCCTGCAACACGCCTGCGATGCGCCCGCTGCCTTCGACGATATAGAATTCGAGCAGGCAGCAGTGCTGCGCGGCGTCGATGTCGGCGATGAAGGATTGCAGGATGGCGTCGGTGTCGGCGAGGAGGCGGCTGCTGTTGCCGCCGGTCGCGCCATAACCCGCGTCCACCTCGACCAGGCGGGCAATCTGGCGGAAACGCGTTTCGCACAGCGGCACACTCTGCGGCGGCAGGAAGCGGTCGGCAAAGGCTTCGTGGAAGGCGTGCAGTTCCGCCTGCCGCTTGGCGCGCGCCCGCCCCAGCTTCGGTTCGCCAATCAGCAGGTAGAGCAGCACGCCGAAATACGGGAAGGCGAACAGCACCGCCAGCCAGGCCAGCGCCGCGCTGCTGGAACGGCGCGCGTAAATCACGCGCAGGGCGATGATGACCGTCAGGATGAAGTGGCAGAGGAAAAACAGTTCGAGCCAGTGCATAAGCGCCTCGCGGTGAAAAAGAAGCGGCAAGTATAGCCGCTATAATGGCCGCATCCCCCCAGTCTTATTGGTCATGCGCATCCTCAGCTACAACATCCAGGCCGCCATCAACGCCCGCAGCTACCTCAGCTACACCTACCAATGGCACCGCCAATTCCTGCCCGGCCCGGCCAAGCGCAAGACGCTGGCGCGCATCGCCGCCTACATCCGCGATTTCGACCTCGTCTGCCTGCAAGAAATCGACCTCGGCGGGCTGCGCAACGGCTTCAAGAACCACGTCGAACAACTGCGCGGGCTGACCGGCCTCGCCTACCACGCCGAACAGGTGAACCGCCGCCTCGGCAAACTCTCGCTGCACGGCAACCTCATCCTCAGCAAGCGCCCGCTGCGCGAAGTGCTGAACGCGCCGCTGCCCTCGCGCATCCCCGGGCGCGGCGTGCTGGCGGTGGCGGTGGCTTGCGATGACGGCGAACTGGTCGTCGCCAATGTCCACCTCAGCCTCGGTGTGCTCGATCAGCACAAACAACTGCGCTTCATCCGAAACCGCCTCGCCGCCTACCCGGACGTACTGATTGCCGGCGACTTCAACTGCACCCCGGACGCGCCGCAACTGCAAATCCTCACCCGCCACGGCTACCGCCGCCTCGGCGACGACACGCCGACCTTCCCGAGCTGGAACCCGCACAAAACCCTCGACCACGCCCTGCTCAAAGGCGCATTCACCGGCGACTGCCGCGTCAGCAGCCACGCCGACAGCGACCATCTGCCGCTCTTGGTGGAGGTGAAATAAAAAATCCCGCCTATGCGCCGGCAGGCGGCTTTTGCAAATGGTGCGTCTGCGGTTCAAGGCCGCGTTCGCGGTAGGCGGCGTAGCGGCGGCGGGTGCTCGCCAGCACGTCGGCCTGCGGGCTGACGATTTCAAAGACGCGGTTGCAGCCGCGCGGCAGGTCGGGGGTGGTTTCGTTGCTGAGGTTGATGAGCACGTCGCAGGCGGCGGCGCGTTCCGGCGGCACGGTGAGCACGGCGGCGGCTTCACTTGCCAGCGGGTCGCCGCTGCGGCAGTGCGGCAGGAAGCTGTCGGCGCGGTAGTGCCACAGGGCGTGGTCGAGTTGCGCCGCCATGTTGTCATCCGCGCAGAGGATAAGGGTTTTTTGGCCTTCCTGCTGCGCTTTTTCCGCGAGTTTGCAGACGAGGTCGAGGCGGTGTTCGAGGCCGCTGCCGTCGGGCAGGATGTAGAAGCGGATGGTGGGGGTCATGCGTCGTTCTCTTGCGGCGGTTGCAGGTCGATGGCACGCAGGCTGCGCCAGACGGCGGCGAGGATGCAGAGGGCGGCGATGGCGGCAGGGGCGGGATGGCTGTCGCGCAGCAGCCACAGTTGCCGGGTGGTCTGGATGAGGGCGGCGGCGTAGGCGATGTTGGCAAGGAAGCGGAGGAAGGTGAGGTCGTAGTCGCGGTAGCGGCGCGCGCCGTCGGCAAGGCAGGGGATGAGCCAGTAGAGGGCAAGCAGGGGGTCGCCGGCGGTGAGGTTGAGCGGGATGCCGAGGGTGATGCTGCTGTACAGGTAATGGCAGCGGGGGATGTCGTCGGCGGGGAGGCGGCTGTATGCGAGGACGGCGGTGAGGATGCCGCAGGCGGCAACGGGCAGGTGCCAGGCGGCGGGGGCGTAGGTGCCGAGCACGGTGTAGCAGGCGAGCGCGCCCGCATAGATCGGCGCCGGGGCGGCAAACGGCAGCACCGCGCCGCCGCGCGTGATACGCAGGTGGATACTGCGCCACAGGCCGTAGGCGCAGAGGATGGCGAGGGCGAGCGCGGTTTGTTGCCATTCCGGCCACCGGGCGGGGACGGCAGCGGCGGCAAGCCCCAATGACGGCAGGACGAAACGCGGCAGCAGGATGACGGCATCAGGGAAGGCGGCGCGGATGGCGTCGTCGTCGAGGTCAAGCTCGTTTTGCAGCTTGGCGAGGTCGTCGTCCACCAGGATGATGAGGAAGAGCTGCATCGGGAAGGGCTGCCGCAGCCAGTGAGCGAGAGGCGGGTAGCGCGTGGCGATGATGGCGAGGGCCTTGTCGCGTTCGCCGCAAACGATGAGGGCACGCAGGTAGTCGTCGCGCAAGGGGTCGTCGGGGTCAAGTCCGCGCAGCAGGCGGTACTTTTCCACGGCCCAGATGAGGCTTTGCGGGTAGCGGCGCGGGCGGTCGCGCGCCTCAATCCAGCTCGACAGGATGTCGCGGTAGTCAAGCTGTTCGTCAATGGTCGGCAGTTTGCCGCTTTGTTCCTTGAAGAGGGCGAGCAGGGCATCGTCGCTTTTCGCCTTGCGCCAACTGCGGCTGAGTTGACGCGGGTCGAGTTGCGGCGCGTCGTCCGTGCTTGGGGCGCGGGACATCTCTGCCGCGCCCGTGCTGTATGCCAGCGCGGCTTCATAGGCGGCGCGCAGGGCGATGAAGCCTTGCGGGTCGCGGTCGGGGCGATGCTGTTTGAGCTGTTGCGCATAGGCGCGCTTGATGGCGGCTTCGTCGCGGGTGGGGGGAATGCCGAGGGTGTGCCAGTGGTTCATGGTCGGGGCGGATGGGAAAAACGGCATGATAGTGCGCCCCCGGCAGGCGGGCAAGGCGCTGCGGGGGCCGGGGCGGCGGCTTATAATGCCGCCGTTTTTCCCATGACCGAGGTGTTTTATGAATCTGACGGTGATCGATCATCCGCTGGTGGCGCACAAATTGTCGCTGATGCGCGAGGTGGATTGCAGCACGTACCGCTTCCGCACGCTGACGCGCGAACTGGCACGGCTGATGGCCTATGAAGCCAGCCGCGAGCTGCCGAGCGAGGAATACGTGTTGCAGGGCTGGTGCGGCGAGGTGACGGGGCGGCGCATCGCGGGCAAGACGCTGACGGTGGTGCCGATTCTGCGTGCGGGACTGGGCATGCTTGACGGCGTGCTCGATTTGATTCCGACGGCGAAAATCAGCGTGGTCGGCCTGCAACGCGACGAGGAAACGCTGCAACCGGTGCCGTACTTCGAGAAATTCACCAGCCGCATGAACGAGCGCCCCGCCTGGATCATCGACCCGATGCTGGCCACCGGCGGCTCGCTGGCGGCGACGATCGACCTGCTGAAAAGCAAGGGCTGCAAGGACATCCAGGCGCTGGTGCTGGTCGCCGCGCCGGAAGGGGTGCGGCTGGTGAACGCGCGCCATCCCGACGTGCAGATTTTCGCCGCCGCGCTGGATGATCACCTGAACGAACACGGCTACATCATCCCCGGCCTCGGCGACGCGGGCGACAAGATTTTCGGCACCGTCATCAGCAGTTGAAGCATCTGGCAGAGAACCCCGCCGCGAGCGGGGTTTTTGCGGCACACCCGCCAGACGACAACACCGGACAAAAACAAAACCAGCCATGCGCATCGAACACATCCGCCTGCACAACCTCAACTCCCTCGTCGGCACCTGGGAAATCGACCTCACCGCCCCCGCCTACCGCGCCGACAACCTCTACGCCATCACCGGCCCGACCGGTGCGGGCAAAACCACCCTCCTTGATGCCATCTGCCTCGCCCTCTACGGCCGCACCCCGCGCCTTCCCCGCATCAACAAAAGCACGAACGACATCATGAGCCGCTACACCGGCACCTGCTTTGCCGAAGTTACCATCGCCGTGCGCGGCAAACGCTACCGCTGCCATTGGAGCCAGCGCCGCGCCCGCCGCCGCGCCGACGGCGAACTGCAAAACCCCAAACACGAAATCGCCGACGCCGCAAGCGGCCAACTCCTCGCCGCCAGCCTCAAAACCACCGCCGCCGCCATCGAAGCACTCACCGGCATGGACTACGCCCGCTTCACCCGCGCCATGCTCCTCGCCCAGGGCGAATTTGCCGCCTACCTGCAAGCCACGCCGGACGAACGCGCGCCGCTGCTCGAACAAATCACCGGCACCGCCATTTACAGCCAACTCTCCATCCGCGCCCACGAGCGCTACAAAGCCGCGCGCGACACCCTGAGCGCCCTGCACGCCGAAACCGCCGGCATCACCCTTCTGACGGCAGAAGAAACCGCCGGACTCGAAGCCGAAAAAAACACCGCCGAACAAGAAACCGCCGCCCTCGCCGCCGCCCAACAACAAACCGCCGCCGCCCTCACCCGGCTGGCCGACATCGCCCGCCTGCGCGCCGAACACGGCACCCTGCGCGCAGCAGCCGCCCAGCTCGAACAAGAAGCCGCCGCCTTCGCCCCCGCACGCGCCCGCCTCACCCGCGCCAACCGCGCCGCTATGCTGGACGCCGCCTACACCCGCCTCACCACCCTGCGCCAGCAACAAAACGACGACGAACGCGCCCGCGCCGCCCTCGAAACCGACCTGCCCGGACAACAAAACGCGCTGGCCGCCGCCGAAGCCGCGCTTGCCGACGCCCGCGCCGCCCTCGCCGCCGCGAGACAACAACACGACGCCAACCAGCCACACTGGCAGAACATGCGCGCCTACGACCAGCGCCTCGCCGACCAGCAACACACCCTGCGCGAACACGCACAGCACCTCGCCGCCGCCGACAACGCCCTCGCCGCCGCCACCGCCCGCCACCGCGCCCTGCAACAACAGCACGACGACGAAACCCGGCAGCTCACCGCCAGCGCCGCCTGGCTTGACATTCACGCAGCCGACGCCGCCCTCGCTCGCGACCTCGACACCATCACCCTGCGCGTTGAGGACCTCGCCGCCCAACAAAAACAAAACGACGAAACCGTTGCCCATACCCGCGCCACCCTCGCCCGACACCAAGAAAACGAACGCGCCCTCGCCGCCGCCGAAGCCGCCTGCCAAAAAACCGCCGCCCACGCCGCCAGCCTCGCCGCTGCCCACGACCGCGCCAAACAACGCCTCGCGCAACACCTCGCCGGACGCAGCCTGCGCGACTACCGCGCCGACAAAGACCGGCTCGCCGCCCAACTCGCCGCCGCGCAAACCAGCGCCGACCTCGCCACCCGACGCGCCCAACTGCACGACGGCGAACCCTGCCCGCTGTGCGGCGCGACCGAACACCCCTACACCCACGGCCATACCCCGCAACCGGACAGCCTCCGCGCCCAATACGACGCGCTCAACCGCTACATCACCGAGGCAGAAACCTGCGAAAACGAAGAACACAACGCCGCCAGCGCTGCCCGGGCCGCCGCGCAAAACGCCACTGCTGCCGCGCACAACCGCGACCTCGCCGCGCAAAACCACGCCAACAGCCGCGCCAACCTCGCCGCCGCCCGCCGGCAAAACGAACAACACGGCGCCGCCCTCGCTGTCGCCCGCGCTGCCCTCGCCCGCCAACTCGCGCCCTATTACCCCGCCGCCAGCGGCGAAAACACAGGACGGGCTGCAGCCCACCAAACCAACCCCGCCGACACCGCCCCAAACCCCGCCAACACACACATCCCCGACAACCCCGCCGCCATCCTCGCCGCCCTGCGCCAGCGCCTGCATGACCGGCAAACCCGCGAACAACACCAGCAAACCATCCAGCAACAACACAACAATACCGCCGCCGCCCTCGCCGCCGCCCAAGCCACCCTCACCGCCTGCGAAAACACCCACGAGCAGGCGGCTACCGCTTACAACGCAGCCCTCACCGCTTGCCAAACCACCCAAAACGAACGCCGTGCCCGCTACGGCGAACGCGACCCCGACGCCGAAGACCGCGCCGCGCAACAGACCATCAGCCGCAGCGAGCGCGACCACGAACGCGCCGAAAACGACCGCCGGCAGGCACACGACACCCTGCGCGACAGCGAAACCCGCCTCCACACCCTGCGCGAACGCCTCGCCGCAAACAGCGCCGCCATCACCGCTGCCGCCGCCCAATTCCAAAAAGACGGCGAAGCGGCGGGAATCACCGAAGCAACCGCCCAAAGCGCAGAGTGGACTTCAACCCACCCAACAGAAGTCGCCGACGCCACAGCAAGCGAAACCCGCACAGAAAAATCCCCTCTCCCGCTTGCGGGAGAGGGTTGGGGTGAGGGTATCTCGCGCAGCGAGACCCATATCACCGACCTTAGCCCCGCCGAAACCGCCTACCTCGCCGCCCGCCTACCCGCCGCCGAGCGCGAACGCCTCGCCGCGCAAGCCGCCGGTCTCGACCGCCGCCAACAGGACAACCACACCCGCCTGCACGACTGCGCCGCCCGCCTCGACACCGCCCTCGCCCGGACACCACCCGGCGAAGACGAAACCGCCCTACGCGACAAACAGGCCGCCCTCGCCGCCGCCTGGCAAACCTGCAACCAGACCATCGCCGCAGCCGCCTACCGCCTCGCCGAGAACGAAAAAGCCCGCGCCGCCCTGCGCGACAAACAGGCCGCCATCGCCACCCAGCAAACTGAAACCCGCCGCTGGCAGGCACTGCACGACCTCATCGGCTCATCCGACGGCAAGAAATACCGCAACTTCGCGCAAGGCCTCACCTTCGCCGCCGTCATCGCCCACGCCAACCGCCAACTGGCACGCATGAACGATCGCTACCTGCTCACCCACGACCCCGCGCGCCCGCTCGAACTCGATATCATCGACAACTACCAGGGCGGCGCAACCCGCACCACCAAAAACCTCTCCGGCGGCGAAACCTTCCTGGTCAGCCTTGCCCTCGCCCTCGGCCTCGCGCAAATGGCGGGCGAAAACATCCGCATCGACACCCTCTTCCTCGACGAAGGCTTCGGCACCCTCGACGAAGAAACCCTGGACAGCGCGCTCGACACCCTGGGCGCCCTGCGCGCCGACGGCAAACACATCGGCGTCATCTCGCACATCGCCGCGCTGACCGAACGCATCCCGACACAAATCCGCATTACCCCCGAACAGGGCGGCCGCAGCCGCATCGACGGCCCCGGCTGCCGCCGCTGCGACTGAATATAGGCACCTCCATGCACCACCGCTACCCCATCATCATTCCCCGCCGCTTGATTGATAAGACGGTCGGCATGGCCGTCTTTGACGGCAAGCAATTCACCCTGGATAGCGGCAAAAGTTATCCCACCGAGGCATTGGTCGATATGCGTTTTGGCGCTATCGGTCATCCAGCGCGAGATTTGTGGTCATTTTTATTATTTCTGGCTGTGTCGCTCAGTTGCCTGTTGTTGTCCGCCCTGTTTTTTTATGTCGCCTCCGGAACCAATTTGCTGGAAATTGCTTTCTCTTTTGTCGGTCTTATCTGTATTGTCATTGGAATATGGGCAGCCGGATATTTCCAGCCGCGAGAGTATTTGCAACTGGTCTTTACCGATGGCAATGCCATTATTCTGCGCGCGCCCCGTTCTTTTCTACCGTTATTAAGGCAATTAAAGCCACAATGGGCATGGCAGGACAGACTGGAGAATCCCTGTCCGCGCTGGGCGCGGGTGCCGCTGGGGCTGTGCTGCTGGGCGTTATGCGGGGTTGTGATGTATTACGCCGCCGTGCCGGCCTGGCGCGCGCCGGATGCTTTTTTCAACGTCTGCGTCTTGCAAGAAGACTATCCGTTTTTTATCCGCTTCGCCGACAAGGAACAATGGCAGGGGAAACCCCTCTGCCCGGCGCCCTACGATTTCCAGCATGAAGAAGGTTTTTATCGCGTGATTATTCAGCGTGAAGGCGATGTTTTTTATGCGGCGCTTTGGAATGACGGCCCCGCTGATCCGTTTGAATATGTTTACCGCGTCAATGATGACAGGATTACCCCGCTTAAACAGCGCACCGGCCTGTTGATGGCGCGCGCCATGACGATTTTCTTTGCCATCCTGCCTGCCGCCATTTTGTATCGGCTGATTAAGGTACTGTGGCGTTTTTATTTACGGAGGCGGTATGCGGCAAGATGAATTGTTGCAGGAAATCATGAACCGCTACGGCGTGGCGGCGGAATACCCGTGGCGGCGCTATCCGCAATATGCGGTGTTCCGTCATGCGGACAACCGCAAGTGGTTTGCCGTGCTGATGAACCCGCCGGGGCGCAAATTGGGGCTCGCGACGGCAGGGGAAGTCGCCATCCTCAATGTCAAAATCCGCGCCGAGGAGAACAGCCTGCTGCGCGGCATGGACGGCGTCCTGCCCGCCTACCACATGAACAAGGAACACTGGGTCAGCCTGCGTCTTGACATGCTGCCTGATGCCACGCTGCTGGATTTGCTGGCAGACAGTTATGGCCTGACCCGCGCTAAAATCCGCCACAAATTGCCATCGTCAGACCTTTTATGATTTAGGAACTTTTATGACTACTCCCAATAACGACAAAATCCTTATCCTCGATTTCGGCTCGCAAGTCACGCAGCTCATCGCCCGCCGCGTGCGCGAGGCGCATGTCTATTGCGAATTGCACCCTTACGATATGCCGCTGGCCGACATCAAAGCTTTCAATCCGAAAGGCATCATCCTCTCCGGCGGCCCCAATTCCGTTTATGACTCCGACTATCAGGCCGATACCGGCATTTTTGCCCTGGGCGTGCCCGTGCTCGGCATCTGCTACGGCATGCAGTTCATGGCGCATCATTTGGGCGGCGCGGTGCAACCCGGCAACCAGCGCGAGTTCGGCTATGCGCAGGTAAAAACGGTGGACAGCGAGCTGACCGGCGGCATTTTTGACGGCGCGCCGCACACGCTGGACGTATGGATGAGCCACGGCGACAAAGTGAGCAAGCTGCCCGACGGCTTCGTCGTCATCGGCGACACGCCATCCTGCCCGATTGCGATGATGGAACACGCCGCCAAGCGCTTCTACGGCATCCAGTTCCACCCCGAAGTGACCCACACCAAACAGGGGCGGGCGCTGCTGGACCGCTTCGTCCTCGACATCTGCGGCGCGCGCCCCAGCTGGACGATGCCGAACTACATCGACGAAGCTGTTGCCAATATCCGCGCCCAGGTCGGCAGCGACGAAGTCATCCTCGGCCTGTCCGGCGGCGTGGATTCCTCGGTTGCCGCCGCGCTGATCCACCGCGCCATCGGCGACCAGCTCACCTGCGTTTTTGTTGACCACGGCCTACTGCGTCTCGGCGAAGCGGAAGCGGTGATGGACATGTTCGCGCGCAACCTCGGCGTGAACGTCATCCACGTTGATGCCTCGGCGGATTTCATGGCGAAACTGGCGGGCGTGACCGATCCGGAACAGAAGCGGAAAATCATCGGCGCGGCATTTGTCGAAGTCTTCCAGCGCGAGGCGGGCAAGCGGCAGAACGCGCGCTGGCTGGCGCAAGGCACGATTTATCCGGATGTAATCGAAAGCGCGGGCGCGAAGACGAAAAAAGCCCACGCCATCAAGAGCCACCACAACGTCGGCGGCCTGCCGGAAACGCTGAACCTGCGCCTGCTCGAACCGCTGCGCGACCTCTTTAAGGACGAAGTGCGCGAGCTCGGTGTCGCCCTCGGCCTGCCGCGCGAAATGGTCTATCGCCACCCCTTCCCCGGCCCCGGCCTCGGTGTGCGCATCCTCGGCGAAGTGAAGCGGGAATACGCCGACCTGCTGCGCCGGGCGGATGCCATCTTCATCGAAGAACTGCGCGCGGCGACGGACGAGAACGGCACCTCGTGGTACGACCGCAGCAGCCAGGCCTTCGCCGTCTTCCTGCCGGTGAAATCGGTGGGGGTGATGGGTGATGGCCGCACCTATGATTACGTCGTGGCACTGCGCGCGGTCATCACCAGCGATTTCATGACCGCGCACTGGGCGGAGCTGCCCTATGCGCTGCTCGGCAAAGTATCGAATCGCATCATCAACGAAGTGCGCGGCATCAACCGCGTGGTCTATGACGTGAGCGGCAAACCGCCGGCGACGATCGAGTGGGAATAAGGCGGCAGGAATGCAGACGGGGCGGTTGATACCGCCCCGTTTTTTGCCTGCACCCGTGCGGCGGGTTCATGCCTTGTTGGCACCTTCGGGGTGCAGGCCGATGCCCTGGTGCCGTTCGTGCAGGCGGGCGAGGACGTCCGCCCAGTCGAGGTTGCGCGCGTGCAGCAGCACGGTGAGGTGGTAGAGCAGGTCGGCGATTTCGCCGCTGAGTTCGTCATCGTCGCCGGCAACCGCCGCCAGTGCGGTTTCCACGCCTTCTTCGCCGACTTTTTGCGCGATTTTTGTAAGGCCGCGTGCGTGCAGGCGGGCGGTGTAGGAGGTGGCCGGGTCGGCGTTTTGGCGGGCGGCGAGTTCGTCTGCCAGTTGCGCGAACCACGGCCAGCCCGGCGGCGGTTCGCGGTCGTAGGCGTGAAAGCAGCTCGTCGCGCCGGTGTGGCAGGTCGGGCCCTGCGGTTCGGCGAGGATGAGCAGGGTGTCGTTGTCGCAGTCGAGGCTCATCGCGCAGACGCCGAGGTAGTGGCCTGAGGTTTCGCCTTTGGTCCACAGGCGCTGTTTGCTGCGCGAGTAGAAGGTGACGCGCCCTTCGTTTTGCGTTTTGACCAGCGCCTCGGCGTTCATGTAGCCGAGCATGAGCACGGTGCCGCGCACGGCGTCCTGCACGATGACGGGCAGCAGGCCGTTGACTTTGTCCCAGTCGATAGTGTTTTGCATGGCAGGCTCCGGACGGTTATGGGGTGACGGCATGGCCGTCGAGGTCGAGGAGGCGGCGTTCGCCGTCTTTCTGCACGGTGGCGCGCCCGTCTTTGTACGGCCAGACGGTGTCGTACTGCGGTTTGACGGTTTCTTTGCCTTTGGTGTCGATGAAACCCCAGCGGCCGTCTTTTTTCACCGCCGCGCGGGCTTCGCCGTAGGCGAGGACGTCCTGGTACTGCGGCCTGACGGTCTCGCGCCCTTTTTGGTCGATGAAGCCCCAGCGACCGTTTTTTTCGACGGCGGCGAAGCCTTCGCTGTACGGGCGGATGCGGTCATAGCGCGGGAGTTCCTTGTCCGGCAGGCGTTGCATGTGGCGGGTATCGGCGGCAACAGTGGCGGTCATGCCGTCGGTACCGCCGTTGCCGGCGAGCGCCTGTCCGCCCGCGCTGCCGCCGCCGGTGCCGCCGGCGGCACTGCCGCTCAGGCTGTATGGCAGCGCTGTGGCGTGGCCGGCGGCATGGTCGCCGTCTGTGCTCGTGACATTTTGCGCTGCCGTGCGGCGGGCGGCGGCCGGGGAGGCATCTTTGTGCGCCGTGGTTACGGCGGCGGCACGGGCAGGCGCGGCGGCACCGCCGCCTGCATCCATCAGGGCGTTCAGCAGCGCGCCGCGATCTACCGCCACGCCGGATTTGACCTGGTTGCCGCTTGGGTCGATGGCGCGGGCGATGTCGAGCGGCAGGGCCTTGCCGCTGCCTTTGGCGGGGCTGTCGGCGCGCAGGCGGTAGTTGCTTTGCCGGCTGCCCGCCGCTTCACGGGTGAAGTAGGGGTTGTCCGCCGGGCTGCCGAAGAGGTCAAGCGCGTGCCGTTCCAGGCCGTTGATTTTTTTGTTCACCTGCCGGGCGGCGGCGATGTCGCTCGTGCGCATGAAGCGGAGGTTGTTCGCGCCCGCCACATCCGCCAGATCCCAGTTCATCAGGTAGGGTTCGCGGGCGAGACCTCTGCGGTAGTAGGCGTTGTAATCCAGGCCGCCGAACATGTCGTTGCTGTATATGCGGCCGCCGTCGGGGTCGTCGTAGCCTTCGGTGCGCACCAGAATGGCGCGGTAGGTTTCGCTGCCTTCCGTTTTGCGCGAGGAGAGGATGTTGTTATAGACCTGCAAGCCGGTGGTGTCCCAGCTCAGGCCCTGTTCTTTCGACCAGGGTTCTTCGCTCAGGCAGCGGCCGTTTTTGTAGTAGTTGCAGCCGCCGGTACGCGGTTCTTCTTTGAGGTTGAGCGGGTTGAAGACGTGCGAGAAGGTGTTGTTGTAGATGCGGCTGTTGCTGGAACCGGCGAGGTAGATGCCGCTGTCGCTGTTTTCGACGATGTTGGAGGCGAGGATGCCGCTGTCGCAGACTTCGTACATCATCGCGGTGGAGACGCCGGTGAAGAAGTTGTTGGTGATTTTGGTGTTGATGCAGCCTTCGTCGCACCAGTAGCCGGGCGGGCGGTAGGCAATGTCGCCGCTGTCGTCCACAATGTTGCCCCGGAAGACGGTGTCGCGGGCGTGGGTGATTTTGGCGTGGCCGATGGTGCAGTAGGCGCCGCAGTCGGCCATGAGGTTGCCGGCGGTGTTGTTGTTGCGGAAGTAGCTGTTTTCGATGCTGCTGCCGTGGGCGCGGTTCATGCCGATGGCGGTTGCGCCGTTGTCGATGGCGCGGATGTTGTTGAGGCGGACGCGGCGCGCCTTGTCCACGAAAAGGGCGGTGTTGCTGTTCTGCGCGACGATGCCGTCTTCCATGCGGCTGTCGTCGCCGTTGATACTGAGAGCGACGGGGCCGCTGAAATCGCCGAGGCGTGGGTCGCCTTTGAGCCCCCAGGACTGGTGCGGCGCGTAGTGGGCGATGTTGATGCCGCGCACGGTGAGGTGTTTGCCGGTAGCGGTGAAAGCGCGGGCGCGTTCGCTGATTTCCACGCTGTGCCCGTTCGGGTCGCTGCCGAGGTAGTAGGTGATGGCGTCCTGCGCGCCGAGGCGGTAGCCGCTCAGGTTGTTGTCGGGTTCGACGGTGGTGGTCGGGGTCTGGTCCTCGACATAGAAGGTGCCGGCCTTGACTTCGGCCTTGCTGCCGACCTGGGTCAGCGGGCGGTCATCGATGAAGACCTGTTCGGGATAGGCGGCAACGCCTTCTTTCGACGGGTTGGCGTTGACGGTGCAGACGTGGCAGAAGTTCTGGAAATCGCCGGTCACTTTCCACAGGCCGCCTTCTTTTTCGAAGCGTTCGGCAGGGACGACGTCGCTGCCTTTCAGCCAGACATCGCCGTGCGGCTCGGCTTGCAGGGTGATGCGGTTGCGGGTGATGAAGAAATGCGGCTCGCGGTAGATGCCGCTTTTCAGGATGAGGGTCGTGCCGTCGCGCGCCTTGTCGAGGGCGGCCTTGATGGTGCGGTACGGTTTGTCGCGGCTGCCGTCGCCGTCCGCTGCGGCATCCGCCGCGACCCAGAGGACGTTGGCGGCAGGCACGGGATAGTTGTGATCGGCGACGTCGTAAAGCCGGTGCTGGCGGGCGAGGGCGGCAAGCGGCAGGACGGCGATGAACAGGAGCGGCAGACGGATGCCGCGCAGGGTGTGGTGATGCATGGTGTTCTCCCGGATTACGGTTTGGCCATGCCCAGTGTATAGCGGGGCGTCGGTGAAATCCATGCAGGCGGGGTATTGCCGTTCGCTCCGCAGGCGGGGGCATAGGTATTTTGATATTTGGGTTAAGTAAGAAAATCTGGAATAGGCAAAGAGAAGCCACCCCTGCCGCTTGTGGGGGAGGGCAGGGCGGGGCATCCGCAGGACGAATGCGGGGGAGGGCAGGGCACAGAATGGGGGTGTTCATCCGCGGGACGAATCACGCCAAGCAAGGCAGGCAGGCGCGCCTTTTGCCCCTTTCGTCCTCCGGCGCACGCGGGGGAAGGGGATAACCAACTGTTTTCAGGAAGATTTTCCTCGCGGCGCGATGGGTAAATGCCGATGCCCCGCAAGCGGGGGAGGGGACAACCGCTCACAACGGCCACCTTGCAAACGCCGGGCTGTCGGCGCAGGTTGCCGCCTGTTTTTGCCGTCAGGCGGTTTTTTTCGTCCGCCCGGCTTTGGCGGGTTTTGCCGCTTTCGCCGCTGTTTTCGCAGGTTTCGCCGCTTTCGTGGGTTTTTCTGTTTTTGCCGCTGTCTTGGCGGTTTTTGCCGCTTTGGTGGTTTTTTCCGTTGTTACCGCTGTCTTCGCGGTTTTCGCCGCTTTCGTGGGCTTCTCTGTTGTTTTCGCGGGTTTTCCCGCTTTCGTGGGTTTTTCCGCTTTTGCCGCTGTCTTCGCGGGTTTCGCCGCTTGGGCGGGTTTTTCCGTTTTCGCCGCTGTCTTCGCGGTTTTCGCCGCTTTCGTGGGTTTTTCTGCTTTTGCCGCTGTCTTCGCGGGTTTTGCCGCTTTCGCTGCAGTTTTCGTGGTTTTCGCCGTCTTGGCGGGTTTTGCCGTTTTTGCCGCTTCTTCGCTTGTGGCGGTTTTGTCTGCCGGGGCGGGCGTCGGCGCGGCGGCGGTTTTGCCGCGTTTTTTGCCGCCGCCGAGGGTTTTGCCCCGGTGGGCGATGAGTTCAAAGTCGATTTTGCGGTCTTCGAGATCGACTTTGGCAACCTGGATTTCGACTTCGTCCATCAGCGTGAAGCGGTAGCCGCTGCGTTCGCCGGCGAGGGTGTAGGTGTCGCTGTGGTAGTGGTAGTAGTCGTTGGTCAGCGTCGAGATGTGGACGAGGCCGTCGATGCCGAGGTCGTCGAGCGTCACGAAGAAGCCGAAGTTGGTGATGGCGGCGATGCGGCCGTGGTAGTGCTCGCCGATGCGGTGGCTCATGAATTCGCATTTGAGGAAGTCCATGGCGTCGCGGGTGGCTTCGTCGGCACGGCGTTCGGTCATGGAGCAGTGTTTGCCTTTTTCCGCCATGCTTTCGGCGCTGTACGGGTAGTTGTCGCGTGTGCCGCCGTGCAGGTGGTGGCGGATGGCGCGGTGTACGAGCAGGTCAGGGTAGCGGCGGATGGGCGAGGTGAAGTGCGCGTAGTGTTCGAGCGCGAGGCCGAAGTGGCCACGGTTGTCCGGGACGTAGATGGCCTGGCTCATGCTGCGCAGTACCATGGTTTCGATTTGGGCGTAGTCGGGGCGTTCGGCGCAGCGGGTGAGCAGTTCGGAGAATTGTTGCGGGGTGGCGCTTTCTGCTCCGCCCTGCCAGCGGATGCCGCGTTTGCCGAGGAAGTCGATGAGGCGGGCGAGGCGTTCTTCGCTGGGGTCGTCGTGGACGCGGTAGAGGGCGGGGATTTTGTATTTGCCGATGGTTTTTGCCGCGCAGATGTTTGCCGCAATCATGCATTCTTCGATGAGGCGGTGCGATTCGAGGCGTTCGCGGGTTTTGATGGTTTCGATTTTGCCTTCGCTGTCGTAGATGAATTCGGGCTCGGCGGCGTGGAAGTCGATGACGCTGCGCGCTTCTCTGGCAGCGTGCAGGATCTGGTACACGCTTTTCAGGGTGTCGAGCGGACGGGCGAGTTTGGCGAAGCTGTCACGTAGCAGGGTGTTGTCGGCAAAGAGGATTTCTTCGACGGTTTCGTAGGTGAGGCGCGCATGCGAGTGGATGACGGCGTCGTGGAAGGCGCTGCGCTTGATGCTGCCGTCCGGCGCGAGAGTGATTTCGCAGACCATCGCCAGGCGGTCCACCTCGGGGTTGAGCGAGCAGAGGCCGTTGGAGAGTTTTTCCGGCAGCATCGGGATGACGCGGTCGGGAAAATACACGGAGGTGCCCCGGTTGTAGGCTTCTACGTCGAGCGGGCTGTCGGGGCGGACGTAGTGGGCGACGTCGGCAATGGCGACGTAGAGGCGGTAGTTGCTGCCGCGTTTTTCGGCATAGACGGCGTCGTCAAAGTCGCGCGCGGTGATGCCGTCGATAGTGACGAAGGGCAGGTGGCGCAGGTCGAGGCGGTTGTCATAGTCTTCCGCTTGCAGTTCGTCGGGCAGGCGTTCGCTTTCGGCGAGGACGTCGGCGGGGAATTCGGCGGGGATGTTGTGGTTTTCGATGGCGATGTCGGTTTCCATGCCGGCTGACATGGCTTCGCCGAGGACGGCGATGATTTTGCCGATGGGCTGCCGGTAGCGCGAGGGGTAGGCGGTGATTTCGCCGATGACGACTTGTCCGGCTTTGCCGCCGCCGAGTTCGCCCGCCGGTATGAGCATGTGCTGGGTCAGGCGGCGGTTTTCCGGGACGAGGGTCCAAACGCCATGTTGTACGGCGAGTTTGCCGACAATGCGTTTTTGTGCGCGTTCGAGGATTTCCACCGGCGCGTAGTCTTTGCGGCCACTGTCGTCTTCATGTTTGACGCGGGCAAGGATTTTGTCGCCGTGCATGAGTTCGGCCATGTATTTGGGCGGGATGAAGCCGTCCGGCTCGCCGCTTTCCGGGCTGAGGAAGCCGTAGCCTTCCTGGTGGGCGATGACGAATCCGGCGACAAGGTCCATTTTGCGGGTGACGCCGTAGCGCCCCTGCCGGTTGCACATGAGCTGCCCCGCCGCGAGCATGGCTTTCAGGCGGTATTGCAGGCGGTCGGCTTCGTCGTCGTCCATGGCGAAGGCGGCGGCGATTTGCGCGAAGGTGAGCGGTGTGCCCTGTGCTTCGAGCCAGGCGAGGAGGTATTCGCGGCTGGGCAGGGGGGTTGCGCCGTATTTTTGTTGTTCGCGGGCGTGGTAGGGGTCTTCCGTCCGCCAGTTTTTTGCGTTTTTCATGGTGTTTCGGTGAGTGTTAGCAATGGGTGTCAGGCAGTTTTGATGCGCCACGGCCATGTTTGTCCGGCCAGAAAGGGGACGACTTCGCCGTCGCCGTAGGGCAAGGTGTCCGGGAAGGTTTGCGGGCGGCGTTCGAGGATGATTTCGCCGCTGTTGTAGGGCAGGCCGTAGTAGTCGGCACCGTGTCTGGCGGCGAAGGCGGGCAGTTTGTCGAGCGCGCCCGCCTGCTCGAAGGCGGCGGCGTAGAGCGGCAAGGTGGCGTGGCCGGTGTAGCAGCCGGCGCAGCCGCAGGCGTTTTCTTTGGCGTGTTTTTCGTGCGGGGCGCTATCGGTGCCCATGAAGAAGCGCGGGTCGCCGCTTGCCACCGCATCCAGCAGGGCGCGGCGGTCGTTTTCGGTTTTGAGGATGGGCAGGCAGTAGTAGTGCGGCTTGATGCCGCCGACGAGCAGGGCGTTGCGGTTGAAAAGCAGGTGGTGCGCGGTGATGGTGGCGGCGAGGTTGTTTTTTTGCGCGCGGATGTAGGCGACGGCGTGCGCGGTGGTGATGTGTTCGAGGACGATGCGCAGCTGCGGGTGGCGCCCGCGCAGCTGGTCGAGCACGGTGTCGATGAAGGCGGCTTCGCGGTCGAAAATGTCAATGCCGTCGGTCGTTACTTCGCCGTGGATGAGCAGCAGCAGCCCCGCTTGCGCGATGGCATCAAGGATGGGGTCGAGCGCGGCGGCGTCCGCCACGCCCTGGGCGGAGTTGGTGGTCGCGCCCTTCGGATACCATTTGACGGCGACGACGCCGGCGGCTTTGGCGGCGCGGATGGTGTCCACAGTAAGGGCGTCGCTGAGGTAGAGGCTCATCAGCGGGGTGAAGTGCGCGCCTGCCGGGATGTGGGCGGTGATGCGCGCGCGGTAGGCGGCGACGGCCTCGATGCTGTCCACCGCCGGGGTGAGGTTGGGCATGATGAGGGCACGGGCGCATTGGTGCGCGGCGTCCGGCACGGTGCGGGCGAGGGCAGCACCGTCGCGCAGGTGGATGTGCAGGTCGTCCGGGGTGGGCAGGGTGAGGGTCTGGGTCATGATGGGCTCCGGTTTCGTCTGGATGGTTTGGGTGGCAGCTCCTCTTGCTGCTGCTGCCGCTTTTTTCGCTGGCGCTGCACAGTCCCGGCGGCTTCCCCACGGGGCAGGGTTCCTGCCCCGCCCGGCGGCTCAACTGTGTTCGTTGCGGTTGAACCAGTGGCGCTGGCGGATGCGGGTCGCTTCATCGGTTTCGCTGTTGCGCTGGATGAGGCAGGTGTCAAGCGAGGTAGGTTCGAGGGTGAAGGCGATGGCGTGCAGGACGTTGTCGCGGAAGATGTGCAGCACGGAGGCGTTGCCCGGTGCGGCGTAGCGCAGGTGGCGCGCCAGCTGGCTTTCGTCCGCACGGTAGCCGTTGACGGCGACGAGCTGGTCGTCCATGGCGATGCCCGCCAGCGCCGCCGGGCTGGTGTCGTCGATACGGGTCACGCGGCAGTATTCGCCGCGCTGTTGCCAGCGGATGCCGGGGTCGCTCTGGTAGCGCTGCGCGGTGGGCACGTCGCTGCCGAGGTCGCCGTTGCTAGCGGCAGGCAGCATGTGGATGGTGAGGCCGATGTATTCGGCGGCTTCGTCCAGAGGCAGCGGGTCGGTGCTGTGCATGAGGCGGCGGATGAAGCCGCGCAGCGGGGTTTCGAGGTCTTCCGGCAGGAGGTCGGCGGTGATGCGGATGAAGTGTTCTTCGTCGATGTCTGCGCCGCTGCGGTGGTAGTCGTGCCAGAGGCGGTGCATGACCATCGGCAGGCTGACGCCGTCTTCGCTGTGCGCGCGCAGGTAGATGTCGAGGCAGAAGGCGGCCAGCGCGCCGTGGACGTAGTAGGTGGTGCTGCTGTTCACGGTGTCTTCGCCGCCGTTGTAGAGTTTGGTCCAGGCTTCGTAGCTGGACTGGGCGAGCGTTTGCACGTGCCGCCCCGGCCGCTGGCGGTAGCGGGCGATGTCCTGGGCAAGCAGTTCGAGGTAGGCGTGGATGGTGATGACGCCGCTTCTGACCAGCAGCCAGTTGTCGAAGAAGGCGGTGAAGCCTTCAAAGAGCCAGAGCATTTCGGTGGGCTGTTCGTGTTGCAGGTCGTAACGGCGGTATTCGGGCGGCCGCATCGCCTTGATATTCCAGGTGTGGAAGTATTCGTGCGAGAAGAGGCCGAGGAGCTGGATGTAGCGGTTGCTGCCCCGGTTGTCCGGTTCGGGCAGACTGTCGCGCGAGCTCATGAGCAGGGTGGAACGGCTGTGTTCGAGGCCGCCGTAGATGTTGTCGCCGAGGTGGAGGAGGAAGGTGTAGCGCGCCATCGGCGGCAGGCCGCCGAAGAGCATGACGGCTTCGCGGCAGACGGTCTGCACGTCGCGACGCAGGCGTTCGTGGTCGTAATCCCAGCAGCGGCCGCTGATGACGATGTCGTGCGGCACGCCGCCGGCGGTAAAGGAGAGGATGGTGAGTTCGTGGGCGAACATGAGCGGGGTGTCAATCATCTGGTCGTAGTCGTCGAACCAGTAGGCACCGTCGCTGCTGGTTTGCGCGCCCGCAATCTGCCAGCCGGCACGGTGGCCTTCGAGGGTAAGGTTGAGCCGCTGCGGCAGGTGTTCCATGCCTTCGACGGCAAGGCAGGCGGCGCAGGGGTTGAGGAAGCCGCGTTCGTGGTCGAGATAGCAGCCGCGCACGCTGATGTCGCGCGCGTAGATGCTATAAGTGATGAGCAGTTCGTCGCAGCCTTCGGGCACGTGTACGCGCCAGCGCGAGGGGGTCTCGAAGGTATGCGGGATGAGGTTGCCGTCGCGGTTGCGCACGGCAAGGCGCGAAAGCAGGCGGGCAAAGTCGCGGCGCATGTAGCTGCCCGGTATCCATATCGGCAGGTAGAAAACGATTTCACGCGCAGATGCCACCGGTACGCGCTGCTGCACGGCGAAGCGGTGTCCGCCGGGCGCGGGGGTGATTTGGAAAGCAATAGCGGAAGCTGACATAATGGCCTCAGAAGCGAAGTTAAGCTGCGTTATCTTACCATTTGCCTCATCAGCGGCTTGAAAAAAGCCCCGCCGCCGCCATTTCCGCGCCAGTATTTCCGAAGCATTGTCATGAGCAACCCATACGATTTTGACACCGACAGCGACACCCTGACCGCCGACCCCGAGCTCGACGAACCCCGCCTGTTTGAAGTCGTCCTCCTGAACGACGACTACACCACGATGGAATTTGTCATTGACGTCCTGATGCGTTTCTTCCGCAAGGACTTTCCCGAAGCGGAACGCATCATGTATCAGGTACACGAAAAAGGCAGCGGCGTTTGCGGCATCTACCCGTATGAAATCGCCGAAAGCAAGGTCAACCAGGTCATCGAACACGCGCGCAGCCACGATTTCCCGCTGCTGTGCATCCTGCGACCACATTAAATAGAGGAGAAACCCATGCTATCCACCGCACTCGAAAAAGCCGTTGACCGCGCTTATCACAGCGCGCAAAGCGCCAACCACGAATTTCTCACCCTCGAACACCTGCTGCTCGCGCTTCTCGACGAACGCAGCGTGGTGGATGCCCTGCTCACTTTCGGTGCGGATCTCGCCAGACTGCGCGAACAGCTCAACAAATACCTCAGCGAGCACTGCCCGCAATTCCCGCAGGACAGCGGTGGTCGTGTCACCCAGCCGACCACCGCCTTCCAGCGCATGATTCAGCGCGCCGTGCTGCACGCGCGCAATGCCGGCAAGCAGGAAGTGAGCTGCCTGAACGCGCTGGTCGCCATCATCAGCGAACGCGACAGCTATGCCGCCTACTTCCTGCGCCAGCAGGAAGTCGAGCGCCTTGATCTCGTCAACTACATCACCAATGGCGGCGCCCAGCCCGTCAAAGAAGGCGAAGAAGGCGGCGACGACGAACGCGGCGACGCCCCGCGCCGCACCGCCCTCAGCGAATTCACCAACAACCTCAACCGGCGCGCCCGGGAAGGCCGCATTGACCCGCTCATCGGCCGCAGCCGCGAAATCGAGCGCACCATCCAGACCCTCTGCCGCCGCCGCAAAAACAACCCCATCCTTGTCGGCGAAGCGGGCGTGGGCAAAACCGCCATCGCCGAAGGGCTTGCCAAAGCCATCGTTGAAGGCGATGTGCCGCCCATCCTCAAAAACGCCACCATTTACAGCCTCGATATCGGCTCGCTGCTCGCCGGCACCAAATACCGGGGCGACTTCGAGAACCGCATCAAGGCGCTGCTGAAAGAACTGCGCGCCATCCCCGACGCCATCCTCTTCATCGATGAAATCCACACCATCATCGGCGCGGGCTCGGCGAGCAACAGCAGCATGGACGCCTCCAACCTCATCAAACCGGCGCTGGCCAACGGCGAACTGCGCTGCATCGGCGCCACCACCGACAAGGAATACCGGCAAATCTTCGAAAAAGACCACGCCCTCGCCCGCCGCTTCCAGAAAGTGGACATCGCCGAACCTGCCATTGACGACGCCATCGCCATCCTGCAAGGCCTCGTGCCGCGCTACGAAGACTTCCACCACATCCATTACAGCCTTGACGCGATAGAGGCCGCCGTGCGCCTCTCCGACCGCTACATCAACGACCGCCGCCTGCCCGACAAGGCCATCGACCTCATCGACGAGGCCGGTGCGCGCCAGCACCTCATCCCCGAAGACGAACGCGGCGACACCATCGACGCCCTCGTCATCGAAAAACTCATCGCCAGCGTCGCGCGCATCCCGGAAAAAAGCGTCAACAAAGACGACCGCAACCAGCTCAAAACCCTCGAACGCGACCTGAAAACCGTCGTCTTCGGCCAGGACGAAGCCATCGAACACCTCGCCGCCGCCATCAAACTGAGCCGCGCCGGCCTGCGCGACAACGAAAAACCCATCGGCAGCTTCCTCTTCACCGGCCCGACCGGTGTCGGCAAAACCGAAGTCTGCCGCCAGCTCGCGCACGTCCTCGGCATCAAGCTGCTGCGCTTCGACATGAGCGAATACATGGAAGCGCACACCGTCAGCCGCCTCATCGGCGCACCGCCCGGCTACGTCGGCCACGAACAGGCGGGGCTGCTCACCAACCAGATCCAGAAAAACCCGCATGCCGTGCTGCTTTTGGACGAAATCGAAAAAGCCCACCCCGACATCATGAACCTGCTCCTGCAAATCATGGATCACGGCATGGTGACCGATGCCACCGGGCGCGAAATCAACTGCCGCAACCTCATCATCATCCTCACCAGCAATGTCGGTGCCTTCGAAATGGAAAAAAACCGCATCGGCTTCGCCGCCGCGAACAACAAAGAAAGCAGCGACGCCCAGGCCGAAGCGGCGGTCAAACGCCACTTCACCCCCGAATTCAGGAACCGCCTGGACGCCATCATCCGCTTCGCCCCGCTTGGCGCTGACGCCATCCGCCACGTCATCGACAAATTCATCATCGAACTCGAACAACAGCTCGAAGACAAACACGTCAGCATCAGCCTTGAAGAAAGCGCCAAAGACTGGCTGGCCAAACACGGCTACGACCCGAAAATGGGCGCACGACCCATGGCGCGCCTCATCCAGAAACACATCAAACAGCCGCTGGCCGAACAACTGCTCTTCGGCGCGCTGGCCGAACGCGGCGGTCATGTGAACGTGACCATCCGCGACGACGCACCAGCGCTCGACATCACCGCCGAAACGCCCGCGCCCAAAGACGTCCTGCCGGAACTGTGAGCCTCCCCTGCCATTAAAAAAGCCCCTCCATCAGAGGGGCTTTTTTTAGTCGCCTCAAACAGAAATGATACGGTGTTGGCGAGCCTCGCCGTACTACCTGTACTGTCTTCGGCTC
>NZ_CALIZP010000032.1 GCF_938028825.1 uncultured Cardiobacterium sp. | reverse complement strand
TGCTTGATTACATCTTGGACGACTTCGCCAAATTCAGAAAAACCAACCAAGACGACAGCCTAGGCGCCATGGTCGTTTGCGACAGCGCAGAACAGGCACGGCAACTCTTTGACCATTTTGACCATTTTCAGACAGCTTCAGACCACAATCTCACCGCCGCGCTGATACTGCACGACATCGGCACTAAGGACGAACGCGACCAATGGGTTAAAGACTTCAAAGCAGGCAAAACCGACATCCTGTTTGTGTACAACATGCTTTTGACCGGTTTTGACGCGCCGCGCCTGAAAAAGCTCTATTTGGGCAGGCTTATCAAAGCCCATAACCTTTTGCAAACCCTGACCCGCGTCAACCGCACCTACAAATCTTACCGCTACGGCTACGTCGTTGATTTTGCCGACATCGAGCGCGAATTCGACAAAACCAACCGCGCCTATTGGGACGAACTTTCTAACGAATTGGGTGACGAAATCGGCAGTTACAGCCAGCTATTCAAAACTGCCGAAGAAATCGAACAGGAAATTGCTGACATTAAAAACGCCCTGTTTGATTTCGATACCGAAAACGCCGAAGAATTTTGCCGCCAAATCAGCCAAATAGAAGATAAAGAACAGCTTCTTGCCCTAAAAAAAGCCCTGCAAACCGCCAAAGAGCTGTACAACGTCCTGCGCCTGCAAGGCAGCCACGAATTTCTCGCACATCTGGATTTTGACAAGCTCAATCTGTTGTACCGCGAAACCGCTGCCCGCCTGGATACCTTAAACCTCGCCGAAAAACTGCAGCAGGGCGACACCGCCCATTTGCTCAATGAAGCATTGGAAGACGTTTACTTCCAGTTCGTCAAAATCGGCGAAGCCGAACTCAAACTTGCCGACGATTTAAAAGACATCATGCGCAAAGTCCGCGAAGGACTGGCGGGCAACTTCGACCAGGACGACCCCGAATACATCAGCCTGCGTGGAGAGCTGGAACGCATCTTCAAGAAAAAGAACCTCGCCGAAGTTGGACAGGAAGAAATGCAGGCAAACATCGCCACACTCGAAACCGTCTATGCCCGAATCAAAGAGCTGAACCGCCAAAACGACCTCTTGCGGCACAAATACGGCGGCGACGCCAAATATGCCCGCACCCACAAGCGGCTCATGGAAAACGCCGCTCTCTACGGCGACAAACTCAAAGTCTTCAACGCGCTGAACGGTGTAAAAACCGACGCCGACCAAAAAGTGCTGGATATGGAGCAGATTTTGGACAACCAGAATTACTTTGAAAAACAAATGAAAGGCATCGTATTAAAACACTTTAGAACGGAACAGCAATTTCCTGTTCAACGCCAAGACATCGAAGACATCAACCGCCTGTTGGTGCGAGAATATTTAGAAGAAAAAAGTCGGATTTGTGGAAGCGGTTTTTCAGGTAGTCTTAACCATTTATAAATACAGGAAAGCTATGTACAACAACGACATCATCATCTACACCACGGAAGACGGACTATCCGAATTTACCCTGCGCGAGCTTGACGGCGAACTATGGCTTACCCAAAAAGAAATTGCCGAACTCTACCAAACCAGCAAACAAAACATCGGCAAACACATCAAGACGATATTTGCAGAACAAGAACTGGACGATTCAGTTGTAAACTTTCAGTTTACAACTGCCGCAGACGGCAAAAACTACCGCATGGGGCTTTATCCCCTCTCCCTAATCATCGCCGTCGGCTACCGCGTCCGCTCCACACGCGGTACACAATTCCGCCAATGGGCAACACGGACATTGGGCGAATACATCAGCAAAGGCTTCGTATTAAACGACGACCGTCTGAAAAACCCGCCTGTCGGGACAAACCGTGCCGAAGATCAGTTTGAACAGTTGCTCAACCGCATCAGGGACATCCGCAGCAGCGAACGGCGGATGTATCTGCGTGTACGCGAAATATTCGCCATGGCGGCGGATTACCAGCCCCGCTTCAAAGAAACCACCCATTTTTTCAAAATCATACAAAACAAACTTCATTACGCCTGCACCCGCCATACTGCCCCTGAAATTATTTACCAAAGGGCAGATGCGGGGAAACCCAATATGGGTCTGACCCATTGGCGAGGCAAAGAAATCGCCAAAGCCGATGTAACCGTTGCCAAAAATTACCTGAACGAGGCAGAAATCGATGCCCTCAACCGCATCGTTTCCATGTGGCTGGATTTTGCCGAAGACCAGGCGAGCATGAAAAAACAAATATTCCTGCAAGACTGGGTGGAAAAACTGGATGCCTTTCTCGCCTTCAATGACCGCCAAGTTTTACAAACGGCAGGGACAATCAGCAAAACGCAGGCAGACGAAAAAGCCCGTATCGAATACGAAAAATTTGCCGCCGCACGCAGACTGGAAAAAGAACGCGAGGGCGAACGCCATATTGCCGAACTGCTGAGCCTGAAAAAATAGCAGGCATCAATGCAGGCTGCTTGAAAAAGTGCGGTCGGATTTTGAAATGTTTTTTCAGACGGCCTTTGAAAGAGAAATAAATTTTTATGAATGAATTACAAGATTGTATTTTAGGTGATTTAGTAGAGTTTCAACGTGGATATGATTTGCCAAAAGATTCTTTTGTCAAAGGAGAATATCCTGTTCAATCTTCAAACGGAATTCTAGGTTATCACAATGAATACAAGGTTAAAGCACCTGGAATCACGATTGGACGAAGTGGCACAGTTGGGATTCCGCATTTAATAACAAAAAACTTTTTTCCGCATAATACAGCATTGTATGTAAAAGATTTCAAGGGTAATAACGTCCATTATATTTATTACTTATTGAAAAATTTAAAATTAAATGAATATAAAACTGGTTCTGGTGTTCCAACTATGAACCGAAATCATCTGCATCCGTTAAAAATTAAAGCGTTTACAGACTCAAAGTACCAACAATCCATCGCTGCCGTCCTATCCGCTTTGGACAAAAAAATCGCCCTAAACAAACAAATCAACGCGCGCTTGGAAGAGATAGCGAAAACCCTGTACGACTACTGGTTCGTGCAGTTCGACTTCCCCGACGCCAACGGCAAGCCCTACAAATCCTCAGGCGGCGAAATGGTGTTTGACGAAACCTTGAAACGGGAAATTCCGAAGGGGTGGGAGGTTAAGAAAATTGAAAGCATCCTTACTATAGGTTCTGGTTTTCCCTTTAATTCTAAAGATTACACAGATAGAGGCAAATATCAAATTGTTACAATAAAAAATGTTCAAGATACATATCTTGATTTAACGAAAACAGATAAAGTCGGAAAAATTCCAAATAATATAAAAGAGTTTTGCATATTAAAGAAGGGAGATATCTTAATTTCTCTAACGGGAAATGTCGGCAGAATATGTTTTGTTGATATGAATAACCTATTATTAAATCAGCGTGTTGGAAAATTTATTTGCCATAAAGAATATCTGTATTTTTTTTATTTATTATTTAATAGAAGTGAAAGTAAAGAAAGACTAGAAAAATTAGCAAATGGAAGCTCACAGTCTAATTTAAGCCCAATTGAAGCTGTAAAAGATCTATTTGTTTGTCCTTCTAATATTGTGTTAGAGCAATTTAATGCCAAGGTTGATTTATTATTTGAAAAGTTATTATTAAATCAGCAGCAAAACTACCACCTGACCCAACTACGCGATTTCCTATTACCCATGCTAATGAACGGACAGGTATCCGTAGTGGAATAGGTCGGATACTGGTATCTGACAAACCATTCCAAGCTGAAAATGTCGGATTCAAAAAAACGACCTACGCGATAAAACAAACGAGATAAAAATGACCGAACAACACTTTACCGAACAAACCAAAGCCCTGATTGACAGCTTAAAAACCATCTGCGCCAACTATGGCTTAGGCAATGACGGCAACGAATTTAAAATCATCAGTCAGGCTTTTTTGTATAAATTTTTAAACGACAAATACGATTTCGAAGTTAAACAAATTCGCAAAGAAAAGCCCGACGAACCGATCGAGTTCGTCAATATGGATATTGAGGGAAAAACGGCCGTTTTGAAGCCCGAGCATTCCATCAAATATTTATCGGAGCGACAAAATGGCGCAGACTTTGCCAAGCTCTTTGACGATACGCTCACCGATATTGCCGCTTGTAATGCGGAGTTGTTTTCAGTGAAAACCGAAGGCGGGGCGAAAATTGTGTTGTTCGAGCGTATCAGTCAATACATTACTGACGAAGGCCGACGCGATGATTTTTGCCGCGCGCTGATTTCCAAACTGGCGGGTTTCAGTTTTGAGGCAATTTTTGCGCAAAAATTTGATTTTTTTGCCACGATTTTTGAATACCTGATTAAAGACTACAACAGCAATTCGGGTGGCAAATACGCCGAATACTACACGCCGCATGCGGTGGCGCGGATTATGGCGGATATTTTGGTGCCGGAGGACGTGCGCGGGCAAATCCGCAGCGTGGACGTTTACGACCCGTCGGCTGGTTCGGGAACGCTGTTGATGAACGTCGCCCATGCCATCGGCGAAGACAAATGTATGATTTATACGCAGGATATTTCGCAAAAATCGTCCAATCTGTTGCGGCTGAATCTGATTTTGAACAATTTGGTGCATTCGCTGAATAATGTGGTTCAAGGCAATACGATTTTGTCGCCCGCCCATAAAGACGCTTCAGGCCGTCTGAAAAAATTTGATTTCATCGTTTCCAATCCGCCGTTTAAATTGGATTTCAGCGATTTTCGCGACCAATTGGAAGGCGATGAAAACCGCGAACGCTTTTTTGCCGGCATCCCGAAAATTAAGGCGAAAGATAAGGATAAAATGGAAATCTATCAGCTTTTTATCCAGCATATCCTGTTCAGCCTGAAAGAAAACGGCAAAGCGGCGATTGTATTGCCGACGGGCTTTATTACCGCCCAATCGGGCATCGACAAAAAAATCCGCGAACATTTGGTGGAAAACAAAATGCTCGCCGGCGTGGTGTCCATGCCTTCCAATATTTTCGCCACGACGGGAACCAACGTTTCCATCTTGTTTATCGATAAAGCCAATAAAGACGATGTAGTGTTAATCGACGCATCGGGATTGGGTGAAAAAATCAAAGACGGCAAAAACCAAAAAACCGTACTTTCCCGCGCAGAAGAACAAAAAATCTGCAATACCTTCACGCACAAACAGGCAGTGGGAGATTTCAGCGTGGTGGTCGGCTACGATGAAATTAAAGCCAAAAACTACAGCCTGTCCGCGGGGCAATATTTTGAGGTAAAGATTGATTATGTGGATATTTCTGTCGACGAATTTACAGAGAAAATGGCAAAATTCTCAGCGGATTTAGATACACTCTTTGCAGAATCGGCCAGGCTGGAACGGGAAATTAAAGAAAGGTTACGGCTGTTGCAATTCCAAGATGGCCATCCATAGAATCTATATCCAGATTCTTCGTACACGACAAATAAATAAAACCCGCTGAATAATAGATGGTGTCCTAAAAAGTATGCTGACACTGGTGTCGGTAAACGGAAACTAAAAGGGCAACGGACAGATGCGTTATATCGTGTCTGTGAAAATACAATCAGCACTCTGTTGCCCCGTTACCACGGGCAGAGTATAAAGAAAAATGGCACCAAGCGCGACGCCAAGCAAAATTACGGCCGCCAATTATTTTGACCTATATTGGATGTCATTCAAACATTATTAAAATTATCCTCAAAATGCCGGTTCGTGATTGTGGTATTCGTGATATTTCCGCAATAACAGGATGCAGCAGGTACAAGGTACAGAAGGTACTGAAAACGTCACAACATCATGTTCTTCCCAAGAAAAATCATTATGACACTTTAGAGATTGACGAGATCTGGACTTTCGTCGGCAGCAAAAAGAATAAGGTATGGCTTATTTATGCTTATGACCGTACTAGCGGCGAAATAGTGGCTTATGTCTGGGGGCTTCGTACACGACAAAAAAACAAAACCCGCTGAAAAACATAGCAAAGTGTAAGTTTTACGACGACGCACACCATGCCAAATTCCAGCGGGTTTTCCGACATCTTAAAGCAACACCTTTCCTGGCACAAAGCAAGAATCGACTGCCTCGCCAGCATCATCACCGCACTGTTTGTCCGCCAAACCGTCAATCTGTCCGCACTCAAAAACGCCTTTTCCTCAAAGGCCAAGCCGGAATCCATCTATCGCCGTATGCAGCGTTTCTTTGCCGGGGCTCTTATCGGCAGAACTGATGTTGCCCGCTTCGTCTTCTCGGTTTTCGGCTGGCAAAACGTCCGCCTCACTCTCGACCGCACGACATGGGAATACGGCAAATCCTGCATCAACATCCCGGTGCCGGCCGTGGTCCGGCGTGGTGTTGCCATCCCGATACTGTGGAAAACGGCTGATAAAAAAGGCAATTCCAACACAGGCGAAAGAACCGCCCTGCCGGATCTTTTCCGCGGGACCTTCCCCGACCTCCACATTGAAACACTCTATGCGGATCGGGAATTCATTGGCAATGAATGGCTGGCGTATCTGCGTCAAGCAGGGATTTCTTACTGCATCCGCTGCAAGGAAAACGCGCAGATAGCGGGAAAAGGTGGCACAAGGCGGGCGTTGAAGAGCCACTTTCGGGCGCTGAAAACAGGTGAAGGGAAAAGATTGGGGCCGGTGATGCTGTATGGGCAACAGCACTATCTTGAGGCTACCCGTCTGACTGACGGGCAACTACTGGTGGTTTGCAGTGACAAAGAGGGCAAGGGGATTGAAGCATACGGTGAGCGTTGGCAGATAGAGACGCTGTTTGGCAGCCTGAAAAGCAAAGGGTTCAATCTGGAAGACACACATATGAGCGCACCGGCGAAGATAGACAGGTTGATGTCAGTGCTGGCGATAGGCTTTGTGCTGTCCTGCCGCGCGGGGGAAGCAGAAGATAAACGGCGGCCGATCAAGGTGAAGAAGCATGGCAGGCCTGCGCAAAGTTTATTCCGGGCGGGGTTGGACCGGCTGGTTTCTGTGTTATTCAGGGGGATGAGGCCGTTGGAGGTATTAGGCGATGAGGTGATGGATTTACTGGTAGTCAAGGAGGATGTGGGATGAAGGATTTTTTTGTCGTGTACGAAGGTCTGGGGGAAAAGAGATATTGCTACAGTAAGGGAATTAGAAGCACGTTTAAACGATCTAAAGATTACTTATGGGAATATTGCAATGGATAAGTGGCAAAGTTTTGTTGAAGTATTTGGTAGTGAAAAATCGAATATTGGCAAGAAATATACAGTGGGAATTGAAGGTAATAATTGCCGCCTGAGGCACAGAATCAGGCGGATTGTGAGGGAAACCTGTTGTTTTTCAAAGAAATTGCTCTACCACTTCAAGGCCTTTAATCCGGCTTTTCACTACATCAACTATGGCTTTGTCCAGCCCGGCATACTTTTCAGGCCACACCCCGAAATATATGTATGCTATGCAGCGGTATTTTGCTGAAAACACAAAGAACGCGCTGCTGACCCTTGCCGCGAACATAATCCCGAAATATGGAATCATGAACATCCTGCACAAACGCTTCCCCGCTGTCCGCTTGACCCGGCCGCCTTCACCCGTCACCCGGCAGAAGCCATCCGGCAAGCACATCCCGGCACCGCCGCCACCATCCACACTGTCGCCGAAGCGGACGGTTGCCGCCTGAACATCACCTTTGCCGATGGCACCGAACCCACCCCCGTCCGTAATAAACCTACCGCATGACCGCATACAACAACCACGGTAGCCACACCCTGCTCGACTATTACGGCTGCGATGCCGTCCTGCTGGGCGACGCCGGGCGTCTTGAACACATCCTGCGCGCGGCGGCAGAAGCGGCGGGGGCGGTTATCCTCGCCGCCCACTTCCACCACTTCGGCGCAGAAGCGGGTGTAACCGGCGTATTGCTGCTCGCCGAATCGCATCTGAGCATCCACACCTGGCCGGAACACCGCTTCGCCGCGCTCGACCTCTACCTCTGCGGCGGCGACATGGACAGCGCCTGCCGCGTGCTGGAAACCGCCCTGCGCCCCGCGCACAACGGGCGGCGCATTATCCCGCGCGGTACCGGCGGCGACACCGCCGCGTGACGGCAAGGCCGCGCGGAATGCCCCGACGCTGCCGACGTTTATAGTCGTTTCAAACAGGAATGAGACAAGGCGGCGAGCCGAAGGCAGTACAAATAGTACGGCGAGGCGATCCAACACCGTATCATTTCTGTTTGAAGCGACTATATCCGCTGTCGCCGGCGCTGATGCGCTTATACTCTGCAAACCGTTTTTCACCCCCACAGGAGCACACCATGACTGAAACCGTCAAAGCCTATGCCGCGCAATCCGCCACCAGCCCGCTGGCACCCTTCACCTTTACATACCGCACGCCGCGCGCCGATGATGTCGTCATCGACATCCTCTACACCGGCGTCTGCCACAGCGACCTGCACACCGCCCGCAACGACTGGGGCGGCACGATATACCCCGTCGTGCCGGGGCACGAAATCGTCGGCCGCGTGCGCAGCGTCGGCGACAAAGTAACCAGGTTCAAAGCGGGCGATCTGGTCGGCGTCGGCTGCCTCGTCGATAGCTGCCGCCATTGCGAACCCTGCAAACACGACCTCGAACAATACTGCGAGAACGGCTTCGTCGGCACCTACAACGGCATCGACAAGCACGACGGCCGACCCACCTACGGCGGTTATGCCAAAACCATCACCGTCAGCGATGCCTTTGTGCTGAAAGTGCCGGAAAACCTTGACACCAAAGCCGTGCCGCCCATCCTCTGCGCGGGCATCACCACCTGGTCGCCGCTGCGCCACTGGCACGTCGGCAAGGGCAGCAAAGTCGCCGTTATCGGCCTCGGCGGCCTCGGCCACATGGCGATCAAACTGGCGCACGCCCTCGGCGCGGAAGTCACCCTGTTCTCGCGCAGTCCGGGCAAGGCGGCGGACGCGAAACGTCTCGGCGCGCACAACATCGTGATTTCCACCGACGCGGCGCAGATGAAAAGCGTGGCGAACCGGTTCGACCTCATCATCGACACCGTGCCCTATGAACACGACGTCAACCCCTACATTCCGACGCTGCAACTGGACGGCACACTGGTGTATGTCGGCCTGCTCGGAGCCGTGACCCCGGCACTCAGCACCGTGCCGCTGATTCTCGGCCGCCGCACGGTTGCCGGATCCCTCATCGGCGGCATCAAAGAAACGCAAGAACTGCTGGATTTCTGCGGCGAACACAACATCACCGCCGATGTGGAGATCATCAAGATGGCGGACATCAACACCGCCTACGCGCGGATGCTGAAAAGCGACGTGAAATACCGCTTCGTTATCGACATCGCTACGCTGTAAGCGGTCTCAACCATAAAAAGCCCGCACAAGCGGGCTTTTTTGTGCGCATTCCCGCAAGCAAAACGCCGCAAGGCGCCCCCCGGCGTGCCGCTTCGTGTGGCATTCGCGGGGGGTGGCGCTCTGTCATGCCCGCCCCCTCTGCTGCTATGTGCGGCGGTTTTCCCATTAAATCAAGGAGGTCATATGGCAGATGCAAGCGGCAGTTTTCATGTGGTGCAGGTAGTGGCGCTTCCCGGCGCGGCGGTGGTCGCCGTGCCGCTGTTCAAGCGTTTGGGACTGGGCTCGGTGCTGGGCTATCTCACTGCCGGGCTGGTCATCGGGCCGTCCGGTTTCGGCCTCTTTCAGGATGCCTCCACGATTTTGCACATCGCCGAGCTCGGGGTGGTGATTTTCCTCTTCGTCATCGGGCTGGAAATGAAGCCCGCGCACCTCTGGCATCTGCGCCGCCAGATTTTCGGCCTCGGCAGCATGCAGGTGGTGCTGGCGGCGGTGTTGCTGACCGCCGTCGGCATCCTCTACGGCTTTTCCTGGCAGATTTCCTTCGTCAGCGCCGCCGGGTTTGTCCTCACTTCGACCGCCATCGTCATGTCCGTCCTCGGCGAGCGCCATGAATTAACCGCGCCAGGCGGGCAGAAGATGGTCTCCATCCTCCTCTTCGAGGATTTGCTGATTGTGCCGCTGCTTGCCTTCATCACCTTCCTCTCGCCGCAGCATACGCAAAGCACGACACCGCTGTGGCTGGGCATCGGCAAGGCGTTCGCCTGCGTCGCGCTGCTGGTGGCGGTCGGCCACTGGCTGCTCAACCTGGTTTTCCGCCTGCTCGCCCGCAGCAAGGCGCGCGAGGTGATGACGGCGGCGGCGCTCCTGGTCGTACTCGGTTCGGGGCAGTTGCTGGAACTGGGCGGGCTGTCGATGGCGATGGGCGCGTTCCTCGCCGGGGTCCTGCTTTCGGATTCGAGTTTCCGCCATCAGCTTGAAGCGGATGTCGAGCCGTTTCGCGGCCTGCTGCTCGGCCTCTTCTTCCTCGCCGTCGGCATGTCGCTCAACCTGCGCGTGGTCGCCGAACACTGGCTGCCGGTGGCAAGCGGCGTGTTGGCGATGATGGCGGCGAAGGGGTTGTGCATCTACGGGGTGGCGCGGCTGGCAAAAAGCAGCCACGACGAGGCGCTGGAACGCGCGGTGCTGATGGCGCAAGGCGGCGAGTTTGCCTTCATCCTCTATGCCGCCGTCTATAGTCAAATAGCCAAGAAACAGTAACATGGCGCACCGGCGCAGACCGTACAAACCAGTACGGCAAGGCGGCGCAACACCGTTACGGTTTTTTAGATATTTGACTATACAATCAGGGCGTCATCGGCAAGACGGAAAACGCGACGATGACCGCCTGCGTCGTCCTTTCCATAATCCTGACCCCGCTCTTCACGCTCCTCCACGCCAGACTGCCGCAAAAAGCGGCACCGGCGCGCGCGGCGGATGTCATCGAAGAACGGCACGAAGTGCTGCAAATCGGCTTCGGCCGCTTCGGGCAGATTGTCTATTACCTCCTGCATGCCGCCGGTTACCCGGTGGCCATCATCGACCTCGATGAACAAATCGTCGCCGGCTTCGACAAATACGGTATGAAAAGCTATTTCGGCGACGGCTCGCGCCCCGAACTCCTGCGTACCGCCGGAATCGAGACGGCGAAAGTGCTGGTGGTCGCCATCAACAACCCGGAGCAGGCGCTGCATATTGTGCGCTTCGCGCGTGCAGTCAACCCGCACATCAAAATCGTCGCCCGCGCCTACGACCGCCTCTGCACCTTCCGCCTCTACCAGGCGGGGGCGGACGAAATCATCCGCGAAACCTTCGATGCGGCGGTCCGCAGCGGCAAGCGGACACTGGAATTTCTCGGCGTGCCGCACGACATGGCGAAAAAGTCGGCCAGCTCTTCTTCCGCATGAACCGGCGCGGCATGGGCAAAATGGTGGCGCTGTACAATCCGGACATCGCCCGCTTCCAGAACCGCGCCCTGGCCGAAGAAAACGTGCATCAGCAACAACTGCTCTACGACGCCGTACAGGCGCTTTTGCACGGCGAAGAAGACGAAGAAGACCGGGGACCGGGGCGACATGCCGGAAGCGGATGACAACGCGGCGGAAGCGGCAGCAAACGGGCAGACTTGACCCGCCACCCGGCGGGCAATACCCTGCGCGCCCTTTTCTCACAGGACAGACAAACATGAGCTGGATTTACCTCATCAGCGCCGGGCTGCTGGAAATCGGCTGGCCGCTCGGCCTCAAATACGCGCAGCAGGACGGCTACCGCCTCCCCGGCATCGCCGCCGCCATTCTCTTCATGGCGGGCAGCGGCTTCCTGCTCTTCCTCGCGCAAAAAGAAATCCCGATGGGCACCGCTTATGCGGTGTGGACGGGCATCGGCGCGGCGGGTGCCTTCCTCGTCGGCGTGCTTTTCTTCAACGACGCCGCCACCTTCGGCCGCTGGCTCGGCGCGGCGCTGATTATCGGCGGCGTGATCATCATGAAGCTGTCAAGCGGGCATTGACATGAACTGGCAGGCAAAAACCTTCGCCACACTGAGCGGTCGCCGAACGGCACGCCATCTTCCGCCTGCGCGTCGCCACCTTCGTCGTCGAACAGCAATGCCTCTATCAGGAAGTGGACGACCGCGACCCAACGGCAACCCACCTCTACGCCACGGAAAATGATGCCATCGCCGCCTGCTACCGCCTGATACAGGGCGCAGAGGGCGTACACATCGGGAGGGTCATCGTCGCCCCCGCCCGGCGCGGACGCGGCATGGGCAAGACCCTGATGCAGGCAGCCCTGCGCCTCGTCGCGGGACAAGCGGCGTATCTGCAAGCACAGGCACATTTGCAGGATTTCTACGCCGCATTCGGCTTCCTGCCCATCTCGGACGTGTACCCCGAAGACGGCATCGCGCATATCGATATGCGCCGCCCGCCTGATGCCTGAATCGGGCGGCCGCACGGCTGCTTTTTTATCGCCGCTCTCTCAGTGCCTGCCAAGCGGTATCAATACCGGATGCTTGTGCGGGACGAGCTTCAGCCCGCCGGGCCCCGTAGCGTTGTCGTGCCAACGGAAATGCTGCCGGGCGGCGTGAACACTGCGCCCGTCAAGCGGCGTGTTGCGGGGGTTTTGTTGCTGCGTCGTTTTTTTGCTGCGTACGAAGCCGCCCGCAGCAGCGCGTACAAAGCCCTGCATGAACAGATGGCAAGGCGTATCATATTCACGCTTTTTCAACATTATCAGGAGGCAATATGTCTTTTTTTGTCGAGCATGCGCTCATTTTTGAGTTCATCCTGCTCATCGGTTTTCTTTACGCGGGCAGCCGCTTCGGCGGCATCGGTCTTGGGGTCGTCTCGGGTATCGGCCTGCTTTTTGAAGTGCTGGTTCTGCGCATGCCGCCCGGCAAGGCGCCGATTGAGGTCATGCTCGTTATCCTCGCCGTCGTCACCTGTGCCTCCGTGCTCGAAGCGGCGGGCGGTTTGAAATACATGTTGCAGGTCGCGGAAAAAATCCTGCGCAAGAACCCGAAGCGGGTGACGATTCTGGGCCCCATCGTTACCTGGGCGATGACCGTCATGCTCGGCACCGGCCACGCGGTCTATTCCATCATGCCGATCATCGGCGACATCGCGCTGAAAAACAAAATCCGACCGGAACGCCCGATGGCCGCCGCTTCCGTCGCCTCGCAGCTCGCCATTACCGCCAGCCCCGTCTCGGCGGTCGTCGCGCTCTATCTGGATGACATCACCAAGATCCACTTCTTTGAAGGCGTGTCGCTGCTGCAAATCGTCGCCGTCACCATCACCTCCACCTTCTGCGGCACCATCGCCCTCTCGCTGTACAGCCTGCGGCGCGGCAAGGAACTGGAAGACGATCCGGAATACCAGCGCCGCATGAAAGACCCGGTCTGGCGCGAACGCATCCTGAACACCACCAGCACCACCCTGAACGAACAACTGCCGCCCGCCGCGCGCAACTCCGTGCTGCTCTTCCTGCTCGCCCTGGCCTGCATCGTCTTCGTCGCCATGTACAAACCGATCCGCACCGTGGTTGATCCTGAACACAAGAACACGCTGCTCATCCCGCTCAGCATGATGATCCCGATGATGAAGCACAAACTGCTCTGGATGGTTCAATATGGTAAGCCGCTGCTCATCTCCATGGGCGTGATGATCCAGATGCTGATGCTCGGCTTCGGCGGTGTCATCCTGCTTGCCACCCGCACCAATGTGGCGAAAGTGCCGAACGGCGTTGTCTTCAAATCGGGCATGGTCGCCACCGTCGCCATCTTCGGTATCGCCTGGATGAGCGATACCTACTTCAACCACGCCATGCCGGTCTTCAAAGACAGCATCACGGCAATGGTGCAAGCGCGGCCGTGGATGTTTGCCTTCGCGCTTTTCGCCGTGTCCGTACTCATCAACAGCCAGGCGGCGACGGCGAAAATCCTGCTGCCGGTAGGCATCACGCTCGGCATCCCTGCGCCGCAACTCATCGGCCTCATGCCGGCCACCTACGCCTACTTCTTCATTCCGAACTACCCGTCCGACATCGCCACCATCACCTTCGACGTGACCGGGACGACGAAAATCGGCAAATGGTATTTCAACCACAGCTTCATGGCGCCCGGCCTCGTCGGCGTCGTCGTCGCCTGCCTGGTCGGCCTTGCCCTTGCCAAAGTCATCATCGTGCCGGGGGTGTAGTAGTCCTTCATTCGCGACACACAGCAAAAAGCCCGCTTGCGCGGGCTTTTTTATTGCGGGCGGTGGTTTCATTGCCCCACAGCGCATACCGTCAGGCGCGGCAACGCCAGCGGCTGGTGGCTAGTAATCACCGCCGCGCCGCCGCAGGCGCGGTGCTGTTCGAGATGCTGCAACAGGGTGGCAGCAGTCGCCGCATCCAGCGCCGTCAGCGGTTCATCAAGCAGCCACAGCGGCGGCGTATCCAGCCACAGGCGAGCAAGCTGACAGCGCCGCTGCTGCCCCGCCGACAGCAGGCGGCTTTGCCGCGTGGCAAGATGCGCGATGCCGACCGCAGCAAGCGCCGCATCCAGCCGCCTTTCCAGCCCCGCCCCGCTCATGCCGTGATAGAGGCGGGCGGCATAACGCAGATTCTCGCGGGCGGTCAACACACCCTTGATGCCCGGGCGGTGGCCGAGATAGAGCAGCGGCGCATGACGGCGGATACAGCCGTGCTGCGGTGTGGACAAACCCGCCAGCGCCTGCAACAGCGTGGTTTTGCCGCTGCCGTTCTCGCCGGTGAGATGGATGATGTCGCCTGCGGCAATACGCAGACAGTAACGGCGCAGCAACAGGGTGCTGCCTTTGAGCAGGGTGAGATTGTCGGCTTCGAGCAGGGGCATTGATAACGCGGAATGGCTGGAACAGGCGGCATTATCCCCGATTCGGTCTGAATAATTAGGGGCGCCTGCTTTCCAGCTCGGATTTTCGATATAGCTAACGGTTTTCCCTTTTGTATTTTCAAAGAAATAGACAGTCTGGCCGCTAATTTTTGCTTCTCTTACATTAGGTGGCAGTGCATTCAGGCAGTCGTTATGCACCCAAACGCCGCTGCTGCCTTTTTCTCCTTTGATGAAGTAGGTGTGATAGTCGGCGACGGTCAGGTTGTAGGCTTGGAGCGGTTCTTCCGCTATGCGGACGCTGCTCACGGTGTGCCAGCGTTTGTCGTCACCCAGCAGGCGGTAGCCTTGCCGCAGTTTGGCGGCTTCGACCCACTGCGCGTTTTTTATTTCGCCCCGGTAGTCGTGTCCCGGCGCGGCGGTGACGGGGTGTCAGCCTGTGCGAGGAAGGGGTGGATGGTGTTGGAGACGATGGTTTGGGTTTCGCCGCCTGGTGCCGTTAGGGTGAGATAAACCGTTTCGGCGTAGTCGTTTTGGTAGTGTGCCGTGACGGGTTTGTAGGCGGTGTTGCCTGTTTTTTCGTCGGTAAGTTATAGAAATTCAGTGTTTGTCCGCTGGGCGATGTTTCTTTCTATTGCAATATGAATGGGTAATTTGTATTCAATCAACGCCTACTGATCCCAGTAACCATCATCATGACCATACAAACTGATCTTATCTATCACCAATTCGTCTATAGAGGAATAGATTCCCATCTTAGGCCAAACCGCAATGCCAAAAACTTCTTCTTGCGATGCATCATGTACAACAAATTCATCATAATCGGTGTCAAAAACCAGTTCTATACCCGGACGTTTTTCTGAGACAAATTGGCCGATACGGATACCGAAAATTTCCCCTTCCCAGCCCTCGCCAAGGAATATTTCTATCAACCTGCCATCTCTGAAGCGCATTTTAAACGGCTCTCTCTCTTCATTTTCTATGAATTCAACAAGGGTAATTTCTTCAAATACAGATTTATAACATTCATCAAATTTAGAACCAAGTTTGAATTTTTCATACTTAAAATTATTAAAAATAAAATTATCAGCACCTCTTTTATCTATGGGAATCCCCAATCTTGTCATGATTTTTTCTATGTCATCTAAAAAAACAATCCAATCATATCCCACACCTAGTGTGGGAGCCAATTTCAAATTTATAGTTTCCATTAATTTATCCTCCGTCATTTTCTAAACCATCGTTTATTTACCGAATCATAGTCTATGGGGTGACCATGATTGTCATAATAGAATTGCTTGCCCTCTTTTATAGCTAGAGGGTTAAATCCAGAATTCGGATCTATTATTCTAATCTCCACGTCATCTTTATAGGTGATTTTATAATATTCCCCTTTTCCGTGTGTAGCGCCACCAGGGTGCTTTTGGATTTCTTTGACAAACGGACGGCCTTCCACTTTATATATTTTTGCTTTCCTTGAAGAGCTTCCCCTAGGCGCCTTTAGCGTGACGGTTGCGCCATCCATTTGAAATGATCTAGCCAGATCATCAATGGAAGAGCCCCATATTTGATCAATTCTACGCGGAATACCCGCTAAAGCGGCGTAATTTTCTCGCAGATAAACCCTTGCATGCGCTGATGTTGCGGGGATTCCATATGTATTAGGATTGTACACGCCAACATTGCTAGAGAGCGGTAAGGATTCAGGAGTAACAGCTTTGGGGAAAGCCGCTTGCGGGTAAGTTAAATTAACATTTCCCTTTTTTATTTTTCCATCGGGAAGTGTCGCTTTAAACATATTGTCTGATGTGGTGACCACACTGCCTTTAGGTAGTATTTCACCATTCGCCAATCGGTGTGGCTGGCTTAGCTGCACCGTCGTCCCGCGTTCTATGGTAGGGCTTTACTTTAGATATGGCGTTCCTACCAATTCAAAGTTTTGCGTAGGATTATGGTTATCTCTATTTTTTCCTATGTTTAGATCTGGGTGTCTATATTTACCTTCTGCTCTTGCACTCTCTGTTTTAGGAGCGGGTGCTTGTATTTGAGCCGAATCCTTCTCTACCTTAGGTGTCAATAATGGTCTTGTGGCGAGACCATTATTATTAGCCATCAAGTCGCCAGGCGATGATGCAGCTATGGCATTCCATTTTTCCCTTTCCCGTTCAGTTAGTCCCAATCGGTCATCGTTGCGGGATATTGCGATTGCCAGTGCTTCATCTGCTTCTTGGGGTTTCCCTATTGTGTTCCAAGACATCGCCTCTCTTTGGCCTAGGGCAGTCTTGCTTCTATTGGCGCTCCTGACCATCTGGCTGCTATATAATTCATCTTTTTGTTCTTTTGTAGATGGATAGCCGTTCAGGTGTTTAAGTTCCAACTCACCCTTTTCTACCAGTTCTTTTTCTAAAATAGCCGTTTTCTTCGATTCTTTTCTCCATTCTTCTTCGACTGCGTTTTGGCAATCTTTATCGGTATTGCAATTTTCGTATTTTTCATCCAGCTTTTCAAACGGCATGGCGCCTGCTGCCAGTAGTTTATCGGTATGCTCCTGGATGACCTTGGGTTTTTTATCGTAGTCACGCAGGCTGGCCATATAATTGTTCTCCACCGCATTCTGCGCGGTTTTTCCCGCGTTGTAGGTCGTCGCGCTGTTGCCGCCCGTCATTGCGCCTGCCCCCGTCGTCAGGGCACCGATGGTCTGGCCGAGCGCGCTTTTTTCCGCCGCCGTCAGTTGGCTGATGTCTTTGTCGTAGAGGAGTTTGGCCAGCTGCGGCGCGCTATATTCGGCGGTACCGGTTATCGCGGCACTGGCCAATACTTCGCCGGTGCTGCCGCCATTCAGCGCTGTCCTCGCTCCTGCCATCACGGCGTGCAGGGCGATGTGCTCCGGTGTGCCTTCCAGTCCGCGCTGTTTGGCTTCTTGGCCGATTTTGTAGGTGATGGCCGGCGCCAGGGTGTTGGCTATGCCGCCGGCTACGCTGTTCGCCGGCGTCAGGGCGCCGCCGAGCATGTCCACCGCGACGGCCAGTTGTTCTTGTTGTTCTGCGCGTTGCAGTTGGGCAGCCCGCTTTTCCGGGTCTCGTTGGTATATCGCTTCCCGGCGGTTTTTTTCCGCCCGTTTGCGCAGCTCGCCTTTGGCTTCTTGTACGGTGCCGGTGAAGGTTTTCATCACTTGGGCGTTGGTGCGCACGCTGTTTTCGACTTTCGCCGCATCAAAGTGGGCGTCGGCCGCGCCGCTTTGTGCTTTCGCGGTCGCGAGCGTCATGCCACGGTTGGCGTTACGGATGGTATCGGCCACGCTTTCTCCTGTCAGCGCTTGTTGGCCCGCCGCGTCGTTGATGGTGATGTTCGCAGTGTTGATGCTCGCGTAGGTGGTGCCGCGATCGTTTTTATTGGTGCGGTCATAGCCGAAGCGGTTGCTCAGGCCGCTTTCGCCCACGTTGATGGGGCTGAAGTTTTCGCCCAGCCACTGGAGTTGTTGTTGCTGGCCGCCGTCTTTGTTGCCACCCAGCGCGAAGTTCAGGCCAATCGCTATGCTTTTGCCCTGGTATTCGCTGTGGTTTTCCAGGTCTTTGCGGATAAGGCGGTCGGTGCTGAAGTGGTTTTTGCCTTCGGCTTCGGCTTTTTCCGTGCTGACAAAGGTCGCACCTTCGAGGGTGGCGGTGCCGCTGTTTTTGATGCGGAAGCCGTCATCGCCTGCGAAGAAGCCGCTCTGCCCGCCGAGGGTGTCCTGCTGGGCATTGGCGACGGCGTCGTTTTGCCGGATTTTCGCGACCATGTTTTTGCTGCGGTCGTTGCCGCCTTCCACGGCGTCTACGCTGTTGCGGCTGCCGCTTTCTTTGTTGATGGTTTTTTCGTGGGCGGTTACGCGGGTTTTTTCGTAATCGAGTCCGGCAGAGAAGCCGTAACCGTAGAGGACGTAGCCGGAGAGGGCGAAGTTGTTGCTGTCGTAGTCCATGGTGCCTTGCGGGCTGATGGCGACGAGCTCGCGCGTGTTGCCTTCCAGGCTTTTGCCGAGGAGTTGGGCGCCGCTCAACAGGGTTTTGCCGTCGCCGATGTCGGTGTGGCCCTGCAGGCCGCCGATGTGGCTCAGGCGGTAGGTGGTGCTGTTGCCGTTGGTTTCGCCTTTGCCAATGTTGGCGTTGGCGGTAAAGCCGAAACCGCCGCCGTTCGGACCCCACATGATGGCGATGCCGCCGCCGCCACCGCCGCTGTGCTGGCTGCTTTCGATGGTTTTGTGCACGCTGTCGGCAGCGAAGGTTTTTTTGCCTTCGACGGTGATGCTGTGGCAACTGGAAAGGCAGGCAAGCAAAACCGGCAGCAGTGTCATCTTCGCCCGAAGGCGGAATGTGCGCTGTGCCGGTTTTGCAGTGGTGGTCATGGGGTTACTAGATGTGTAAGGGACGCGGGCATTATGCTTGTTTGGACGTCAAGCGAGACAAATGCTGGGTTCGCCAAGCGGCGATTTTGCTGGGTCTGCGTCAAGCGGGATAAATACTGGCTTCGTACCAAGCGAGGTAAACACTGGGCTCCCGCCAAGAGGGATATAGCCAATGCTCTTAATCCTTCATACAAATCTTCCCTGAAGATTGCGCAAATGCGGAAAGATAGGCGTAAATGTCATATGAAAAAATAAGCTGATTAGCTATAAATACTGGCTTCGCCGTCAAGCGAGGTAAAGGCTGGCTTCGTGCAAAAAATCCGCCGTCCCGCAACAGATTTTTTGTTTTCGCCAAGGCGAAAGTGTCGGCTTTGGGCATTAATACCTACTTCGTCACATGGGTAAACGGTAAGAAGCCAGTGTTTATCCCGCTTGGCAGCGTGTTATGACGGATTGATTATTTATAAACCTCCGGGAAATAGGTGTTGATTAAATTGTTGTCCAATAACCTGTCCACCGTAAAATCAACGGTTTTAGAAACGGCAATCAACCCCCTTAATTCTTTGGGGAAATCTTCAATACTGCCATAAACTGTAGGCTGCAAGAAACGGAAGTAATCTCCCATTTTCGTCGGGCCATCATAACCGACCGGATAATCATCGCCTTCTTTATAACCATCTATGGCTTCATAAATATAAAAACCTTTGTTTATGGGTATGTTTGATTCACTATAGACTCCTCTATTTTTGTAATCTTCCAACATCTTTTTATACACATCATTTTTGTTAAGACCTTTATTAAACCAAAAACAATACATATCAAGAACAAATTCGCCATTTTTGTTAATTGTATAATTATTATAAATGTTGCTTTCCTCCCACACATATTCATTTATGTACCCTAACTGCTCCTCAATGTTTTTTGCACAAAGAAGAGATCTAGGAATATTCCCCCAATTATTATTAGTCATCATAGATATTTTTCCATTTTTATCCATGGCATACCATGTATAAATAGTTCCAAAATCCGGATGCCAATTAGGTCCTAAATCATTCATTTTGGTTCGCCTCCTTTAGGCCATGTGATCATACAATTCTCACAGGTTTCTACAATATCTTGCCATGGGTTTTTATTTTTCCAGGCTTTTGTAGGTCTCAATGCTTTCGTAAATTTCACATCTTCAGGTTTTACTCCTTGACGTATAAGTTTATCTGCTGCAAATACCTCTGCGCAAGCTCCTGATGTATTGTTACAAAAACTTGTGCGTTCTCCAATTTTTACTCCTAACCGTTTCTCTATATATTTTACCGTTTCTGGATGCAACATATCTGCCGTCACTTTACCATTACTAGCACCAAAGGCAATCTTTCCTGTTTTTGGGTCAAATGCAGCAATCATGGTGGCAACTTCTCTCGCTTTATTTTTTGACGGAATTTTATTAATTTCTTTCAGTAATATATTAGTTGCTTTTTCTTCCAAACCTTTGTAATTGATCTTATCATGCAATGGTTTGTTATTATAGTGTTGCGGATTGTTTCTCCCTATATTAAGATCGGGGTGTATAGATTTGCCTTCTGTTTTTACACTTTCTATTTTAGGCGTAGATGTTTGTATTTGGGTTGGATTTTTTTCTACCTTAGGTGTCAATAATGGTCTTGTGGCGAGACCATTATTATTAGCCATCAAGTCGCCAGGCGATGATGCAGCTATGGCATTCCATTTTTCCCTTTCCCGTTCAGTTAGTCCCAATCGGTCATCGTTGCGGGATATTGCGATTGCCAGTGCTTCATCTGCTTCTTGGGGTTTCCCTATTGTGTTCCAAGACATCGCCTCTCTTTGGCCTAGGGCAGTCTTGCTTCTATTGGCGCTCCTGACCATCTGGCTGCTATATAATTCATCTTTTTGTTCTTTTGTAGATGGATAGCCGTTCAGGTGTTTAAGTTCCAACTCACCCTTTTCTACCAGTTCTTTTTCTAAAATAGCCGTTTTCTTCGATTCTTTTCTCCATTCTTCTTCGACTGCGTTTTGGCAATCTTTATCGGTATTGCAATTTTCGTATTTTTCATCCAGCTTTTCAAACGGCATGGCGCCTGCTGCCAGTAGTTTATCGGTATGCTCCTGGATGACCTTGGGTTTTTTATCGTAGTCACGCAGGCTGGCCATATAATTGTTCTCCACCGCATTCTGCGCGGTTTTTCCCGCGTTGTAGGTCGTCGCGCTGTTGCCGCCCGTCATTGCGCCTGCCCCCGTCGTCAGGGCACCGATGGTCTGGCCGAGCGCGCTTTTTTCCGCCGCCGTCAGTTGGCTGATGTCTTTGTCGTAGAGGAGTTTGGCCAGCTGCGGCGCGCTATATTCGGCGGTACCGGTTATCGCGGCACTGGCCAATACTTCGCCGGTGCTGCCGCCATTCAGCGCTGTCCTCGCTCCTGCCATCACGGCGTGCAGGGCGATGTGCTCCGGTGTGCCTTCCAGTCCGCGCTGTTTGGCTTCTTGGCCGATTTTGTAGGTGATGGCCGGCGCCAGGGTGTTGGCTATGCCGCCGGCTACGCTGTTCGCCGGCGTCAGGGCGCCGCCGAGCATGTCCACCGCGACGGCCAGTTGTTCTTGTTGTTCTGCGCGTTGCAGTTGGGCAGCCCGCTTTTCCGGGTCTCGTTGGTATATCGCTTCCCGGCGGTTTTTTTCCGCCCGTTTGCGCAGCTCGCCTTTGGCTTCTTGTACGGTGCCGGTGAAGGTTTTCATCACTTGGGCGTTGGTGCGCACGCTGTTTTCGACTTTCGCCGCATCAAAGTGGGCGTCGGCCGCGCCGCTTTGTGCTTTCGCGGTCGCGAGCGTCATGCCACGGTTGGCGTTACGGATGGTATCGGCCACGCTTTCTCCTGTCAGCGCTTGTTGGCCCGCCGCGTCGTTGATGGTGATGTTCGCAGTGTTGATGCTCGCGTAGGTGGTGCCGCGATCGTTTTTATTGGTGCGGTCATAGCCGAAGCGGTTGCTCAGGCCGCTTTCGCCCACGTTGATGGGGCTGAAGTTTTCGCCCAGCCACTGGAGTTGTTGTTGCTGGCCGCCGTCTTTGTTGCCACCCAGCGCGAAGTTCAGGCCAATCGCTATGCTTTTGCCCTGGTATTCGCTGTGGTTTTCCAGGTCTTTGCGGATAAGGCGGTCGGTGCTGAAGTGGTTTTTGCCTTCGGCTTCGGCTTTTTCCGTGCTGACAAAGGTCGCACCTTCGAGGGTGGCGGTGCCGCTGTTTTTGATGCGGAAGCCGTCATCGCCTGCGAAGAAGCCGCTCTGCCCGCCGAGGGTGTCCTGCTGGGCATTGGCGACGGCGTCGTTTTGCCGGATTTTCGCGACCATGTTTTTGCTGCGGTCGTTGCCGCCTTCCACGGCGTCTACGCTGTTGCGGCTGCCGCTTTCTTTGTTGATGGTTTTTTCGTGGGCGGTTACGCGGGTTTTTTCGTAATCGAGTCCGGCAGAGAAGCCGTAACCGTAGAGGACGTAGCCGGAGAGGGCGAAGTTGTTGCTGTCGTAGTCCATGGTGCCTTGCGGGCTGATGGCGACGAGCTCGCGCGTGTTGCCTTCCAGGCTTTTGCCGAGGAGTTGGGCGCCGCTCAACAGGGTTTTGCCGTCGCCGATGTCGGTGTGGCCCTGCAGGCCGCCGATGTGGCTCAGGCGGTAGGTGGTGCTGTTGCCGTTGGTTTCGCCTTTGCCAATGTTGGCGTTGGCGGTAAAGCCGAAACCGCCGCCGTTCGGACCCCACATGATGGCGATGCCGCCGCCGCCACCGCCGCTGTGCTGGCTGCTTTCGATGGTTTTGTGCACGCTGTCGGCAGCGAAGGTTTTTTTGCCTTCGACGGTGAGGCGGGTGATGGCGCTGCCCGCCAGGTCGGAGCTAATGACGTCCAGGGTGCTGCCTTCGCCTTTACCTTTGATGTCGACGTACACGCCGCTGTCGCCGGTCATCTGGCTGGGCAGCAGGGTATCTTCGTGGGCTTTGTGGTGCACGGTGCTGTGCTGACCGCCCAGGGTGATCTGGATGTTGATGAGGTTGTTATCAGGTTTTTCGCTGGTGGCGTTCAGGGCTTTGCTGAGCGCTTCGATGCTTTTGTAGTTGGCCCAGGTGTTGTTGAGCGTGTTCATGGTGCGGACGCGGGCGTTATCGCCATCGCTCAGGGTTTTCATGGTTTGCAAGGCGGTCTGGGCGACGTTGACCACGGCGCCGCCCAGGTTGGCGGTGAAGCCGGTCTGTTTGTAGTGGCTGTGCATTTCGTGGTCTTGGCTGCCGCGCGCCGCGCGCAGACTGCCGCTTTCGGCGCTGAAGTAGATGTTGCCGGCGCGGTTGCGTTCGGCTTCGCTCATCTGCAGCCATTGTTCTTTGGTAAGCGGCCCGCCTTCGCGTCCGGCATGTACCAGGGCACCCGTGCCATCGTAGTGGCCGCCGGCCTGGATGTGGATGTTGCCGTCGATCGCGCCGACCAGGGTCGGGGCGGGGGCCTTGATGTCGAGTTCGGTCTCGCCGCTCTGGCGGCGGCTGCCGAGGAAGACGCCCCAGCCGCCGGAACCCATCAGACCGGTTTTGTGTTTGCTGTGTTTTTCGACGCTGCGATAGCTGTTTTTGCCGGCTTTGAGGTTGATGTCGCCTTTGTCAGTATGCAGCATGGTGCCGTGGTCGCTGACGATGTGCATGCCGGTGGCGTTGATGTCGCCTTGTCCCGCCGCAACGACGACGGTATCGCCGGTGATGGTGCCGGCTTTGTTCTGGTGGATTTCGGTTTCGACGTAGTCGCGCGTGTGGGTGCGTTTGAGGAGGCCGCGTTGTTTGCTTTCGCGGGCGCTGATGGTGTGCTCAACGATTTCTCCCGCCTCGGCGTCAACGCCTTTGGCACCGTAGAGGTATACCTGGCTTTTGCCGCTGTCGAGTTCGGCGGCTTTCATGGTCAGTTTGCCATCGGTGGCGATGACGGCCAGTTTGCCGTCGCCGCTGGTGTGCACGCCTTTGTGTTCGCCCCGGTAGTGGTAGTCGTAGTTGCCCGCGTCTTTTTTGTCGAGGGTTTGTTCGTAGACAAATTCTGCACCCAGGTCGGTTTTTTTGCCCTGGATGAGGGTGGTGCTGGTTTTGTCGCCGAGGTCGAGTGCGGTGGTACCGATGTTGGTTTCATCCGCTTCGCCGAGGATAACGGTGCTGCCTGTGGCGTAGCGTTTGAGCTGGCCTTCGGCAGTGATGGTGTGGCTGTTGTGGTAGCTCTTGCCCGCGTCTTTGGCGGCGTTTTCGTTGTGGTCGGCGGTTTTGGGCTGGAAGTTGAACTGTTTGCCGGCAGTGGCTTTGAAGTATTTGCCAGCATTGATGGTGCCCGCGCTGCCGTTGTAGGTGTCGCTGGCATGGACGTCGCCGTGGTTGCTGGTGTATGTGCCGCTGTGGTCAATGTTGCGGTAGTACAGTTTGAGGGCGTCGCGGCCGCCAATGTCGCCGGCGTTGTTGTGGTAGTTACCTTTGAGGGCGATGCGGTTCGCACCAATGGTTGGGTGGCTGGTGTCGAGGTCGTCCGGCCGTTTTTGTGCATAAACTTGCGGCACCTGGCGCACGATCTGGCGGCCATCGGGCAGGGTGATGGTTTTGTTGACCATCAGCACGATGTCTTCGGTGAGGCTCTTCATGTGCTCGGCTGTCAGGGCAACGCCGGGCGCGAGCTGCAGTTTGGCCCGCAGGCGTTCGCCGGCAGCAACCAGCGCGTTGAATTGGCTGCTGTCGTCCTGGTAGCCCTTGAGGTAGCGGTAGCCGGTAAGGCGGGCGATTTGGTTTCTGACGAGTTCCTGGTTGTAGTAGCGGTCGCCGATGCTGCGGCTGAAGTCAATGTAGGGCACGCCCTGCGTGGTACCGCTGTATGCCGCGCCTTTGTCGTTCAGGTCGCTGTAGCGGTCGTAGTGCGGGTTCATCGGCGTGCGTATCAGCTCGCCGTTCTTGAAGAGTTCGGGGCGGTGTTTTTCCAGGATACGGGCAAAGGTCGGATCAAGGGTATAGAGACCCCGGGCCGGGTTGACCGGGATGCCTTCAGGAGCAGCAATGTTGTCCGGGTTGATCTGGTAGAAGCTATCTTGCGGCAATGTGGGCTGGTAGTCGTTAATGGTTTGGTAGACGACGGTTTTGCCGTTTTTGTCAATGAAGTCCACGATGGTGGTGCCGTTGTTGCCACCGCCACCGTTACCGCCGCCGTTACCGCCGGGGAAGGGGACACTGCCACCACCGGTACCGTCGTCGTAGCGGTTGCCATTGTGGTTACCGCCGATCTTTAAGTGGCCCAAGGAGATTTGTATTGGTTCAGCAATATTAGGCGGGGTGTAATTGTTAAATAACTGGTAGTCATCGCGAAACCGGCTACCAAATTTGCCATTTACCGCGCGGATGGTATGCCACCCGTCCCATAGGCTGCCGTTCAACATGTTTTGCGCTGTGCCGTCAATGCTGCCTGCCGTGATGTGTCCTTCGTTGTTGGCGCTGTCGGCATTGACGGTGAGGTTGCCACTCACGCTTATGGTGCCGGGGGCAACATTGCGTACTGCACCGCGACTTTCTTCTAATAAGTAATGGTATTTGGTGTGGTGTCCATGAGGGGTCTGGCTTCGATATTCTTCCGGAATCCACTCGTTCTTCCTACTTCGGTTGGAATAGAAGGTGACTTCTGTCAAGTTGATAATATCGTTACCGACAAATTTCCGGCTGTCGATGTTTTCGATGCGAGCCGCATTGATATTGGCATCACCGCCAACCACGTTGATTTTGCCATCGTTGTCATTGCGCAGGAGGTCTGCCTGTCCGGTTGCCTGGTGATTGCCATCGAGGGTGCGGCCAACGTGGAGGCCGCCCACGCTTTCGATTCTGGCGCTACCTTCGTTGATGATCTCGCCAGCGGCCAGGTCAATGCGATTGGCGGCAGCGATGGTGGCACCATCGAAGTTTTTCAGGCTTTGCGCCTCCATCGCAACGTGTCCGCCCTGGATTTTTGCCCTGTGTCTGTTTTCGATGGTGGTGCCGGCTTTGAGCAGCAGGGTGCCGTAGGCGGCAATCTGGCCTTCGTTGTAGATGAAGTCATCGCTGGTGATTTCGGCGTTTTCCTGGAATTCGAATTCGGCATCGGGTGCAAAAGTTATTCCTCCCTTGGCACCAATCTTCGCCCAACCGCCGCTGTAATGCGGTGCATTGAAGGTGTAGCGTTCTTCAGTCCGGATGTCCATGTTGCCGCCGGTGCGCACTTCTTCCAGGTCGTCAATACGGCGCGCGCGCATTTGCAGGTCGGCCCAGCTTTCGACTTTGCCGCCTTTGACGCTATCGACGTCAACGTTCAGGTTGTTGCCGACGATGTAGCCGCCGCTGCTGTCGATGGTGGTCTTTTTGCCGTCAATGCGCAGTTCGTCCTGGCTGACGATTTGTCCGCCCTGGTTATTCAGTTGTTCGCCGTCGGTCTCGATGTGCAGTTTGTTGCGCCCGATGAGGTGTCCGCCCTGGTTGTTAATGTCGCTGCTTTGCAGGTGGTATTCGCTGCCGTCAATGCTGCCGCCCGTGTTATCGAGCTTCGGGGTTTCTATGTGCAGCTTTTTGCCGCTGTGGATGTTGCCGCCGTTGTTATTGAGTTGCGGGGTTTTGATGTGCCAGTCTTCTTCGGTGGCCAGCACGCCGCCGCTGTTGTTGATGTTGCCGGCGACATTCAGGGTGAGGCGGCCCCGGCTGGCGATTTGTCCCTGACTGTTATCCAGCTCAGGGGTATTGATGATGACTTCCTGGTCGCTGCCGATGTTGCCGCCTTTGTTCGCAAACTGCGGCGTGTTTACGGTGATGCGGGTTTTGCCGGCCAGTCTGCCGTTGTTATCCAGGGCGGCGGTATCAATGGTGGTCTCGCCCGAGGCGGCTGCCGTGCCGCTGTTTTTGAGGTGGCGGTTGCGCAGGTAGAGTTGTTGTTGGGCGTGGATAAGACCGCTGTTGTCGAGTGTTTCGCCGCTGATGCGGCTGTCCCGGTTGCTGATGATGCGGCCGCTGTTCGTCGTGTTTGGTGCTTGTAATCCGATGTTGCCACCCGCCTGGAGTTCGCCCCGGTTGTTGACGTTCCTGCTGTTGACGGTGAGCGTCTCCGTCGCACTGAGCTTGCCGCTGTTTTCGGTGGTGTCGCTGTGGATGGTGATGTGCTGCGCACTGGCGGTGGTGCCGCTGTTGTGCAGCGTCTGGCCATGCAGGGCGATGTTGTTGCTGTACAGTTCGCCCTGCTGGTTCAGCTGGGTGAAGTTCTGGTATTGCAGTGCGCCGCTCGCCTGGATGCGACCCCGGTTGTCCAGGGTACCGCCATTCAGGGCCATGTCGCCGCCGGCCAGCAGTTGGCCGCTTCCGTTGTCCCAGTGTCCCCGGTTGTAGAGGTGTAGGTTGTTCTGGGCACTGATGATGCCGCCGTCGTTACTGGTTTTTATGCTGTCAATACGCAGGGTGCCGGCTTTCACCTGGCCGTGACTGTTGTCCCACCGTTTGCTGATGTTGAATTCGGCTTTATCCGCGACTTCTATGCGCCCGAAACAGTTGTCCAGATTCTGGCTTTTCAGGTGCAGGGTGTTGGTTTGCAGGCTGCCGTGCTGGTTGTTGATGTCGCCTGCATCAAAACGCATGCTTTGGCTGCGCAGGGTGCCGTGGCTGTTGTCGAGGGTTGCGCCCTGGGTCAGGGTGAGGCGGGCAAATTCGCTGTCCTGGTGATTGGTGAAGCTCTTGCTTGCCGTGACCGAGAGCAGGTTATTGATTTCAAAGACGCCCCGATTGTTGAAGCTGGAGCGGATTTTCAGGCTGCCTTCGGGGCCGGCGGATTCGCCCCTGCTCGTGCCCGTTGCACTGTTTGCGCCCGTCCCCGGTTTTTGGGTGCGGATGCTGTTATACGGGCTGGTTGCAGTGTCGTAGTCGGCGGTATGGATGTTGAGCGAATAGGGGCCGCGCTGGGTGATGGTGCCGCTTTCGCGGTTTTCCAGGCTGTCAGCGCTGATATTAAGTAGCTCGCCAGAGATGTTGCCGCTATTGTCAATGGTGTTACCCGCGTTGAGATCGAGGGTGCTGCCCGCATAGAGGGAGCCGCTGTTTTCAATATTATTGCCGGCGTCGAGAGCCAGGGCTTCGCCTGCGCTGATCAAGCCGCTGTTCGTAATATTTTGTCCTGCTTTCAGGTTGGCGCTGCTGCCAGCGCTAATGTTGCCGTCGCTCACGATGTCACGACGGGCGTAGAGACTGAGGGTGGTCGCGCTACTGATGTTACCCCCTCCGGTGTTGCTGATTTGCCCGGCGCTGATGTCAAGCGGCGCGGTGCTGTTGATGCTGCCCCGGTGGTTATCCAGCTGACCCTGAATGATGATGGGTTTTGCGCGTTCGAAGTTGAGGGTGCCGCTGCGGTTGTCGAGGCTGCTCGCCCGAATGTCGGCATTTTCAAAGTGGCTTGTGCCACCGCGATTGTCGAATTTGCCGTCGCGCAGGGTGATTTGGCTGATGGCGACGGTGCCGCTGTTTTGATAGTCACGAATGTTAAGGTCAATGCCGCCGCCACTACTGATGTTGCCCCGGTTATCTATCTTGCCGCTGGCGGTGATGCGGCCAATGGCGTTGCTGTTTTTGTTGTCGGCGTTGTTTGGAGCTTCAGGGGTATTGTTGTTAGCTTGCTCTTGTCCAGTTGTGCGCGCTTGCAAGGTGGCTGTGTCACGGTTGCTGAATGCGTTACTGCGCAGGTAGAGGGTGTTGTTGCTGTTGTGCCGCAGTTCGCCATCGTTTTGCAGGTTTTCCAGCTGGATATCAAGGGCATTGGCTCTGATGTTGCCGCTGTTTTCCAAGGTGCCGGGTAGCTGGATATTCAGACTCTCTGCCTGGAGGGTGCCGGCATGATGCACGCCGACGCCCTGTTCTGTGCCGATGAGGCGGATGCGGCCTGCGTACATGCCACCGAGCGCGCTGCTGTCCACGGCGAAGCGCGGCGCTGCATGTTGACCGTCCGTATTTTTAGGGGTGATGCTGCCGTCGGCTCCCAGGCTGTTGTTGCCGGTGATGAGATCCACTTGCCCGGCACCTGCCTGGATTGCTCCGTTCAGCTTGATTTGCCGTGCTAGCAGGGTGGTGTAGTCGTGTTGCTGCGCGTTCAGTCCACCGGGGGTGATTTCGATCAGGCCATTCGGCGCACTGTGTTGCACCGGACTGCCCCGTTCGATAGTGACTTGTCCGGCGGTGTATTGCACTTTGCCGGCGTTGATAAATCCTCCGTTCACCATCAGCCCCGCCGGATTCGCCACGATGACGTCGGCTTTTTGTCCGGCAATTTCCACCATGCCCTGCAAGTGGGAGGGGTCTTGGCTGCGTACCTGGTTGACGATGAGCGCCGCTTCGCCCTTGGCCAGATGCGGGTTACCCGCCACCACGCCACCACTCAGGGTCGCACTGTCTTTGCGCGCGTTATTCATCACGGCGCCTGCCGCGTCTATGTCAAACCGGCTGTAGCGGTTCATCGAGATGCCGGAGGCGTCCGGAGTCTGGATGTCGATTTGTGGCAGGCCGTTCGCCGTTTTCAGAATGACTGGACGTTCGTGGGCAGGGGCGCGATCATCTTCGCTAATTACGCTTTCTGCCCAGAGTAGTTGTGGGTTGAGGCCACAGGCCAGGGTAATACAGGCCGGTAGCAGACGGATGCGGATTCCTAGCGTCCGTCTGCTATGTCCGCCATGGCTTTTGCCCTTACCGCGCGCGTATTCCCAGGTAACAATAATTTGTTGCAGGGCTGCGCTGTAGATGGTTTTGTAAATTCCTTTGTTCATGGTTGTCCTCTGTGTTCAGGTGGTGCGGGCAAGGCCCGTGGTTGTTGTGCTTGATGGCGGTTATTCAGGCTTCGTTATTGCCAGTGGTAGCCGGCGCTGAAGCCAAGTACGAAGCGGTCGGTTTTTTTCCAGTCTCGTGATTTGAGAATCGGGGTGCCGATAAAGGCGTCGTATTGCCAGCTCCCGTGGTAATTCACCGCGCCGCGTACGCCCAGTGCCGTACCCATAATGGTTTTGTCTTGCAACCAGGCGGTGTTCTTACCCCATACTTGCCCTATGTCCGCCCCCAGGTAGAGCTGGTGGTTTGGTTGGTAGGCCCAATTCAGGGTGTTGCGCCAGTACCAGCCGCTATCGCCGGAAAGGCTGTTGTTCTCGCTGAAGCCGCGTACGCTGTTGCGCCCACCCAAGGTCAACAGATCCAGGGAGATGAGGCGCCTGTCGCTGTATTGCAGGTGCAGGTCGTTCTGCCAGCTCCAGTTGCGGTTTTTATCCAGCTGAACATGCCAGCTGGAATCCAGCGTCCAGATGCCCGCTTTGGCGTTGCCTTCGTTAAAGCCTTCCTCCGGTACAGGGTCGGCACCAAGCATCCGCGTTCCTTTTTTGTAATGGATAGCGCCCTGAAAGACGGCTTGTGGGAAGAGGATGCTCTGCCGTACGCCCAGCTGCCAGCCAGCCGTGCGTCTTTTTTGCACGTCAATTTCTGCACTGCCGATGTAGTTGCGGTTTTCTCGCCACCACAAGCCGGCATCAAGCGTGGTCTTCTTGTTCTGATCGCGATAAATGGTATTGCTGATGTCGGCGGCAAATTTCTGGTTGTTGCCCTTGTAGTGGTAAACGCGGGCATAGCCGGGGATGACTTGGTCGTAGTGGTAACGGCTCGCACTCAGACCTAGCTGCCAGTCACGGTAGGGGATCGTGTAGTTGAGGTAGTAGTTATCCGTAGAGGTTTTGTGCCGCTTACCCTCGCGGTCGCGCAAGCGTGTACCCGGTTTGAGGGTACGGGTGTAGCTCGCATAAAAACTGTCACTAAAGTTCAGCGGGTTGTCCACCGCAATACTGGCAGTTGCTAGGTATTTTCCCAACGCGTTGCTGCCGCTGTCATCAATGAGGAAACTAAACTGGTAGGGGCGTCCGGTCTTCGTCCAATGCACGATTAGCTCGCTCTCACCTTCACGTGCCGCCGGCGCAATGTCAATGTTGGCGTCCAGACCGCTGAGACGGCGCACGTTATCTAGTGCTTGCTCTAGTTCACGTAAGTTGAGCACTCGTCCGCGCAGGTGGGTAAAGGTTTTTGGCGTCCGCTGTACGCCGTTTTTCTCCTCGCGTATGGCTGTTATTTTTCCCGGTAGTACGGCAAGTTGCAGGGTGTCCTGCTGCGCGCCTTGTGTCTGCAAAACAACTCGAGTTGTTACCCAACCGTCGGCAATCAGCCGGTTTTGCGCCGTTTTGATGATGTCCATCACTCCCCCGGTACGGATACAGCCCTGCGTCTTGCGGTAAATGTTTGTCCCACTTGCTTGCAGAGGCTGAGTGCCCACAGCCCGTTCCAGATAGCGGAAAAAAGCACGATTGGGTGCTTGCAGTGTGAGGTTCTTATAGCTGGTGCAGGTTTCGCGTGCTTCTTGCGATAGTGGCGTTTCGTCAGTGGCAGGAGCTGCGAAGTCAAGGGTGGAAAAGTCTTGCGGCGTTGCGTTTTGATTGAGGTGCTGCTGTCGTTCCTCAGCACGGCGATAGATCAGGTCGGGGTCAACGAGAGCGGTTTGTTGTGCCGTGGCAGACAGCGCAGCCAGCAGCAGGAAACAGGGGAGGTAGCGCATGAGTCTTCCTTGGATGATGGTCCATCCGTGGTTGTGATCAGCGGCAATTATAGATTTGGCAAGATACCGGTAAGGCCGCACCAATGTGACTATCTGTTCATGAATACCCGGCTCGCGTCAGGCGGCGCACGGCCGATGCTGTCGCGCCATTCGGCGGGGGTGCCGTGCGGGGTGAAGGCGTCATGATGCGGCGCGGGCTGGCGGAAGAGGATGTTCTCGGCGCTGCCGAGGGTGTCGCCGTTGGGCAGGATGTAGCTGCGGCCGTGCCAGCCGGCGGTGTCGGTGAGCGTCCAGTGTTGCGGCAGGGGTTGGGCTTGCAGGTATTCGGCCAAACGTTCCTGCTGGCGGCGGGAAGTAGGGATACGGCGGATGTGGCGGCGCATGATGCGCCAGCCGTTGCGTTCGCCGACTTCCGCCCAGGGCAGGGCGAAGTGCCGGCCGTTGTGGTGGAGGATGTAGTGTGGTTCGCCGTTGTCGTCGCAGGCGTCGCCGACCACCTCGAAGGCGTCGCTGATGCGCTGCGGCTCGCCGTTGCCGCCATCGAACCACAGGCCGCCATCGCGGCAGGTAAAGCGGGGCCGGTCATGCGGCACCGCCTGCGCTTTGACGGCAAACGTCGTTCTTGCAGGCGTTGAGCCGCCCAATCAGGCCGAGGATGCAGGCGGTGTCTGCGGCGGACGGACGCAGGCCGGGATGGGCATTGGCCGATTCCAGGACATTGAGCAGCGCGGACAGGTAGTTTTCGAGGGTTTCGTAGGCACTATCGGCAGCATCGCCGAGCGACAGGGTGATGTGGCAAGACATGGCAGTCTCCTTTCGTAATTTTCAGGATGACCATCGCCATTGCTGCGAAACAAGAGGGCGACGATGTACACGGGATTCGCAGTACCGCTACGAAAGAAACGGCGAGCCTTGCGGCTCTCCCATGCACACCGCCATAAAAAACGGGCGCAAGAACTGGGCATAAAAATAGCGCCAATTAGCGCTTTAATACGCTTTCGTAAATAAACGGACTGCGAAATCCGGTCGCCGTTTTTGCGGCAACAGCATAAATTACACAATCGCGGTGGCAATAGCAATAGTCAATGCAAAATATTGATTCGTGCCGAATTAACCGGCATGACCTTGTACGGTAATGGTGACAATCCATGCCTGAATATCGCGGCTGTTCCAGGCAATCCGCCGGCTGCCGATGCGGATGGGTTTGGGGAAACTCGCATCGTAATAGGGACTGTCGGGATTGCAGCGGTGCCAAATGGTAGTGCGCTTCATGCCCACTATCGCGCTGACTTCATCAACGCGTAACAGGCGCGCTTCCATTTCTTGCGGTGCAGGGGATGGGGTTTCGTTCATGACTTCACTTTCCTTCATGGCTTCTTCTCGCTGGTTTGGGGGTCGGCGCATCATAGCGGGGTTGCAAAGGGGCGGCAGCCCCTTTGGCACGCGCGGTTGGGGCAAATCGTCAGATTTGTCTACAACCGCCATCGTGCCTGTCAAAAAGCAGCAAATCGGTAATAGCCTGAAAAAACAGCCTTTGAACAGTATTGAAAGAAATAGCACGCAATGGGATTACCGTTTATTCAGAACGGTCAAAAATGGTTTAATTGAACCAATGGCAAAGCATGGTTATCAGCAGAATGGATATAGAGATTGTCGCGAATGGCTGCCAATACTGGCGGAGAAGTGTGTCAATAAGGGGGCATTGGCGCAAATGCGGGACAATATTGACCCGAAACCGTGCCATTGTTGCTTATTGGCATGAAAAGAAGACCATACTGGCGCGAATTTGCGTCTATCCAGGACTTATTGGCACGGAAGCGGGACAATATGGGCAGAAAAACGTGCCAATACCATGCTCCTCACTGCAATACGGCGACCGGATGCCGGAATAACTATTGTCATGCCATCCGTTCATGACTTGAAGGAAAAAGATGAATACGCTGCCAATAGAGCGGATAAAAAATAAAACCCGAACTGCTACTAAAAACAGTCCGGGCTAATCGCCGACCGGTGCATAATGACCGGCCCACCGCAGGTTTATACTCCCAAGCGACCAAGTCCTATATTATCCCGCATGATGGTTAAGTGCAATATACGCCTATTGTTTCGGGTAGTTTCAACATGACAGGTAGTATGCTGATGGGAAAGTCATGGTATGGGGCGCCGTTATCCGTGTCGGTATCAATGGAATGGCAATTTTGGAAGTCGGCAAGGCAGTTATAAAGCCGCCATGCCGTAATCGCACTATCCCCCGCCGCCAATCTTCGCGCGTAAATAATCCGCATACCATTGCATCATGCGTTGCCGCTCTTCCAGATACTCGGCGCGATTATAGGCAGCCCTGACCTGATTGCCCTCACGGTGCGCCAGCTGCCGCTCGATGGCGTCGGGATTCCAGCAGCCGCTTTCGTTGGGAATGCTCGAACCCATCGCGCGAAAGCCGTGCGGCACGGCGCGCCCCGCATAGCCCATGCGCTTCATCGCCAGCGACAGGGTCGTGTCGCTCAAGGGCTGGTTGCGATTGCCGGTGACGAAATACGGGCTGTTGTAGCGGTTCAGCGTGCGCAGTTCGTCCAGCGTCGCCAATGCCCAATCCGACAGCGGCACCACATGGGCAATCCCATCTTCATGCGTTCGGCGGGGATGTGCCATTGGTCGCCGCGCAGTTCCGCCCACTGTCCCAGTCTGACTTCGCCGCTGCGGGTCAGGGTCAGAATCAGGAGGCGCAGTGCCAGCGCCGTCTTGCGGTTGGGGTAGCGTTCGAGGTCTCGAAAGAAGGCGGGGATTTCCGCCACCGGCAAAGATGGCTGGTGCCGGATCCGGTTTTGCGCGCTGCGTACGGTTTTCGGCGCGGACAAGGCGGGGTTGAGCGGTCGCCTGCCGGTCTGGATGGCAAAGGCGAAAACGGCACTGATGCGCTGTTTGACGCGGGTTCTGGTCTCGGGCCTGTCGGCGAGGCGGTTCAGGATGCCGACGATGGCGGGCGGCGGTATCCCGCTGACGGCTTTACCGCCGATATGCGGGAAAACGTACCGTTCCAGGGTGTGGATGACCTGCCGGGCGTGTTTTTCGTTCTTCCACGCGGGGCGCTGGTGGGCGTACCACTCGCGCGCGACTTTCCCGAAGCTGTCCTGCTGCTTTTCCGCCTGTTTCCGCTGCTGCTTGCGGCGGTGCGGGTCGCTGCCTTGCGCGAGCAGACTTTGGGCATCACGGTGCAGTTGCCGCGCCTGTCTCAACCTGACTTTGGGATATACGCCCGGCGACAGGATGCAATCCTGACCGTCAAAGCGGTAACGGTAACGCCAGCATAGTCGTTTCAAACGGGAATGAGACAAGGCGGCGAGCCGAAGACAGTACAGATAGTACGGCGAGGCGAGCCAACACCGTATCATTTCTGTTTGAAACGACTATATTTGCCGCCGCGCGGGGTGATGAACAGATGCAGTCCGCCGCCGTCAAACAGCTTGTAGGGGCGTTCGCCCGCCGGGGCATTCTTGATGGTTTTTTCGGTCAGTCGCACGGGGCGGGAAGTCAGGGGTTCGGCGGGATTGTAACCAGCGGAAATGAACCCCAAAAGAACCCCGTTTTTCCAAAAAAGGGATTAAACGAACATGAAACTTAACAAACGAGAATAAACAGAAATTTTCCTCTACAGTTTGTTTATCAAGGGTTTTTCCCCGAACCTTTGAACGAATACGGACGAAAAAAAACGCCATGAAACATGGCGTTTTTGCGTGGTTGGCGGAGAGACAGGGATTCGAACCCTGGGAGGGCGGAACCCTCTTCGGCTTTCGAGACCGACGCATTCAACCACTCTGCCATCTCTCCGCAAAATGAGCGGCGGATTATACGCGCTTTCTTTTTGAAGACAAGGAAGGGCTGTTGTCCGTAAGGTGTTGTGTCGCTTTCATTTCCCCGGTATGCAGCACAAAGGGGTTGCGTTATGTGGACGGAGCGCTTTATTTGCCGATGCAGAAGGAGGAGAAGATATGGCCGAGCAGGTCGTCGCTTGTGGTCGCGCCGGTGATGCTGCCGAGGGCGTCGTGGGCGAGGCGCAGTTCTTCCGCCAGCAGTTCGCCGTTGCGTGCGTCCAGTTGGGCGAGGGCGTCGCGGTGGTGCCGGGCGGCCTGTTTGAGGGCGCGCAGGTGGCGTTCGCGCGCGATGTAAGGGGTTTCTTCGTGTTCGTCGCGGCCGACGGCGGCGGCGATGGCGTGGCGCAGCGCGTCAATGCCGGCGCCGGTTTTGGCGGACAGCCACAGGGCGTCGGGGTGTTGTGCCTGTACGGCGGGCGGGGTTTGGTCGGCTTTGTTGTAGGCGATGAGGCGCGGGGTGGCGGCGGTTTCCGGCGGCAGGCCGGCGGCGGGGTCGTCGCTGTCGGCGAGGGTGCTGCCATCCACCAGCAGCAGGATGAGGTCGGCACTGGCAAGCGCCTGTCTGGTGCGGCGGATGCCTTCTTCTTCGATGGGGTCGGCGGCATCGCGCAGGCCGGCGGTGTCGAGGATGTTGACGGGGATGCCGGCGATGTTGAGGGTTTCGCGCACGATGTCGCGGGTGGTGCCCGCCCGGTCGGTGACGATGGCGCGTTCTTCGCCGAGGAGGGCGTTGAGCAGGCTGGATTTGCCGGCGTTCGGTTTGCCGGCGATGACGAGGTTGATGCCGTCGTTCATGAGCCGCCCCTGGGCGCTTTGCGCGAGCAGACGGGCGAGGCGTTCGCCCCAGTGATGCAGGCGCGCAGCGAGGTCGCCTTCGCCGAGGTAGTCGTTTTCCTCTTCGGGGAAGTCGAGCGCGGCTTCGATGTAGGCGCGCAGGGTGAGGAGTTCGGCGGCAAGCGCGTTCACTTCTTGGGAGAACGCGCCTTGTAGTGAGCGGGTGGCGGCTTTGACGGCGGCGGTGGTGCGGGCGTTGATGAGGTCGGCGATAGCTTCGGCCTGGGCAAGGTCGATTTTGCCGTTCTGGTAGGCGCGGCGGCTGTATTCACCGGGTTCGGCGAGGCGGGCACCGGCATTCAGGACGGCGGCGAGGACGGTCCGGCTGACGGCGATGCCGCCGTGGCCGTGGATTTCGAGGGTATCTTCGCCGGTGTAGGAATGGGGCGCGGGGAAGTAGAGCAGCAGGCCCTGGTCGATGAGGCTGCCGTCCGCGTCATGTAATGCGGCGAGGGTAGCGTGGCGCGGCGCGAGGGTTTTGCCACTGAGTTTTTCGCCGATGGCGAGGGCGTCGCCGCCGCTGATGCGGATTATGGCAACGCCGCCCGTTCCGGACGGCGTTGCGAGGGCGGCGATGGTGTCGTTCGTCGTCATGCTTTTTGGTGTTTTTTGCCGTGTTTTTTGTAGCGGGCGTCATCAGGCGCGGGATGGTTGCGGTCGCCGTAGCGTTTGTTCATGACGTATTGCTGGACGATGCCGAAGGCGTTGCTCACGGTCCAGTAGAGGACGAGGCCGGAGGGGAACCACATGAACATGAAGCCGAAGATGAGCGGCAGCATCATCATGACTTTGGCCTGGGTCGGGTCGGGCGGCGGCGGATTGAGCTTTTGTTGCAGGAACATCAGCGCGGCGTTGATGATCGGCAGGATGAAGTAGGGGTCCATCGCCGAGAGGTCGTGTATCCAGCCGATCCACGGCGCGTGGCGCAGTTCGACGGATTCGATGAGCACCCAGTAGAAGGCGATGAAGAAGGGGATTTGCAACAGCATCGGCAGGCAGCCACTGGCCGGGTTCACTTTTTCGTCTTTGTAGAGTTTCATCATCGCCATGCTCGCGCCCTGGCGGTCGTCACCGTATTGTTCTTTGATGCGCTGCATTTCCGGCCCCAGGCGGCGCATTTTTGCCATGGATTTGTAGGCCCAGGCGGAGGGGGTGAAGAAGATTATTTTGATGAGCAGGGTCATGAGGATGAGCGCCCAGCCCCAGTTGCCGACGATGCTGTGGATGAAGTGCAGGACGTAGTACATCGGCTGGCCGATCATGAAGAGGAAGCCGTAATCGACGGTTTTGTCGAGGTTGGGGGCGACGGTTTTGAGGTCGCGCTGGATTTTCGGGCCGATGTAGATGGTGCCGGTGAAGGCGGCGCTTTGGCCGGCGGCAATTTGCTGTGCACCGCCGGTTACGCCGATGAAGTGATCGCCGCTGGTGGCGTTGGTGCTGGTGTAGAAGGTTTGCGCCTGGCCTTGCGGCGGGATGATGGCGCCGACGAAGTAGTGTTGCAGCATGGCGACCCAGCCGTTTTCGGTTTTGGTGTCGAATTTAGTGCCCAGTTTGATTTTTTCGTAGGGGTCGTCGTCGTAGGATACGGCGCCGCCGGTGTAGGTGCCGACCTGTCCCATGCCGCCGGACGGCAGCGGCTGGCCGAATACCCATTGCTGGTAGGCGTTGCCGGTCCAGGTTTTGCCGCTGTCGTTTTGGACTTTTTGTTCGAGGGTGAAGTCGTAGGCACCGCGCTTGAAGGTGTAGGTTTTGCTGACGGTGATGCCGTCTTCTTGCCAGGTGAGCGGCACGGTAAGGCTGTCCTGCCCGTCGGCCAGGGTGTATTCGCCGGCAGACGCGGTAAATTCGCTGTGGTGGGTCGGGGCTTTGTCGCCGCTGCCTGAGGTCAGGCCGCTTTGCAGCAGGAAGCGCGCCGGATTGTCGGGGTGCAGCAGGGCGAGCGGCTGGTTGCTGTTTTTGTTCGCGGCGTATTTCAGCAGGTCGGCGTGGACGATGGTGCCGCCTTTGGTCGCGATGTGCAGGTCGAAGACGTCGGTCTTGACGCGCACGGTAGCACCGTTTTCGGCGTTTGCCGCCGGAATGTCGCTGCCTGCCGTTGCCTGCGGTACGTCCGCCCCGGCGGTGTTATCGGGGGCAACCGCTGCCGGGGTGGTAGCGGCCTGCGGTGGCGCGGGCGGCAGGTTGGCGATTTGCCATTTGTTCCATAAGAGGAATGCCAGTAGGGCGGCGCAGATGTAGAGGAGTAATTTAGGGTTGTTTTTCATGCTTCACCAGGAATGTGTCAGGTACGGGGTCGTAGCCGCCTTTGCACCACGGGCCGCAACGCAGGATGCGCCAGAGGGTCAGTAATGTGCCGCGCCAGGCACCGTGTCTGGCAATCGCTTCTTCGCCGTAGTGCGAGCAGGTCGGCTCGAAGCGGCATTGTTGCCCGATGAAGGGGCTGAGGGTGCGGCGGTAGAGGCGGATAAGGGCGATAAGCAGCCGTTTCATGGAAAAATCCGCTGAAAGTGGTGGCGCAAGGTGCGGCACAGGGCGGCGTTATCGGCGTCCTGTGCCGCCGCCCGCGCGATGACGACAATATCCAGCGCACTCTCCCCGCGTTGCGGCAGTTGGCGGAAGGTTTCGCGCACCAGCCGCTTGACGCGGTTGCGCTCGTGGGCGCGGCGGATTTGCCGCTTGGCGACGACCAGTCCGAGGCGTGCCGACCCGCCCTGTAAACAAGAACGCCCCAAAACGGTAAAGCAGCGGTCGCTGCTTTTGCGTTCAGGGGCTTGAAAAACGTGGTCGTATTCGCGGCGCTGTGTCAGCCTTGCCGTGCGGGGAAAAGATGCGTTCACGGCGCGACGACCCGCGTCATCAGACGGTCAGACGATAACGTCCTTTGGCACGGCGGCGGCTGAGGATTTTGCGGCCGTTTTTGGTGGCCATGCGGGCGCGGAAACCGTGCGTACGCTTGCGGGAAATATTGCTCGGTTGGAACGTTCTTTTCGACATTTCAGGGACTCCATCGGGAAAATTCAAAGCGCGCAATCATACGGGCGACCCTATATAAAGTCAACGACGGGGCTACCGCGCGCGGGGCGATTGCGTTACATTACCGCATCCTCACAAATCATCCCGAAACCCATGCGCTACCTGTTCCTGATTCTGCTGTTCACTGCTGCCGCCCACGCCGAAGAGACAAACCGGTGGGGGCAGCTCTTCACCCCCAAAAAAGAAGACGTCATCCTTGACACCCCCGAACTCACCATCGAAAAGCCTGCCGAGCCGCTGGTCGAACGCGTGCCGGGACACATCCTGAACGGCAACGACCGCTTCCTCACCATCAACATCGAAAACGACAAATTCGGCAGCGGCTACGACCGCGACTACACCAACGGCCTGCGCCTCACCTGGTTCAACGTCGGCGCGGAACAGCCCTTCTACGCCGACTGGATCGACCGCCTCGTGCCGACCTTCAATGCCAACAAAACCACCAGCACCTACCTCTCCTTCGGCCACAACCTCTACACCCCGAGCGACATCGACCGCAGCACCCTCGACGTGCGCGACCGCCCCTATGCCGCCTTCCTCTACGGCTCGGCGGGCGTCAGCACCATCACCGGCCGCCACATGGACGACGTCGAACTCACCCTCGGCTGGGTCGGCCCCTCGGCGCAGGGCGAATTCATCCAGGACAAATTCCACCGCCTCATCCACGCCGACTACCAGCCGCATGGCTGGAAGTACCAATTGCGCGACGAACCCGGCGTCATCCTCTCCTGGGAGCGCTCCTGGCCGGGCCGGTACACCGCCGACATCGGCAAGAACCTGCACGCCCGCTTTACCCCGCACGGCGGTGTGACCCTCGGCAACATCTACACCTATGCCAATGCCGGCTTCACCATCGACCTCACCCCGGCCAACCTGCGCTGGCAGACGCAGCCGGTGCGCGTCCGCCCCGCCATTCCCGGCAGCGGCTACTTCGAATACACCGACGGCCACGGCTGGATGACCTACCTCGGCTACGACGCCCGCTACATGGCGCACAACATCTTCCTTGACGGCAACACCTGGAAAGACAGCCACCGCGTCAAACGCCGCCCCTTCGTGCAAGACCTCGCCCTCGGCGCGGCGTATAACCACAAAAACTTCCGCATCAGCTACACCGTCAACTGGCGCAGCCGCGAATTCAAAAGCCCGCTGGCAAAAAGCTCGAGCTTCGGTGCCATCTCCGTCGGCTACCGCTTCTGAACAGGGGGATGGTTTACAACAGAGACTATGAACACGTTCTAAGGGTTTGGCACATCCGGCATGCGCGGTTTTGTGCTTGCTATCAGGCTATCCGCTGCGGCCATTCGGGACGCTTTTTCCATAAAGTTGGGCGCAGCGTATATTTACACCATTTGTGCATTCCTATCGTGCGCGAAGAACAACCCTGCCTAATGCTTTCTCGCCCGCTGCCGCCGCATTTCCTTCGGGTCGGCAATCAGCGGGCGGTAAATCTCGACGCGGTCGCCGTCGCGCAGTACATAATCGCGCGGGCGCGGCAGGCTGAACACGCCAAAATCCGCCTTGCCGATGTCCAGATGCGGGAAGAAACGCACCATGCCGGAGCGCTCCACCGCCTGTTGCAGTGTCGCGCCCTCGTTCATGATCAGGGGGATGATTTTCTGCCGGTCGGGCTCGGCGTAGGCGACTTCAACGCGGATGGTGCCCATAGACCTCTTCCGCGCGGCGGGCAAAGGCGTCCACCATCGTGTTCGTCATATATTCCATCAGCCCGCCGAAAATCGGCGCAAGCAGGAAAGGCACCTCAAAATCCATCATGTAATGCACCTCGCAGCCGCCGTTATCCAGCGGGCGGAACTCCCAGCGGCCGCGCAGATGGCGGAAGGGGCCTTCAACCAGGGCAATATCCATCCAGTTGGGGTAGTCGAAGCGGTTGCGCGTCGTGAACGATTTCCTGAACGTGCCCTTCTGTGCGGTGATCTGCCCGACCAGCTCGTTGTCGGTGCGGCTTACCTGCCGCCCCTCGGCACACCACGGCAAAAATTCCGGATAACGCGTGACATCGGCGACCAAATCGAACATCTGCGCGGGCGAATAGGGCAGCCTTTTTGACCTGTGTATTTGTGGCACAATACGTCCCCAACTCAATAACGACGCGGCATTCTACCCCATGAGCAAAAAAAGCAAAGAACACGACAACAACATCATCACCAACCGCAAAGCCTTCCACGACTACTTCCTCGAAGAACATTTTGAAGCGGGTATCGCCCTGATGGGCTGGGAAGTGAAAGCCCTGCGCGCCGGGCGCGTGCAAATCAAGGAAAGCCACATCCTCGTCAAAGACCGGGAAATCTACCTCTTCGGCGCCTACATCACCCCGCTGCCTGCCGCTTCCACCCATGTCATCGCCGACCCTTCGCGCACGCGCAAACTGCTGCTGCACGGCCGCGAAATCGCCAAACTCATCGGCGCGGCGCAGCGCGACGGCTACACCCTCATCCCCGTCAACCTCTACTGGAAAAACGGCTACGTCAAAGTCAACCTCGCCATCGCCAAAGGCAAAAAAGCCTTCGACAAACGCGCCAGCGAAAAAGACCGCGACTGGTCGCGGCAAAAAGAGCGCCTCATGAAAATCCATTAAAAATCATCGGGAACCGCCATGTACGACATCATCACCCTCATCGTCGAAGACCACGACAACTTCATCCACATCCTCGCCGACCGCAAGCGCAACGAGGCATTCGTGGTCGATCCCGCCTGGGACGCCGAAGGCATCCGCGAAGTCCTCGCCGAAGAGAACCTCACCCTCACCGGCATCCTCATCACCCACAGCCACCACGACCACGTCAACGCCGTGCCCGAACTCTACGGCGAGCGCGTCAGCCTCTTCATCAGCGAAGACGAATACCCGCACTGGCCGGACTGCCCCGAAGACGCCATCCTCCTCAGCGACGGCGACGCCATCACCTTCGCCGACACCGACATCGGCGTCATCAAAACCCCCGGCCACACCCCCGGCAGTTGCTGCTACCGCATCGGCGGCGACCTCATCACCGGCGACACCCTCTTCATTTACGGCTGCGGCCGCGCCGACCTCAGCGGCAGCGACCCGCATGCCCTCTACCACAGCCTGCAAAAACTGAAAGCCCTGCCGCCGGAAACCCGCCTGCATGTCGGCCACCACTACGGCATCGCGGAAACGGGCACCCTCGGCGAACAGCTTGCCGGCAACCCCTTCCTGATGATTGAGGATGAGGCCGACTTCGTCCGCTACCGCATGGAACTCGCGGGCAAAACCCGCCACACCCCTTACGGCCCGATCAGCCGCGCCGAACTGGATGCCGTGCTGCATGGCTGACTACCACTGCCGCGCCATGCAGAAGGCGGACATCCCCGCCGCCCTTGCCCTGTGGCGCGGCACGGACGGCCTCGCGCTGGACGCCGCCGACGAACCGGGCGCGCTCGCCGCCTTTCTTGACCGCAACCCGCAACTGAGCGGCGTCGTGCTGGATGGCGGGTGCCTCATCGCCACGCTGCTTTGCGGCGAAGACGGCCGCCGCGCGACGCTTTACCACCTCTGCGTCGCCGCCGCCTATCGGGGACAACACATCGGCCGCCGCCTGCTGCAACGCGTTGAAGAACAACTGCGCTGTCGCGGCATCGGCAAAATGCGCCTGCTCGTCCTCGGCGACAACACCGGCGGCAACGCCTACTGGCAGGCGCATGGCTGGCAGCGGCAAACCACCCTCAACTATTAGCAAGACCCTGTAATCCCTGCCGTACCGCCACCTGCCAAACCGCGTTGCCGCCGGACAGCAACGTTTCCCCGTCGCGCACCAGGCAGACCATGCGGTGGGCGACTACGGCGAGGCGGGCCAACATCGTGTCAGTTCCATTTGGAACGACTATTACCGCCGCCGCCCATACCTCGCATCACTCAATAAAGGCCCGGCGAACCGCCCCTGCTATCGCCTGACCGCCCCGCAACACATCACACCGCGCCACGCACGACGCCGGGCAGACGGCAATCCTTCCTCCCGGCAAGCTGCCATCAAGCGGCGTCATTGCCGCATGCGGTCACTGACGCGATTTGTTCAGCCCTCGCCCATAAGCGAGGGCTTTTTTATCGTGCATGAAGCATCCGCCATGAATAACAGTGCATAAAGCTATACTTTGCGCCGCTTGTTTAACCGATAAAAGGCACAAAAATCATGAAGCAGAAACTCTATGCGGCATACGGCAGCAATTTGCACATCGCCGAAATGAAGCAGCGTTGTCCGCAGGCGGTGCGCGTCGGCCACGCGTTGCTCACCGGCTACGCCCTGCATTATCGCGGCAGGCCGGGCGATGCGATGCTGACCATCGAGGCGCAGGCGGGCGGCGTGGTGCCGCTCGGCATCTGGGCAGTCAGCACTGCCGACGAACAAGCGCTCGATGTCTATGAGGCGTTTCCCGATTTGTACGGGAAGGTCACGATGCCGGTCATGCTGCAAAACGCAAGCGGCGGCGAATCGCCCGCCGAGGTGTTCCTGTACGTGATGGTGGGCGGCATGCCGCACGGGCAGCCCGCCGCGCATTATGTGGAAATCTGTGAAACCGGCTACCGCGATTTCGGTTTTGACGTGAATATTTTGCGCAGCGCCGTGCGCAGCTAATGCTGCTGCCGCCGAATTTCGCCCCTGTGCGCCGCAACAGCGGTTTTTTTCTGCATAAGCAAGGCAGATGGCGCTTTTTTTCACCCAAAAGACGGGAAACTCCCCAAGAAAATGCAGAAACCCGCCGGGTTTTATGCGTATTTCCACAAAAACATTGACAATTTTGTAATAAAAGCGCATATTTCCACACCAATTCCACACCACGCCGCCCGCACCGGCGTATCCTTGCAGGAGGTAGCCACCCATCACGCAACCGCTTTTATGCCCCTATGGGCACAATATCTTTTTTTCTTTTCCGACTCAGGAGTTCCTTATGGAAAATGCCCAACATTTTCTGGATGCGCAGCAATTATGGGTGCTTTCGGGCATTCTGGTGATGGTGGCCGGTCTGGCGCTGCGTTTTAATGCCCTGCTGGTGGTAATCGTGGCGGGTTTCGTTACCGGTCTTGCCGCCAAAATGGGCATACGCGAAATCGTGACCATCATTGGCGATGCCTTTATCAAAAACCGCTATATGTCGTTATTCGTGCTGGTCTTGCCGGTGATTGGTCTCGCCGAGCATTACGGCTTGCGCGAACGCGCCGAGATTTTGATATCCAGATTAAAGGCGGTTACAGCCGGACGCATATTCAGCCTGTATATGTTTGTGCGTCAGTTGATTGTCGCCCTCGGCGTATCGATTGGCGGCCATCCGACTTTTATCCGCCCGCTCATTGCACCGATGGGTGAGGCAGCCGCGTTGAAAAACCGCCGTGCCTCGCAGGCGATTCTCGACCGTATCCGGGCACAGGCAGCCGCCAGTGAAAACTACGGCAATTTCTTCGGGCAACTGCTCTTTGTCGCCTCCGGCGGTTTGCTGCTGATTAAAAGCGTGCTTGATCAATACCATCTGCCCAGTGATTTGGCAACGATGGCGCGTTATTGCCTGCCGACGGCCGTTATTGCCCTGCTCTTCGCTATTGTCCGCTTTTATCTCTTCGATAAATCCATCGAAAAAGAAATCGCCGCCTATAACGCACAAAGCACACAAAACGATACCGTAATGCCTGATTCTGCTGCAATTTCCGATGCAACTGCCGCGAAGCCCCAGGAATAATGTCATGAAAGAAGAAATCATCCCCCTGCTTCATCTGAAAAGCTTCATCACCCTGGATTACGTCTATATCTTTTGCGCGATTTACCTGCTGATATTCGGCGTATTGACGATATTTGACCGCAAGAATCCCAAACGCATCGGCACGGCATTGTTCTGGATAATCTATGCCGTTACTTTTTATGGCTGCGACCATATTGCCAATGCTTTTTTCCATGCCGATATTTATGCGGCGGCGCGCAAAGCGGTTGCGGCCTTGGCCTTGCCCCTGTCGCAAAGCGGCGCGCTGCTGCCCGGCTATATGGATGCCGTATTCAGGCAGCACGTCAGCGCCGGGGAAATCGCCGGCTGGCTGGTCATCTTCATGGCGGTCATCGTTGCTGCCAAACAACTGGGCAAAGGCGACTACCGGGAAGCGGCAGCGGAAGCCAAACAGGCGGCCGCCGCCCGGCTCGGCAACGCGCTCTTCATTCCGGTACTCGGCGTCGGTGTGCTGACTTTCTTCATCGCCTGGCAGCGCATCACCGACCTCGGCGCGCTCATCGGCTTCGGCGTAGCCGCATTGCTGTCGCTCGTGCTGGTCTGGGTCATCACCCGTGGCTCGCCGCTGCAATCCTTCCACGAAGGCCGCCGCCTGCTCGATGCCATCGGCTGGGCCGCCATCCTCTCGCAACTGCTTGCCGCCCTCGGCGCGCTTTTCGACAAGGCGGGCATCGGCGGCATCGTCTCGCATATCGTGGCGCAAGTCGTGCCGACCCATATCGGCTTCGCCGTCGCCGCTTCTTATTGCATCGGCATGGCCTTCTTTACCGTCATCATGGGCAATGCCTTTGCCGCTTTCGCCGTCATGACGACGGGTATCGGCATTCCGCTGGCGATACAGTTGCACCATGCCAATCCGCTGATTGTGGCCCCCATTGCCATGCTCGCCGGTTATTGCGGCACATTGATGACGCCCATGGCGGCCAACTTCAATATCGTCCCCGCCGCTTTATTGGAAATGGACAATAAATACGGCGTCATCAAGGCGCAAATCCCGGTGGCATTACTGCTGCTGTGCGCCAATATTTTCCTGATGTATTTCCTCGGCTTTTAAATTGGAGTAAACGATGAAAAAACTGTTGATTACCGGCTTTCAGCCTTTTGATGGCGAATCGGTAAATCCCGCACTGGAAGTCGCCAAAGGCTTGCAGGGTAAGACCATAAATGGTTATGACGTCATTGCGCGGGAGATTCCGGTGGTGCGTTTTGAGGCACTGAAAGCCGTGCAGGCGGCGATTGAAGAAGTGCAGCCCGATGCCGTCATCGCCATCGGTCAGGCGGGCGGCCGCCCGGACATCACGGTGGAACGCGTCGGCATCAATATCGACGACTTCCGCATTCCCGACAACAAGGGCAACCAGCCGATTGACGAACCCATCGTCGCCGGCGGCCCGGTCGCCTACTGGGCTACGCTGCCGATCAAGAAAATGGTGGCGAACATCAAGGCGCAGGGCATCCCGGCCAGCGTTTCCAATTCGGCGGGCACTTACGTCTGCAACCACCTGCTCTACGGCCTGCTGCACTATCTCGCCCTCCACGGTCAGGCGGTTCCTGCCGGTTTCGTCCATATCCCCTACCTGCCGCAGCAAATGGCGGTGAAAAACGGCAAAGACGCGCAATGCGCCACCATGTCGCTCGATACCCTGCTGCAAGGCTTTGCGGCGATGATTGCCGCCTTGAAGTAATCTGCGCCGCCCGGAAGAAAATCCCGCCTGCGGGCGGGATTGTTATTTGGGGCTTTGGGGACATGCTTCATGCACGACACGCCTTTGCCGCTTGCCGTCGCGTTGGCATTAGCCATAGCGAAAAACCGCAACAGCGGACCGCTCCGTGATTCAGGCAAAAGAAAAACCGCCTTGCGGCGGTTTTTTGCATGAGCGGCGGCCTCAGAATACCGGCTGATAAGCGGCCTGCGGGTTGGCCTGGTCGATAGCCTTGATATAAATGGCGACGCGGCGGTCTTGTGCGTTCTTTTCCGCCGTGGCGTATTGCTCGCCGTAGCCTTGCACCACGAAGCGCTGCGAGTTGATGCCCTGTTGCGAGAGGTACTGGGCGACGGACTGGGCGCGGCGTTGCGAAAGCTGCATGTTGTGCTGCGGGGTGCCGCTGCCGTCGGTGAAGCCGTACACGTGGACGATGGTTTCCGGGTACTGTTGCAGGGTTTGCGCGATGCTGCCGAGCGGCTGGTAGAAGTTCGGCTTGATGACGGACTGGTCGGTGTCAAACAGCACTTCGCTCTGGATATTGAGCTGGATGGTGCTTTCATTGACGCGGTTGACCTGCACGCCGCTGTTGGCGACCTGCTGTTGCAGTTGCTGCTGCTGGCGGTCCATGTAGTTGCCGATGGCGGCACCGGCGAGGGCACCCGCAACGGCGCCGACATAGCGGCCGTTGTCGTCGTTAATCTGGTGGCCGAGGACGCCGCCCGCAAGCGCGCCGATAGCGGTACCCATCGCGGTGGACTGGTTGTTGGCGAGCAGGCCCGAACCCGATTCACAGCCGGCGATCATGAGCGCCGCAGCACCTGCCAGCAGACCGAAGTTGCTTTTTTTCATGGAATTGTCTCCTGTTGATTGTGCGGCAGGCATGATAGCGATTGCCCTTTGCGGCCTTCATTAAAGGTCATTCACGCGGCACGGCGGGCGGGACTATACTGCGGTGGGTTCCTTCCCCCGGAGTATCGCCATGCCGTCTGCTTTTTTTCTGTCTTTCCTCTTCGCGGTTCTCTCCGTTCCCGACGCGCGGATTGATCCCGCCGTGGTTGCGCAGGCGGCGCAGACCCGCGCGCCGGTCAGCGGGTCAAACGGCTACCAAGCACTTTATGCATTGCCGCACAACGACCAGGCGGTCAGGAAAACCGTTTGCCCGCGCGATACCGCCGACTGCCTCGCCTTTGCCCGCACCCATGAAGCGGTCTACCGGGCGGCACTGCCGATCTTGCAGGCATGGGATGCGCAAGTGGAAGGGTTGTTGCGGTATGACTATTTCCGTCCGCGCGAGGAACAATACGACGCTTCGGGCGTGTATCCGCCGTTCATGCCGCTGCTGGCGGCAAGATCCCTGCACGCCTTGCGTTTTATCAACGGCGACACGGCAGCGGCACAGCGCGGTGCCTGTCGCGATGCTGTTTTGGGGCGGCGGCTGGTGCACAGTCAGGGCTTGCTGCTTGGCAGCATGGCGGGCACGGCATTGCTGCAACGCAACATCGAACTGCTGGCACAGATGCGCGCCGAGCTGCCGCCGGATGCGCCGTGGCCTGCGCTTTGTGACGAACTGCAACCGCTGCTGCCGCAGGAACTCGCCCTTTGCCCGCTGATGTACGGCGAATGGCTGGGCTTCCGGCAGCCGATAGAGAAAGACTTCGCGGCCTCGCCGCCGGAAACCATCGACGACTACATCACGCTGATCTTCGCGCAGCAGATGCTGGCGCAAACGCTGCACGAAAAAATGAAAGCCTGTGCGCCGGAAGCATTGGCGGCAGTTGCGCGGGACGAAGTATGGCTGCCCGCACCGGACATCCTGCCGCAACACTGCTCGCCCGCCAACCCGTATTGCCGCCTGGTCGCCGTGGACGACGGCCTGTATCGCCTGTATCAGGCGCGCCTGCTCAACGTGAACCGCTACCTGCGCGCCCTTGCCATCCTGCGCGACCCGGCAATGCCGCTGCCCGCAGGCTACCGGTACGAAGGCGGCAAACTGCTGTTCTCGCGGCACCCGAATAGCGACAAAGAACAGGGAATGCAGGCGGTGGTGCTGCCACTGCCCGGTTCATCAACACCATGACCCGTCAAGCGAGGAGACCATCATGCTGACCCCCATTCTGGCAGCCGCCTTGTTCTTCATTCTCTATTGGCCCGGCGTGCAGCCCGATGCCGCGCTCATCGCGCAACTGCACGCGGCGCAGGGCGAAATGCACGGCACAAACGGCTATCAGGCGCTGTTTCTGCGCATGCCGTCGGGTGAGGCGGAAAAGGCGGGGCGTGACTACCTGTGTTCGCGCGAAGAAACCGACTGCCTCGCTTTCGTGCGCGCGCATCAGGCGGCATACCCGGCGATTGCGGCCGATATGCAGCGGCGGGAAGCGGCGCTGGACGCCCTGCTGCAATACGATTACTTCCGCCCGCGCCGCGAACAATATTATTTTGCGGCGGAAACGCCGCCGTTTCAGTTTCTGCTGCGGACGCGGAACCTGCACGCCTACCGCTTTGCCAGCGGCGAGGTTGAGGCGGCGCAGCGCGGCCTGTGCCGCGACCTCGTTCTTGGGCTGCGGCTGGTACACAGTCGCGGCACCCTGCTGGCCAGTGCCCTCGCCGCGCGCCTGATTGAGCGCGATGTCATCCTGCTGGCGCAGATGCGTGCCGAGCTGCCGCCGGAGGCACCGTGGCCTGCACTTTGTGACGCACTGCAACCGCTGCCGCCGCAGGAACTCGCCCTTTGTCCGCTGATGTACGGCGAATGGCTGAGTTTTCAGCACCTCATGGCGGAGGGGGACGCGGAAGTCAGCGCCACTGATGAAGTTTCTGCGGCGGTAAAAGCGCTGTATTTCATCGAAACACGGCAGGCGATGAGGCAAATCCTGTACGAAAAAGCGAAATACTGCGCGCCGGAAATCCTGGCTGCCATTGCGCGGGACGAGCTGCGCTTGCCGCAGCGCGACACCTGGCCGCGCTACTGCCTTCCCTTCGATAACCCCCTGTGCGGGATGGGCGGGCCGGATAACCACGGTTATCAGGCCGTCCTGCTCAACGTGAACCACTACCTGCGCGCCCTTGCCATCCTGCGCGACCCGGCAATGCCGCTGCCCGCAGGCTACCGCCTGGAAAACGGGCAACTGCACTTCCGGCGTCATCCCGAGCACAACGCAAAAGAAGAAGGGATGCAGGCGGTCACGCTGCCGCTGCCAGGTTCGCGCCGCCTGTCGGCGCCTTAACATGGCGGTATTTGACGCCCGGCTATAATTTTCCGCTCACCCACCGGAGGCCTCCATGACCGCACCCAGCCCCAAAATCCTGCTTGTTCACGGCCTGTTCATGCGGGCGATCATGATGATGCCGCTGGCGGCGCGTCTGCGGCGACAGGGCTGCACCTGCCTGGCGCTCACCTATCCGACCCGGCGGCAAACCCTGCATGACAGCGTCGCCGCGCACCTGCCGCTCATTCAGGACTTTGCCGCCGGCGCCCCGCTTTATGCCGTCGGCCACAGCCTCGGCGGTCTCTATTTGCGCCACCTGCTGGCGCAATGGCCGCAGGGGCTGGCGGGCGGACGCGTCGTTACCCTCGGCACCCCGCACCTCGGCAGCAAAGTCGGCGCCTACTTCCGCGCGCGCGGCTGGCGGCGCAACATTCTCGGCCACTGCTGGGAAGCGGGGCTGGACGGCAACGCCCCGCCGTGGGACGGTGCCATCCCGCTGCTCAGTATCGCGGGCACCAAAAGCATCGGCATCGGCAGCACCCTGCGCCTTTTTGCCGCCGACGAACCGAACGACGGCACCGTTGCGGTCGCCGAAACCGAGCTGCCCGCTGCCGCCGCCCGCCATCGCCTGCACACCTCGCACACGGCCCTGCAATTCGACGAGGCCGCCGCCAATCTCGCCATTGCCTGGTTTCGTGACGCATTGCCGCTGCCGTAGCCGCCGCAATTACGGAAAAATAAACATCCGGTTGCGCTAAATCACTTACAATTTATCTGTTTCATCGCGAAACATCCCTTCTTCACAAACCAAGGAAATTTCATGAAAGTATTGATGAAAAGCGCCCTCGCCGGATTACTGCTTGCAGGCATGACCATGACCGCATCCGCGCAGGCCGTCGGCGGCAAAACCTCGCAAAAACTCGGTGAAAAAATCGCCAACGAAATCATGCAGGAAATGATGACGGAAGCACAAAGCAGCGGCAAACAGCCTTCCGCCGAAGATTTCGGCAAAAAGCTGGTCGAAAAAATGCGCGCCAACCTCGATGAAATGAAAAAAGGCTCGACAGAAGACTGTGTCGAACTGTATGGCAACGACAAGAGCAGCAACTGCCAATGCGTGACCGACAAGACCGACTTTGAAAGCGTCTTTGCCCTCATGGAAAAACAAATGGCCAACCCGCAAGCCGAATCCAAAGAAGAACTCAAAGCACTGGAACAAAAAACCGAAGAAAATTACAAAGCCTGTGACCTGGATATCAGCGTGATGAAAAAGGCTTCCGAAGAAGCCATGAAAAAGATGGCACCGGCAAAAGGCTAAAAAACGGCCATGTCATAAAATCCATGCACATATGCGGGAAAATGTTTTCCGGCGGTCATGGAGCTCTGATACAAGCCCCGCCAAGACGGGGCTTTTTACTGCCACCAATCTCCAATCTTGCCATCAGAGCATCAAGATCCACCGCCCGGCCGATATAATGCGCCGCGCCCGCTCTGTTTCCCCGCAATAACCGTATCGCTGCCTTGCGCCATCCGCGAAACGGGAAACGTGGTATCAAAACGCCATTCATACAAGCGGCAACGCCGCAATTCCCTCTCACAACTTCGACCAAGACCATCATGAATATCCTGCAAAACTTCATTTTCCCCGACTATAACCCGCTGGCACCCGCAGACATGTATTTCCGGGGCACCGATGCCGGCGTATTCCTGCGCAACGAAGGCTGCCTGCAATGCAGAAAATACGGGCAATACACTTTCGATACCTACTTTAACGGTTTTATGCTCAATGCCTGGGTTGATCGGGCAAAGCTGGATTCCCTGAATGTCACCCTGCGCGGCAAAGGATTATTCCTCGTGCAATTCATGCTGGTGCGATACAGCGATTACGACAAAACGGGAAAGACCGCAAATCCTACGCACAGGGTCGTGCTGGAACAGCAGATATTGCTGACGGAAGCGGGTGTTTCCTTTGCGCTTGATGCCGCCCTCGCCTGGCCGGACGGTATGCTCTATCCCGCCATTACCGCTTTGGAAGAAGACGCGCTTTTTTATGGCGGCACCTACTGGACGGATACCGCGCCGCGCAATCCGGTCAAACTGGGCATGGTCATCACCCATTTCAACCGCAAGAACTACATCCTGCCCGCCATCGCGAGAATCAGCCGCCATATTCTCGGCAATCCGCAATGGGCGGAGAAAATCGCCCTGGTTGTCGTCGATAATTCGCAAAACATTACGGCGGAGGAAGCGGGATTGGCGCACGTCATCCCCAACCAGAATCTCGGCGGCAGCGGCGGCTTCACGCGCGGCCTGCTCTATTTGCAGGATGCAGGGGATTTTACCCATTGCCTGTTTATGGACGATGACGCTTCCTGCGAAATCGAATCCATCCTGCGCACCTACACATTGCTGCAATACGTGCAGGAAGAACGCTTCGCCGTCGCGGGCGCCTTATTACAGGAGGAATTCCCCTCCATCCTGCATGAAAAAGGCGCCGTCTATCGCCATACGCTCAATGACGGCCTGCATCGCGGTCTGGATATCAGCAGCAGGGAAAACATCCTCGCTTCGGAACACGGCGACAGGGCGGCCAATTTCGGCGCTTGGTGGTTCTTCGCCTTCAATATCCGCGATGTCGCAGTGTATCCCTATCCCTTCTTCGTGCGTGGCGACGACATCCTCTTCGGCATCAGCAACCGCTTCAACATCCTCACCCTCAGCGGCATCGCCTGCTGGGGCGATGATTTTGCCATCAAGGAAAACCCGCTTACCCGCTATCTCGGCCTGCGCAGCACCCTGGTCTGCGCGATGCTCACGGGCGATGTATCGCGGTGGCGGCTGTCGCTGACCTGCCTGAAATGGTTCGCCGCCAGCGCGCTCTCGCACAACTACGCCTCCGCCGAAGCACTGCTGCTCGCCCTGGACGATGTATGCCGGGGGCCGGACACCTTCTTGCAGGACATGACCGCCGCCGGGGTGCGCGCAAAAATGGCGCCCCTCACCGCGCAGGAGAAAATGACGTCGGTACGGCATGAAGACATCGGCGCGCAACGCGTGGGCATGCACGAAAGCCGCTGGCGCAAGCTGTGCCGCTTCCTCACCCTGAACGGCCTGCTCCTGCCCTCCTTCCTGCTCAAAGACGACATCGTCTGGCAGCGCAAAGGCTTCCGCGCCACTTTCCGCGAAATCTTCCGCTTCAAGCGGGTCTATTACGAATACGAGGCCGGGCACATCGGCTACATGGCGCATTACGACCGCAAGCGCTTCTTTGCCCTGCTCTTCCGCCTGCTGGGTCTGCTGCTGCGCCACGCATCGCACTACCGGCAACTGCGGCAGGCATACCGCTCGCGCTTCCCGGCGATGACTTCGCGCACCTTCTGGCAGACGGTGTACGCTGGCGACGACAAAACACAGGCGTAGTCCCGCCGGAGCCGCCTGCACGCAAGAGTATGTCGTCTCAACGAGAACTGATACGGTGTTGGCGCGCCTGACCGGGCACCCATAAAAATCGCTGCGCGATTTTTATGGGAAACCCGCGCCGTATTAAACATATTGTCTTCGGCTCGCCGCCTTGTCTCAGTCTTATTTGAAACGACTATACAATGGCGCTTTTTGAGGTGCCTCTTGTCCGCTTTCACCATCCGCCCGGCGCTTGCCGCCGATTTGCCCGCCATCGTCGCCATTTACAACAGCACGGTGGCGGGGCGTCAGTCCACCGCCGATTTGCAGCCGGTCACGGTTGCAGACAGGCAGCCCTGGTTTGCGGCGCACCGTGATAACCGCCCGCTGTTTGTCGCCGTCGATGACGGCGGCGCGGTCTGCGCCTGGGGCAGTTTCAGCGATTATTATCCGCGTGCGGCCTATCACATCAGCGCGGAAATCAGCATTTATGTTGCCCCGGAGCGGCGGGGCGCGGGGCTGGGCGGGCAGTTGCTCGATTTCATGCTGGCACGCGCGCCCGCCCTCGGCATCCGCCGCGTGCTGGCGGTGGTGTTTGCGCACAACGCCCCCAGTCTGGCACTGTTCCGCAAGCATGGTTTCGCCGATTGGGGGCTGCTGCCGCAAGTCTGCGATTTGCAGTCGTTTACCGCCGATATTGTGATTCTCGGCAAGTCTCTTGATTGATTCCGGATTTTTTATGACTTCAACGAAAACGAAAAACAGCCGCCTGTTTCTGGTGCTGCTGCTTGGTTCGCTCTCCGCCTTCGGCCCGTTCATCACCGACCTCTACCTGCCCGCGCTGCCGGGCATGGGTGCGTATTTCCACACCAACGCCTCGATGGTGCAACTGACCCTGACCACGTCGATGATCGGCCTCGGCATCGGCCAGCTTTTCATCGGCCCCATCAGTGACCGCTACGGACGCATCCGCCCGCTGCTGGTGTCGCTCGCGGTTTATATTGCAAGCACCCTGCTCATTGTGTTCGCGCAGGATATTGAAGGGATGATTGTGCTGCGCGCCATTCAGGGACTGTCCTCGGCGGGCAGCGTGGTGCTGTCGCGTGCGGTCGCCGCCGATTTGTATCAGGGCGAGGAACTCGGCCGTTTTTATGGTCTCTTGATGTCGGTGAACGGCATCGCGCCGATTGTCTCGCCGGTCGTCGGTGCGCTGCTGCTGCAATTCACCAACTGGCGCGGGATTTTCGTGGTGCTGGTGCTGATTGGCGTGGTGCTGATGGTGTTCAGCCTGCGTTTGGAAGAAACGCATCCGCCACACAAGCGCGTTTCCGGCTCGCCGCTCGCGATTTTTGCCGTGCTCGGCAAGATTCTCATGAACCGCACGTTTATGGGGTTTGCCGGTATTCAGGTGCTGCTGATGGGCGTACTGTTCGCCTATATCGCCTCATCATCGTTCATTTTTCAGGAGGCTTACGGCGTCAGCGATTTTGTGTACAGCATCTGCTTCGGCCTGAACGGTGCGGCGCTGGTTGGCGGGGCGGCGCTCGCGCGCAAGATGCGGGTGCAACGCGCGCTGCGCTTCGGCATCGCCGGTTTCACCGCCGCAGCGGTACTGGTCGGCCTGTTTCTGGTGGCGCATGCGCCGTTGTGGCTGCTGGAAACCGGCCTGTTTCTGCTGCTGTTCTGCATGGGCGGGGTCAATCCTGGCCTGTCCGCGCTGGCCATGTCTGCCGAGCGCCAATACGCAGGCAGCGCTTCCGCTTTCCTCGGCTTTTTCGGCTTCAGCCTCGGCGGTGCCATCTCGCCGCTGGTCGGCATCGGCAATATTTTTTATGCGACCGCTACCGCCATTGTCGTCTGCGCCCTGCTCGCCGCCGCGCTCTACCGGCAGATGCGCGACAAAACCTGAATCAGCGCAGTGCGTCGATAAACGTCTGAATCACCGCATCGGCCTCTTCCGCCGTGTAGTAGTGGCGCCGGTGCAGGTGAATGGCGGCGGGGCGGCGCTGCTGCACCCAGATGTCGGGGCGGACGGCAACGCTCAATTCCGGCGGGTGCGGCAGTTTGCGCGCAAGTTCGTTTTTTATCTCGCTGAGCAGGAAGCGCAGGCGGCTGCCGTCGCTGCCGTTCGCCACCCACAACTGCCAGCGCAAGCCTTCCACACTGCCAAGCAGCACCCGCTCGCGCCACATCGCGGGTAGGCAGGCGTTGAGCAGTTGGCGGTAGCGCATCGCCTGCCCGCTGCCCGCGTCGAGGTGCAGCTGACGCAGGATGGGTTTGAGGTGCCGCTCGGGCAGGGTGAAATGTTTTTTCATGACGGGCTTGATTGTGGTGCGGATGGACGCATATCGCGCGTATTGGGCGTCATCATATTACGGTATGATGCGCGCTGTCTTGCCGCCTGTCCGGGTGGCGCAACCCCATGATAAGGATGGAACAATGCTTAACAATATCGCTGCAAAAATTTTTGGCTCCCGTAATGAACGCCTGATTAAGCAGTACCGCAAAACCGTCAGCAAAATCAACGCTTTTGAACCGCAGATGCAGGCGCTGGATGATACGGGGCTGAAAGCGAAGACGCTCGAATTCCGCGAGCGCCTCGGCAAGGGCGAAACGCTGGATCAGATCCTGCCCGAAGCGTTTGCCGTGGTGCGCGAGGCGAGTCGGCGCGTACTGGGTTTGCGTCATTACGACGTGCAGTTGATCGGCGGTATCGTCCTGCATCAGGGCAAAATCGCGGAAATGCGTACCGGTGAAGGAAAAACGCTGGTGGCGACACTGGCGGTGTATCTGAACGCGCTTTCCGGCAAGGGCGTGCACGTTGTGACCGTCAACGACTACCTCGCCCGCCGTGACGGCGAGGAACTGGGCGAACTGTACGGTTTCCTCGGCCTCTCGACCGGCATCATCATCGCCGGCATGTCGCAGCAGGATAAACAGGCGGCGTACCGCAGCGACATCACCTACGGTACCAACAACGAATTCGGCTTCGACTACCTGCGCACCAATATGGCGCTTTCCCCCGAAGACCGCCTGCAACGCGAGCTCAATTTCGCCATCGTGGACGAAGTGGACTCCATCCTCATCGACGAAGCGCGCACCCCGCTCATCATCTCCGGCGCGGCCGACATGGATACCGACCTCTACCAGAAGCTCAACGCCATCGTCCCGGAACTTGTGCCGCAGAAAGAAAAAGACGGCCCCGGTGATTTCAGCATCGACGAGAAAACCAAGCAGGTCGGCCTCACCGAAAGCGGCCATGACCACCTTGAGGCCCTGCTGGTCGAACGCGGCATTATTGGCGCGGACGAAAGCCTCTACGATCCGAAAAACCTCGGCATCTTCCATCACCTGAACGCCTGCCTGCGCGCGCACCACCTCTATCACAAAGACGTGGACTACATCATCCGCGACGACGAAGTCGTCATCGTCGATGAATTCACCGGGCGCACCATGGAAGGCCGCCGCTGGTCGGACGGCCTGCACCAGGCGATCGAAATCAAGGAAGGCGTGCCGATTAAACAGGAAACGCAGACGCTCGCCTCCATCACCTACCAGAACTTCTTCCGCCTCTACACCAAGCTGGCGGGCATGACCGGCACCGCCGACACCGAAGCCTTTGAATTTCAGGATATTTACGGCCTGGAAACCGTCGTCATCCCGACCAACCGCCCGGTGCTGCGTCAGGATCACACCGACCTCATTTATCTCAACCAGAAGGGCAAATACGACGCTATCGCCGAAGACGTACGCGCCTGCCAGGAAAAAGGCCAGCCGGTACTGCTCGGCACCGCCTCCATCGAGACCTCCGAACTCGTCTCCGGTCTGCTCTCCAAACTCGGCATTGAGCACAATGTCCTGAACGCCAAACAGCACGCGCGCGAAGCGGAAATCATCGCCCAGGCGGGCCGCCCCGGGCAGGTCACCATCGCCACCAACATGGCCGGACGCGGTACCGACATCGTCCTCGGCGGCAGCCTGCGCGCCGAACTGAACGCGCTCGGCAAAGACGCCACGGAAGAAGAAAAACAGGCGGTACGCGACGACTGGCAGGCGCGCCACGACGCCGTTGTCGCCGCCGGCGGCCTGCACGTCATCGGTGCCGAACGGCACGAATCGCGCCGCATCGACAATCAGTTGCGCGGCCGTTCCGGCCGCCAGGGCGACCCCGGTTCCAGCCGCTTCTATGTCGCCCTCGACGACAACCTTGTGCGCATCTTCGCCGGCGAACGCATGGCATCGCTGATGTCCCGCCTCGGCATGGGCGAAAACGAAGCTATCGAATCGCGCATGGTCTCCAAACAAATCGAAGGCGCACAACGCAAAGTCGAAGCACACAATTTCGACTCGCGCAAAAACCTGCTCGAATACGACAATGTCGCCAACGAACAGCGCAAAGTCATCTACACCCAGCGCGCCGCCATCATGGATGCCGACAGCATCGCCGACATGATTGCCAACATGCGCGTCAGCGTCATCGACAGCCTCGCCGGCCGCTACATCAGCGACGAACAGGTGCGGCAGAATTGGGATCTGGACGGCCTCGAAACCGCGCTGCTGCAACAATTCGGCATCGGCAAGGATGTGGTGGACATCAAGGGCCACTGGCTCGAAGCCAAGCCGAACATGACCGCGCAGGAAATCAAGGACGGCATCGTCGAATTCCTCAGCGCCGTGCAGGCGGGCAAAGAGGCACAAGTCGGGGCGGACCTCATGCGCCGCGTCGAAAAATACGTCGCCCTGCAAACCATCGACACCCAGTGGAAACAGCACCTGCAAACCATGGACATGCTGCGCCAAGCCATCTGGCTGCGTTCGCGCGCACAGAAAGACCCGAAGCGCGAATACCAGCGCGAGTCCTTCGAGCTCTTCCGCGACCTGCTCGAAAGCATCCAGTTTGAAATCGTGCGCGTTCTTGCCCACATCCAGTTCCAGCAACAAAGCGCCGCCGACGAAGCCGACGCCATGCAGCAACAGGCGCGCGAACAGCACGACGCCGAACTCGCCCACGCCCGCTACCAGGGCGGCAGTGACGGCAGTGATGCCGCGCCCATCCCCAACCCGACGCCGGAACAACTGGCGCGCGTCGGCCGCAACGGCCTCTGCCCCTGCGGTTCGGGCAAGCGCGTCAAAGACTGCCACGGCAAACTCGCCTGATGAGCGCGCCTGTCGCCGTCGTCGCCGCCATCATCGAAAACCGCGCCGGCCAACTGCTCATCGCCGAACGCCCGCCCGGCAAGCACTGGGCGGGCTACTGGGAGTTCCCCGGCGGCAAAATCGAAGCAGGCGAAAGCCAGGAGGCGGCGCTTATCCGCGAACTGCGCGAAGAACTCGGCCTCGACCTCGCCGGCGTCCCGCTCACCCACTACTACCACGGCACACGCGGCACGGAAATCAGCATTGACTTCTACCATTGCCGCCCATCGCACGAGATGCAGCCACAAAGTCTCGAAGGGCAACGCTGGCGCTGGGTGACACGCGCCGAACTCGGCGGCTACCGCTTCCCTGAACCGAACACCGTCATCCTGCAACGCCTGATGGCAGGCCAAAATCCCTGACAAAAACCCCGCACCGGCGGGGTTTTTTATTGCGGCATGCCGTCGTGTGCGGGAGACCGTGTTGTTTTCCGGAATCGGGACAAGCGCGATGCCGGTGATGCCCGCAGGATGCGCCCTTGCTCAACGCTGATAGCGCCTGCTCTCGCGCGCCGCCAGCCAGAGGATGAATTTGTCCATGAGGAAGGTCGGCAGCAGGCGCTTGGCGACGACCATCAGCCGGGTAAGCACGGTGATGTAGTAGCGCGCTTTCGGGCGCGGCGATTCGATGGCGTGGATGAGTTTTTCGACCACCGCCTCCGGCGGCAGGGTGAAGGGCAGCGGTTTGTCGCTTTGCAGGCGGTTTTGCATGGCGAGGTAGCGTTCTTTGTGCGGGCTGTTGTCGATGTCGATCCATTGTTTGAATTGCTGGAAGGAGTTGCCGCGAAAGGCTGTTTTGATCGGGCCCGCTTCGAGCAGGCTGACGTAAATCCCCGTGCCGGCGAGTTCGAGGCGCAGCACGTCGCTCCAGCCTTCGAGCGCGTGTTTGGTGGTGCAGTAGGCACCGCGAAAGCGCATGGCGGCAAGCCCCATCACCGAGCCGGTGTTGACGATGCGGCCGTGCCCCTGCCTGCGCATGACGGGCAGCACGACCATGGTGAGTTCGTGCCAGCCGAGCAGGCCGGTATCGATCTGGTAGGCGAGCGCGACACGGCTCAGGTCTTCGAGGGCGGCGGGGATGGCGAAGGCACCGTTGTTGAAAAGGGCGTCGAGGGTGCCGCCGGTCTGTTTCAGCACCCAGTCTAGCGCCATGCGGATGCTGTCGGTTTCGTTCAAGTCGAGCTGCACCGCGTTCAGGCCCTCCTGTTTGAGTTTTTCGACGGCGGCGGCATCGCGGGCGCTGGCGAACACCTGCCAGCCGCGTTTGTGCAGCATGTGCGCGGCGGTGTAGCCGATGCCGCTGGAACAGCCGGTGATGAGGATGCTTTTGGGTTGGTTCTCTGCCATGGGGTTTTCCGGTGAGTGAATGGCGCTATGGTAAGGGAAAGCGCGCAGCGGTGCTATCGGCGGCCTGCCGGATATGTGCCCGGTCAGACGCGCCAACACGGTATCATTGCTAGTTGAAGCCGCCAGGGACTGTTGACATTCGACTTGCGCAGCGGATTTTGGCCGAAAAGCCGCCGCAATGTTAGGTGTCAACAGTCCCTGGACCAGCCCCGGGTGTGCTGTTCGACCAAATCGGCAAGCAGGGCGATGTGTGCGGGGTCGTCGTTTAGGGCGGGGATGTAGTCGTAGTGTTTGCCGCCGTGTTGCAGGAAGAGGTCGCGGTTGGTCATCGCCATCTCTTCCAGGGTTTCGAGGCAGTCGGCGGCGAAGCCGGGACAGATGACGCTGAGGCTGCCGCAGCCCGCCTCAGCCAGTGCGCGGATGGTTTCATCGGCATAGGGTTGCAGCCAGGGTTCGTTGCCGAAGCGGGACTGGTACACGATTTGCCAGCGTCCGGCGGGCAGTTGCAGGGCTTGGGCAACAGCGGCGGTAGTCGCTTCGCACTGCTGCTGATAGGGGTCGCCTTCGCGGGCGTAGCGTTCGGGCAGGCCGTGATAGGAGAAGAGCAGTTTTTCCGCCCGCCCATGGGCGAGGAAGTGGCGGCGGATGCTGGCGGCCAGCGCGTCGATGTAGGCGGGGTGGCGGTGCCAGTCGCGCACAAAACGCAGTTCGGGGATGCCGCGCCGGGCGGCGAGCGCCTGCGCGACGCCGTCGAAGACGCTGGCGGTGGTGGCATCGCTGTATTGCGGGTACATCGGGATGACGAGCAGCCTGTCGATACCGCGTGCGGCGATGGCGCGCAGGGTTTCGCCGATGGTCGGGCGCCCGTAGCGCATGGCGTATTCGACGCCGATATGGTCAAGCCCGCGCGCGGCAAGGGCCTGGCGCAGAGCGACGGTCTGCCGCGCGCTGATGGCGATCAGCGGTGCGCCGTCTTCCTGCCAGATTTGCCGATAGGCGTGGGCGCTGCGTTTGGGGCGGGTGTTGAGGACGATGCCGTGCAGGATGGGCAGCCATTGCCAGCGCGGCAGATCCACGACGCGCGGGTCGGAGAGGAATTCGCTGAGGTAGGGGCGCAGCGCTTTGCGTGTCGGCGCGTCGGGCGAGCCGAGGTTGATGAGGAGGACGGCGATGGGGGATGGGGTCATAAGGGGTCGGGGTGAGGAAAAGGGGCAAGCGGGGCAGGTGGTGGTTTCCGCCAGGCGGCGTGTGCCGGATTTTGCAGGGACGTGCCTGCGGCGTCTCCAAAACCAAAAGCTGCGTCGTTATCGTCGTTTCAACCAGAACCGATACGGTGTTGGCGAGCCTCGCCGTATTAAACATACTGTCTTCGGCTCGCCGCCTTGTCTCAGTCCTATCTGAAACGACTATGCTCCGCTTGGCGTTGTTCTTATCAAGAATACAAAAAGCAGGCGGCACCTGCCCGGTGGGCTAAATCCACCCTGCGCGCTCCCGGCATTTCACCGCTTGGCAGTCGTCTAAAAAAGAGGGCTGCGCGGTGGCAGCCCTGTGCTTGCGCTATTCGGTTCAGAGGGCGAGGTTTTTCAGGTATTCGCGGAAGTCTTCGCCCAGTTCGGGGTGGCGCAGGCCGAGTTCGACGTTGGCTTCGAGGTAGCCGAGTTTGTCGCCGCAGTCGTAGCGTTTGCCTTCGAAGCGGTAGGCGAGCACGGTGCGTTCTTTAATCAGCGCGCTGATGGCGTCGGTGAGCTGGATTTCGCCGCCTGCGCCTTTCGGCGTGTTTTGCAGGAGCTGCATGATGTAGCCCGGCAGGATGTAGCGACCAATAACGGCAAGGGTGGAAGGCGCTTCTGCCGCTTCCGGTTTTTCGACGATGGCGTCCACGGTGAAGATTTGTTCAGACAGCGCCGCGCCTTCGGTGATGATGCCGTAGCGTTTGGTGTCTTCGCGCGGCACGTCCATCACGCCCAGTACGCCCTGCTGGTGTTTTTCAAAGACTTCCACCATCTGCTTCATCACGGGTTTGCCTTCGTTGATGACGAGGTCATCGGCAAGCAGGATAGCGAAGGGGCGGTCACGCACGATGGGCTGGGCGCAGAGGACGGCGTGTCCAAGCCCGGCGGCCATTTCCTGACGGATGTAGGTGACGCTCATGTCGCGCGGCTTGATGCGGCGCACGAGTTGCAGGAATTCTTTTTTGCCGCGCTGTTCAAGTTCGTTTTCGAGTTCGTAGGCGATGTCGTAGTGTTCGGTGATCGCCCATTTGTTGCGGCCGGTAACGAAGATCATGTTACGGATGCCCGCTTCGTAAGCTTCTTCGACGGCGTACTGGATCAGCGGTTTATCCACGACGGGCAGCATTTCTTTCGGGGTAGCCTTGGTCGCAGGCAGGAAGCGGGTACCGAATCCGGCGACGGGGAAGACGGCAAGTCTGACGGGTTCACTCATGGTTTTATACCTCTTGTTACAGGGATGTGAGGACATCCAGCGCGGCGGCGAGGGTCGCGACCGGGTGGATGCTCAGGCCGCGCATTGTAGCAGAGGCGCGCGGGCGGTTAGCTTCGGGCAGGATGACCTGTTTGAAACCATGCTGCTGCGCCGCCTTGATGCGCGCTTCGCCGTTGGCGACGGGGCGCAGTTCGCCGGACAGCCCCACTTCACCCATCAGCACCAGTTCGCGCGGCAGGGCGCGTTCGCGCAGACTGGACCAGACCGCCGCCAGCACTGCCAGATCCGCTGCGGTCTCGCTGATTTTCAGACCGCCGACGACATTCACGTACACATCCATATCGTGCAGGGCAACGCCGCCGTGACGGTGCAATACCGCAAGCAGCATGGCGAGACGGCCACCGTCCAGCCCCAGGGTGACGCGGCGCGGATAGCCGCCCCCGCCGCCGTCCACCAGCGCCTGCACCTCGACGAGCAGCGCGCGCGTCCCTTCCCATACCGGCACCACCGCACTGCCCGGCTGCTGCCCGTCCGGTCGCGAGAGGAAAATCGCCGACGGATTGGCAACCGGCTTCAAGCCGCCTTCCAGCATGGCAAACATTCCCAGCTCGTTCACCGGCCCGAAGCGGTTTTTCACCGCGCGCAGCATACGGAAGCGGCTGCCTGCCTCGCTTTCGAAATACAGCACCGTGTCCACCATATGTTCCAGCACACGCGGCCCGGCGATTGAGCCCTCTTTTGTCACATGGCCAATCAGGAATACCGTCGTGCCGGTGCTCTTGGCGAAACGCACCAACTGCGCCGTGCATTCGCGCAACTGGCTCACCGCCCCCGGCGCGGCGGAGAGCGCCTCGCTGTACAGCGTCTGAATCGAATCGACCACCAGCACCTCCGGTTGCTCCGCCAGTGCCGTCGCCAAAATCTTCTCCACCTGCGTTTCGCTGAACAACAAAATCCGTTCGCGTGCGAGCCCCAGCCGCTCGGCGCGTAGCCCGATTTGCCGGGGCGATTCCTCGCCGCTCACATACAGACAGCGGCGCGTGGCAGCGATGTGATGCACCGTCTGCAACAACAACGTCGATTTACCAATGCCCGGATCGCCGCCAATCAGCACTACGCCGCCGCTGACCAGACCGCCGCCGAGAACACGGTCGAACTCGCTGATGCCGCTGGGCAGGAGCGCTTCCTCAACCAGTTCCACCGCGTCCAGCCGCTGCACCTTGCCGGCGACCACGCCCGCATAACCGCCGCCCTTGCTGCCGCGCGACGGCGCCGCTTGCACCGCTTCCTCATCCAGCGCATTCCAGGCACCACAATCGCGGCACTGCCCCTGCCACTTCGGATAGACCGCCCCGCACTCGCGACAGACAAACTGCGACTTCGCCTTAGCCATTTGTCACCACCGTGTGCACACGCGGCGACAACATCGCCGTCAACGTATAAGGAATCGTCCCCGCCTGCGCCGCGACTACCTCTACCGGATGCCCGTCGCCAAACACCAGCACCGGGCTGCCGACGGGAACCGCCTCGTGCCCCAGCCAGACCAGCGCCATATCCATCGCCACCCGCCCGACCAGCGGGAACGTCGCCGCACCGATGCGCACCTGTACTGCGCCGCTTGCAATCGCGCGCGGAAAACCATCGCCATAACCCAGCGCAATCGTCGCCAAATAACCATCCTCAGCGGCGACAAAACCGCAGCCATACCCCGCCCCCTCGCCGCGCGCAAGAAAATGCGTCGCCAGCACCGCCGAATGCAGACCAAGCACCGGACGCAGCCCCAAATCCGCCGCCGTGCGGCCGGTAAACGGCGACATCCCGTACAGCGCCAGCCCCGGCCGCACCCAGTCCGCGCGCGCCTGCGGCAGGGCAAACAGCGCCGCCGAATTGGCCGCCGTGCGCTGCCAGCCGGGCGGCAACGGCAGCGCGTCAAACGCGCGCCACTGCATCTCCGCATGCGACAAATCCGCCTCGTCGGCGCAGGCAAAATGCGTGGCAAGCCCGCGACACGGCAAACCCTGCAACGCCGCCACCGCCTGCGGCACATCCTTTGGTGCAAAACCCAGGCGGTGCATCCCGCTGTCCACCTTCAGCCAGCAGGCGGGTTTTGCCGCCGCGCGGCGATACCATTCGAGCTGCCGCCCGTCGTGCAGCCACGGCTCAAACCCCTCGGCGGCGCAGACATCGAGCTCATCGGCGGCAAACACCCCTTCCAGCAACACCACCGGCTGCGGCAGCCCCTGCGCGCGCAAGGTCAGCGCCTCCTCCATGCAGGCTACGGCAAACAGCACCGCCCCGCCCAGCGCGCCTGCCAGCGCCGCCACCCCGTGCCCGTAGGCATCGGCCTTCACCACCGTCATCACCCGCGCCGCCCCCGCCTGCGCCGCCAGCACACGCATATTGTGCCGCAACGCCGCCACATCCACTTCCTTCCACAAAGGACGCATCACACACCTCACAAACAAAAAGAGGCGCGGATTATACGCCACCGCCACCGCCCGCCACGGCCTTTGCGCGCCCGCCGCGTCTCATTTTTACCACTGCCGCGCCAATTGAAAACACGCCAGACGCCGTTATAAACTGCGTCCAACTCACCATCCGGAAGCGTCATGTTTCTCCTCCTGTCCAACGACGATGGCTACCTCGCCCCCGGCCTGCGCCAACTGGCAGACGCCCTGCGCAGCGAAACCACCCGCCTCGCCGTCATCGCCCCCGACCGCGATTGCAGCGGTGCCAGCCACTCCCTCACCCTGAAACGCCCGCTCAGCATCACCGCACACGAAGCGGGCGTCTGGAGCGTGGACGGCACCCCGTCCGACTGCGTCCACCTCGCCCTGACCGGCTACCTCGACACCCGTCCCGACATGGTCATCTCCGGCATCAACCACGGTGCAAACATGGGCGAAGACGTCCTCTACTCCGGCACCGTCGCCGCCGCCTTTGAAGGCCACAATCTCGGCCTGCCCGCCATCGCCGTCTCCACCGCCGCGCGCAACCCCGCCCATCTCGACAGCGCCGTGAAAATCACCACCGAACTCTACCGCCACATGAACGCCAACCCCCCGCCGCGCAACCTCTTCCTCAACATCAACATCCCCGACCTGCCCTACAAGGACATCAAGGGCATCCGCGCCACCGTCCTCGGCGCGCGCCACCCCGCCGGCCCCCTGCAACAGACCAGAAACCCGCGCGACAAAACCCTCTACTGGATCGGCTCGGCGGGCAACGGCACCGACAACGGCGACAACACCGACTTCCACGCCGTTGAAGCAGGCTATATCTCCGTCACCCCGCTGCAATTCGACCTCACCGCCCACGGCCAGATAAACGATCTTGCCGTCTGGCTGGAGGATATCCGATGAAACGCCTTGCCACCCTCGCCATCCTCGCCCTCATCATCACCGCCTGCGGCACCCACTACCACGGCCCGACCGCCACCGAACTGCACGGCCAGCGCGGCGCGCTGCGCCCCGGTGCCGACTACATCGTTCGTCCCGGCGACACCCTCTTCGGCATCTCCTGGCGCTACGGCCTCGACATGCAGGAACTCGCGCGCTGGAACGGCATCGCCGACCCCAACCGCATCCTCGCGGGACAACGCCTGCACACCCGCCCGCCACGCGGCGTTACCCGTGCCCCGGTCTATGCCCCGCAAATCAGCAGCATGGGACAACCCGGCTGGAGCTGGCCGACCCAGGGGCGCGTCGTGCGCGAATACGATCCCGCCACCCCCGGCGGCCAGGGCCTCAAAATCGCGGGCAGCCGGGGGCAGGCCATCCGCGCCGCCCGCGACGGCGAAGTCGCCTATGTCGGCTCCGGCCTCTCCGGCTTCGGCCGCATGGTCATCCTGCGCCACGACGACCGCGTCCTCTCCGCCTACGGCTACCTCGCCGACGTGCAAGTCAGCGAAAAACAGCGCGTAACGCGCGGCCAGCAAATCGCCACCATGGGCATCAGCCCGCAGAACATCCCCGCCCTGCACTTCGAAACCCGCAAACAGGGCCAATCCGTCAACCCCTATGCCTACATCGGCACCACCCCCCGCTACTGAGCCCCGCATGCAATACCGCTACCGCGTCGAAAACCAGAACGACACCTACCACGGCTTCTTCCGCGTACGCCGCTACACCGTCGCCTACGAGCGCTACCGGGGCGGCATGGGCGAGCCGGTCGAGCGCGAATGCCTCGGGCGCGCGGGCAGCGCCGTCGTCGCCGCCCTGCCGTACGACCCCGAACGCGGCGAACTCATCTTCGTCGAACAATTCCGCATCGGTGCGATGGTGGCAGGCAGCAACCCGTGGCAGAACGAAATCGTCGCCGGCTTCATGGACGAAAAAGACACCACCCCCGAAGCCGCCATCCAGCGCGAACTCGAAGAAGAAATCGGCACCCGCGCCCGCCGCCTCGAACACCTCATGAGCTACTACGGCAGCCCCGGCGGCAGCGCCGGGCGCGTCCACCTCTACCTCGCCGAAATCGACAGCAGCCAAACCGTCGCTTACAGCGGCATCGCCGCCGAAGGCGAAGACATCGCCGTACACCGCCTCAACTACCGCGAAGCCCTCGACTGGCTCGCAAGCGGCAAACTCGACAACGCCAACACCCTGCTCGCCATGCAGGCCTTCCTGCTGCGCCACCCGCACCTCGCGGCACAACACCAAAAGGCAAACCCATGAAGCAAACCCTCATCACCCTCGCCCTCGGCATCGCCCTCGGCCTCGCCCCCATCACACATGCCGCCCCGGCCAAACCCGCCGCCGCCAAACCCGTCGCGACCGCAAAAGCCAAACCCACCGCCAAGCCCCCGGCAAAAACAGCGACAAACAAAAACACCAAAACTGCCGCCCAAACAGCGGGGAAAACCCTGGCCAAAAGCACAAAAACTGCTCCGGCAGACAAAAAAACCGCCAAAAACACTACAAAACCCGCCGCCGGAACAGCCGCCAAACCCGCACAAACCCCATGCGAAAAAGCACAAAGCGCCGTCTTCCAGGCCGCCGCCGAAGGCCGCCTTGATGCCCTGAAACAACACAAAAACAACAAATGCGACCTGAAAAAAACCGACCCGCGCGGCTACACCCTCTACGACATCGCCGCATTGCACGGCCGCAAAAACATCACCGACTGGCTCGTTGCCAACAAAATCGCACAAAAAAACCAATACAGCAGCGCGCTCATCAAACTCGTGCAAACCGGCCTGCGCTACCTCGGCCATGACGCGGGCGCGGCGAACGGCAAACAGACCGCCGCCACCACCAAAGCCATCAAAGCCTTCCAGAAAGCCAACCGCGTGAGCCAGAGCGGCAAAATTGACACCGGCTGGCTGCCCGCCTTCAACCGCGAACTCGGCAAAAAAACCCAGGCCACCCTGAAAAACCTCGGCTACAAAACCGGCAAAAACACCGGCAACAGCAGCGCCATCCAGGCCTTCCGCCAGGAGCGGAAAATGGCCAAGGGCGGCAGCTACCTCGACGACCAGCTCATCTACCAACTCATGCTGGCCGAAAACGAAGCGGGCAAGAAGAACGACAAACGCAAAGGTGCCGACCGCCGCGCGCGTCTGGCCGCGCAAAACGCCGCACAACAACAGGAAGAAGCGCGGCGCAGCGCCGAAAACCAGCGCAAAGCCGCCGAAGCGCGCGCCCGTGCCGAAGCCGCCGCCAGAGAGGCTGAAGAAGAAGAACGCCGCATCGCCGAACAAGAACGCATCGAAGACGAACAGCGTGCTGCGCGCAACGCCGCCGAACTCGCCGCCGCGCGCCAGCAAACCGAAGCGGCAAACCGCGAAGCCCGGCAACTGCGTGCTCAGGCGCAAAATATCGGCAACGCCAACCCCGGCGAAGCCGAACAGCGCCGTCTCAACGAAGAACGCGCCGCCCGCCGCGCGGCAGCGGCGGCACAAGCCGAACGCACCCGCCAGCAGGCCGAAGCGGCGCGCCGCGCCGAAGAACAGGCGCGGCAACAGGCGCAGACCGCCGCACGCAGCGCCGCCCAGGCCCGGGTCGAAGCACAAAACGCCCTGCGCACCGCGCGCGACCCGCTCCTCGCGCAAGCCGCCGACGCCCCAGCCGCCAAACCGCGCGGCAACAAAGGCTTCACCCGCGCCAACGGCATCCTCAGCCTCGGCACGAGCGGCGGTGTCCTCAGCAGTTGCAGCGTCGGCGGGCGCAACATTGACATCGGCTGGTGCCAGCAATACTACCCGGACGGCGATGGCCGGCAATGCAGCGCCGTCATCAGCAACAGCGGCATCGTCGTCTCGCTCACCTGCAAATAAGCGGAAATCCCATGACCGAAAAACCTAAAACCTCCTTTTCCGGCTTCCCCGTGCTAATTGCGGCGGTGCTTTTCCTCGGCTTCTACTTCATCGCCTCCATCAACGCAAAAAACGAAACCGGTGCCATCCTCGGCTTCCCGCTGCTGGCGCTGGTCATCTTCATCGCAAGCGGCTGCTACAAACTCGAACCCAACCAGGCGGCAGTGTTGAGCTTCTTCGGCAAATACAGCGGCACAGTGCGCGATACTGGTCTGCGCTGGAACAACCCGCTGTATCAAAAGAAGAAAATTTCGCTGCGCGTGCGTAATTTCGAGAGCGGTCGCTTGAAGGTAAACGAGCTGGACGGCTCGCCCATCGAAATCGCCGCTGTCATCGTCTGGCAGGTCGAAAGCGCCGCCGAAGCGGTGTACAACGTGGACGACTGCGAAAGCTTCGTGCACATCCAGTCCGAAGCGGCGCTGCGCGCGATGGCGACCAGCTACCCCTACGACCAGCACGAAGACGGGCAGCTTGCCCTGCGCAGCCACGCCGCCGAAATCTCGGCGCACCTGCAAAGCGAACTGACCGACCGCCTTGCCGATGCAGGCGTCGCCGTGCTCGATGCGCGCATCAGCCACCTCGCCTACGCGCCGGAAATCGCCCAGGCCATGCTGCAACGGCAACAGGCAAACGCCGTCATCGCCGCGCGCAGCCGCATCGTCACCGGTGCCGTCAGCATGGTGGAGGCGGCGCTGGCACAACTACAAGAACACGACACGGTCAAACTCGACGACGCACAAAAAGCGGCCATCGTCGGCAACCTGCTGGTCGTCCTCTGCTCGGAACGCGGCAGCCAGCCGACGATTAACGCAGGGGCATAAACATCGCGCCCCTGCGGCGATGCGCCACGCGGACAAAAGGAGCAGGGGTATCGCCGTTTCAAACAGGAATATGACAAGGCGGCGAGGCGGAGACAACACAGACCGTACGGCGCGGGCAACCATAAAATCGCGCAGCGATTTTTATGAGAACCTGACCAGGCGGGGCAACACCGCTCCATCTCTGTTTGCAACGACTATAAAAAACCGCCCTTCGGGGCGGTTTTTTAATGGCGCGGTTTGCAGGATGAACCCGGTGTTCCTCCCGCCTGATGCGCATCCATCCGCAACGCACGCATCTTTTTCAGCGTAATTCCCGCCACGCCCGGCGGCTGATCTGCCAGCCGCTTTTCAGGATGAAGAGGGCGAGCAGGGTGCTGGCGGCGGTATCCACCCACTGCCAGCCGAGCAGCCAGGCGGCAAGCCCCGCCGTAATCGCCACCACCGAGCCGAGCAGGTCGGCCAGCACATGCAGGTAGGCGGCCTTGACGTTGAGGTTGTCATGGTCGCCGTGCAGCATCAGGCGGGTGACGATGAGGTTGACCAGCAATCCGGCAACCGCCACCGTCAGCATCGGCCCGGCCAGCATCGCCGCCGGTGCTGTCCAGCGTTCCCACGCTTCATGCAGAATCAGCAGCGCCACCAGCAGCAGTGAGGCGCCGTTAAGCAGGGCAAACCCTTTCTGTCCGCGCGGTGGGAGGTAGAGGGCGAGCAGGGCGAGGAAGAGCGAGAAGCTGTCGTTCGCCATGTGGCCGGCGTCGGCGATCAGCGCCAGGCTGCGGAAGAGCCAGCCACCGAGAAATTCCACGACCATGTAGGCGGTGATGAGGGCGAAACTCAGCGCCAGGATTTTGCGGTTCTGCGGCACATGGCTGTGGCCGTGGGCATGGTCGTGATGGCGTTCGTGCAGGGCACTCAGGGTCAGGGTGTTATCGTTCATGGTGATTTCCTCGCGGTGGGTTGGTTAACATGGCGGCGATGGTAAAGTCCGTAGCCACTACGAGGTCAAGCAGCACATGAAAATCCGGGAACTGAGCACGCGCAGCGGGGTAAATGCCGAGACGGTGCGCTTTTATGAAAAGAGCGACCTGCTGCCGCCGCCGCAGCGCGCCGCCAACGGCTACCGCGTTTACGACGAAGCGGCGCTGCACGCGCTGGCATTCATCAAATCCTGTCGCGCTCTGGGCTTCACGCTGGATGACATCCGCCTGTTGCAGCGGCTGAAAAGTCAGCCGGCGGAACATGACCGCGCCGATGCGCTGGTGGCGGCGCAGTTGCAACAGGTGGAAGAGAAGATTGCGCAGCTCATGGAAATCCGCGCTTTTTTGCAGACAATCGCGCGGGCCGACGCGCATGATGCGGAAAACTGCCCGGCGCTGGGCAGTCTGGGCGGATAAGCGGCGGGCAGGCGCGCGGCATTAGCGACGTTGCAGGCGCGTTAGCGGCGGCACCTTGCGCATGCGGGCAACAACTTGCGGATGACCGGGTTGCCCGCCTTGTCGTTGCCGGGCACCCGCACCCGGCACCCCCGTCACCTTGTCGTTATCGTCGTTTCAAACAGGGATGAAACAACGATAAAGCCGGATCGTGTCCGGCTTTGGGCAGGTTGGTTTAGTGTCCGCCGCAGCCGCAGCCGTCGTCCGCCCAGTGTTTTTTCTTCGTGGTTTTGCCGATGCCGGGGTTCAAGCTGTTGGTCGGGTCTTGTGCGCGGTAGAAGTCTGCCAGCGCTTCTTTGGCGTGGTAAAGGTGGCCGACGTTGTGTTCTGCCGGGTATTCCGCGCCTTTGCCGTCGAGGTAGGCGAGCAGCAGGTGTTTGACTTCTGCGGCGTCGGTGCCGGGTTTCAAGATGTAGTCCTGGTGCATGACGTGGCAGAAGAAGTGGCCGTAGTAGAGTTTGTGCGCGATGTACTGGTCAATTTCCGGCGGCAGGCGCTCGAACCAGTCGCGTTCGTTGCGGCGCAGGGCGATGTCAAGCGCGAGCAGGTCGCCGACTTGTTTGCCGTGCACGGCGTGGTAGCGGTTCGCGGCACCGGCAGCGGCGAAGCGGTGCAGGGTCGCCTGTGCGCCTTCGGCACCGTTGCAGGCGTAGTAGGCGCCGCGTTCGGGGTGGGCGCTGAAGTATTCGTCTAGGTAGGCAGCGGCTTCGTCCACACCACCATCGGCCATTTTCAGGATGAGGTGATGTTCGTATTTTTGGTGCATGTCGCGCATGAAAGCGGGCAGGTGCGAGGGCAGGGCGTCGGTCATGCACTGGATGAGGCGGTCGCTGCTTGCTGCCGGCAGGTGCAGTTTGGCTGCCCAGCGGTCAAAGGTGTTTTTCCAGCGGAAGAAGCGCGGGATGTGTTTGCTGCCAAGGCGGTCGATGACGAGGTAGGTGTCGCGGCCGTAGCGTTCGGCGATGTCATAGCAGTCGCGGTGCATGTATTCGCCGGAGACGGGCAGGTTTTTGAAGGTGCCGAGGATGTGGCGGCGCAGCTCGCTGAGGGTGTCGGGGTCGTGGGCGCCGATGTAGTAGGTTTGTTGGCGCGCGGGTTTGGCGAAGGTGTCGATGCGCACGGCGAAGACGATGAGGCGGCCTGCCGAGCCGGAGGCCTCAAAGAGGCGGCGACCGTCGTTGTTGTAGCGCGCGGGGGTGTCGGCGTCGATGTCGCGCACGCGGGTCTGGTATTCATGATCGGAGGTTTGCCCGCTCGCAGGCTGGATGTCGGCGTCGGTGTAGTCACCGTTTTGCAGGCGGGTGAGCAGGGCTTCGGGGTGGTCGCCGAGGTTTATGCCAAGGTGGTTGACGAGTTCGAGCTGGCCGTTTTCGTTCAGGCGGGCGTAGGCGGCCATTTCGGTGTAGGCGGGGCCGCGATGGATGAGTGCGCCGCCGCTGTTGTTGCAGATGCCGCCGATGATGGAGGCACCAATGCAGGAGGAGCCTATGACGCTGTGCGGTTCGCGGCCAATGGCGGCGAGGGCGTCTTCGAGTTCGTAGAGGGTGGCACCGGGCAGGGCAATGGCCTGTTCGCCGTTTTCGATGAGGCGGATGCCTTTCAGGTGGCGCGTGGAAACGAGGACGACGGGGCGGTCGTAGTCGCCGTAGGGGCAGGAGCCGCCGGTGAGGCCGGTGTTGCTTGCCTGCATGATGATGATGAGGTCGTGCGCGACGCAGGTTTCGGCGATTTGCCAGAGCTGGTAGAGGGTTTGTGGCTGGACGACGGCAAGCACGTCGCCTTCGCCGTAGCGGATGCCTTTGCGGTAGGGCACGGTTTTTGCCGGGTCGGTGATGGTGTGGCGTTTGCCGACGATGGCACGAAAATCGGCGAGGGCTGGGTGGTTGTTGGGATTTTTCATAGGGATCTCCTGTGGATGTTGCGGGTTTATGTTAATGCTGCTTTGTTCAGCCCCATAATTTTGTCCATCCCCCCGGCGGGAGTGGCGAAGGCGGCGTTGAGGCGGTTCCAGGTGTTGATGGTGTTGATGACGTGGGTGAGGGCGACCAGTTCTTCTTCGTCGAAATGGGCGCGCACGGCAGCGTAGTCGGCATCGCTGACAGGGTGGTCAGCCAGGCGGGTGAGGGTTTCCGCCCATTGCAGCGCGGCGCGTTCTTTGTCGCTGAACAGGGCGGATTCGCGCCAGACGGGCAGGTGATAAAGGCGCAGTTCGCGCTCGCCGTGCAGTTTGGCTTCTTTGACGTGCATATCAACGCAGAAGACGCAGCCGTTGATTTGCGAAACGCGGATTTTGATGAGGTCTTTGAGGGGGTTATCCAGTTTGAGGCTGGCTTCGAGGGCGAGCAATGCCTGGTAGGTGGCGGTTGCGTATTGGGAGTAATGCAGGCGCATGGTGTTTTAATCGTGAAAGTGCAGATGGAAGTGGTCGTCAGCCACGCCATATCCACACAATTCATACATTTCCGGCGCAACAGCCCATACGCGCTTAATCAATGCTTCGTGGTTTTCTGCTTCGGTGACGATGCCGAGAGGTTCGCATACAGCGGTCAGTCCACTGCTTTCCCTGTCACGAATAATGTCCACAGTAAAAGAGTTTGCCAGATTCTCCGGGTGCGGTTTTTGTAAAAAATATGTCTTGGTATTCATTAGATAACTCCTAATTTTGTTCCGTGGCTTCTTCCATCGGCGTCTTGCGCGAGGCTTTGTTGTCGCGGCGCGCGGCTTCAAGGCGGGCGAGGTAGGCGTCGTCAATGTCGCCGGTGATGTAGCAGCCGTTGAAGACGGAGCAGTCGAAGTCTTCGGGCAGGCTGTATTTGGTGTCCATGCAGGCGTCGATGAGGTCGGGCAGGCTTTGGTAGATGACGCGGTCGGCACCGATGGCGGCGGCGACTTCGTTTTCTTCGCGCCGGTAGGCGATGAGTTCGCTGTGCGTCGGCATGTCGATGCCGTAAACGTTCGGGTAGCGCACCGGCGGCGCAGCGCTGGCGAAGTACACTTTTTTCGCGCCCGCGTCGCGCGCCATCCGGATGATTTGTTCGCTGGTGGTGCCGCGCACGATGGAGTCATCGACGAGCAGGACGTTTTTGTTGCGGAATTCGAGGGTCATCGCGTTCAGTTTTTGCCGCACGGATTTTTTCCGCTGTTTTTGTCCCGGCATGATGAAGGTGCGGCCGATGTAGCGGTTTTTCACGAAGCCTTCGCGATATTTGACGCCGAGGTGGGCAGCAAGTTCGATGGCCGAGCTGCGGCTGGTGTCGGGGATGGGGATGACGACGTCGATGTCGTGCTCCGGCCATTCGCGCCGGATGCGTCCGGCGAGTTTTTCGCCCATGCGCAGACGGGCTTTATAGACGTTGATGCCGTCGATGGTGGAATCGGGGCGGGCGAAGTAAACGTATTCAAAGATGCAGGGCACGCGGCGCGGCGCTTCCGCGCACTGGCGGTGGTGCACGCTGCCGTCGGCGGTGATGATGAGGCATTCGCCGGGTTCGAGGTCGCGCACCACGCTGTAGCCCTGGGATTCGAGGGCGACGGATTCGCTGGCAATCATGTATTCGAGGCCGTCTTCGCCGTCGCGCACGCCGTAGATGAGCGGGCGGATGGCGAACGGGTCGCGGAAGGCAACGAGGCCGTAACCGCTGATCATGGCGACGACGGCATACGCCCCGCGCACACGGCGGTGGGTGGCGGCGACGGCGGTGAAGATGGCATCCGGCGTCGGGCGCAGTTGCGCCTGGCGTTGCAGTTCGTGGGCGAAGACGTTGAGCAGCGCTTCGGAATCGGAGCGGGTGTTGATGTGGCGCAGGTCGCTGGCGTAGATGTCGCGGATGAGTTCGTCGCTGTTGGTGAGGTTGCCGTTGTGGGCGAGGGCGATGCCGTAGGGCGAGTTGACGTAGAGCGGCTGCGCTTCGGCGGCGCTGGATGTGCCGGCGGTGGGGTAGCGCACATGGCCGATGCCGAAGCAGCCGACGAGGCGGCGCATTTCCCGTTCGTCGAAGACGTCGCGCACAAGGCCGTTGTCTTTGTGCAGGAAAAAGCGCCCGTCTTCGTCACAGGTGGCGATACCGGCGGCATCCTGCCCACGGTGTTGCAGGACGGTGAGCGCGTCATAAAGCGCCTGGTTGACGTAGTGTTTGCCGACGATGCCGACGATGCCGCACATGATGTTCCCCTCAGTTAAAACGGGCGCGGATTATACTGCCGCGCCCGATGCGGTTACTACACGCGCCCGCTGCGCGCTCAGTTAAAGGTGTTACAGCGGCTGATTTCGCCGTATTGCAGGCCGGTGTTGAGCCATTTCATGCGGTCGGCGGAGCTGCCGTGGGTGAAGTTGGCGGGGTTGACCCGCTGCCCGGCGCGCTGCATCAGGGTATCGTCGCCGACGGCTTCAGCGGCTTTCAGGCCATTGCGGATATCGGCTTCGTTGATGCGGATCTTGCTGTATTTTTCGAGTTTGTTGCCCCAGATGCCCGCGTAGCAGTCCGCTTGCAGTTCGATGCGCACGGAGATTTGGTTGGCAGTGGCTTTGTTGCTGCGGCGCATTTGCGTGTGCGCCTGACCGAGGGTGCCGAGCAGGTTTTGCACGTGGTGGCCGACTTCGTGCGCGACGACGTAGGCGAAGGCAAATTCGCCGCTAGCACCCATTTTTTGCATTTCGCGGTAGAAGGCGGGATCGATGTAGAGTTTTTGGTCGGCGGAGCAGTAGAAGGGGCCGGTGGCGCTGCTGCTGATGCCGCAGGCCGATTGCACCTGTCCCTCGAAGAGGACGAGGGTTGGCTCGCGGTAGGATTTGCCGTACTGGCGGAAGATGGGCTGCCAGACGTCTTCGGTGGAGGCAAGGACGGCGCCGAGGAAGCGTTTGGCTTCGTCGTCTTTGCCACCGCCCGCGCGGCTTTGGCTTTGCCCGATGCCGCTGCCTTCGACGAAGCCGAGCATGGTGGAGGGGTCGATGCCGAAGGCCCAGCCGATGAGGACGATGAGCAGGCCGCCGAGGCCGATGCCGCCGCCGATGACGCCGCCCCGGCCGCGCCGGTCTTCGATGTTGTCGCTGCGGCGGTTGTTTTGCCATTCCATGTTGTTTTCCTTTGTGTGTGGGTTAGTCGGTATTTTCGGCGGCCAGGCGGTCGATCATGCCGCGAAACATGAGGTCGGGCTCGATGCGGTAGTCCGGGCGGTTGCCGAAAAGGATTTGTGCGTCGCCGCCGAAGGCGAAGCGGTGGTAATAGTGGCCGGTTTCGGTTTCGAGTTCGTCCATGATGCCGTTGATGCCCGCCGGCAGGGCGTGGTGGATGCCCGCGCCGATACAGGAGGCGGTGTCGTTGCCGAGCGGGTTGGGTGTCCAGCGCATGGGTTTGAGTTTTTGCGTGTGTTGCAGCAGGGCGTTTTCGGCCAGCCGGATGCCGGGCAGGATGAGACCGCCGAGGTGCAGGCCGTCGCGGTCAACGACATCAAGCGTAATCGCCGTGCCGCAACCGACGACGCAGAGCGGTTCGTGGGTGAGGCTGCGCGCGCCGAGCATGGCGAGGTAGCGGTCAGTGCCGAGCAGGGCGGCGTCTTCGTAGGCGACGGTGAGGGTATGGTTGGTTTCTTTTTGCGCGATGAAGAGGTGCACAGGTTTGCGCCACAGGTCGTCGGCGATGGTGGCGACGTCGTCGGCGATGTCGCCGTTTTTGACGCTGCTCATGGCGATGTGTTTCGGTTCGGGCAAGAGGTGCCAGGCGCGCCACAGTTTGGTGCGCCAGTCTTCGCGGTAGGACGCCGCTTCGACGATGCCCGGCACGCTGCTGCCGTAGAGCCATTTGATGCGGGAATTGCCCGCGTCAATCAGGAGGTACACGGCTACGCCTCAAAGACGGGTTTGCCGCTGACGATGCGCACGGCGCGGCCTTTCTGGTCAATGTCGCCATCAAGGGCAAACTCGCGCCAGCGGTTGATAACGGGCAGATAGGGATACAGGTTCCAGTCGGCCAAGCGAGATAACAGCGCGCTTTCCAGCCCGTCCAGGTCGGGGGTGGTTATCCGCGCCAGCGAATTCTCGCCGAGCGGGATGACGTCAACCGTTACCCGCCCCAGCGGGCTGCCGTCGCGGCGGAAGAGCGAGCCGTCACGATGCAGGCGCAAGTCGCCGCTTTCCGCCGCTGCGAGCGTTACCGCCTGCAACAAACCCTGATGCAGCGCGGGCGTGCCGTCCAGCGGATAGCAGAGCGCCAGCTGGCCGCCGCCGCGCGCGCAGGCGGGGGCGGATTGCCGTTGCAGCCAGGCGGCGAGCGCGGCGAAATCGGGGAATGCGGATGCGTCTAGCACGGGAAAAACCTGCCATTGCTGAGTAGAATGGCGCGGCATTTTACACACGAACACAGGAACAAACATCATGCGCCCAGCCCTCATAGCCCCCTCCATCCTCTCCGCTGATTTTGCCCGCCTCGGCGACGACGTGGCTGCCGTCCTCGCCGCCGGTGCGGACGTCATCCACTTCGACGTGATGGACAACCACTTTGTCCCCAACCTCAGTTTCGGCGCGCCCATCTGCAAAGCCCTGCGCGACTACGGCATCAGCGCGCCGATTGACGTGCACCTCATGACCAGCCCGGTGGACAGCCTCATCGAACCCTTTGCCAAAGCGGGCGCGGACTACATCAGCTTCCATCCCGAAGCGACCATCCACATCGACCGCAGCCTGCAACAAATCAAGGATCATGGCCTGAAAGCGGGGCTCGTCTTCAACCCCGCCACCCCGCTCAACTGCCTCGAATACGTCATGGACAAACTCGACCTCATCCTCATCATGTCCGTCAACCCCGGCTTTGGCGGGCAGAGCTTCCTGCCGTCCGCCCTGGACAAACTGCGCACCGTGCGCCACCTGATTGATGCCAGCGGCCGCGACATCCGCCTCGAAGTCGATGGCGGCGTCAAAACCGACAACATCGCCGCAATCGCTGCGGCGGGCGCGGACATGTTCGTGGCGGGATCAGCCATCTTCAACGCGGCCGACTACGCCGCCGTCATCAGCGCCATGCGCCAGGAAATCGCCAAAGGACAAACCGCATGAATTACACCCACCAACCCGTCGTCCGCACCATCCTCGCCGACCTGCTCACCCCCGTCGCTCTCTACGACCGCCTCGCGGGCGCGCCCTACACCTACCTGCTCGAATCCGTCGAAGGCGGCGAACGCTGGGCGCGTTACTCCATGATCGGCCTGCCTGCGCGCGAAGTCGCCACCATCCGCGACCATCACCTCACCATCCGCCGCGACGGTGCCGTCATCGAAGAGCGCGAACTTGCCGACCCGCTTGCCTGGCTCGCCGACTACCACGCCACCATCCGCCCCGCGCCGCTGCCCGTTGACCTGCCGTTCAGCGGCGGCCTCGTTGGCTACCTGGCCTACGACAGCATCGGCTACATCGAAAAACGCCTCGCCAAGCGCCCGCAAAACGACCCGCTTGGCGTGCCGGACATCCTCTACATGCAAAGCCTCGACGTCGCCGTACTCGACAACCTGCGCGGCGAAGTCCACCTCATCAGCCACGCCGACCTCGCCGACCCGAACGGCCTCGCCGCTGCCGAAGCGCGACTGGATGCCATGGTTGCCGCCATCAACCGCCCCGGCACGGCACAAGTGCGCGCGCTGAACCGCCATGCCCGGCCACCTGCCATCCACCACCACTACCCCGAAGCCCGGTTCAAGGCGGACGTCGCCAAAATCCGCGAATACATCAAGGCGGGCGACTGCATGCAAGTCGTGCCCTCACAACGCATGAGCTGCGCCTACACCCACGCACCGCTCGACTACTACCGCGCCCTGCGCCACACCAACCCCTCGCCGTACATGTACCTGCTTGACCTCGACGACTTCCACATCATCGGCTCATCCCCGGAAATCCTCGCCCGCGTCCAGGGCGACACCGTCACCGTGCGCCCGCTCGCCGGCACACGCAAACGCGGCAAAACCCCGGAAGAAGACAAAGCGCTCGAACAAGAACTGCTGGCAGATGCCAAAGAAATCGCCGAACACGTCATGCTCATCGATTTGGGCAGGAACGACATTGGCCGCGTCTGCAAAACCGGCAGCGTCAAAATCAGCGAAAAAATGGGGATCGAGCGCTACTCGCACGTCATGCACATCGTCTCCAACGTCGAAGGCACCTTGCGCGACGACGTCGGGCCGATGGACGTGCTGCGCGCCACCTTTCCGGCGGGAACACTCAGCGGCGCGCCGAAAATCCGCGCGATGGAAATCATCGACGAAGTCGAACCCGAACGGCGCGGCGTGTACAGCGGCGCCGTCGGCTACTGGTCATGGGGCGGCAACATGGACATGGCGATCGCCATCCGCACCGCCATCATCAAAGATGGCCGCCTTTACGCGCAGGCGGGCGCGGGCATCGTGTACGACTCCAACCCCGACAGCGAATGGCAGGAAACCCTGAACAAAGCGGGCGCGGTCATCGCCGCCGCCGGTCTGCTGGAAGAAACGCATGCACCATGAACCGCGCTGCGCTTTTGCTTGCAATATCCCCACATGACGCCAATAATCCCCAAAGACCCACAACACAGGAAAACACCATGCCGTTTCTCGCCCTGCTGGGCATCTGGGGAGCCGCCGAAATCGCCACCCTTGTCCTTGCCGTCATGAAAATCGGCTTCTTCCCGACCATCGCCCTCCTGCTCCTGAGCAGCGCCGCCGGTTCCTATCTGTTACGCAGTCAGCAGCAGGCGGTACTGCGCATGGGACAGACACAGGACCGCGATGTGGCGCGCGAAAGCGTGTACCGCATGACGGCGGGCGTGTTGCTGCTCGTCCCCGGCTTCATCAGCAGCCTCCTCGCCCTCATCTTCCTCATTCCGCCGCTGCGCGCGCTTTTCGCCTCAACCCTGCTGCGTATCGTGCAGCCGCAGGCGGTGTACAGCACTTTCAGCTGGCAGCAGCAGACTTACCGCGCCGACAACGGCGACGAAGCTGAAACCCCGCCGAAAAACATCACCGCCACCCGTGAAGACGGCAGCGTCATCCACGGCGAACTCATCGACAAACGAGGAAATCCCCATGATTAACAGCCACCGCGCCCTCCTGACCGACCTCTACGAACTCACCATGGCGCAAAGCCATTTCAACGAAGGCCGCCAGGACGAAATCGCCTACTTCGACTACTTCTTCCGCAAAATCCCCGACGGCGGCGGCTACGCCGTCTTCGCCGGACTCAGCCAAGTGCTGGATTACCTGCAATACCTGCGCTTCGGCAAAGAAGACATCGCCTTCCTGCGCAGCAAGGGCATGTTCAGCGACGCCTTCCTCGACTACCTTGCCGACTTCCACTTCCGGGGCGACATCTGGGCGGTGCCGGAAGGCAGCATCGTCTTCCCGCAAGCGCCGCTGCTCAGCGTGCGTGCGCCGCTCATCGACTGCCACATCATCGAAACCTACCTGCTGCTCAGCCTGAACCACCAGTCGCTGATTGCCACCAAAGCGACGCGCGTCGTCCACGCCGCCGCAGGCCGCCCCGTGCTCGAATTCGGCGCCCGCCGCGCCCACGGCGGGGACGCCGCCAACTACGGCGCACGCGCCGCCTACATCGGCGGCGTTGCCGCCACTTCCAACGTGTACAGCGAATACGCCAGCGGCATCCCCACCGCCGGCACCATGGCGCACGCCTTCGTGCAAAGCCACGACAGCGAATACGACGCCTTCCTGCAATACGCCAAAACCTGGCCGGACAACACCGTGCTGCTCGTCGATACCTACGACACCCTGCGCCAGGGCATCCCGAACGCCATCCGCGTTCACAAAGAATACCTCGCGCCGAACGGGCACAGCCTGCGCGGCATCCGCATCGACAGCGGCGACCTCGCCTACCTCAGCAACCGCGCGCGGCAAATGCTGGATGAGGCGGGCATGCACGACACCAAAATCAGCGTTTCCAACGCGCTCGACGAATACCTCATCAAAGACCTCATGCAACAACAGGCGGCGATTGACGCCTTCGGCGTCGGCGAGCGGCTCATCACCGCGAAAAGCGACCCCGTCTTCGGCGGCGTGTACAAAATCGTCGCCCTCGAAAAAGACGGCGACATCATCCCCAAAATCAAAATCAGCGAGACCCTCAGCAAAACCACCACGCCGGGCTTCAAGCAACTGTGGCGGCTCTACGACAACGCCAGCGGCAAAGCCATCGCGGACGTCATCACCCTGCACGACGAAACCATCGACGACAGCCAACCCTACGAACTCTTCGACCCCGAATACCCGTGGAAAAGAAAAACCGTCAGCAACTACCGCGCCGAAAAACTCATGCAGCAATGGATGGAACACGGTGCGCGCAGCGCCCACAACCCCTCGCTGGACGAAATCCGCGCCCACTGCGCTGCCGGACAGGAAACCCTGTGGGACGAAATCCGCCGTCTGGAAAACCCGCACGGCTACTACGTTGACCTCTCGGTCGCCCTGTGGCAACTCAAACAGGATCTCATCCGCGAACACGCAGGCAAACCGCAATGAACCTCACCGCCTACACCGACTACCTCATCCGCTGGCTGGAAAACCAGCGGCAGACCCTCTACCGGATGGACGCCTACACTCTCGGCGTCAGCGGCGGCGTGGACAGCGCCATCTGCGCCCACCTCCTCGCGCGCACCGGCGCGCCCGTCCACGCGCTGATGCTGCCTGCCGCCGTCAGCAGCGAGGCAGACCAGAGCGACGCTGAAGCCGTCCTCGCCAGCGCGGGCATCAGCGGCACGACCATCAGCATCGCGCCGCTTTACGATCTCGCCATGCAACAACTCGCGCCCGTGCTCAACCCCGACCCCGAACGCGTCAACGTCCTGCGCGGCAACCTCATGGCGCGCCTGCGCATGATCCTGCTCTACACCACTGCGCAGAGCCACCGCGCCATCGTCGTCGGCACCGACAACGCCGCCGAAATCTACACCGGCTACTACACCAAATACGGCGACGGCGGCGCGGATGTCCTGCCGCTTGCCGCCCTGCGCAAAGAACAGGTTTACGAACTTGCGCGCCACCTCGGCGTGCCGGAGCGCGTCGTCAACAAAGCGCCCAGCGCGGGACTCTGGGCAGGACAAACCGACGAAGACGAAATGGGCGTGAGCTACCGCGAGCTGGACGCCTTCCTGCGCGGCGAAGCGGTGAGTGCCGAGGCAGAAAAAACCATCGCCTGGTGGCATGAACGCTCACATCACAAACGGATGCTGCCGCCCGTGCCCCCGGCACCGGATACACTCTGAGCAGCAAGAAGTCCCTCGCCGGGAGGGACTGCTTCGCGATATTCTCTTCGCCGGACGGGGCATATCTTCACGCCCATTCCGGGAATCAAGGCGCGCCGTCGGCTGTGCGGCGCGATTTTAATGACACCCCCTCATAACCCCGGGAATCCCATGCATCCGACCGAACACATGCACGAACTGCTGGCCGCCCTTGAACTCGCCCTGCTGGAAAGCGGCCGGTGGAACGAAACGCCCCCCGATGCCGCCGCGCTTGCCAGCACGGAACCTTTCTGCATCGATACCCTGCTTTTTCACGAATGGCTGCAATGGGTGTATATCCCGAAAATGCGAGCCTTCATCGCCGACAACGCCGCCCTGCCGGAGCGCAGCGGACTGTTGCCGATGGCCGAAGAAGCCTGGAAAGGCAGCGGACACGCTACCGCCGGACTGCTGCTGGTGGTGCGGGCCCTAGATGCGCTGGTCAACGGCGATGCCGACAGCGGGAAACATCTGGCATAGGTCGGGCGGCGCTACCGCAGGCATTGAGCGGTTCATTCCCTTCCGCCGGTGCCATAGCCGGATCGCCGTGTTTGGCGCGGTTCAGCCGGTGTAGTCGTTGCGGTAACGGCCGATGGCGACGAGGCAGAGGAAGCCGGTGAGGAGGTTGATGTTGAGGATGAGCGCGCTGCCGTGGTGTTGCAGGTAGAGATTGAGCGCAGTCGGCAGGTAGTAGCTGAATGTGCCGTATTCGAAGCGGATGGTTTGCAGGGCAAAGAGGATGATGAGGGTGAGGTAGCCGCTTTTGTACCCGCGTATGCTTTGCACGGCACCGTAGATGCCGGCGATGACGGTGGCGAGTGCGCAGAGGGCGGCAAAGCCGCTGTAACCGCTGTTGTGCCATGCACCGCAGATGATTTTGTGCGGCAGGGCGGCGTTGTATTCGCAGCCGATGGCGGCGAGTTTTTGTCCGCTGCCGAAGAGGCGTTTCAGCATCCACAGGGAGAGGCAGAGGCTCGCAGCGGCGAGGAGGTAGGTTTCAAGGACGGGGCGGTGCTGGATTTTTTTCATGGTTGAGGGGCGGGATGGGGCGGCAGGTCAGCGAGTTCCCAGCGGGCTTTGACGCTGATGGCGAGCGGGCTGTCGTGGCCGTCATAGCGTTGTGCGGCGGCGTAGGCGATCATCAGGGCATTGTCGCCGCAAAGGGCAAGCGGCGGGAAATGCACGCGTTTGCCGTGTTTGCCGGCTTCTTGTTGCAGGGCGTGGCGCAGGGCGCGGTTGGCGCTGACACCGCCGGCGACGACAAGGTCGCGGTAGCCGGTTTCCTGCCAGGCGCGGCGGCTTTTGATGACGAGGGTATCGACCACCGCTTGCTGGAAGGCGGCAGCGATGTCGGCGCGGGTGTGCGGGTCGTCGCCCTGTTCTTCGATGAGCAGGCGCACCTGGGTTTTGAGGCCACTGAAGCTGAAGTCCATGCCGGGGCGGTTGGTCATCGGGCGCGGCAGCGGGAAGCGTTTGCCGTTACCCCGAGCGGCGAGCTCTGCCAGTTCGGGACCGCCGGGATAGGGCAGGCCGAGCAGTTTGGCGGTTTTGTCGAAGGCTTCGCCAACGGCGTCATCCAGGGTCTGCCCCAGCATGCGGTAGCTGCCCGGTGCGTCCACCGCCATGAGCTGGGTGTGTCCGCCGGAGACAAGCAGGGCGATGTAGGGAAGTTGCGGTTGGGCAGCGGCATCGAGCAGCGGCGAGAGCAGGTGGCCTTCCATGTGGTGAATGGCGATGGCGGGGATGTTGAGGCCGTACGCGAGTGCACGCGCGTATCCGGCACCGGTCATCAGCGCGCCGAGCAGGCCGGGGCCTGCGGTGTAGGCGATGAGGTCGAGGTCGGCAAGGGTTTTGTCCGCACGTTCAAGCGCCTGGTGCAGGATATGCGGCAGGCGGCGCAGGTGGTCGCGCGCGGCGAGTTCGGGAACGACGCCGCCGTGGACGCGGTGCAGTTCGATTTGGGAATAGACTTCGTTGGCGAGGATGCCTTCGTCTGTGCTGTACAGGGCGACGGCGGTTTCGTCGCAGGAGCTTTCGACGGCGAGGATGAGCGGAGCGGTCATAGTCGTTGTAAAAAGCGGCAGCCCCGCGCGGGGTCGGGGCTGCCGTGGTATCCGTGGATCTTGTCAGGAAAGGAGCATCAAGCGTTTACCGATTTGGTCGGCGAGTTTGTTCGCGCCATGCAGGATGTGCGCCAGCATGGCGCTCTGGGTGGACTGGATGAGGATAATCAGGGATTTGTCATCCACGCTGACGGCGCTGATATAGACTTTGCCTTTTTCGCTGTCAATGGTGATGGATTTGCTGTTGCCGAGGTCGAATTCGGAGATGAGTGAGGAGCCGAGGGCAAAGAGCGAGCTACCTACGGCGGCAAGGTTGTCGGCACTGTGTTTGCTGTCGTCGGTGTGGGCGGCGATTTCAAAGCCGTCCGGCGTGGCGAGCAGGACGTTTTTGACGCCCGGTGTTTCTGCGGCAAAGGTTTCCAGTGCGCGGGTGCAGTAGCTGACAAAGGTGCTTTCGCGGTAGTCTTCAAGTGTTGCCATGGATGGACGTTCCTCAGTTGATCTCTGCTTCGATGGAAGCTATCAGGGTTTCGACCAGCAATAATACATCATCCCGTTTCCGGGCATCCACTTCAAAGATGGGGAATTTGAAGTCGCGCGCTTCGAGGATTTTGAAGCTTTCGGCGAGCGTCAGGTAGCTGTGTTCGAGGTCGCAATGGGTGATGCCGACGACGATGCTGTTCATCTTGTGTTTGTGGAAATAGTCCACGTAATACGGCAGTTCTTTTACCGCTTTCGGCATGGAGCTGTCCACCAGAACAATGGCGCCGAGTGCACCTTCGGTGACGACGCGCCAGACGAGTTCGAAGCGTTCCTGGCCGGGGGTACCGTAGAGGCCGACTTTGGTATCCGGCGGCAAGATGATTTGCCCGTAGTCAATGCCGACGGTGGTCAGCAGTTTGTTATGCGCTTTTTTGTCGCTGTTGACGACATCGGTCGAGACGACTTCTTTGTCCGAGAGCGCCTTGATTGCTGTGGTTTTGCCGGCACCCATGCTGCCTGCAAAGATAATCTTGAATTCTTGCATGATGTCTTGGTTATCCGTTTGAGGTTAGAGGCCGAGTTTTTCACGCAGGCGTTGCAGCAGGCCGCGTTTTTGTTCCACTTTTTCTTTTTCTTGCGGGCTGTATGTGCGCCTGATTTGTTCTTCGGCGATGAAGCTGCCCTGTTCGACTCTCTGTACCTGTCCCGCCATCAGGGTGGCGAAAAGGAAGCGGCGGATGCGGTCATAGGAATAGGAGGTCTTTTCGAAGAGGATTTCGATGTTGACCGGATGGGTTTGCGCACAGGTGGCAAGGCGCAGGGCTTCGGTGCGTCCGTGGCGGCCGAGCGGCTGCGGGAAACGGGTCAGGCGGTAATAGGCCCGGTCATCAATGTCCTGACGGCCGTCCATATCCGATTGCCACAGGCTTTCAAAGAGCCACAGGTCAAATTGCAGTTTGCGCGCGCTGTCGGGGATGTCGTCGTTATCGGTTATCACCCACGTCCAGGAATCGAAACCCGGTACGGCCTCGCGCGGGTAGTTGATATACACCAGCCCTTCGCGCGGCTTGATCCAGGTAATGTTGCGCTCATGCGTGGCGCGGATGACCATGTTGTCGCGGCGGCGGATATGATCGAGCAATTCGCGCGTATTACTGCTTGGTGCGGCGCCGGCCGTACGGTATGTCGCTGCGGGTGTTTCCTCGCCGGATACCGACACAGGGGCACCGTTGCCACCGAACAGTTTGTCCAGCCACAGTGCGGCATCACCACCATGCTCGGTATCGCGCAAATCCAGGGCGGGAAAATGATGTTGTTTGGCCTGTGCGGCACCGTCATCGTTGTTATAGGCACAGACGATGGGGCAATGCACCAGCGAGATATATTTCTGAATCTGGGGGGTCGGCAGGAAACCGGCGTTGATGACCACACCGTCCAGCCCCTTGTGATTGGCAGCGACCCACGCAATTCTGGAATTTTGCGGTGCGCTGTTGATAAGTTTCTTGATGCGGGTTTCCGATTCAGGCGAAAATCCGAGCAGGCAGATATTGAGATTATCCGGCATGACGAGAGTTTCCATGTCACTGAGTTACATAAAAAATAGCGCTCCCTATCAATAAGGTAGGGAGCGCGCGACGGATTCCCCCAATCAGGAAAAATCAAGTTCTTTTTCGAAGCTGCGCAGTTCGTGACGGGCCATTGCCAGGTTGGAACGCGCACGATCCAGAACGAGATAGAGGAACAGTTTTTCGTTGCGATCCAGCGGACGAATCAAGTGATAGCTCTTGCCGAGGGTGATGAGGATGTCTTCAATGCTGTCGTTCAGACCCAAGGATTTGCATACGCGACGTTTTGCATTGAGGACTTCGGTGTTGCCGGCGGAAGCCAGTTCGAGGTCAATGCCCGAACCTTCGGTAGCGAGTGCAAGACCGCTGTCCGAATCTACCAGTGCCGCTGCTTTGAAGCCGTCAATGTCTTGCAGGCTGCTGAGGTCAATTTTAGCCATTGTGATTTACTCCAAGTGATATAACTATTTTGCATAACGCCTAAGGCACCTGCCTCTATGCTTCAGCCGTACCGATCCCTAAAAATCCTTTCATAACATGACATTATTGCACAAAATACGCGCTGTTCAGCTCCTGCCTTTACCTGCCGGGGGAAATATTGCTGTAATGCTGCCCAGATTTGAACCTGATGAACCCCATGCAACAAAATTTTGACATCACCACGCTGGACGCACTTGACGCAGCCGTCGCAGCTATACGGCAACATACTGAAATAAAAGTCTATTATCTTGAAGGTGCGCTGGGTGCCGGCAAGACGGCTTTTGTCCGCAGCTGGCTGCGGCAAGCGGGTTATCAGGGTGCGGTACAGAGCCCGACCTATGCCCTTATGTACGAATATTATATAGGGCAACATACGGTTATCCATGCGGATTTATACCGCCTGACGGCGCCGGACGAGCTGTTGTACCTCGATGTGCGCGACTGGGCAACACGCGCCGGGCATATCTTTATCGAATGGGCGCAAAACGGCGGCAATCTGCTACCCCCGGCTGACGCAATATGTCAGTTTTCCCTGCATAAGGACTGCCGCACATTGTCGTTGCTCCCCTGCATTCGCTGAAAAAGCCATGACTGCTTTCCGGGAATGCGGGCATAATAGCGCCTTGACCATTCACAACGGGATACACCGTGCTGAAACAAGGACTACTACTCATACTACATTCATGGCGCAAATACCCGCTCATCCTGCTCGCTGCCCTTTTCCTTGCCCACAGCCCCGCTGCACTTGCCGTTGTCCTGCAAGACGTGCGTTACAACCGCCTGCCGGATAAAGTCCAACTCATCCTTGACCTTGACCGCCCCACCGTTTTTCAGCAATTCAGCCTTGCCGGGCCGCCGCGTATCGTCCTCGACCTGCCCGACGCTTCCCGCAGCGGGCGTGCGGGTATCACCATTGGCGCGGGTGCAGTGGACAGCATCCGCACCGGCTTCAGCAATGAAACCACCCTGCGCGTCGTCATCGATCTGCGCTATACCGCCAAAGCCAACATCTACACCATGCCGCCGGAAGGCAATCGCGGCAACCGCATCGTCATCGACATTTACGACAATCTCGCCGCGCCCGCGCTGACGCTGGAATCACTCGACAGCGAAGCACAGCCGCCCTACGTCGTCTTTGCCGGAGAAGCGCTGGAAAACATGCACGACAACGGCATCAGCATCAATAACAGCGCCCCCATCGGTAACATCGGTGCCTTTTCCCCCCCACCGGGCGGCGGACACATCGCCATCAATCCGCCGCCACGCAGCACGGGCGTGCCGGTAGACATCAACGCCCCGCCGCCGCGCAGCACCGGCGTCCCCGTCGCCATCAACACACCGCCGCGCGACAGTACGCCGCCGCCCTTCCTGCAAAACGCACCCTTGCCCGCCTTCCCGCCGGGCGGCACAAACAGCGGCAGAACCGTCGCGCAGACGCCGCCACCGCCACCACAAAACAGCCGCCCCGCCACCGTTACCGTCGAGCGGAAAATCTCGGCGACCGGCAAAGTCGAAAAACAGAGCAACATCATCGCGCCTGCCGCCATCTCGAAAAAAATCATCGTTGTCGCCATCGATCCCGGTCACGGCGGCAAAGACACCGGCGCGGTCAACCCCGGCAGCGGCCTGCGCGAAAAAGACGTGGTCCTGCAAATCGCGCACCGCCTGAAAAAACACATCAACAGCAAAAAAGGTTTCAGTGCCTTCCTTACCCGCAGCGACGACACCTATATCCCGCTGCCGGAACGCCCCGGCAGTGCGCGCCGGCGCGGAGCCGACCTCTTCATTTCCATCCACGCCGATGCTGTGGATAGCGGTGCACCCAGCGGCTCATCCGTGTACATCCTCTCCACCAAAGGCGCAACCACCGCCATCGGCAAATACCTCGAACGTACCGAAAACTCGGTGGATCTGCGCTGGGGCGTGGACGTCAGCAAATACGACAACGACATCCAGCAGGCGCTGCTCGGCATGCAGCAAGAAGCGACCATCGAATCCAGCTACATCCTCGCGCAAAAGACCCTGAACGAACTCGGCCGCATCGGCAAAATCCACAAAGGCCAGGTGCAGCGCGCCAACTTCGTCGTCCTGCGCTCGCCCGACATCCCTTCCATGCTGGTTGAAACCGCCTTCATCTCCAACCCCGACGAAGCGCGCAAGCTCGCCTCGCCCGCCTACCAGGAACAACTGGCGCAAGGCATCGCCAACGGCGTCGTCAACTACTTCAAAGAGCACCTGCCGCAGCACATGCTGCTGGGAAAATAACATGACGACAGGCCGCAAAATCGTCCTCATCGGCCCGATGGGTGCGGGAAAAACCTCACTGGGCAGACGCCTCGCCACCCGCCTGCGCTGGGACTTCGTTGATACCGACCAGGCGCTGTGCGCCCGCACCGGCGTGGACATCCCGACCATCTTCGCGCAAGAAGGCGAAGCGGGTTTCCGCAAACGCGAGCATGACGCGCTCGCTGCCGAGTTGGCCGACCCGCGCGAACGCGTCGTTGCCTGCGGCGGCGGCATCGTCATCAGGGCGGAAAACCGCCGCCTGATTGCCGGCCAATTCCTGGTGGTTTTTATCGACGTTTCCGTGCGGCGGCAAATCCTGCGTATCGGCCGCGACCGCAACCGCCCGCTGGTGCAGAGTGCGGAAAATCTGCAACAAAAACTCGAACAGCTGCGCGACGAACGCCTCGGCCTCTACGAAGGTCTGGCCGACATCCGCATCGACACCGACAACAACCACTTCACCAACTCTTTCAAGCAACTGCTGCACGAAGTGGAAACCCGCCTGCGCCGCGAAAGCTGAATTACTGCCCTGCCCTCTCCTGCCGACATGCACAAAAAAGCGCCCCTTTTCAGGGGCGCTTTCGGCATCAGGCCGGATTATTCGACGATGACTTTACCGCGCATCACGGCATAGTGGCCGGGGAAGGAGCAGAAGAACGCATAAGCGCCACCGGTTTCAAAACCTTCGGTCTTGAAGGTAACGTCGGCTTTCTCACCGCCGCCGACCAGTTTGGTGTGGGCGATAACCAGCGGGTCGCCTTCTTTCACGTAGTTGCTGGCCGGGCCGGCAGCAATACCGTCTTTGGCGGCAGCGTCAACATCGGCTTCTTTGGTGATAACAACATTGTGCCCCATGGCAGCGGCCGGCAGCTTGCCTACGTGGTCGATTTCCACGGTAAATTCCGGGCAGGCGGTTTTATTGATTTTGAATTCTTTCAGGTCGAATTTCATTGCATCGTCAGCCTTCAGCACGACTTTGCAGTCCCCCGCAGCGGCTGCGGCACCTTCAGCCGGCTTGGCGGCGTCGGCAGCCGGTTTGGCAGCTTCGGCGGCAGCCGGAGCCGGGGCAGCGGCAGAGGCTTCGGCCGGCTTAGCGTCCTGGGCAAGCACGCCGGCGCTCATCAGGGCGACAATGGCGGGGATCATCAGTTTTCTCATGGTGTGTACCTCTTGGTTAAGGGAAGGGGAAAGTTCGCGACGCATGGTATGTGCGCGACAGGCAAAATGCAATCTGTTCGCGTCTGTATTGCGCGATTTTCACGCTTTTGCACAGTGCCGTTCATGCGGCATCACCTCGCGCCGCCATTGTGTCAATAGCCGACGGTGGCCGCATCCTGAATACGCGGGTCGGATGCACCGTACAACCCTTCCGGCGTCACCATGATGGATTGCGTTGACCCCATTGTTGCTTTGCGTACCACGGTATGCCCCATGCCTTCCAGCAAACGGATGGTATCGTCGTTCAGCGCGTGTTCGACGCGGATTTCATCCGGTGTCCATTGATCATGCATGCGCGGCGCGTTAGTCGCTTCGGCGATATTCATGTCGTGATCAATGACGTTGCTGATGATTTGCAGCACAGTCGAGATGATGCGGCTACCGCCCGGGCTGCCGGTAACGAGGAAGGGCTTGCCGTCCTTGAAGACAATGGTTGGGCTCATCGACGACAGCGGCCGCTTGCCTGCCTGCACTGCATTGGCATCGCCGCCAATCAGGCCGTAACCGTTCGGCACGCCGGGTTTGGCGGAGAAATCGTCCATTTCGTTATTGAGCAGGATGCCTGTGCCTTCCGCAACCAGCCCCGTGCCGTAGCTGAAATTCAGGGTGTAGGTGTTGGAAACTGCATTGCCGTTTTTATCAACGACGGAGTAATGCGTGGTCTGATCGCTTTCGTACGGTAGCGGATTGCCGTGACGGATGTCCGCCCCGGGGCGCGCCTTCTTGTCGTCAATCTGCTGACGCAATATAGCGGCATAGTCCTTGTTGATCAGCCCGGCGACCGGCACCTTGACGAAATCCGGATCGCCGAGATACTCCGCGCGATCCGCATAGGCGGGCTTCATCGCCTCGGCAAGGCGGTGGATCGTCTGTGCGGTATTGGCACCGGAAGCGCGCAGGTCATAACCTTCGAGAATATTCAGAATCTGGATGATGTGAATCCCGCCCGATGACGGCGGCGGCATGGAAACCACCTCGTAGCCGCGATAGGTGCCACGTACCGGCACGCGTTCCACCGCCTTGTAATCGCGCAAATCAGCGGTGGTCATGCTACCGCCCGCGCCCTGCACGGCAGCGACAATCTTCTCAGCCGTCTCACCCTGATAAAAGCCGTCGCGTCCGTCTTTAGCGATGCGGCGCAGGGCAGCGGCAAGTTCCGGCTGTTTCAGCACATCACCGGGCTGCAAGGCGCTGCCGTCGGAGTGGAAGAAAATCTTGGCGGTGGAAGGCCAGCGGCGCATCCGCTCGGACAAACCCGTGAGCGAGGTGGACAAGCCCGGCGTCACCACAAACCCTTCCTCAGCCAGACGAATGGCCGGGGCCAGTACCTGCTCGCGCGACATTGTGCCGTGCTTTTCCAGCGCGAGCAGTAGCCCGTCCACCGTACCTGGCACGCCGACAGCAAGACCGTGATAACGCGAGCGTTCCTCAACCGCTTCGCCCTTCTCGTCCAGATACATGTCACGGAATGCCGCCTGCGGCGCCTTTTCGCGATAATCGATGGCAACCGTTTCCTGCTTCTGCGCATCGTGGATGAGCATGAAGCCGCCCCCGCCGATATTGCCGGCACGCGGCAGGGTGACTGCCAGGGCGAAGCCGACGCCGACAGCGGCATCTACCGCATTGCCGCCCTGCTGCAAAATATCGCGGCCGACGGCGGATGCCAGCGCCTCTTGCGAAGCGACCATGCCGTTTTTCGCCCAAACAGGGTGCTGGATGGCGTTTTCCGAAAAAATCGCCTCACTTGCCTGCGACGCGGGCGCGGGGCCTTGCAGTGCCGTAACATGCAGCGAGAGCGACATCGCCGCGACCAGCGCGGCCAGTTTCAACATACGGGTAGAAAACATAAAACAGTTCCTCGTGGTGGATGGCCGGACAATCCCGGCCGAAGCAGATTACGACGTGAACCCGCCGTGGGCAAGCACTGCCGGGCGAGGCGACAGGTTCTGTTTTCCCTCTTGTGATTTTTGCCAGATCCGCTTGCGTGACATCAAGCCATCCCCCACGGCGATACACAGGCTGCGTTAAAATAAGCGACATAAACCAGTTTCCAAGGATAACCATCATGAGCGACAACGAGCAGACAGAACCGGTCGTCTTCAAGCCCAAATCCATGGGCGTCAAGAAAAAAGGCGCGGAAAAGATCCGTCAGGTTGCGGAAAACACCGACCACATCGGCGAAGAACGCCTGCGCAAGCCACGCTGGATACGCGCCCAATTCCCCGGCGGCGAAGAAGTGCAGCGGATGAAGGCGCTGATGCGCGAGCAGAAACTGCACAGCGTCTGCGAAGAAGCCTCCTGCCCGAACATCGGCGAATGTTTCCGCCACAGCACGGCCTCGTTCATGATCATGGGCGACATCTGCACACGCCGCTGTCCGTTCTGCGATGTGGGTCATGGCCGCCCCAACCCGCTGGATGCAATGGAACCCATCCACCTCGCCGAAACCGTGCGCAACCTCGGCCTGCACCACGTCGTCATCACCTCGGTGGACCGCGACGACCTGCTCGACGGCGGTGCGGCACACTTTGCCGCCTGCGTGCGCGAAATCCGTCGTCAGGCGCCGCGCATGACCGTGGAAATCCTCACCCCTGACTTTCGCGGCCGCATGGAAAAAGCCCTCGAAATCCTGCGTCACACCCCGCCCGACATCTTCAATCACAACCTCGAAACCGTTAAACGGCTGTACGAAGAAGTGCGCCCCGGCGCGAACTACGAACATTCGCTGGAACTTTTGCGCGCATACAAAAAAGTGAGCAACAAACCCGTCATCACCAAATCGGGGCTGATGGTCGGCCTCGGCGAAGAAGTAGAGGAAATCCTCGCGGTGATGGAAGACCTGCGCCGCCACGACGTGCAGATGCTGACCGTTGGCCAATACCTGCAACCCTCGGTGCACCACCTGCCGGTCAAGCGCTACTACACGCCGGAAGAATTCCAGATCTTCACCGACGAAGGCCTGAAAATGGGCTTCACCCACGTCGCCTCCGGGCCGATGGTGCGTTCCTCCTTCCACGCCGACATGTCGGCGAAAGCCGTCCTCTGATGGGCGGCTTCGCCCGCGACGATCTCTACGACCGCCCGCAGGCGGTCGTTGACTTTCGTTTCGACGAGCGCACCGCCGCCGTCTTCCCCGACATGATCCACCGCTCCGTGCCGGGCTACGCGGCACTCTTGCAACTCTTCGCCGTCATCGGCGCGGACATCGTGCCGCCGGGCGGGCGGGTGTATGACCTCGGCTGCGCCCTCGGCGGTGCCTGCATCGCCCTGCAACAACACCTGACGGCAGACGCCGCCATTATCGCCGTGGACAACTCGGCGGCGATGACCGACCGCCTCGCCGCCTACGTTGCCGGTGCCGGCATCGCCAACATCAGCGTCACACAGGCGGACATCACCACGCTGGAACTTGCCCCCGCCGACCTCGTCCTCATGACCTTCACCCTGCAATTCATCCCGCCCGACAGGCGCGATGCCCTGCTTGCCCGCATCCGCCGCGCCCTGCGCCCCGGCGGCACCCTGCTGCTCGCCGAAAAAACCCGCCCGGATGATGACCGCCTGCGCCGCTGGCACGAAGCCTTCAAAGCCGCGCAGGGCTACTCGCAACTGGCGATTGCACAAAAACGCGAATCGCTGGAACACATCATGCAGACTGACCGCTACGCGGCGGTGGAAGACCGCCTGCACCGCGCCGGCTTTGGCGACATCATCCCCTGCTTCCGTGCCCTGCCCTTCTGCGCCTGGGTGGCGACGGCCTGAACACTGTGCCGCCAGGCGGCGCAGTTGCCGGGTTTGCTTTTTGCGTTCTTGATAGCGGCACGGAAAAAACCCCGCCAAGCGGCATAAATACCGCCCCCGTCAAGCGGTGTATCCTTCATCACCACACCCACGCGCCGCAAAACCATGCAAACCCTCCGCCAAATCCACGCCTTCCTCCCCGCCGCCCTGCTAACCCTCCCCAAAGGCATCCGGCACCTCTTGCGCGCCATCTGCCGCTTCATCCGGGACGACATCCCCGACTGGCTCTTTAATAAGTGAAGCCCGCCATATCAACAGCGCTGCACAAAAACGGCGGCAAAACCCCAAAAACAACCCGGCAGCGGGGGACATTTCCCCAATGCCAATCAAAAAACCACAACTATCTGAAAAACAAAAATAAATTCCCAAAATTGCCGACATAACGCGTAGAATGCGGCCAAGCCCATCAACCAGCCGCCAACCATGCACCGCCATCTGTGGACACTTGCGGGTTGTCTCGCCTTCATCCTCGGACTCATCGGCATCCCGCTCCCCATCCTGCCGACTGTCCCCTTCCTCATCCTTGCCGCCTGGTGCTGGGCGAAAGGCAGCCCGCGTTTCCACCATTGGCTCACCACCCACAAACACCTCGGCCCGCTCATCGCCGCCTGGCGCGAACACCGCACCGTGCCGCGCCGCGCCAAAACCCTCGCCACCCTCATGCTCGCCGTCTCACTGGGCGGCGGCATCTGCCTGCCCGATAACAATCACCTGAAACCGGCGCTTGCCCTCATCATCCTGGCCCTGATGCTGTGGGTGTGGCGCCTGCCGGAGGCCTAGCCATGTCACGATACCGCTTCCCCAACCCCGAATACGCCGACCACCACGGCCTGCTGGCGCACAGCGACAGCATCGACGCCGAACTCGTCTTTGCCGCGCACAGCGAGGGCGTCTTCCCCTGGTACGACAGCGGCGACCCCGTCCTGTGGTGGAGCCCCGATCCGCGCGCCATCATCCCCACTGACGCCGTGCACACAAGCCGCAGCCTGCGCAAACTGCTGCGCACCATGCCGTATCACCTCACCCTGGATACCGCCTTTGGCCGCGTCATCGACTACTGCGCCAACGTCCACGGCGAAAGCTGGATCACCGCCGACATCCGCCGCTGCTACACCGCCCTCTACCGCCAGGGCCGCGCGCACAGCTGCGAACTCTGGCACGGCGACATCCTCATCGGCGGCATGTACGGCGTCAGCCTGGAACGCATCTTCTGCGGCGAATCCATGTTCAGCCTGCGCCCGTCGGCGTCAAAAATCGTCCTCGTCCGCCTCTGCGCCTACCTCGCCCGTATCGGCATCGACACGCTGGACACCCAATTCCTCACCCCGCACCTCATCAGCATGGGTGCCGTCCACATCCCGCGCCGCGACTACCTCGCCCGCCTCACCGACAACCCCGACGCCCACCGTGGCCGCTGGCAGTGGCAGGAGCCCTGAATAAAAACACCCCGACAGGCGGGCGCACACTACACTATCCCCTTCCCCATAACCCACCGCCCGCCATGACCCGCCCCGACCTCGCCCGCCTTTACACCGCCAGCCCCTACGCCGCCGCCCAGCTCGAACGCCACCCCGACTGGCTCGCCGACCTTGACCCCGCCGCCAGCCCCACCGAAGACTACCGCGCCACTTACGCCGCCGAAAACCCGCCGCCCGCAGACGAAGCGGCGCTGATGCGGCAACTGCGCCAATACAAACACCGCCGGCAAATCCGCCACATCCACGCTGTTGTGAACGGCCTCATCGACGAACCCGCCTTCCTCGCCCGCACCAGCGCGCTCGCCGAAACCCTGATTGCCGCCGCGCACGACTGGCAATTCGCCGCCCACTGCGCCCGTTACGGCACCCCGCTGGATAGCGACGGCAACCCCATGCCCATGCTCATCCTCGGCATGGGCAAACTCGGCGGCGGCGAACTCAACTTCTCCTCCGACATCGACCTCATCTACGCCTACCGCGTGAACGGCACCACCAGCGGCGGACGCAAACCCGAAGAACACGAAACCTGGTACCGCAAACTCGCGCAGCGCCTCATCCACACCCTCGATGCCGCGACCGAAGACGGCAATGTTTACCGCGTCGATATGCGCCTGCGCCCCTTCGGCCAGACCGGCCCGCTCGCCCTCAGCTACGCCGCGATGGAACAGTACTACCTCATCCACGGCCGCGACTGGGAACGCTACGCCCTGATGAAAGCCCGCCCCGTCGCCGGCGACCTTGACGGCGGGCGCGAACTGCTCGCCGCCCTGCGCCCCTTCACCTACCGCCGCTATCTTGACTACGCCGCCCTGAACGCCCTCGCCGACATGAAGCAAAGCATCAACCGGCAAATCCGCGAAGAAGGCATGGAGCGCCACATCAAACTCGGCGCGGGCGGCATCCGCGAAGCCGAATTCACCGTGCAGGCCATGCAGATGATCTACGGCGGCCAATACCCGGCGCTGCAAACCCCGTCGCTGCTCACCGCCCTCGAACACCTCCGCGCGCGCGGCCTCATGCCCGCCGCCGACACCGCCGCCCTGCGAGACGCCTACCTCACTCTGCGCCGCGTCGAAAACGCCCTGCAATACCGCGACGACCAACAAACCCACAGCCTGCCGGACAACGCCGACACCGACGCTTGGCAACACCTCGCCACCGCCTGCCGCGCCGCGAGCGTCCCCACCCTGCAAGCGGACATCCGCCGGGCGCGCGACACCATCCACCGCCACTACACCGCGACCATCGCCGACGAAGACAACGCCGCGCCCGACCCCATCGCCGACGCCCTCGCCGCCGTGGACTGGACCGACCCGGACGACGCCCACCTCGCGCGCTGGCTCGCCGACAACATCGCCGACGGCGACACCCGCGCCGCGACCGCCGCGACGCTGGCCGCCCACATCCGCGCCAACAACCGCCACCGCCTGCCGCAACAAACCAATAAACACCTCGACCGCCTCATCCCCGCCATCCTCAGCCGCGCCGTACAAAACAACCAGCTCGACGGCCTCGCCGGCATCCTCGACCTCATTACCGCCGTCAGCGGCCGCAACAACTACATCACCCTCCTCGCCGAACAAAGCGCCCTCACCAACCACCTGCTCAACATCGCCGCGAGCGCCGCCTGGCTCATCCACTACATCGCCGCGCACCCGCTCGTCCTCGACGACCTCAACAACGAACGCCGCCTGCCGCCCGACCGCGCCGCCCTGCAACAAGACCTCGCCGCACGCCTGCAACACATCGACGACGAAGAAACCTGGCAACACGCCCTGCGCGACTACAAACACGTGCAAACCTTCAAAACCGCCTGGGCGGACATCCACGGCCACCTGCCGCTCATGCAAGTGAGCGACCAGCTCAGCCACATCGCCGAAACCACCCTGCAAGCCGCACTCGACCACGCCGCCCACACCCTGCAAGCCAAACACGGCATCCCGCGCAAAGCCGACGGCAGCCCGGCGGAAGTCGCCATCATCGGCTACGGCAAACTCGGCGGCCTCGAACTCGGCTACGGCTCCGACCTCGACATCATCTACCTCTACGACGACGGCGACACAGACGGCATGACCGACGGCGCCAAACCCATCGACAACCGCCTCTACCACACCCGCCTCGCCCAGCGCACCAGCAACCTGCTTTCCGCCGCCAGCAGTAACGGCAGCATCTACACCATCGACACCCGCCTGCGCCCCGGCGGGGCGAGCGGCCTGCCCGCCATCAGCATCCAGGGCTTCGCCCGCTACCAGCAAGAAAGCGCCTGGACCTGGGAACACCAGGCGCTGACCCGCAGCCGCCCCGTGGCGGGGAGCCCTGCCCTCGGCGAACGCTACACCCGCCTGCGCCACGAACTGCTCACCCGCCCGGCCAAAGCGACCCTGCGCGAAGACATCCTCGCCATGCGGCAAAAAATGCACGACAACGCCGCGCCACTGCCGCCGGACACCTTCCACCTCAAACAAAGCGCGGGCGGCCTCATCGACATCGAATTCATCGTCCAGTACCTGCTGCTCGCGCACGGCGCGGCAGAGCCCGTCCTCAGCCGCATGAGCGACAACATCCGCCAGCTTGCCGCCCTCGAAGCCACCGGCATCCTCACCTCATCGCAGGCGATGACCCTGCGCGACGCCTACCGCAAACTGCGCGCGGAAGCCCACCACCGCCAACTGAACGACCGCGACAAACGCGTTCCCGCCGCCCCCTGGCAAGCACTGCGCGACGACATCTGCGCCATCTGGCGGGACGTCTTCGCCACCGCATGAAAACCGGCATGGGCGAGACCATGACCCTGCCTGCCGGAGGCGGTATCCATCCCTGATCCCGGACATAACCCGAGGGCCGGTCGGGTGCCGCCCGCTTGCTTTGCGAATCGCTGACCCGAAAACCCCTTCCCCGCCTGCGGGGGGCAGGGGTTTCCGCTGTTTCCAAAAAGATTTTCTCGCTGCGCGATGGGTAGGTATAGTCGTTTCAACTAGGACTGAGACAAGGCGGCGAGCCGAAGACAGTATGTTTAATACGGCAAGGCTCGCCAACACCGTATCAGTTCTAGTTGAAACGACTATACCTATGCCCAATAGGGCTTTTCGCGCCGGGCGGCGTCAATACCGCCTGGCATGAAAAAAGCCCGCTTGCGCGGGCTTTTTTGCGGTTCAGAATCCCGCCTGTTGCTCCAACTGCGCGACGATGCCGTCATCCAGTTTGAGGGCGGTGGCGAGTTCGTGCAGGAAGACGATTTCCTTGCGGTCGAGTTCGCCGCAGACGACGCGCGCGGCGAGATAGAGTTCGGAGGCAAGTACGCGGTCATCGCCTGCGGCGGCGGCGATTTCCTGCGGCGTCGCCGGGCGGCGGATCTGGCCTTCCAGCCATTGCCGCACTTCCGCGCTTTCCGTGCCGATTTGCGTGAGGATGGCGCTGCTTTCCGCTTCGTCGATGCGGCCGTCGGCGGCTGCGGCGGCAATCATCACCTTCACGGTCAGCTCGCCCGCCTGTGCGGCCTGCGCCGGGCTGCGTTGTGCGGCGGGCAGGAGCGGCTGCGCGGCGGCAGCCTGCTGTTGCCCGCCCTGATAGTTTTTCCAGGCGTTGTAGGCGAGCGCACCGAGGGCGGCCATCGAGCCGAGTTCCAGCGCGCTGCGGCCAAAGCCTTTGCGCCCGGCAAGCAGCGAGAGGAGGCCGGTCGCCGCCACGCCGCCGCCGAAGCCTTTGAGGGTGTCGCGGTTGACGCCGCCGAGCAGGTTGCCGCCCTGCCGCGCGATTTGCTGCCCGCCGCTCAGTACCTGATTTAGAATGCTGTTGAAATCCATGAGATTGGCTCCTTGGCCGGTTGAATGGGGTCGTCATCTTGTCATGTTCCGGAGATTTCATGCAATCCCAACCGTTTGCCCGCCGCTATGCCACCGCTTTCGCGCTGATCGTTTTCCTGCTCTGCTGCGCGCTGTTTTTCTTCGCTTACGACCGCTACGAGTCCGCCACCCACCTGCCGAACCGCAACGCGCTGGCGGTGGATGAGGTGCTCACGCTGAAAGCCTCCGCCGACGGCCATTTCCGCACCACCGGCACCATCAACGGCGAAGCGGTGGTCTTCATGCTCGACACCGGTGCCAGCGGCGTGGCACTCAGCGAGGATCTGGCGCGCCGCATCGGCTTGCAGCCGCGCGGGCGCAGCCAGGTCAGCACGGCGAACGGCGTTACCGAGGCGGGCATGGTCACGCTGGATGAACTCGGCTTCGGCGGCTGGCAGTTCGAGCGCGTTCCCGCCGCCGTGCTGCCGCAGATGGAGGATGAAGTGCTGCTGGGGATGCGTATCCTGCGTCATTTCGAGTGGAAGCAGGCGGGCGGCGAATTGCGCCTGCAACCCGCATCCGGTTCGCAAAAAGAGTCCCCATGACGAAGCGCCTGCCGATCTATGCCGCCGCCGGCGTACTGCTGCTCGCCTTCTACGCCTGCATCCGCCATGCCCGGCCACCGCTGCCACCGGCCACCGTGACCGCAGATGTCGCGCAGGACAGTAACCGTGCACGGAGGTACTTTGGTAAAGCAGCCGATATGGGTAGCCCCTATGCCATGTACAACCTTGGCGTACTCTACGGAACCGGGCGGAGAATAGCGCGGAACAGCTAGCAGACAAAGTATTGGTTCGAAGAGACAGCGGCATCAAAAAATGGCGAAATTCTCGCCTTGCCCGGTTTGTCGGACACCCGCGTTCAGGCGCCATTGTAGTTAAATAGCAAAAAAACAGTAACCATCAAAATCATGACCTATCCAGCCCATATCCGTAAAAAAATCCT
>NZ_CALIZP010000031.1 GCF_938028825.1 uncultured Cardiobacterium sp. | reverse complement strand
CCCGTTGACCCGAAACCCGTTGACCCGAAACCCGTTGACCCGAAACCCGTTGACCCGAAACCCGTTGACCCGAAACCCGTCGACCTGGCTCCTGTTGAGCCCGAAGCAGGCCGCACGCTGTACGGCACGAACGGAGACGACACACTCCTCGGCGGCAACGGCGATGACCAAATCTTTGCCGGCGCGGGTGACGACCTTGTCTTCGGCCGCTACGGCAACGACAAACTCTACGGCGACGACGGTAACGACGAACTGCAGGGCGGCGACGGCGAAGACGAACTCTACGGCGGTAACGGCAGCGATACCCTCTTCGGCGACAACGGCGATGACAAAATCGTCGGCGGCGCGGGCGAGGACGAACTCTACGGCGACGAAGGCAACGACGAATTGCAGGGCGGCAACGGCGACGACACCCTCTTCGGCGAAAACGGCAACGACAAACTCTACGGCGACGGCGGCGACGACACACTCGTCGGCGGCGCGGGAGAAGACGAACTCTACGGCAGCCTGGGCAACGACCTGCTGATCGGCGGCGACGGCAACGACATCCTCTTCGGCGGCCGTGGCGACGACGTGCTCATCGGCGGCAGTGGTAACGACTACCAAAGCGGCGGCGAAGGCGATGACACCTACCGCATCGGCAAAGGGCACGGGCAGGACATCATCGACGACCGGGGCAACGACACCCTGCAACTGGAAGACATCCGCCTGAGCGAAGTGCAATTCCGCCGCGAGGCGCAAGACCTGCTGCTTTACGGCTACAACGATGGAGATTCGCTGCGCATCCGCGATTACTTTGCCGCCGACGGCAGCGGCCGCATCGAACGCTTTGCCTTTGCCGACCGGACGCTCACGCCGGAGGACATCCGGCAGCAGAACGGTCTCGATGCGCGCGGCGCCGCCCATGCGCAACTGCTCATCAATGCGCTGGCGGCATCGGCAAGTGCTCAGGCGACGCCTGCGCAGGCGGTGCCGGATAACGGCAACCCGCTGACCCCGCCGCTCCTCATCAATCCGTTGCAGACGCCGTAAAGTACGGCACAGACAAACGCCCGCCCCCGGTGGGCGTTTTTTTCGGCCGCACCATCATGCCGGACCGGGCGCGGCCACGGCACAAGGGGTTTTGCCCGCGCAGGAAGCTGAAAATGTGAAAAAGCCCTTCCGGGGAAGGGCTTTGCAGGTCGGCGGGAGGCAATCAGGCCAGTATTTTCAGCCAGTAGCCGAGGATGCCGATGCCGAAAATGCCGAAGATGAGCCACAGGGCGTTCACCCCTTTGCGCAGTAGATACATGCAGAGGAAGGTCATGCCGAGGGCAGGCAGGCCGGGCATGAGGTTATCCAGCACGTTTTGCACAGTGGTGGTCTGTGTGGTGACGACGGCGCCGTCGCGGGTGGTGATTTCCGAGATGACGTAGGGGATGTTGATGTGCGTCCACTTGTTCACCAGCGCGCCCATGATGAAGAGACCAAGGATGGAAGCCGCTTCGGTGATTTTTTGCAGTGCGCCGCCGCCCATGTCGGAGACGACTTCCAACCCTTTGCGGTAGCCGTACTGGATACCCCAGTAGCGCACGAAGAGGCGCACGGCGTTAAAGAGAACGAAGAAGAGGATGGGACCGAGCAGGCTGCCGCTTTGCGCGATACCCGCGCCGAGGGCGGCAAAAACGGGGCGCGCCGTGCCCCAGAAGATGGGGTCACCAACGCCGGCGAGCGGTCCCATCAGGCCGACCTTGATGCCGTTGATGGCGGCGTCGTCGATCGGCGCGCCGTTCGCGCGCTGTTCTTCCATCGCCAGGTTGACGCCGAGGATGGGCGCGGTCATGAAGGGCTGGGTGTTGTAGAACTCCAAATGCCGCTTGATGGCGTCTTTGCGTTCCTGGCTGCCTTCGGGGTAGAGGCGGCGGATGGCGGGGACGATGCCAAAGCAGTAGCCGAGCGCCTGCATGCGTTCAAAGTTCCAGGAGCCTTGCAGCAGGTTGGAGCGGATGAAGCAGGCGTTGAGGTCGCTTTTGGTGAGTTTTTTCTGGTTTTGGGTTTCCATGGCGCGCTCCTAGTCAAGCTGGTTGTCGAGTTTGTTCGGTTGGGCGGCGGCGGTTTGCACACTGCTGCCGCTGCCTTTGTGGTATTTCGGGTGCATCTGGATGTAGAAGTAGGCGATGGCGATGCCGAGCACGCCGAGGGCGACGAGGTTGAAGTTGGTGAAGGCGGCGACGACGAAACCGACGAAGAAGAACATCATCAGGTGCGGCGCGCGCATCATGTTGATCACCATCGCGTAACCGACGACGACGATGATGCCGCCGGCGACGTTCAGCCCGCCGGTAACCACATCCGGAATGGCGTTGAGCATATCGTGGACGACGCTGGTGCCGACGGTGGAGGCGACGATGACGGCGGGGATGGCGACGCGCATCGCTTGCAGCACCAGCGCGCCGAGGTGCAGCCAGGTGATGGCGCGGAGGTTGCCGGTTTTTGCCGCGTTATCGGCGGCGTGCTGGAAGCCGACGGTGATGGCACGGACGAGGATAGTCAGCACCTGCCCGGCGGCGGCGAGCGGGATGGCAAGGGCGATACCGGTGCCCATCGGCTGTTTGCCGGCGATGACGAGGATGGTGGAGATGATGGAGGCAAGCGCGGCATCCGGTGCGATGGCGGCGCCGATGTTCATCCAGCCGAGCGCCATCATTTCCAGGGTGCCGCCGACCAGGATGCCGCTGGTCATGTCACCGAGGGCGAGGCCGGTCAGCGTGCAGGCGATGAGCGGGCGGTGGGTTTGAAATTCGTCAAGAATAGAACCCATGCCGGACAGGCAGCCGACGAGGAAGACGAAGAAGATTTGTACTGCTGAGATTTCCATGAGGTGTCTCCGTTAGGGTTTGTATTTTTCGGCGATGAGGGACAGCACCGGCACTTTTTTGTCGGAAGCGACTTTGCGCACTTCCAGCTCAATGCCCTTGCTGTCCAGCTCCTTGAAGGCTTCCACGTCTTTGGCGTCAACGGAAACCGAGGTATCGAGCATGGTGCGTCCTTCTTTGTAGGCCATGCCGCCGATATTAATGGACTTGACGGGCACACCACGGCGTACCAGTTCCAGAGCATCCGTCGGATTGGTAAAGAGCAGCATGACCTTGTCGTCGGCGTATTCGGGGTTGTTATAGACGCGCATCATCTTGTCCACGCTGACGACGTGCGCAGTCACGCCCGGCGGCACGGCCTGCTTGAGCATGGTGGAGCGGGTTTTGTCTTTTACCACCTGGTCGTTGACGACGATGATGCGGTTGACACCGGTTTCCTTCGTCCAGCGGGTGGCCACCTGACCGTGGATAAGACGGTCATCAATGCGCCACAGGCCGAATTTCATGTGCGGCCCGTCGTTGGCTTTTGCCGACGCTTCGGCGCGCAAACGCCGGATTTCCGGGTCGTTTTCGTCGAAACCGGCGGCGGCAGGCGCGGCAGCAGGTGCCTCTGCGGCGGCAACAGGCGCAGCGGCGGCCGTCGCCGCCTGCCGCGTTTTCAGCGCTTTCACACCGTCTGCCCCTTCACGCTGGGCGAGGGCGGCGAGTGCGCCCAGTTCGTTCACGTCTTCGCGCTCCATCAGCACGGAGACGAGCATCGGCACGTTGACGCCGGTGACGACTTCACAGTGCGCGTCATCATGGGCGATGCCGCTTGAGGCGTTGAAGGGCGTGCCGCCCCACAGGTCAACCAGCAGCAAGAGACCTTGCGACGCGTCGAGTTCGGCGGCGGCGGCGCGGATTTTGCCCGCCAGCACTTCGCCGTTCTCGCCGGGGACAAAATCCACACAGCGCACGTTCTCCTGCGCGCCGATGATCATCTCCGCCGTGGCCAGCAGGGCCTTGGCGGCATGACCGTGGGTGGTGATTACAACCGCGATTGTCATGGATGGATACCTCTCAGGGTGGTTGGGGGAGGAACAAAATGCGGAAACCGCCTTTGTTTGCGCGATTTTAACGCCGGGGCAAGATAATCACAATTTGATGGTAATTTGCCTGTGGACGGTTGTGGTTTTTTGCCGCTGCTTCGAGGTCGGACCCGCCAAGCGGCGTTACCGGCTTTCGCAGAGGCGTTGCCTGCAATGTCGCAAAAGCAAAAAACGCGTGGCTTTCCCGCTTGGCGGTTGTGCTGTCCGCAACGCGGAAAGCAGGCTGCGCCCGCCAAGCGTCATTATCGGCCTCGCAGCGGCATCCATGAAAAAGCCGCCCGGCGGCGGCTTTCGGTGTCGGGCGTTACAGGCGCATTGGCATGATGATGTAGCGCACGCCTTCGTCCTCGCTGCTGGTGATGAGGCAGGGGCTGTTCTTGTCGGTGAAGTGCAGTTGCACGTTGTCGCCGTCGATGGTCGAGACGGCGTCGATGAGGTAGTTGATGTTCAGCGCCGCTTCGAGTTCGAGGTTCTGCGGGTTGATGATGTCCAGCGCTTCTTCCACGGTTTCGTTTTCAAGGTTGCGCGCCGCCAGTTGCAGGCGGGTGCCGGCAAAGGTGAGGCGGATACCGTCATGGCGGTCAAGCAGCAGCACCTTGGCGCGTTGCAGCGATTCGAGGAAGGCCTGGCGCGCGACGAGTACCGGGTTTTCCTGCATCGGCGGCAGGACTTGTTCGTAGTTGGGGAAATTGCCGTCGATGAGCTGGCTGGTGAGGCGGGTGCCGCCGATGGTCAGGCTGAGCTGGCGTTCGCCGAGATTGAGGACGACGGGCTGGCTGACCCGCGCCAGTTGGCGGATGAGTTCATTCACGCCCTTTTTCGGCACGATGAGGCTGGTGCCGGCAGTCGCGGCGGTATCAAGGCCGCTGCGCGCGCAGGAGAGGCGGTGGCCGTCGGTGCTGACGGCGTGGATGGCGTGGCCGTCTTCCACAACGTTGAGGTACATGCCGTTCAGGTAGTAGCGCACATCTTCATTGGCCATCGAGAAACGGACTTTCTGCATGATGCCGTGCAGGGCGCTGCTGTCTATTTCGATACGGCCGTCCATGTCCGCTTCGGCCAGCGCCGGGAAGTCTTCGGCGGGCAGGGTGGCGATGCGGAAGACGCTGCCGGCGGCTTTCACCAGCAGCTGTTCTTTGTCGAGCGAGCAATACACCGTGGCCTGGGCGGGCAGGTGGCGCACTACGTCGAGCAGTTTGCCCGCCGGCACGGTAATGGCGCCTTCTTCCTGGACGGCAAGGTCGTGCAGGAGGATTTGCAGGGTAACTTCGGTATCGGTGCCTTTCAGCAGCAGGCTGTCGCCGTTCGCCTGGATGAGGGCGTGGCTGAGGATGGGTTTGGTGGTTTTGCGCGCCACGATGTTGCTGATGTCCGCGAGCGGTTCGAGGAACTGCTCTTTGCTGATGCTGAATTTCATAGATAACCTCTTTTATGTAATGTCGTCGTCATAGTCGTTCCTGTGGATATGTGGAAAAGTCGGGCAAGTGTCGGCAGTGTAAAGAAAAACGGGGCGGTTTGCAGACGGGAAAACCGGTGGAAAAGCGGTGGATGGATGGTTGACAAGTCGGCGGTGTTTTTTATGCACGTGATATGCACGGCGTATCCACGGGGTTGTCCACCAAGTTATCCACAGGTTTCAGCCGGTGATAATGGCCTTGATGGTCTCGTATTCTTCACGGAAACGCGGGTCGTTTTTACGCCGTTTGCCGATGTTGTCGATGGCGTTCAGCACAGTGCTGTGGTCCTTGCGGTGGAAGGATTCCGCTATGCTTTTCAAGGACATATCGGTAAGCTCGCGGGTGAGTGCCATCGCCACCATGCGCGGCAGGGCGATGTTCTGCCGCCTGCTGTCCGCGAGCATTTCGTCAACGCTGATGCCGTAGTACTTTGCCACGCGTTTCTGAATGTTATCCACATTGGTCTGGTTTTTCTGCGCCTGCAACTGGTCGTGCAGGGCCGCCCTGGCGATGGCGATGGTCGCTTCGGTGTCGCCCTTGATTACCTGGCACTGGAAGATGACTTTTTTCAGCGCGCCTTCGAGTTCGCGCACGTTGGAGTTGATGTTTTCGGCGATGAAGAAGGCGACGTCGTCGGGCAGGTTGAAATGCTGTTCTTTCGCCTTGCTTTTCAGGATGGCGTAGCGGGTTTCCGGTTCGGGCGCGCGGATGGAGACGGTCAGCCCCGCACCGAAGCGGGAGATGAGGCGCTGTTCCAGCCCTTCGATTTCGCGCGGGTAGCGGTCGCAGGTGAGGATGATCTGCCGCTTCTTGTCCATCAGTTCGTTGAAGGTGTGGAAGAATTCGGCTTGCGACTGGTCCTTGCCGCCGAGGAACTGCACATCGTCCACCAAGAGGGCATCGACGTTGCGCAGGCGGCTGGAAAAGGCTTTTTGCGTTTTCCCGGCGAGGGCGGCGAGAAATTCGTTCACGAACTGCTCGCCGGTGAGATACATCACTTTCGGGCGGTTGTGGCGGCGCAGGGCGTTGCCGGCGGCGTGCATCAGGTGCGATTTGCCCAGGCCGGTGCCGCCGTAGATGAAGAGCGGGTTGCTGTCGGCGAAGAAGGTTTTGCCGGAGACGCGCTCGGCGGCGGCGAAGGCTTCGTTGTTCGACGGCGCGGTGACGAAGTTCTCGAAGCGGTAATCGGGGTTGAGGTTGCTTTCAAAGGCGGCGGTCACGCTGCCGCCCTGCTTGCCCGGCGCGGCGTTGTTGAAGAGGTCGGGGGTGGTGGCGGCTTTCAGCTCGATTTTCGTCACGCCCTTGTTCCGCAGCGTCATTTGCAGCACGGGCAACAGGTTCTTTTCGATTTCTTCCTGGGCGAATTTGTTCGGCGCGAGCAGTATCCACGAGGCGGGGCTGACCACTTGCGGGGTCAATGCCTGCAAGGCCAGCATCTGGTCGTTGTTGCAGATGCCTTTCATGTTGAGCAGCACGTCCTGCCAGAGGTGGTGGTACTGCTCGCGGTTGGCGGGGATTTCATTCATGGGCGAACCTCAGGCGCAGGGCCTGTTCGAGCAGGGTGAAGGTGCGCTCGAAATCTTCCGGCGTACCGAGATAGGGGTCGGGCAGCGCCGGGCTGTCCGGCAGGGTTTCCAGCATGAAGCCGACTTTGTCCTGCTGCGCGCCGTTTTCGGCGAGTGCGGTAACGTCCTGATAATTGCGCCAATCGGCGACGAGGATGCGGTCGAAGCGCGCGAAATCGCCGGGGCCGAAGGGGCGGGCGCGCAGGTCGTTAATCGGCATGCCGTGGGCGCGCATGACGCGGCGGGCGCGCGGGTCGGGGGCGTCGCCGTCGTGCCAGGCGGCGTGGGTACCGGCGGAATCGAGCAGGACGTCATCGCGCCCCACCGTGCGCAACAGATAACGGGCAACACCTTCCGCCATTGGCGAGCGGCAGATGTTGCCCATGCAGACCATTAAAATTCTCAATTTTTTCATAATGTTACTGATAATGCCGGGACAGCAGTTTAGCATAACTGCCCCCCCGCCCGAGCAGTTCGGCGTGGCTGCCGCTTTCGACAATGCGCCCCTGTTCGAGGACGACGATGCGGTCGGCATTGCGGATGGTCGAAAGGCGGTGCGCGATGATGATGGCGGTGCGCCCGTGCCGCAGCCGCTCCACCGCTTCCTGCACCTTCGCCTCGCTGTGATTATCCAGCGCCGAGGTCGCTTCATCCAGAATCAGGATCGGCGCATCTTTGTAAAGGGCGCGGGCGATGGCGATGCGCTGCTTCTGCCCGCCGGAAAGCCGCCCGCCCTGCGGGCCGATGTCTTCCGCATAACCGTGCGGCAGCCTGGCGATGAAATCCGCCGCGTTCGCCGATGTTGCCGCCATCTCGATGCGCGCCGCGTCCGGCTGCGGGTCGGCATAGGCGATATTGGCGGCGATGGAAGTGGAAAACAGCACCGTATCCTGCGAAACAAAAGCAATGGCGCGGCGGCGGTCGGCGAGCGACATCGCCGCCGTATCCATGCCGTCAATCAGGATCGCGCCCGCCTCCGGCGCATAAAACCCGGCAAGCAGCGCGGCAATCGTCGATTTGCCGCTGCCCGACTCGCCAATCAGCGCCACCGTCTCGCCCGCCCGGATATGCAGGTTGAAACCGCGCAGCACCGGCTGTTCCGGATACGAAAAAAACACCTCGCGGAAGACAATCTCGCCGCGCGTGATGGTGCAGGGCGGCAGGGCGGGGTCGGGTTCGGCGGGCGCGTCGAGAAAATCGAAAATACTCTGCGCCGCCGCCAGGCCGCGCTGAATCGGCTCGTTGACCTTGCCGATGCGCTTGATGGGCGGGAAGAGCAGCGCCATCGTGCCGAGGAAGGAGACAAACACCCCGGTCGTCATCTCGTCCGGCGTGGCGCGCGCTTTCAGCGCGAACAGAATCAGCACCAGCGACAGCGCGGCGATAATCGTCATCTCCACCGCCGGCGAGGCACTTTCGGCAATGCGCGTCGAACGCACCGCATGCGAACGCACCGCCTCCGCCTGCTGCTCGAAGCGGGCAAACTCAAACGCCTGGCCGTTGTAAATGCGGACAATCGCCCGCCCGCGCAGCGCCTCATCCACCACATGATTCATGCCGCTCATGTCTTCCTGCATGGCGCGCGCCATGCGGCGCAGCTTGCGCGAGACATGGACGATGACAAACGCCAGGACCGGCGCGACGACAAACAGGAGCAGCGTCATCTTCCAGTCGAGATAAAGCAGGAACAGCGTCAGCGCGACAATCGTTACCGACTCGCGCAGCAAAATGGCGACCGCGTCCGTGCTCGCCGCCATCAGTTGCAACACATCATAAGTAAAACGCGAGACGATGCCGCCCGCGCTGTGCGTGTCGAAATACCCCATCGGCAGGCGCAGCAACTGGCGGAACATCAGGCCGCGCAGCGTATACACCACCTGCTGCGCCAGCCAGTTCATGCTGCACGCCGCCGTATAACTGGCAAGCCCGCGCAGGGCAAAGCCGAAAAAGAGCAGGGCGGTGAGGCCATAGACCGTGCGCATGTCGCCTTTGGCAAAACCGCCATCGACCAGCGGTTGCAGGACAAACGGCACCAGCGGCTCGGTGAGGCCGTAAAGCACCGTGCCGATAACGGCGAGCAGCACGACCTTCCAGTGCGGGCGGATGAAAGCAAGCAGACGCGCATAACGCGTGCGGTCTTCGGCATTGAACATGGGCGGTAACGGGATGAAGGGGGGAGGGACATTGTAGCGTAGCCCGTCCGCGCGGGCGGCGGGCGGAGGCGGGGCGCGCATGAAAAAAGCGGGGCAATGCCCCGCTTGTGCGCCGGATGACGGGTATCAGACGTTGATGTGGAAGGTAACGTCGATATTGCCCCGGGTGGCGCGGGAGTACGGGCAGACTTCGTGCGCTTTGGCGATGAGGGCTTCGGCGGCGGCTTTGTCCATGCCGGGCAGGGCGATGTTGAAGACAACACCGAGGCGGAAGTGGTCTTGCGTGTCTTTGCCGAGGGCGACATCGGCGTCGATGGCGAAGCCTTGCGGCACGGCGATTTTGTCGTTGCCGGCGACGAGGCGGGCGGCACCCATGAAGCAGGCGGCATAGCCGGCAGCAAAGAGTTGTTCCGGGTTGGTACCGGCACCGTTGCCACCGAGCTCGGCCGGCGGAGCGAGTTTCAGATCGAGTTTGCCGTCGTTCGATTTGGCGGCGCCGTCGCGGCCGCCGGTGACATGGACGTGTGCGGTGTAGAGTGTGGTCATGATTGGTTCCTCTTGGGTTTGTGGGTGGGTTCATACCGGACGTGTACGGTCCGGATGAGCGGTCATGGTAACCGTTTCGCGGCGCGCGGCATAGTCATGATTTTTGATGGTGGTTATCGGTTATGCCCCGCCCGGAAAAGCCCTCGGCAGATGGGGCTTTTGCGCGCGCGGCGATGCGTCATGCCGCAGCGTGGAAGAAGAGCACGATCAGCATCTGCCCGACCATGATGCGCATGAAGGTGGTGAGCGGGTACACGGCGGCGTATTTGAGCGCGGCTTCGTCCGACTGCGAGATTTCGCAGGCAAACGGCAAAACCGGCGCGCCGGTGTGCGAACCGGTGAGCAGGCCGCAGATTTCCGGGAAGGTCAGTTTGCCCCAGAGGCGGGCGGTGAAGCCCGCAATCAGCAGCGGCAGCAGGGTGATGACGATGCCGAGCGCCATCCAGTAGAGGCCGTCGCCGTCTTTGAGCGCGGCGAAGAAGGCGGGGCCGACGCTGAGGCCGACGCTGGCAAGGAAGAGGGCGAGGCCGAGTTCGCGCACCATGAGGTTGGCACTTTGCGAGACGTAGTGGGTGACGGAAAAGCGTCCGCCGTAGCGGCTGATGAGGATGGCGACCACCAGCGGCCCGCCCGCCAGGCCGAGTTTGATCGGTACCGGCACGCCCGGCACCGGGATGGGGACGGCACCGAGGATGATGCCGAGGGTGATGCCGAGGAAGAGTTCGGCGATGTGCGGGATTTGCAGGTCGCGCTTGGAGTTGCCGAAGGCGGCGACGGCGGTCTTGATGTGCGCGGCGTCGCCGATGATGGTGATGGAGTCGCCGAATTGCAGGCGGGTGTTGCGGTCGGGGATGAATTCGATGCCGGCGCGCATGACACGGGTGATGTTCACGCCGTAGCGGTCGTGGACGTTGAGGGTGGAGAGTTTTTTGTTGCACACCGCGCCTTGCGTGACGTTGACCCGTGTCGAGGTGATGTAGGCGGGCGTGGCGGATTTTGGCGCGTCGCTGAAAATGGTGCTGCTGGTCGGGCTGCCGATGAGGGTGATGAGGCGGTCCACTTCGTCGTCGCGGGCGATGATGAGGAGGACGTCGCCGACTTTGACGCGGCTCTGTTCGTCGGCCAGTTCGATGTTGCCGTCGCGGCTGATGCGCGACACGGCGAAGCTGAACGGCAGGATGCGGCGGATGTCGGCGATGGTCTGGTTTTCCAGCATCGGGTTGCTGATTTCAAGCGCGATGCGGGTGACGACGGAGGTACCGGCGCGCAGGCGGCGCAGGGTAAGGCGTTTTTCCGCCAGCACGTTGATGCGGAAGGCGTATTTGATGATGAAGATGGCGGCAATCAGCCCCAGCACCCCGCCCGGGTAGGCGGCGGCATAACCGGCGGCCATTTGTACCGCCTGTTTGCCGTCGCCGACGAGGTTGGTCAGTGTCTGCTGCGCCGCGCCGAGGCCGGGGGTGTTGGTGACCGCGCCCTGCATCACGCCGATGAGTTCGTGCAGTGGCGCGCTGCCCGCGAAGTAGTAGGCGAGCACGATGAGGATGTCGGCGGCGACGACGATGAACATCAGCAGGTTCAGCTTCAGCCCCTCTTTCTGGAAGGAGGCGAAGAAGCCGGGGCCGACTTGCAGGCCGATGGTATAGACGAAAAGGATGAGGCCGAATTCGCGGATGAAGTGGGCGGTGTGTTCGTTCACCGTGAAGCCGAGGTAGGAGACGATGATGCCGGTGAAGAGGACGATGGTCACGCCGAAGGTGATGCCGCAGATGCGCAGGCGGCCGAGCGCCGCGCCGCTGAAAATGACGAGGGAGTAGATGATGGCGGTGTAGGCGACGCTTTCGGTCTGGGTGAAGAGCTGGGTGAGCCAGTGCATGGGATTCCGTAGTGCTGTTGGTGGGGCGCGCTATTTTATAGCGGGGGTTTTGCGCATTCCATACGGCTCCGTGCGGCACCGCTCAGACTTCTTGCAGCTTTTTCCAGTCGTACACGGTCACGCCGCGCGGATCCCAGATGAGGACGTGTTCCTGTTCGAGCTGTTTCAGCAGGCGCGACAGGGTTTCGGCGCGGATGGCAAGATATTCGGCGAGGTCTTTCTTGTTGATGTCGAGCGGGTAGCGCGCGCCGTTTTTGCGCTCGCCCTGCATGTGGTCGCGCAGATAGTGCAGCAGGCGGGTGCGGGCGTCGAAGACGCTCAGCATTTCGATCTGCGAGCTCAATGATTGCACGTATTCGGCCAGCGCGCCCATGATGGCAAAGCACAGTTCATTGTTTTTCGAGAGGATTTCGCGGAACTCGCGGTTGTTGATGACGAGCAGTTCGGTGTCTTCGGTGGCAATGGCGTTGGCGGGGTAGGTGTCGTGGTGCATGAACATCAACGCCTCGCCGAAACTCTGCCCGCGACTGAACAGCTTGACGGTCTTTTCCTTGCCGTCGGGTGCGGAAAAGTAGAGGCGGACGGTGCCGGAGATGACGAAGAAGAAGTCGGTGGTCGCCTGGTTGCGGGTGAAAATCATGCTGCCCGCGTGATAGTGGCGGCGGTTCTTGCGCTGGGTCAGGCGCGCCCGGTCGGCTTCGGACAAAGGGGCGAAGAGGTAGTGTTTGTCGATGATTCCGGTCATGGCGGCACCTGCGGGTATGGGATTTCTTGACAATTATAATCCGTACCGCTTCGGTCACCAATCAAGCGCGCGGCGGCGGCGGGCCGGAGCCCGCGTATTTTTGCCGTCAGGAAGGCGGGGCCGGACGCCGCAGCCGCCACTGGTGCGTGGCGATGAGCACCGCGAAATAGAGGCCGCCGGCGATGCTGATGATGGCGGGGCTCACCGGCAGGTCGGCGGTCCAGGCCAGCGCCGTGCCGAGGGTGGTCGCGAGGGCGGCGAGGCAGGCGGCCAGCGCCGCGCTTTGTTCGGGGGTTTTGGCGAGGCGGTTCGCGGTGTTGGCCGGGATGATGAGCAGGGCGATGACGAGCAGCAGGCCGAAATACTGCACGGTGGTGCCGATGAAGAGGCCGATGAGCAGCAGGAAGGCGAGGTCGTAGTGGCGCGCGTGCGGGTGCTCGCTGCGGGCGATGGCGGGGCTGATGGTCATGAGGATGAGCGGTTGCCACAGGCGGTAGAGCACGGCGCAGGCGATGACGGCGACGATGCCGATGTTGGAGAGATCGCCCGCATCGGTGGCGAGGATGTCGCCGAAGAGGTAGTTGATGAGGTCGGTGCGGATGTTGTCCATGGTCGAGAGCAGCAGCATCCCCAACGCGAGGGCGATGTGCGACAGGCTGCCGAGGATGTTGCTGGGGTTTTCCCGCCCGCTTTTCTCGATGAGGTAGAGCAGGGCGACGAGGAGCAGGGTGATGCCCCAGATGCCGGCGGCGGGCGGCAGGCCGCTTTTCAGGGCCAGCGCGATGCCGAGCAGGGAGGCGTGCGACAGCGCTTCGCCGAAGTACACGAGGCGGCGCCAGGCGATGAGCGCGCCGATAGGCGCGGCGATGGTGCCGGTGATGAGGGCGCAGAGCCAGGGGATGAGGATGAAGTTGAGGAACATGGTTCAGAGGTGGCTGTGGTCGTGGTGGTGGGTGTACACACCGATGGCTTCGGGGTGGCGGGCGTCGTCGCCCAAGAGGTGCAGGAAGTCGGGGTTGCCAATGATGCTTTCCGGGCTGCCGTGGCAGCAGATATGGCGGTTCAGGCAGAGGATGTGGTCGCTTGCCGCCATGACGAGGTGCAAGTCGTGGCTGACCATGAGGATGGCGGTTTTTTCGGCGCGCTGCCAGTCGCGGATGGTCTGGTAGTAGTCGCCGAGGGCGACGGGGTCGATGCCCGCCGCCGGTTCGTCCAGCACGATGAGGTCGGGGTGGCGCAGCATGGCGCGCGCCAGCAGTAGGCGCTGGGTTTCGCCGCCGGAGAGGGTTTGCAGCGGGGTGTCGAGCAGGCGGGCGATGTTGAGGCGGACGAGCAGGGGGCTCGCTGCCGCCTGCGGGATGTCGCGCAGGAAGCGGCGCGCGGTTACAGGCAAATCGGGCGGCGGGTGGAATTTTTGCGGCACGAAGCCGGTTTTCAGCGGTTTTCTGCGGTAGATGCTGCCCGCCGTCGGCGCGAGGTGGCCGAGGATGAGGGCGAGCAGGGTGCTTTTGCCGGCACCGTTCGGGCCGACGATGGTGAGGATCTGGTTGCGGCGGATGGTGAGGGTGATGTCATGTAGAATGTCGCGCCCGCCCGCGTGGTAGGCGACGTCGCGCAGTTCGATGAGGGGTTGGCTGGTCATGGGGTGTGTGGTTTTTGTGGTTGCGAGGCAGGGTTATATGTTATCGGGTTTGCGCGGCACGGGCGCTATCTTTGCGGGGCGGGGTTTTGCTTTGTGCCGATGCGCAGGGCGGGCTTCAGCCCTCCGCGACACTTGCGTGGCGGCCAGGCGGTTTCTCATGGGTCAGCCATGACCACCCCGCATAGAATCAGCGTTGCCGTGCCGCGCCCGCTGCCCGGATGTTTTGATTATCTCTGCGCCGCCCCCGTTGCAGTCGGGGCACGGGTGCGCGTGCCGTTCGGGCGGGACCGCGTCATCGGTGTGGTGCTGGCGGTGGCGGCGATGGACGACAGCGACGGGCTGAAAGCGGTCGAGGCGGTGCTGGACAGCGCGCCGCTGCTCGACGCCGCCCAGCTGGCCCTGCTGCGCTTCGCCGCCCGTTATTATCAGCATCCGCTTGGCGAGGTAGTGCAGGCGGCGTTGCCCGTGCCGCTGCGTGAGGGGCGGCCTGCCTTGCGGCAACTGCCGCGTTGCTGGCGGTTGACGGCGGCGGGCGAAGCAGCGCGGGCGGGGCGTTTGGGCGGCAAGCAGGCGGCGGTGCTGGCGTTTCTGGCGGCACACGGCGAGGTGGACGAGGCGGCGTTGCGCGCCGCCTGCGCGGTTCCGCCCGCCTGGCTCGCGGATTTGCAGCGGCGCGGCTGGCTCGCCTGCCGCGAATCGTGGCGCGGGGTGCAGGCAGATGCTACTGCCGCGCCGACGCTGAACGAGGCGCAGGCGGCGGCGCTCGCCGCCCTGCCGCTCGCGGGGCAGGCGGTGTCGCTGTTGGACGGGGTGACGGGTTCGGGCAAGACGGAGGTGTATCTGCGCTGGATTGAGCGGCTGACGGCGGACGGCGGGCAAGTGCTGCTGCTGGTGCCGGAAATCGGCCTGGTGCAGGCGCTCGCCGCGCGGCTCGCAGCGCGGCTGGCCGGAGAAGTCGCCGTATCGCATTCGGCCCTCGCCGACGGCGCGCGCCTCGACAACTGGCTGGCGGTGCGCGCAGGCGAGGCGCAGGTACTGGTCGGCACACGTTCGGCAGTGTTCGCGCCCTTTGCCGACCTGCGCGGCATCATCGTCGATGAAGAACACGACGGCGCTTACAAACAGCAAGACGGCTTTCGTTACCACGCCCGCGATTTGGCGGTAGTGCGGGCGCGGCAGGCGGGTGTGCCGCTCCTGCTCGGCTCGGCAACGCCGTCGCTGGAAACCCTGCAACACGCCTGGGCGGGCGCCTGGCAGCATCTGCGCCTGCCGGCGCGGGCGGCAACCGTGGCGCTGCCGGCGGTGCACATCCTCGATATGCGCCGCGAAGCGGCAAGCGGCGGCCTTGCGCACGAACTCATCCGCGCCATGCGGCAGGTACTGGCGGCGGGCGGGCAGGTGATGCTCTTCCTCAACCGCCGGGGTTACGCGCCGCTGTTGCGCTGCGACGCCTGCGGCTGGTGCAGCGAATGCCCCGCCTGCGACGCGATGATGACCGTGCACACCGCCGCCCGGCACCTGCAATGCCACCACTGCGGCCGCGTGCAGGCGTTGCCCGTGCGCTGCCCCGCCTGCGGCAGTGCGGACGACTTGCAGATGATCGGCCTCGGCACGCAGCGCCTCGAACAGACCGTGGCGCGGCAATTCCCGCAGGCGCGCGTGTTGCGCATCGACAGCGACGCCTGCACCACCGGCCGCCAGTTTGCCGCCGCCGTGGCGCAAGTGCACGCGGGCGCGGTGGATATCATCCTCGGCACGCAGTGGCTTTCCAAAGGGCATCATTTCGCCAATTTGCACCTCGTCGCCGTGGTCGATGCCGACCAGGCCCTGTTCAGCGTGGACTATCGCGGCGAAGAGCGCCTCGCGCAGTTACTCGTGCAGGTCGGTGGCCGCGCCGGGCGGGAGATGACAAATGCGGGGCAGGTGTGGGTGCAGACGCGCCAGCCGCAGCATCCGGTATTCAACGTCCTGCGCGAACCCTATGAAACGACCGCGCGCCGCCTCGACGCTGAACGCCGCGCCGCCGCCCTGCCGCCGCACAGCGCGCAAGTGTCGCTACTCGCCCGCCACCGCGACGCCGCGCGCGCCATGCAAACCCTCACCTTCACCCGCGACGGCGCGCAAGCGGCGGGCATCGGCCGGGACTGGCAATGGTTCGGCCCAGCGCCCGCCGTGATGCCGCGCAAGGACGGGCAGCAGCGCGCGCAACTGCTGGTGCAGGCGGCGGACAAGCACCGCCTGCAACGCGAACTGCCGCAACTGGTGGCGTGGTTGCAGGCGCAGGCGAAGGCGTTCCGCGTCAGATGCGCGGTGGATGTCGATCCGCTGTGGCTGGAATAGGCGGGAAGCGCGGTTCGTCATGAAACGGCCTAGCCGGATTTTCCTTATTTTCCTTTCCGGCCTCCGCCCCGCTTGCCGCGACAAAGGCGGCGCACAAAAAACGGCGCGGGTATCGCGGGGATACCGGCGCCGTGGGCCAAAGAGTGCATTGCTGGCAAAAGCAAAAAACAATCTGCCGCCGGGCGGGCCGCAGCCCGCCATCAATATCGCTGCGGCGAGCTTCGACCCGTCCCGCGAACGCGGTTTTATGTATTAGCAGGAATAGCCGGACGGCAGTTCGCCGGATTGCACCTGATAGGAGACGATGGCGCGCACATAGTCGCGCAGCAGGGCGGCGGCGTCGCTGTCCGGCTGGCGGGCGGCGAGGACGAAGGCTTGTTGCAGGGTGCCGTCAATGCTGAAGGTATAGGGGGTATTGCTCATGATTGATGTAAACCGGTTGTTTGTCCGGGCGCGCATTGTACGCCGCTGCACGCACGGTGGCGCACCCGTCTTGCCGGCAAGGGCGGAAGCGGCCTGCCAATGTCCGCCGATGGTTGACCGGCACTATTTCCGCCCCGCCGTCCACTGGAAGCCCCAGCCGAAGGCGCGGTCCATGTCGCGGTGGCCGGGGAAGTAGCGGTTGATGCGTTCGGCGCGGATGCTGCCGCCGTCGTTGAGCAGGCGGGCGATAGCGCACATGCTGTGGCGCGCGTTGCCGTCGGTGAGGCGGGTTTCGATTTCCTGCCCCTGCACGTAGAGGGTGACGATGCCGTCGGTCGCGTCCCAGTTCGGCACGCCGTCGTAGATGAAGGCGAAGACGAGGATTTCGGCGATGTCCACCCAGTGCGAGCCGTTCACGTCCAGCCATTCGCCGTCGATGACCGCACCGGTGCGGTCGTCGCCGCGCAGGCGCACGTATGGCGGGCGGTCGAGGCTGCCGAAGCGGTTGCCGAGCGCCTGCACGCAGTCGCGGTCGCCGTTTTTCAGGCGGATGAAGGCGCCGAGGTCGAGGTCGATGCCCTTGTTTTTGTTGAAGAGGCCGCCGAGGAAGCCGCCTTTTTGCGGCGCGTTGCCGGCGTGGTTCCAGTTGAGGTTGACGCGGATGGTGCCGTAGTCCGCCTGTTTGGCGAGGCTGACGCCGGGGTTGTGCTTGTCGAGGGTGATTTTGCTCAGGCTGAGGCGCGGCGGGGCGGCGGCAGGAGCGGGTTTGGCAGCGGGCGCGGGGTCGTCGGCAATCTCCACGCCGAAGTGTTCGGAGAGCGGTTTCAGCCCGCCGTTGTAGCCCTGCGCCACGAAGCGGATTTTCCAGGTGCCGTTTCTGCGGTAGCACTCGGCGAGGATGAGCGCGGTTTCGCTGCGTCCGGCGGTGTCGAGCGGGCAGGTGATGATGGTGTCGCCGCGTACTTCGACGCCGAGTTTGACGTCGCCGAGCTGTGCGGTCGGGCGCGCGGCGGAGTAGGCGATGGCGATGCGCTCGATGGCGGCCGGCTGGCGGGCGAGGTCGAGAGTGAACAGGCAGTTGCGTTCGTTGCCGCTGCGCTGCACGCTGCCGTCGTCGCTTTGTTGCTGGCCGTAGAAAATCATGTCGCCGTCGCCGCGCACTTTGCCGTTGGCGGCGAGGCGGTAAGCGGCGACGTCAATGTCCGCCGTGCTGGTGATGCGCAGGGTGATGCGTCCGTCGGGCAGCGGTGCGTTGCCGCCCGGAGTGAGTTGCTGGGGCATGGGGGCTCCTGTCGGATGGGGAAGGGCATATTGTAGCGTGTGACCGTGCGGAGGCAGGCGTGCGCGTGTTGATAAAAATCGGCGGCAGAGCGGTGGGCAGGCCTATAATCAGGTCTCCTCCATAACCACAGCCAAATCATCATGAGCAATCCCAAACCCGACTGGGACGCCCGCGCCCCCGCAGTCCAGCAGGACCAGCGCGCCGCCTACGACCGCATGCGCCACACCTGCCCCGTCGCCTACGACGACTATCTCGGCTACACCCTCTTCCGCCACGAAGACATCGCCTACGCGCTGGCGCATCCCGAACAGTTTTCCAACCGCGTTTCCACCCGCCACATCGCCGTGCCCAGCGGCATGGACGCACCGGAACACACCGCCTTCCGCGCCATCAACGACAAGTATTACACCCCCGAACGCATGGCCGCCTTCGCCCCCGCCTGCCGCGCCGTCATCCGCACCCTGATTGCCGAAACGCCGCGCGGCGAAGTGGTGGACATCATGGACGGCTTCGCGCAGCGCTATGCCATGCGCATCCAGAACGCCTTTCTCGGCTGGCCGGAAGCGCTCGAAGCGCCGCTCACCGCCTGGATTGAAAAAAACCGCCGCGCGACACTCGCCCGCGACCCCGCCGCCATCGCCCAGGTGGCGCTGGAATTTGACGGCTACATCCACGACCTGCTGCAAGAGCGCCGCGACGCGGGCGATGCCGCGCCGAACGACATCACCACCGAGCTGCTTTATGACGAGGTGGCGCTGTCCGAAGGCAGGCGGCGCATGACGGAGGAAGAGCTGGTTTCCCTGCTGCGCAACTGGACGGTGGGCGAGCTGTCCACCGTCTCCGCCTCGGCGGGCATCGTCCTGCACTTCCTCACTGCCCATCCCGCCGAACAGCAGCGTTTGCGCGAAAATCCCGCTGCCATCCCGGCGGCAGTCGAAGAAATCATGCGTCTGGAAGATCCGCTGGTCTCGAACCGCCGCATCACCGCCTGCCCCGTGCACATCAGCGGACGCGACCTGCCCGCCGGCAGCCGCGTTACCCTCAACTGGCTCAGCGCCAACCGCGACGAAGCCGCCTTCCCCGACGCGCACGAATACCGCCCCGAACGCGACCAGTCCGCCAACCTCGTGTACGGCGCGGGCATTCATGCCTGCCCCGGCGCACCGCTGGCCCGCCTCGAACTGCGCCTGCTCGTCGAAGAAGTGCTGGCAGCAACGGCGTCCATCCGCTTCGCCGATGATGGCACAGCGGTGAGCGAAAACGCCGTTTATCCCGTCGCCGGATACAGCAGCGTGCGGCTGGTCTTTGCCTGAAACGGTGATACGCAAACGCCCCGGCAACGGGGCGTTTGTCATGAAACGGCGGGGTCAGTCCTGCCGCAGGGCGGCAGCGGCCCCGACCAGGCCGGGGTTCTTTGCCGTCACCAACCAGATGGGCACGGCGGCGAGGTAGCCTTCGAAACGGCCTTTGTCGACAAAGCGGGTTTTGAACGGGCTTTCGTTGATGAAGTAATCGGCGATACGCGGCAGGATGCCGCCGCAGAGATACACGCCGCCGCGCGCGCCGAGCGTGAGGACGAGGTCGGCGGTGACGGTAGCCAGCGCAGCGCAGTAGGTATCAAGCGTCTGCCGCGCCGTTGCCTCGCCGGCGAGTGCTGCGGCGGTGATATCCGCCGGGCGGCGCTCAGGTGGCGTTTCGCCGCGCAGGGTGGCAAGGGCATTGTCGATGAGAGTCAGGCCGGCGCCGTTGGTGATGCGTTCGGCGGAAACGTGGCTGCGGCGGGCATGCGCATATTTCCAGATGGCTACTTCGGTGTCGTTGCGCGGCGCGAAGCTGACGTGTCCACCTTCGCCGGCGAGTGCCACCCAGCCGCCGCGCCCGTCCGGAATGAGGGCGGACACGCCGAGGCCGGTGCCGGGGCCGATGACGGCCAGCGGCGTGTTTTCCGCCGCCTCGCCAGCGCTAACGGGGCATTTTTCATCCGCTGCAAGATGCGGCACGGCCAGCGCCTGCGCGGTGAAGTCGTTGATGACACGCAGTTTGTCCAGCTGAAACTCCGCTTGCAGGGCGCGGATGGAAAAATGCCAGTGGTGGTTGGTCATCTGCACACTATCGCCGGTAATGGGATTGGCGATGGCAATTGACGCCTGTTTGACGCTGACATTCTGCGCGCGCAGGTAGGCAGCAATGGCGTCTTCAAGGCGCGGATAGTCGGTAGTGGGCAGGGTATCAATGGCGTGCAGGCGGGTGCCGTCGCCAAGGGCGAAACGGGCGTTGGTGCCGCCGATGTCGGCAAGCAGGGCGTAGGTTGTCATCTTCTGTGTCCTCTGGATGGGGTTTATGGGCAGTGTGTCATGTTTTGGCAGGGATAACGTAAAAATTCCGTCACAATGGCTTTTCCCCGTGTATAATGCGCGCACATTTCATTCATTATATGTACCTGAAAACTTGCCGCTTCTCCGGAAGCGGCTTTTTTTTGCCCGTTTTCTGCCTGCCGGCAGCGCTATTGAGGGCATGGGATGAAATCCGTATCATGCCGCCGTTTCAACAGATTTCCGCATGGCCATGAGCGATCCCCTTCCTTTCAAAGGACGCAATATCAGCATTACCGCCGTCCTGCTGCAAGACGCCGATACCACCAAAATAGACGAAGCATTGAGCGCGAAAATCGCCCAGGTGCCAGCCGGCTTCTTCACCACACAGCCGCTGGCTGCCGATTTGTCCGCGCTGGACGGCTTTCAGGCGGACGACAAATGGCTGAAAACGCTGAAACGGATTTTCGAGCGGCACAAACTCTGCTTGATCGGGGTCAGCGACGGCTGCTGCGCGGCAGGGGCACTGGTGGCGGCGGGGCTGGCGGAAATCGGTACCGAGGCGAAAGGCGGCAGGGCCGCGCCCACTGTCAAGGCGCCCGAAGAACCGCCCGCTCCGCCCAAACCGGCAGCGCCCGTCGCCGCGCCGACCAAACTGCTGCGGCAGAACGTCCGCTCCGGGCAGCGCGTTTTCGCGCGCGGCGGCGACCTGGTCATCATCGGCGCGGTCAGCCCGGGTGCGGAACTCTATGCCGACGGCAACATCACCGTCTATGGCCCCCTGCGTGGCCGCGCCTTTGCCGGCGGGCAGGACAACACCGCCGCCTATATCTACTGCCACACCCTCGGCGCCGAGCTGGTTTCCATCGCTGGCTTCTATCAGGACATGGAGCAGTTGCAGGCAAGCGGCGTCCGGGACAACGTCTTCATCAGCCTGAATGCGGATGAAAGCATGCGGATAGTGTCGGTATAATGCCGCGTCACACCATAACGAAGAGACAAAAACATGAGTAAAGTTATCGTTGTAACCTCAGGCAAAGGCGGAGTAGGGAAGACCACGACCAGCGCCAGCATCGCCTGCGGTTTCGCCATGAAGGGGCACAAAACCTGCGTGATCGACTTCGACGTCGGCCTGCGCAACCTCGACCTCATCATGGGCGTGGAGCGGCGCGTGGTGTACGACTTCGTCAACGTCATCAACGGCGAGGCCAGCCTCAAGCAGGCGCTCATCAAGGACAAGCGGGTCGAGAACCTCTACGTGCTTGCCGCCTCGCAAACCCGCGACAAGGACGCGCTGACCAGAGAAGGCGTGGAAAAAGTCATCAACGACCTGAAAGCGATGGACTTCGAGTACATCATCTGCGACAGCCCCGCCGGCATCGAGCAGGGTGCCCTGATGGCGCTGTACTTTGCCGACGAAGCCATCATCACCACCAACCCCGAAGTCTCCTCCGTGCGCGATTCCGACCGCATCCTCGGCATCCTCGCCAGCAAATCGCGCCGCGCCGAGCTGGGCGAAGAAGCGGTCAAAGAACACCTCGTCATCACCCGCTACAAACCCGAACGCGTGCAGCAGCAGGAAATGCTCTCCGTGGAAGACGTCATCGAAATCCTCTCCATCCCGCTGCTCGGCGTCATCCCCGAAGACCACGACAACGTCCTCATCGCCTCCAACCGGGGCGAGCCGGTCATCCTCTTCCCCGACAGCCATGCGGGCCAGGCCTATGCCGATCTGGTCGAACGCTTCCTCGGCAACGACCTGCCGCACCGCTTCCTCGATGTCAAACGCAAAGGCATCTTCTCCAAACTCTTCGGAGGTTAGGCCCATGAGCTTGTTTGATTTCTTCAGAAAGAACCGGCCGCAACACTCGGCGGCGACGGCCAAAGAGCGCCTGCAAATCATCGTCGCACACCAGCGCAACCGCAGCAGCCAGCCGCAGCTCCTGGAAACCATGAAGCGGGAAATCCTCGAAGTGGTGAAAAAATACTTCGCCATCGACCTCGACGACATCAGCGCCGACTTCTCGCGCGAAGGGGAAACGGAAATCCTCGAACTCAACATCAACCTGCACAGCAAAGACAATCAGCCGGAAGACGCGGAAATCTCATGAACGATGCTGCGGGCGTCCGCCTTGACCAGTGGCTGTGGGCGGCGCGCTTCTACAAAAGCCGGGTGCTGGCCAAAGCTGCCATCGAAAATGGCCGGGTCCTCGTCAGCGGGCAGCGCGCCAAGGCGGCACGCACCATCAAAAGCGGCGACCTGCTGCACATCGACAAACACGGCGAGCAGGTGTACGACGTGACCGTCATCCGCTGCGAAAACAAGCGGGTGAGTGCGCCTGTCGCGCAAACCTTCTACGCGGAAACCGCAGACAGCATCGCCCGCCGCGCCGAACTGCACGCACAGCAGCACATCGCGCACGAGATGGTGCACTACCCCAACCGCCGCCCGGACAAACGCGAGCGCAGACAAATCCGCGCCTTCCGCCACGGCGGATAGACGGCATTAAAAAAACGGGCTCAGGCCCGTTTTTTAATGGCACTGCCCCCGTGGATTGACTGGAAACCATGACGCTTGACGGCCACGGTATCAACACCGCTTGACGAGCCAGCGGGCGCAGCCTGCTTTTTGCGTTTCGGATTAAGCACAGCCGCCAAGCAGGGAAACCACGCAGTTTTTGCTTTTGAGACGCTGCACGCAGCCTCCCTACAAAGAAACCCGGTATTTCTACGTCAGCCCTTTGTCGGGCGGTGCGCGCGGATAAGCGCCACGGCGTGATAGGGCAGGTCGGGGTGGTGTCCGATGCGGGTCTGTTTCTCGGCGGCGAGTTGCACCAGGTGCGCGGTGGCGGCAGCGGCAGGGTCGCGCAAGATGAGGCGTTCCGGATGGCGGCGCAGCAGGACACGCGTCGCTTCACCGATGCCGGGTTTGATGAGGTTGTCGTTGCTGATGCCGTAGCGGGCGCGGATGTCGGCGAGCAGGTTTTGCGCAGTTATGGCAGCCTGTGCCGTGTCTGCGGGCGCGGCGCTGGGCAGCTCGCCGTCGGCCAGTGTGCTGATGCGGTCGGCGAAGGTTTGCGAGAGATCGTGCGGCGCGAGATCGCGGTAGTAAACGCAGCCGTGGTAGTCGTCTGCGCCGATTTGTCCGTTCAGAATGCTGCGGCTGATGAGGCCGCTGATGGTGGCGTTCAGGAGGGCGGAGGGGATGAGGTAGTCGTCGGCGGTGGCAGCGCAGACGGCAGTGCCGGAGAGGTCGGCGAGGACGTAGAGGCCGCTGTCGATGTTCGTCCCCGCTTGCGCGTTATAAGCGGCGATGAAGCGGTGCAGTTCGCGCGCGATGACGCCTTTGCCCGTCCAGCCGTCAATGAAGACGAGGTCGGTATCGGCGTGATGAGCAAGGATGTGGCGCAGGGCGTTCCCGTCAATGCCGCGATCACGGATGATCGAGATGCTGTAATGGGCGACGGGTGTGCCATAGTGGTGACTGAGAATGGCGCGCAGGATGACGCCGACCGGTGTCCCCGCGCGCGCCAGCGAGACCAGCGCTGGCGCACGCGGGTGGCGCGCGGCGATGTTCGCGGCAAGCTGGCGGCAGTCGGCGGCCATGCGCGCTTCACTCTGCGCGCAGGCGGCACGGAAGAGGTCGAGGTAGCGCGCGCTCGGCGGATATTCGGGCGAGAGCATTTCGCTGTAATGCTTTTTGCCGCTCTGGATGAGCGCTTCTTTGGCGGCGGTGTCGGCGATGGGCGCCAGCTGGATGGGTTTCAGCAGGAAGGTCACTTGTTCGGCGCGGTAGCTGCCGTGGAAGGGGATGTTCATAGTTGGCGGGCAATTTGGCTGACGGAAGGAGCAAGAAGGTAGTCGCAGAGGCGCATATAAGGCAGGTCGCTTGTGCTGTCGCCCATGCCGATGCTGACCAGCGCGGGATGTGCGGCGTGGTACTGCGCGAGCAGGTGAGCGACGGCGTGCGCCTTGTCGAGCCAGGCGGGGAGGATGGCGAGATTGTTGCCGTTCCGGTGCAGGCGGAAATCCCCGCCCAAATGCGGGCGCAGGCGGGCGGCGGCGTCATCGAGCGGCGCGAGGTCGGCGCTCGTGCTTTTCACCAGCAGATAAAAAGGAATGTCGAAATCGCGGATGAGGCGGGTGTTGAGCGCTGCCGTCGCGGGCAAGCGCGCGGCGAGGGCTTCCAGCGCGGCGACGCTTTGGGCGGCATTGGCACGGCTCTGCGCCAGCCAGAAGGGATCGGCACGGCCATCCGGCAGGAGGATGATGCCGCCGTGGTTGATGACGGCGTGGGCGGTGAAGGGGATGCGCACGCGGCGGTAGGCATCGAGATTGCGCGCGGTGACGGGAATCGTCGTGGCGTGTGCCTGCCAGTGCACCAGCAGCATTTGCTGCGCCGGCGAGGCGTAGGAAACCGGCGCGCCGTCTTTGAGATAGGCCAGCGGGCGGTGCGCGGGCGTCAGCGGCACCTTGCGCGCGCTGGTGAAAAGGGTGTCGTCGAGGTCGGTGAAGAGGAGGAACATCGGGCGGGGTGGAGAACAGGGGATGCCATTGTAAGCGGCTTTGCGCACCGGGCTGTTTTTAGGGGCTGTTGACATTCGACTTGCGCAGCGGATTTTTGCGGCAAAAATGGCAGATGCAAGGCAAAAAGCGCAGTAAGGTTGGACACCTTGCGAGCATTTTTAACGCAGCAGCTGCCGGATCCTGGCCGAAAAGCCGCCGCAACGTTGAGTGTCAACAGCCCCTGGAGGCTGTTTGGAAGGCAGGCAGAATCCTTGCTGCCTCTTGCGGCACCGACAGACCCGGTTCGCTACCTTCCGCCCAGGCGGATAATGGCGGCAAAGCCGCAGCAAGCATCCGCCCTGTCCCCACCCCGCAGGCGGCAAGGCATGCCGCCGTATAGAGTGTTCAGTAAGCGGCGCGGTAGAGGGCGAGGATGTCGTCTGCCGAGAGATCGACCGGGTTCCAGTCGAGCAGGCGGCGGATGGCGTGCGCTTCTTTCGCCATTGCCGGCAGGGCGCTTTCTTCCACGCCGTGATCACGCAGGCGCATGGCGAGGCCGAGGCGTTCGCAGAAGGCGTAGGCACCGGCAAAGGTATTGGTACGGTCATGCGCGACAAAGCCCAAAGCGGCACCGATGTTGGCGGTTTTTGCCGTGCAGGCGTCGCGGTTGGCGGCCAGGGTGTGCGGGAAGATGAGGGCGTTCGCGAGACCATGCGGGATTTTGTAGCGCGGGCCGAGCGGGTAGCTGACGGCGTGTCCGGCGGTGGTGTTGACCGGGCCGAGGCAGATGCCGCCGTAGAAGGAGGCCAGCGCCATGCCGCTGCGTGCTTCTTCGTCGGCGCCGTTATCGACGGCGCGTTGCAGGTATTTGCCGACCAGTTCGATGCCGCGCAGGGCGTAGTCGTCGATGAGCGGGTGGGCGCGTTTTGAAGTGTAGGCTTCGACGCAGTGCGCCATGGCGTCCACGCCGGTGGCGGCGGTAACGGCGGGCGGTACGCTCAGCATGGTCTCTGGGTCGATGATGGCGAGATCGGCCAGCATGTGCGGGCTTTCGGTGGCGATTTTGCTCAGGTTTGCCGGGTCGGTGATCAGCGCGCGTGTGCCTGCTTCGGAACCGGTGCCGGCAGTGGTGGGGATTTGTACCAGGCCGACGGTGCGTGGCGGGGCGCGGTTGGGGCTGCTGATGTCGGCGAGCGGCGGGTGGCCGTTTTGCATGATGGCGACGAGTTTGGCGAGATCCATCGCCGAGCCGCCGCCGTAGCCGATGACGACATCGCAGCCGTCGGCCGCCGCCACGGCGGCATCGAGCATGGGGATGTCGGGTTCGCCGCGCAGGTCGGTGTAGTGGCGCAGGTTGGCGAGGTGCAGGGTGTCCAGGCGGTCGCGCAGGAAGGGGTCGGCGACGATGAAGGGGCGGTGGTAGTTGTGGGCGGCGAGCCAGTCGCCGAGTTGGGCGAGGGCGCCCGCGCCGAAGAGGACGGTGCGCGGGCGTTCAAGGCGGATGGGGGTGTCGAGTGTGGTCATGGGGTCTCCGTTGTGGGGGTTTGCCGGGGCGGTAGTTCTCCGGCGTTCAGGCAGTGCGGCGGGGTGTCGCCGCGCAGCACGGCGTCTATGCTGTCAATGACCATCAGGCCGACGTTTTCCAGTGCTTCCAGGGTGTCCGCGCCGCTGTGCGGGGTAAAGATGGCGTTGGCGTGGCGGAAGATGGGATGACTCGTGTCCGGCGGTTCCTGGATATAAGCGTCAATGGCGACGCCGCCGAGGTGTCCCGCTTGCAGGGCGTCGTAAACGGCGTTGAGGTCTATGACTTCGCCGCGCGCGAGGTTGATGAGGCAGGCGCCGGGTTTCATCTGTGCCAGGGTGCGCGCATTGATGAGGGCAGTATTGTCCTTGCCGCCGAAGATGTGTAGCGAGACGTAATCGGCATGGGCAAGGAGTTCTTCCAGAGAGGTGAGGCGGATGCCGTGTGCGGTGGCATAGGCAGTATCGGGGTAGGCATCGTGGGCGATGACGGTCATGCCGATACCTTGCGCCAGTTTGGCAAGGCGTTTGCCGATGTTGCCGAGGCCGATGATGCCGAGGGTTTTGCCGCCGAGCTGGCGACCGACAACGCGGTTCCAGCCACCACTGGTGACGCTGGCGTGTCCCTGCGGGATGTGGCGGGCGAGGGCGTAGAGCAGGCCGACGGCGAGTTCGGCGACGGCATCGGCGTTGGCCGCCGGGGTGTTGCAGACGGGTAGGCCGTGCGCGGTACAGGCGGGGATGTCGATATTGTCCACGCCGACGCCGTGTTTGAGCACGGCTTTGAGACGTGGCGCGCGGGCGAGGATAGCCTCGTCCACGGGCGGCAGGCCGACGACGAGGATATCGGCCCGTTCAAGGTGTGGTGTGAGGGCGTCGTTATCGGCGCAGCGGATGAATTCCCAGCCGCGTGCGGCGATGAGGTCGGGGACGCGCCCGTGTTTGCCGAAGCCGGGCGAGGTGGTGACGACAGTGGTCATGCGAGGAGTCCGTGTTGTTTGAGGATGGCGGCGATGGCCTGGTCCTGGGCGTCGTTCGGCAGCAGCGCGGGCTGGCGCGAGGCACCGACGCTGTGATCCATCACCCACAGGGCACGTTTGACCATAGCTGGCGGATAGCCGAGTTTGTAGAGGTCGGTGCGCAGGGCGGTGTATTTTTCTTGAGCGGCGCTTGCTGCGGCTTCGTCACCCTGGTTATAGGCGGCGATGATGGCGGCGAGCACGTCCGGCATGACGTTGCCGAGGCCGGAGATGCAGCCGTGTGCGCCGTTGGCGAGCGCCCAGTGCACGAGGTGGTCGGGGCCGGAATAGACGTCGAAGCCGGGCACATCGCGGCCGACGTGCAGGTAGGCTTCGAGGGTTTCTTTGGCACCGCCGGAGTCCTTGATGCCTTTGATGTTGCCGTGGGCGGCGAGGGTGCGCGCGGTTGCCGGTTCGATGTGGTTCTGGGTGCGCGCCGGGATGTCGTAGAGGTACACCGGTGCCTTCACGCCGTCGGCGATGGTGGAGAAATGGCGGATGAGGCCGTCCTGGGTGCAGGCGATGAAGAAGGGGGTGATGACGGCGATGCCGTCCACGCCGAGGGCGTCGAAGGCTTTGGCCAGTTTCAGGGTCTCGAAGGTGGCGGGCATGCCGGCGTTGACGATGACTTTGACTTTGCCGCCCGCCTCATCGACGACTTCGCCGGTGAGCTGCACTTTTTCTTCAAAGGTGAGCGCGCTGAAATCGCCGTTGGTGCCGCAGCAGAGGAGGTTGTTGCCGGCGGCGATTTGCCGCTGCACCTGGCGGCGGGTGGCGGTGTAGTTGATGGTTTCGTCGTCGTTGAAGCAGGTAACGAGGGCGACATAGGCTTCTTTTGCGTGTGTCATGGGAGAATCTCCTTAGCGGTTTGCCGCGCGGCGGCGGGACAGGTGCTGGCGGATGAGCGGCCAGCAGAGGGAAAAGACGGCGAGCACGAGGAAGAGCAGGGTGATGGGACGGGTGAGGAAGGCGGCGAAGCTGTCGTTGTTTTGAATCAGGCCACGGCGCAGGTTGGATTCCATCAAGGGACCCAGGATGAGCGCGATGCACAGCGCCGCCTGGCTGAAGCCGAATTTCTGCATCGCCCAGCCGAGGACGCCGAAGCCGATCATGGTGTAAAGATCCACCGGGTTGAGGTTGAGCGAGAAGGCACCGATGAAGCAGAAGAGGATGATGGACATGGTCAGCAGGCGGCGTGGCACGAGCAGGATTTTCGCGGCGAAGGGAATGATCATCATGCCGAAGATGAGCATGAAGAAGGTCGCCATGAAGGTGCCGCCGAAGATGCCGACGATGACGCCGGGTTCATTCTGGAAGAGCAGCGGTCCGGGGGCGAGGCCCTGAATCATCAGCCCGCCCATGAGCACGGCGGTGACGACGTCACCCGGTACGCTGAGGGCGAGGAGCGGGATGAGGGCGGCGGCGCAGACGGCGTTGTTGGCTGATTCGGTAGCGGCGATACCGGGGGCGTGGCCGGTGCCGAATTTTTCCGGGGTCTTCGAGGCGCGGCGAGCTTCGTTGTAGGAGATCCACGAAGCGGTGCCGGAGCCCGTGCCAGGCACGATGCCGATGAAGGTGCCGATAACGGAGCCGCGCCACAGCGCGCCGATACTTTCTTTCATCTGCGCCAGCGTCGGCCAGATGCTGCCGGAGACGACGGAGATGTCGCCGCCATCCGTGCGCGCACTGCGTTCGAGCTGCGAGAAGATTTCCGACAGGGCGAAGAGACCAATCAGTGCCGGGGTGAAGGCGAAACCGGAGGCAAAGCCCTGGATGCCGAAGGTGTAGCGCAGGGTGCCGCTGATGGGGTCGGCGCCGACGCAGGAGATGAGGATGCCGAGCAGGCCGGAGAGGATGCCTTTCAGGATGTCGCCGGAGAGCGAGGCGATGATGGTGAGGCCGAAGAGCGCGAGGGCAAAGTATTCGGAGGCGCCGAATTTGAGGGCGATACCGGCGAGTTGCGGTGCGAGGAAGGCGAGCACGATGGCAGCGAAGATGCCGCCGATGAAGGAGGCGACGGTCGCCATGCCAAGGGCGCGGCCCGCTTCGCCTTTTTGCGCCATTGGGTAGCCGTCAAGCACGGTGGCGGCGGAGGCGGGTGTGCCGGGGGTGCGCAGTAGGATGGAGGAGATGCAGCCACCATAGATGCCGCCGATGTAGATGCCGATGAGCATGTTCAGCCCCATCACCGGACTCATGCCGAAGGTGAGCGGGATAAGGAGAGCCACGCCCATGGTGGCGGTGAGCCCCGGCAGCGCGCCGATGACGATGCCGCCAAGCGTGCCGAGGGCGATGGCGAGGATCACGTTCCAGTGAAGGAGCGGGGCGAGTAATGCGAGATTGTCCATGAGTCATCCTTTGTCCGGTGGGTTGGGTGGATTGCCGGCGGGCGGGGGATTTTTCGCCCCACCCCGGCCCTCCCCGCAGGCGGGGGAGGGCGATGGCCGGTATCGTCAGTTGTTCATGTTGAGCATGCCGAGTTTTTCCAGGACGGCGCGGGTGGTCTGTTCGTCTTTATCGACGCGGGCCTTGAAGTCGGCGGCATTTTCGTAGGTGGGGAAGTCGCCCATTTCGGTCATCTTCGCCTTGAAGTCCGCATCGTTCGCCACGGTTTCTACCGCTTTTTCCAGCCAGGCGACGGTGTCCGGCGGCAGTTTTTGCGGGGCGATGATGCCTTTCCACGATGACCAGGTGAAATCGACGCCTTTTTCCACGGCGGTCGGCACGTCGGGGAAGTCGGCGATGCGTTCGGCTTCCATCACGAACAGCGGCTGCATTTGTCCCGCTTCGGCAGCGGACTTCACTTCCGCCGGCGAGGCGACCAGGGTTTGCACATGGCCGCCGATGCAGGCGGTGCGCGCGTCGGCGGCGCCGTCGAAGGGGACGGAGTCGATTTTGATACCGGCGGCGAGGGCGAAGGCTTCGGCGGAGATGTGGTTGGCACCGCCGGCACCGGAATTGGCGACTTGCACCGGCTTGTCTTTGGCGTAGGCGATGAATTCGTCGTAGGTCTTGAACGGTGCGTCTTTGCAGGCGGCCAGCACTTGCAGCGAGCGGGCGAAGAGGCCGATGTAGGCCGGGCTGTCGTGCCGGTAGTCGGTACCGCCGATGAGCGGCTTGATGACGAGCGGGCCCTGGGCGCCGGTGCCGAGGGTGTAGCCGTCCGGGCGGGCGCTGATTGCGGCCGAAGTGCCGATGGAGCCGCCGCCGCCCGGCTGGTTGCGGATGACGACGTTGGTGCCAGGGTAGTGTTTTTTCATGGTTTCGCCGAAGAGGCGCAGCGCCAGGTCGCTGCCGCCGCCCGGAGAGTAGGGGACGATGATCTGGATGGGCCGTTCCGGGTAGGCGGCGAAGGCGGGCAGGGCTGCGGCGCAGGCGGCGGCAAGCAGGGCTTTTTTCAACATGATGACAGTCTCCGTTATAAGTGAAAGGACGTTATTCAGGGCAGCCAGCAGACGGCGAGCAGCTTGGTGAAGCCGAAGTACACCGCCGCCGTCATCACCACCGGGAAGAGGATGAGAACCAGCGGCTTGCGTTCGCCGAGGATGAGCAGGCCGAGGAAGAGGGTGGCGGCGGTCGTCCAGATGTAGCCGACGGGCATGAGGGTGACGGTGTAGGCGATCATCAGCAGCACGAACAGCACCATTTGCCGCAGCACGCGGCGTTCCGGCAGGGCGATGGTGCCGCCGTCGCCCGCTTTTTCCTGCCACAGGGCGCGGACGAGCAGGCAGGCGGAGCCGATGCCGAGCAGCACCACCATGATCCACGGCATGAAGGCGGGGCCGGCGATGCTGCCGCCGGGTGGGGTTTTCAGCCGCGCGGTGGCGACGGCGGCAAAGATGCAGAAGACGAGCATGCCGCTGCTGATGTAGAGGTCGGCGCGGCTTTCGCGGATTTCCGGGGTGGTATTCATGGGGTATTCTCCTGTTGGGCGCTTTGCCAGACTTGCGACCAGCCCGGCGAGAGGGCGGCGGCGCGCCGGCAGGCGAGTACCAGCGAGCCTTCACGGGCGATGCCACGGCCCGCGATGTCGAAGGCGGTGCCGTGATCGACCGAGACGCGCACCACCGGCAGGCCGGCGGTGATGTTGACGCCGTCGTCGCCATAGACGGCCTTGAACGGGGCGTGGCCCTGGTCGTGGTAGCAGGCGATCACCATCGGCCATTTGCCGCGCACCGCCTGCGGGATGAGGGCGTCGGCGGGCAGCGGGCCGTGCACGTTGATGCCGTCCGCTTGCGCCGCATGAATGGCGGGGGCGAGCTGGTCGGCGTCTTCGTCGCCGAAGAGGCGGTTTTCCCCGGCATGCGGGTTGATGCCGCATACGCCGATTTTGCTCTCCGGCCGGCCGAGGGCGCAGGCGAGGGCATGGGCGAGGTTGATGACGGTGCGGGTGCGCGCCGGGGTGCAGGCGTCGATGGCGCTGTGCAGCGATTGGTGGGTGGTGAGGTGGAAGAGGTAGAAATCACCCGCCGAGAGGATCATCGAGTAGTTTTTCACCCCGAATTCGTGGGCGAGGATTTCAGTGTGCCCCGGCCAGTGGTGGCCGCCGGCGTGCATCGCCGCCTTGTTGAGCGGGGCGGTAACGATACCGTCGATTTCACCGGCGCGACCAAGGCGGCAGGCTTCGACCACGTAGCGGTAGGCGCCGTCGCCGGCGCGCGCCGCGATGTCGCCCGGCGGCACATCGTCCAGCGCATCCCCCACTTGCAGCACTTCAATGGCGGCGGGGTCGTTGGTCACGTCGGCGGCGCGCGCGATGGTGCGCACGCTGGCGGGGTCGAGCCCGGCGAAGCGGCAGCCGCGCCGCAGGGCAGCGGCATCGCCGATGACGAACAGTTTGGCAATCTGCCGCAGTTCGGGGTGGTTGAGCAGGGTCTTGGCGGTGATTTCCGGGCCGATGCCGGCGACGTCGCCGAGGGTGATAGCCAATACAGGCAGGGTCATACTTGAGCCTCCTTGGGGTTGAGGTCTGCCATCATGCGGCAGAGCAGATCGGGCGCGCCGAAGCCGCCGGATTTGGTGATGACGACGAGGCCGTCATAAGCACCACCACGCACAGTGGCCAGCGGTACGCCTTCGGCAATGGGGCGCAGCACGCGCAGTGCGGTAACGCCGAGCGCGTGCAGCAGGGCGGCCGAGCCGTCGCCGCCGAACAGCACCAGCGCACCGAAGCGGCGTTTTTTCAGGCTGTGTTTGCCGAGCGCCGCCAGTTGCTGTGCGAAAGTCTTGGCCAGCGCTTCGGCGGCGGCGCCGCTGGCAATGCGGGCAGGGTTGGCACGGATGATGACGGTGCCGTCGCCGGAGACGAGCAGCGCTTGCAACTGCGCGGTCAGTGCGGGCAGAGAGCCGGGCGCGAGCAGTTGCGCCGGGTGCGGGCTGAAAACGATGGCATCCGCACCGGCGGCCGAGCCGATGTAGGCATCAACTTGCTGCTGGCTGGCATTGTGGATGGAGGTAACGAGAAGCAGCGCCGGCGCATTGAGCGGTAGCGGGTCGGGCGCCGCCTGTGCGGTAGCAGTAGGCAGGGTAGCAACTACCGCGTTCGCCAGCCCGGCGGAACCGACCGGGATGGCACCGTGGCCGAGCACGGCGATTGCTTCAGCGATGCGGCGCAGGTCGTCATCGCTGCGTGCATCAACCACGACCACCTCCGCCTCGCTCTGGCGGATGGCATCAGCCAGGGCGTGTACTTCCTGACAGGGCATCACCAGCGCGCCGGGCAGGAGCGCCGCCATGTCGGCGGTTGGCACTGGGCAGATGGCGTCGTGGCCGGATGGGGTGTCGTTGACCGGTACGCCGTTTACCAGCAGGCGGCCATTTTCAATCGTTCGTCCCATTGCCGGATAGGCGGGGCAAACTACCGCGCGGGCATCGCTATGCACGGCGCGCCAGGCGGTAAGCGCGCCCTTGATTTGTGCCGCCACCGAGCCGCGCATGGTGGAGTCGATTTTCAGATAAAGGCAGTCAATCGTGCGGGCGGCGGCAATCACCGCTGCCGTCGCCGCTGCCGCCTGCTCTGGCAACGGGCGGCAGTCCGTGGAGACGGCGAAGACTTCGGCCTCGGCCTGCAAGGCTTCGGGCAGTGTGTTGGGGGAGAGCGCGAGGACAGTGGCGAAACCGGCCCGGGCGAAAGTCACGCTGGTGTCATTGGCGCCAGTCAAATCGTCGGCGACGACGAGCAGAGAAGTGGACATGATTTACTCCTGTTCTTGGGGAAGACCGCCTTCCCGCTTGAGTACCCAAGCGGCGACCAACGGGGCAAGCACGGCGGAAACGAGGACGGCAGCCGCCACCTGCGCGGTCGCGGTTTGTACATAAGGCAGCATGGAAGGGTCGGCTTGAGCGACGATTTCCGGGGTGATGACTGCATTGCCGGCGGTTGTTCCGGCGGCGAAGCCGATGCCGGACTGCTGGCCGCGATGCAGTAGCAGCTTGTAGCCGGCGTAAGTCATCGCCCCGGTTAGCAGGCAGCAGAGCACGCCGAGTACCAGCCCGACCGCACCACCGCTGACAATGGCGTGCAGATTGATGCCAGTGCCGAGGGCAAAGGCAAAGAAAGGAATGACGATAGCGCCGGTCGGCTTCATCAGCTCCGTCCATTTCGGATCAAGATTGCCAATGACCATGCCGAGCAAGAGCGGCACTACCGCTGCTACCATCAGAAGCACGGGAATATCGGCCAGTCCGGAGACGCCGAGGAAAAGCAGGACGAAGAACGGCCCGTCGTTTACCGCCGAGGCGATATAGCTAATACACCTAACATTTCATACATCTAAGCAAATAAAGTAGCGTGAAGA
>NZ_CALIZP010000030.1 GCF_938028825.1 uncultured Cardiobacterium sp. | reverse complement strand
TACCTGAGTTAACTGAAAAATCTGTCATTATTATGGATAATGCGGCATTTCACAGAATAAATCTCTTACAAGAGATGGCAAAGAATCATGGTCATGCAGTATTGCCTTTACCACCATATTCACCGGATCTTATCCCTATAGAGAAAGTTTGGGTGAATCTAAAAAATACGTGAGAAAATTTATATCCAAATACAGCACTTTTGAGGAAATATTGTTGTCCTATTATTATCTTAATTAACTATAACTATAACGTGTTGTCCAGAACACAGAAGCTTTTTTATGCATTTTTCTCCATGCCTGTTCGTAAAAAACGCTTCCTTGCGGAAGCGTTTTGTTGAATTAATCCTGGCTCATTCATTCGATTTTACGACTATTTGGCGAGTGCTTCGTCGTAAACGCCGTAGAGGATGAGACTGTGATCTTCGAGTTCGTAGCCGTATTCGCGGGCGACTTCTTTGAGGCGTTCGGCGATGGCTTTGTCATAAAATTCAACTACTTTGCCGGTTTTGACACAGATGAGATGGTTGTGGTGATCGCCGTTGTCAATTTCGAAGACGCTGTGGTTGCCCTCGAAGTTGTGCCGTTTGAGGATGCCCGCCTGTTCGAATTGGGTGAGGACGCGGTATACGGTGGCAAGACCGATGTCTTCGTCCGCTTTGAGCAAGATTTTGTACACGTCTTCCGCGCTGAGGTGGCGGTCATTATCCGTGGTTTCGCGCTCCATGATTTCGAGGATTTTCATGCGCGGCCCGGTGACTTTCAGCCCGGCTTTTTTGATTTGGGAACTCATGTCGTTTTCGTCTCCGTGTGTCGTTGTTGCGTTCATTATTGGGTTTGCCTGTCGGCGCACTCTGCCGGTTGATGATTGGGTTTTGTTGTTTTTCTGCGGATAGTGGTATCGGGGAAGTGGTTATTCCACCTTCCCGTATTTTCAGGCTTCAATGTGACTACGCAGTTGATGCATGGCCTGTTGTTCGATTTGCCGGATGCGTTCCGCCGAGACGTTGTACTGGTCGGCAAGGGTTTGCAGGGTCGCTTTGTTGTCTTCATTCAGCCAGCGTGCCTGGACGATGGCACGACTGCGTGCATCCAGTGCTTGCAGCCCTTTGGCGAGTTTACGCTGCATCAGGTTGTCGTGTTCGGCGTTTTCTGCGCTTTCTGCCGGGTCGACACTGCTGTCCGCCAGCCATTGCGAGGGGCTGAAATGGTCATTGTCTTCGTCATCATCGCCGAGCTCGAAGGCGATGTCCTGACCATGGATGCGGCTTTCCATTTCGAAAACGTCTTTGGTGCTGACGTTGAGTTCATCAGCAATCACGCGCGCTTCTTCTTCGTTCAGCCAGCCGATATTTTTTTTCATGCTGCGCAGGTTGAAGAAGAGTTTGCGCTGCGCTTTGGTGGTGGCGATTTTGACCATGCGCCAGTTGCGGATGACGTATTCGTGGATTTCACTTTTGATCCAGTGTACGGCGAAGGAGACGAGGCGCACACCGCGTTGCGGCTCGAAGCGTTTGACGGCTTTCATCAGGCCGATGTTGCCTTCCTGGATAAGGTCGCCCAGCGGCAGGCCGTAGCCGGTGAAACCACGCGCGATGTGGACGACGAATTTGAGATGGTGGACGATGAGGGTTTGTGCGGCGTTGATGTCGTTGGTCTCTTGCAGGGCGATAGCAAGGCGGCGTTCTTCGTCGGCATCCAGCGCCGGGATTTGCCGTACTTTGGCGATGTATTGGTCGATGTCGGTGCTGGGGGTTAACCAGTTTTGGTGGCTGAGGGTTAGTGCTGTTGTCGTCATTATGTTAAGGCTCCTATGTTTGATTTTTCTGTTTGTTTACGCGTTTATGTTTTATTCTGTATATAGTAGCGCGCGCACAAATTCTTTTGCATTAAAGGGTTGTAAGTCTTCGGGCTGTTCGCCAACGCCGATGTAGCGGATGGGGATACCCAGTTTTTCGCTGATGGCAAAGAGAATGCCGCCTTTGGCGGTGCCATCGAGCTTGGTGACGGTAATGCTATCGAGTTGCACGGCTTTGTGGAATTGTTCGGCCTGGCGCAGTGCGTTCTGCCCGTTGCCGGCGTCGATGATGAGCATGGTTTCGTGCGGGGCGGCGGGATTGAGTTTACCGATGACGCGCTTGATTTTTTGCAGTTCGGCCATGAGGTGGTCCTGGGTATGCAGGCGGCCTGCGGTATCAATAATAAGGACATCGATGCCGCGCGCGGTGGCGGATTGCAGGGCGTCGTAAGCAACGGATGCGGCGTCGGCACCGGGGCTTTGGGCGATGACGGGAACGTCGTGACGCGCACCCCAGGTTTGCAGTTGTTCGACAGCGGCGGCGCGGAAGGTGTCACCGGCGGCAAGCATGACTTTTTTGTCTTCTTGCCGGAAGTGACGCGCCAGTTTGCCGATGGTGGTGGTTTTGCCTGCGCCGTTGATACCGGTCATGAGGATGACATAGGGTTTAGCGGTTGTGGTATCCAGCGGTTGGGCGTAGGGGGCAAGCAGTTGTTGCATATGGTCGCATACGGCTGCTTTGACGGCTTCCACATCTTTGAGTTCTTTGCGGTCGATTTGTCGGGTGACGGTGTCAATGATGTTGGTGGTGACTTCGATGCCGACGTCGGCCGTGAGCAATTGGGCTTCGAGATCGTCAATGAGGTCTTGGTCAAGTGTTTTTTTGCCGAGAAACAGGTTGGCAAAACCGTGGCGGGTTTTGGCAAGTCCCCGGCGGATGCGGGCGAAATAACCGCTTTCGTTTTTGGGTTTGATTTGTGGTTGAGGTATGTCGTCGTTTTCGGTAGCGACGTTCTCGTCCACTTCATCTGCGGCAAGCGGTATGGTTGTCCCGCCTGGTGCGATTTCGGCAGTAGCGATTTCAATGTTTTCATCTGCCGCAAGCGGCGTGGTTGCCCCGCCTGGCGCGATTTCGGCAATAGCGGTTTCAATGTTTTCGTCTGTCGCAAGCGGCGTGGTTTTCCCATCTGCCGTGGTTTCAACGGCGACAGTTGCGGATGATGCCGCGTTGGCGGCAGATTCCGCTGTTACTTCGCTTGGGGCATCGGTAGCGGAGGGTTCTTCATGATGGGGGGCGATTGTCTGTTCGACAGGGGCGGTGGCTTTTTCTTGTTCTTGTGCGGCGGTAGTTTTGTTGCGTTTTTTGAACCAGTTGAAGACCATGTGGGTGTAGTTCCGTAAGGTTGGGCGGGATAGCGGCGCGGTGTTTTTGTGTGCGGCGAAATGTCTTGTCGGCGGGCGGTGGTAATATGTGTGTCCGCACCCGTCAAAGCGGCGGGATTATAGCAGTGATTTGTTTCCCGGCGGCGGTTTTCCGCTATATATTGAGGTCTTATGGTCAAGCAGTCGCATAATCATCCCCCACCCGCAGCGGCGTATCCGCACAGCCGCACGGCACGTCTGTTTTTGCTTGTCGCCGCATTGAGCGGGTTCTTGTGGGTCTCGCTCGGCGCTATCGCCGGGCATGATGTGTTCGGCGGGTTGCACGCCGTTTATTTTGACAAGGCGCACCGTTATCAGATCGTGCACACGCTGGCGTTGATGCTGCTGGCGACGTTGCCGCTGCGGCTTTCGCTGCCATTTTGCCGTGCCGCCGGGCTGTGCTGGCTGCTGGGTTTGTGCTGTTTTTGCGGCAGTCTGTATGTGATGGCATTTTTGGGTACGGAAGAGGTGCGCTATCTGGTGCCAGTCGGCGGAGTGGCGTTTTTGGTGGGCTGGGCGATGCTGTTTATCGCCGCTTGTGCGGGGGAAAAGTCATGACGGAAAAGCGTATTGTGGTGTTGACCGGGGCGGGGATTTCCGCCGAGTCCGGAATTGCGACGTTCCGCGCCAGCGATGGTTTGTGGGAGAACCACCGCGTGGAAGATGTCGCCACGCCGGAAGGGTTCGCGCGCAATCCCAAACTGGTGCAGGATTTTTACAACGCCCGTCGCGCCCGTCTGCATGATGCCGATGTGCAGCCGAATGCCGCCCATATCGCCCTTGCCCGCCTGCAACAGGCACTGCCCGGCAGGGTGACGCTGATTACGCAGAATGTGGACGACCTGCACGAACGCGGCGGCGCGACGGAAGTGCTGCATATGCACGGCAGCCTGCTCAGTGTGCGGTGCCTGTATTGCGACAGTGTGCAAGATAACTGGCACGACGACTGCACCACAGAAACAGTCTGCCCAATCTGCAAACGCGCACACGGCATGCGGCCCGACATCGTCTGGTTCGGCGAAATGCCGTATTACATGACGACCATCGAACATCGTCTTGCCCACTGTACCCACTTTGCCGCCATCGGCACATCGGGACAGGTCTATCCGGCTGCGGGCTTCGTCGCCCTCGCCCGGCAGGCAGGTGCAAAGACCTATGAAATCAATCTCGAACCCGGCCACGGTGCCAGTCTTTTCCACCATATTTGCAGCGGCAAGGCCTCGGTCGAAGTCCCGCGCTGGGTGGAAAGCATGTTAAACTAACGCAGTTTTACTATCTCGCTCAAACACGAAACTTTTATGATGAAACGACTACCCGTCATCTTCTTTGCCCTCCTGCTTTCCGCCTGTGTGCACAGCAACGCGGGCCAAACCACCACCGATACCGTCCCCGACTACGCCCCGGAGCCGCTGATTATCAGCAACGAACACAAAAAAGCCTTCCGTCTCGGCACCAACCTGCTGGTCAACCACCACTACCGCAAGCAGAAACTCTCCGCCATTGCCGGCGACATCCACCTCGATTACCTGCAAGCGCTCGACCCGTCGCACATCTATTTCCTGCAAAGCGACATCGACGAATTCAAGCATTACGGCGACGCGCTGCTGCAAGCCAACAAAGGCGACCTCAGCGCGCTGCTGGCCATCTACCAGCGTTACAGCGAGCGGGCGAACGCGCTCAACCGCTGGTCGCTGGAACGCCTGTCCCGCCCGTTCGACCTCGGCGGCGACAGCACCATCACCTATCCCGAAGCCAAAAGCGGCAAAAAGCAACCGTGGCCGGCCGACGTCGCCGTCGCCCGGGCCGAACAGGAAAAACGCATCGAAGACCAGCTTATCCGCCTGCGCGTATCCGGCAAAAGCGAAGAAAAAGCGCTGAAACTGCTGCGCAGCCGCTACACCGGCGCCCTGCGCCGCCTCAACCAAATCAGCATGAACGACGTCTTCGATATCTACATGAACGTCGTCAGCAACCGCTTCGACCCGCACAGCAACTACCTTTCGCCGCGCACCAACGAAGACTTCAACATCAACATGCGCCTCTCGCTCGAAGGCATCGGTGCCATCCTCTCCCTGGAAGAAGACCGCGTCACCATCCGCGAACTCGTGCCGGGCGGCCCCGCCTACAAAAGCGGCAAACTCAGCGTCAAGGACGAAATCATCGGCATCGCCCAGGGGCATGACGGTGAAATCGTGGATGTCACCGGCTGGCGGCTCGATAAAGTTGTCGATCTCATCCGGGGCAAAAAAGGCACCCTCGTGCGTCTGTTGATCGACCCTGCGAACGCCGCCAAAGGCGTGCGCGAAATCACCCTCGAACGCGACGAAGTTAAACTCGAAGAACAGGCCGCACAATCCACCATCGAAGAAATCAGCGAAGACGGCATCACCCGCCGCATCGGCGTCATCAAACTGCCGTCCTTTTACATGGATTTTGAGGGTGCGCAACAAGAAAAAAGCGACTACCGCAGCACCTCGCGCGACGTTGAGCGCCTGCTCAAAGAATTCCGCGACGCCAAAGTGGACGGCGTCGTCGTTGACCTGCGCGGCAACGGCGGCGGTTCGCTCTACGAAGCGGTGAAAACCGTCGGCCTCTTCATCGACAAAGGCCCCGTCGTCATCGTCTCCGACGCCAAAGGCGGCGTGCGCAGCGAAAGCGACGATGAAGCCGGCACCGCTTACGACGGCCCGCTCGCCGTCCTCATTGACCGCTACGCCGCCTCCGCTTCGGAAATCTTTGCCGCCGCCATCCAGGATTACGGACGCGGTCTCATCATCGGCAGCAACAGCTTCGGCAAAGGCACCGTGCAAACGATGGTCAACCTCAACGACTTCGTCGTCAACAACACTCCCAACCTCGGCGCGATGAAATTCACCATCTCCATGTTCCACCGCGTCAACGGCAGCAGCACCCAATTCCGGGGCGTCTCGCCCGACATTCAGCTCCCCGCCCTCTTCGCGGCGGACGAAGTCGGCGAACAGGCGGAAGAATACGCCCTGCCGTGGAAATCCATCACCGCCGTCAAAATCAAACCCGCAGGCAAAATCGCCGACAGCACCCTCGCCACCCTGCGCCAACTGCACGAAACCCGTATGCTGGGCAAGCCCGAACTGCGCCGCTACCAGGAATACATCGACAAAGTCCTCGAAAAGAACCGCCAGAAAACTTGGCCGCTCAACCTCGCCGCCCGCGAAAGCGAACACAGCGGCTGGAAAAAATACCAGGACGACTACGAAGCGGCGCAGCGCAAAGACATCCCGCTGCTCAATGCCGACAAAAAAGCGCAAAAAGAAATCGAAGAACGCAACGCCGCCGTGGAAGACGAAGATGAAAAAGAAAACTTCGTTCCCGATGTTGCCCTGTTTGAGACCCTGCACATCTTCTTCGACTACCTGCAACTCCTGACCCCGCAACAAAACGCCGTTGCAGACGCCGCCTGACCCGTTCCCATCACAACCGGAGCCCCGCATGACCCCCATCCAGACCTTCGCCGCCTCCATCCGCATCCTCAGCATGGATGCCGTGCAAAAAGCCAATTCGGGACATCCGGGTGCCCCGATGGGCATGGCCGACATGGCCGCCGTCCTCTGGCGCGAGCACCTGCGCGTCAACCCCGCCGACACCCAATGGTACAACCGCGACCGCTTCATCCTCTCGAACGGTCACGCCTCCATGCTGCAATACTCCCTCCTGCACCTCACTGGTTTCGACCTCTCGCTGGATGACATCAAAAACTTCCGCCAACTGCACAGCAAAACCCCCGGCCACCCCGAATATCGCGACACTCCCGGCGTCGAAATCACCACCGGTCCGCTCGGCCAGGGCATCGCCGCCGCCGTCGGCATGGCCATCGCCGAACGCCACCTTGCCGCCCGCTACAACCGCGACAACCTGCCGCTCATCGACCACTACACCTACGTCTTCCTCGGCGACGGCTGCCTGATGGAAGGCGTCTCCGCCGAAGCAAGCTCGCTCGCCGGCACCCTCGGCCTCGGTAAACTCATCTGCCTCTACGACAGCAACGGCATTTCCATCGACGGCGAAATCGCGCCGTGGTTTGGTGAAGACGTTGCCGCGCGCTACGAAGCCTACGGCTGGCACGTCATCCGCGACATTGACGGCCACGACACCGACGCCATCAACACCGCCATCAACACCGCCAAAGCCGAAACCGGCAAACCCTCGCTCATCATCTGCCACACCAAGATCGGCTACGGCTCGCCGAACCTTGCCGGCACCGAAAAAACCCACGGTGCCCCGCTCGGCAAAGAAGAAATCGCGCTGACCAAAAAAGCGCTCGGCCTGCCCGAAGGCGACTTCGAACTGCCCGAAGGCGCCTATCAGGCGGCCAGCCTGCGCGAAAAAGGCGCCAGACTGCAAGACGCCTGGGAACATATCTGGCAACAATACCAGGACCAATACCCGGCCGAAGCCCAGGAATTCGCCCGCGTCATGAGCGGCAAACTGCCGGAAAACCTTGACCGCACCATCGACAACGCCCTCGCCCAATACAACGAAGCGGGCGGCAGCACCGCCACGCGCAAAGCCTCCGAAAACGCCATCAACCTCCTCCTGCCGCACCTGCCCGAACTCATCGGCGGCTCGGCCGACCTCACCGGCAGCAACCTCACCTGGAGCAAAGCCGCCTCCAAAAGCATTACCCCCGGCGACTTCAGCGGCAACTACATCCACTACGGCGTGCGCGAATTCGCGATGAGCACCATCATGAACGGCCTCGCCCTGCACGGCGGCCTGCGCGCCTACGGCGGCACCTTCCTCGTCTTCTCCGACTACATGCGCAACGGCATGCGCCTCTCCGCGCTGATGAAACTGCCCGTCACCTACGTCCTCACTCACGACTCCATCGGCCTCGGCGAAGACGGCCCGACGCACCAGCCCGTCGAACATATCGCCTCGTTGCGCCTCATCCCCAACCTCAACGTCTGGCGCCCCTGCGACCAGCAGGAAACCCTCGTCGCCTGGCGCAGCGCCCTGAACCCGAGCACCCCAACCGTCCTCGCCCTCAGCCGCCAGGGGTTGCCCGAGCAAAAACGCGACGAAGCCACCCGCAAAGCCATCGCCAAAGGCGGTTACATCCTCGAAGCGGACGGGAAAAACCCCGACCTCAACCTCGTCGCCACCGGTTCCGAAGTCGCGCTCATCACCGCCGCCGCCGCCAGACTGCGCGAAGAAGGCCTGCGCGTGCAAGTCGTCTCCATGCCCTGCCTCGACCTCTACCAGCAGCAGGATGCCGCCTACCGCGCCGCCGTCCTGCCCAAAGGCGTGCCGACCGTCGTCGTCGAAGCGGGCGTTACCCTGCCGTGGCGCGGCATCAGCGGCGACCGCGGCACCGTCATCGGCATCGACACCTTCGGTGCCTCCGCCCCGGCAGGCGAACTCTTCCCGCTTTACGGCCTGACCGTGGACAACATCATCGCCCAAAGCAAAGCCCTGCTCTGAACACCCACAACCCCGAGAGGAAACAACCATGCGCAAACTCAGCGAAATCGACGTCAACGGCAAACGCGTCCTGATGCGGCTCGACCTCAACGTCCCGCTCAAAGACGGCAAAATCACCAGCGACGCCCGCATCCAGGCCGCGCTGCCGACCATCCGCTACGCCCTTGACCACGGTGCCGCCGTGATGATCATGGCGCACCTCGGCCGCCCCACCGAAGGCGAATACGACGAAGCCTTCTCGCTCGCCCCCGTCGCCGCCTACCTCGGCAAACTGCTCGGCAAAAACGTGCCGCTCGTCAAGGACTACCTCGACAAAGCGCCGCAAGTCGCCGCCGGGGACATCGTCATGCTGGAAAACTGCCGCTTCAACAAAGGCGAAAAGAAAAACGACCCGGCGCTCGCCGAAAAATATGCCGCCCTGTGCGACGTTTTCGTCAGCGACGGCTTCGGCGTCGTGCACCGCGCCCAGGCCTCCACCTACGGCGTCGCCGAAAAAGCCAAAGTCGCCGTTGCCGGCCTGCTCATCCAGCAAGAAGTCGAAGCGCTGGAAAAAATCGTCAAAAACCCCGCTCGCCCGCTGCTCGCCATCGTCGGCGGCTCCAAAGTCTCCACCAAACTGCTGGTCTTGCAATCGCTGCTCGAAAAAGTGGACACCCTCATCCCCGGCGGCGGCATCGCCAACACCTTCCTCGCCGCCGAAGGCATCAATGTCGGTGCCTCCCTTTACGAACCCGATCTGCTCAACGACGCCAAAGCCATGCTGGACAAAGCGCGCGATCGCGGTGTCAACATCCCGCTGCCGGTGGATGTCGTCGTTGCCACCGAATTCTCGGCGGACGCCAAAGCGACCGTCAAAAACGTCGAAGATGTTGCCGACAACGAAATGATCCTGGACATCGGCCCGAAAACCGCCGAAAACTACGCGCGCATCATCGCCGAAATGAAAACCGTCGTCTGGAACGGCCCGGTCGGCGTCTTCGAAATGGCGCCGTTTGCCGCAGGCACCAAAGCACTGTCAGAAGCCATCGCTGCCTGCCCCGGCTTCACCTTCGCCGGCGGCGGTGACACCATCGCGGCCATCGGCCAGTTCGGCATCGAAGACAAAGTGGACTACATCTCCACCGGTGGCGGTTCCATGCTCGAATACCTCGAAGGCAAAAAACTGCCCGGACTGGACATCCTCGGCGCCTACTAAAGCGCGCCTCTCAGCAAAAACCGCAGCGGGTCTGCGGTTTTTTATTAAACCTTCCGCTCTCCCCCACACTACGAGGACAACACCATGCAAAAAATCCTGCTCACTGCCCTGTTCGCCGCCAGCATCAGCGCGGTTGCCGCGCCCGTTAACAGCGAAGATGCCGCTTTCGCCGCCGCCCTCGCCGCGCTGGAAAAGCACCAGCTGACCTCGCTGAAAACCGAGTGCCTGGCCTTTGAAGCCGCAGAAGAAAGCGGTAACTACCAAATTGATGTCCGCGAAAAGCATGACGCCACCTGCGGCGGCGACCCGAACACCGCGCCGCGCCTCTTTACCCTGACAGTCGCCAAAGCCGACGGCAAAGTCAGCGTCGATGATCCGGTCAGCGGTGAAACCCGCGTACTTGAATAAGGAGACATAACCATGCAAAAAATCCGCGTCGGCATCATCGGCCTCAGCGCCAACGGCGGCTGGGGCGCAATGTCGCACTATCCCGCTCTGCGCGCCCTGCCGGAATACTTCACCCTGAACGGTCTCGCAGCGGGCAGCCCAGCCAGCGCTGCTGCCGCCGCCGCAAAATACGGTGTGCCTTATCACACTGCCAGTGCGGCGGCACTGGCGGCGCGCGATGACATTGACCTGCTCGTCGTCGCCGTCAACCTGCCGCAGCACCGTGCCCTGCTGGAAAGCATCATCCCCAGCGGCAAAGCCATCTACTGCGAATGGCCACTCGGTACCGATCCTGCGCAATCCCAGGCGTTGACCGACCTCGCCGACCGCTACCATTGCCGCACCTTCATCGGCCTGCAAGCGGTGCATTCGCCCTATGTCCGCCGCCTGAAAGCCATCCTTGATGACGCGGCAAGCGGCACAATGCGCAGTTGCACCATTCTCGGCGGCGACCCGTCGCGGGCGCGGCAAACCGTCTCGCGCTACCGCTACGCACAGGCGCAGGAAAACGGCGTCAACACCCTCACCATCCCCTTCGCCCACCTGCTCGCCGCCCTGCGCTACCTCTTCGGCGAGCTGACGCACATGGCGGCACTCACCCGCTGCGTCTTCCCGCAGGTTTATCTCGCAGACACCGGCGAAACCATCCCGCGCACCACCACCGATAACGTCCTGTTCAGCGGGCAAACCGCTGACGGCGGGCTGATTAACGCCATCTACTCCGGTGCCCTCAGCGGCCTGCGCATGGACATCGAATGCGACAACTGCCGCATCAGCGCGACGGGCAACAGCGGCCACATCCAGTACGAACCGCTGACCATCACCGTGACGCGCGGCGGACGGACGGACACCTTCAACCCGGTCACGGCGGCAGCGGACAACCTGATTGACACCTACCGCGCCGTTCATGCCGACCTGAGCACGGGCAGCCACAGCGTGCCCGGCTTCGCCGATGCCGTCGCCCATCAGCGTCTGCTGTGGCAACTGGCGGGGAACTGAACCATGGACGCCCCGGCCATCCTTGCCGCCCTGCGCGCCGTTGCCGTACCTGAGAAAGCGGCAGAAATGGCCGCCTACATGAAAAACCGCTTCACCTTCCTCGGCATCGCCACCCCCGTGCGGCGCAGTCTGGGCAAGCCGTACCTCCGCGCGGACAAGGGCCGGGCGGTGGACTGGGCGTTTATCGACACCTGCTGGGCCAGTCCCTACCGCGAAATGCACTACATCGCGACGAACTACCTGCACGGCAAACAGGCGCAGCTCACGGCGGCAGACCTCTCCCGCCTGCAAGCCCTCATCAGCCGCAACGCCTGGTGGGACAGCGTGGACGCCTTCATCCGCCCGCTCGGCGACATCCTGCGCCGCTGCCCAGAAGCGCGGACGACCTTCGAAGCCATGAGCCGCGCCGACGACCACTGGCTGCGCCGCGCCGCCATCACCGCCCAACTGCCCGCCAAAGACGCCACCGACACCGCCCTGCTCGCAACCGTCATCAACAACAACCTCAACCGGCACGAATTCTTCATCAACAAAGCCATCGGCTGGGCGCTGCGCCAATACAGCAAAACCGACGCCGCCTGGGTGCGGCACTACATCGCCGCACACCGGTACGGCCTGAGTACACTCAGCATCCGCGAAGCGAGCAAATACCTGGATTGAAGCCGCCCCTGCACCTCTCCTGCGCGAAGCTCTTGGTCTGCCCACATCAACCTGCCGCTCCGACCGGCGATTGCTGCCCTTTGCCAACAGAATCCTCATGAACCTCCTGTTCCTCGCCCTGAAAACCCTGAAATGGCTCCTCATCCTCACCGTGCTGCTGACGCTTACCGTCACCGCCTATATCCATTTCCACCCAACCTTCGGCGGCAAACCGGATACGACCAGTCTCGCCAAAATCCGGGCTTCCGAACACTACAACGGCACCTCCTTCCAAAACCTCGAACCGACCGAGCTCATCACGCCGGACGGCAAAAACCACTCCACCCTCGACTGGCTGCGCGGCTACTTCAACCCGCCCGCAGGCAAAAACCCCGCCGCGCCGCTGCCGAGCGAGCCGCTGCGAGCGGACACGCTGCAAGACGGCCGCCTCGCCTGGTTCGGCCACTCCACCGTGCTCTTCCAGATGGCGGGCAAGCGCCTCATCACCGACCCCGTGTTCTACCGTGCCACACCGCTGCCCTTCGGCGGCGCACCCTTCCCGCAGACCCATCCGACCCTGCCCGCCGACCTGCCGCCGCTCGATGCCGTGCTCCTTTCGCATGACCACTACGACCATCTCGACTACCGCGCCATCCGTGAGCTTGACCCCAAAGTCGGGCATTACTACGTCCCGCTCGGCGTCAAGGCGCACCTGCAACGCTGGGGCGTCGCCGATAACAAAATCACCGAGCTGGACTGGTACGAAGAAGCCGCGCTGGGCGACATCCGCCTGACCCTCACCCCCGCGCGCCATTTCAGCGGGCGCAACTTCACCAACCGCAACAGCACCCTGTGGGGCTCATGGGTGGTGCAATCGCCCGCCTGCCGCCTCTTCTATAACGGCGACAGCGGCTACGGCGCGCACTTCGCCGCCATCGGCGAACGCTTCGGGCCGTTTGACATCGTGCTGATGGAAAACGGCGCCTACAACAGCCAATGGGCGGACATCCATATGCAGCCGGAACAATCCGTGCAGGCGGCGCTGGATGTGGGCGCGAAAACCGTGCTGCCGGTACACTGGGCGAAATACGACCTTTCCGGCCACACCTGGCGCGAGCCCATCGAGCGCTTCAGCAAGGCGGCAGCAGCCACCCCGCTTATTGTGGCGACGCCCTACCCCGGCGAAGTCTTCGACTACCGCGAGCCGCCGCAGCGGACGTGGTGGCAGGAAGTGCCGTGATGCCCCGCCCCACCGCCTTGTCCCAATCCTGTCTGCAACGACCCTAACCGAAACATATATAAAGAAAAACAGCGCAACGGTTATAATCGCGCAGAATTTCACCCCCAACCACAGGAAAACACGATGAAAAAAAGCCAACTGGCGCTTGCCGTCCTCACCGCCGCCGCGCTGCTTGCCGCCTGCGACGATCAGAAAAAACCGGCGGAAAAAGGCAGCACCACCGAACAGACCCAAACGGGCGGGGAAAAAGCCGCCGCCGCGCCCGCCGCACAACAGGCCGCCGCAGTCGAAGCCCGCTACAAGGCAGATGTTGCGCTCGCCGGTGCCGTGTACGAAAAAATATACGCCAGCGGCCCGAATGCCAACCTCTTCCGCAAATACGCATACAGCGTCAGCGACTATCAGGGCGGCGAAGCGGGCGCGACGGCCAAAACGAGCCTCACACTGGACCTCAACCCGCAGGTCTATGGCGACAGCATCCGGCCCGTCACCCTGCATTTCACCGACACCATCACCTACAACCAGGCGCTGCTGGACAAAGGCATCGTCGCCCATGTCGAACACAAACTCGACAACCCGGAAGACGTCAAGGTCTTTGTCGATAACTTTAGCGCCATGACCGATAAAGCGGCAGACGGGGAAGATACGGCGGAAGAAACACCGCCTGCCGCAGAACAACCGGCCGAAGCAGCGACAACTGGCGCGGCAGACGCGGAAAAACCGGCCGAGGCGGCAACCACCGCCGCAGCAGACGCGGGAAAACCGGCCGAAGCAGACGCGGAAAAACCGGCCGAAGCGGCGGCGGACGACACGAAAGCGGCGGACAAGAACGCCGCCGTTGCCGACGGCCTCGGCACCGTCCTCGACCACCTGCACATGCACACCGACCTGCTCACCGACGACAACGCCGTGGCCACCGCGACCATCAGCCCGTTCCAGCATCAAAACGGCGACGACAGCATCGACTTCAAGGGGCTTGCCTACAACATCCGCTACAACAGCAAAACCCTGACCGACGGTGTCCTCGACATCGACTTCGCCCTTGAACCGCTGACCATCACCGATGCCGACAAGGCAGACGGCAACACCTCGACCGTCAGCATCGCGGCCGTCAAAGGCGGCTGGGGCATCAAGGAAGACGGCACCTTCCACCTCAAAATCGATCCCATCAAGACCGAGACCACCGGTGCCGACGGCATGAGCACCTTCGAACTGGCGGGCATCGAAGGCAAAGGCGAAGGCCTGAAATTCGACAGCGCCATCGGTGGCTACCTCGGCAGCGTCAATGTCGATGCCACCGGCATCCGCGTCACCCACAACACCGACACCATCAACCTCGGCGACTTCAACTTCAAGACGGACAGCAAAAAAACCGCCGCCGGCAACTACGACATGACCGGCACCTTCCTCTTCAAACTCGACGGCGCCTCCCTGAAACAGGCGATTCCGGCGCTGCCGGTCGAGCCGCAGAGCCTGCGCATCCACGTCGGCCTGAGCGAACTCTCCGCTGCCGCCAACACCGCCCTGGGCGAAGGCCTGCAACTGCTCAATCCGCATCTCGCGGCAGGCAAAACCGACTTACCGCCGGAAACCCGCGAAAAATTCAAAACCGCGATCGGCGAAATCGTCAAAAACAAAACCCGTTTCGATACCGGGCTCGAAGCGCAAACCGACAGCGGCAAGGCACTGCTGACCGCCTCCGTCGGCATCCGCAGCGACAGCCCGGTTACGGCGGAAGAATGGCAGCAGGCGATTGATAACGCGCAGGAAAACCCGCTGCCCCTGCAAACGCTCCTGAAAAACAATCTCGACCTGAACGCCGAATTCCGCGTCAGCAAAACGCTGGTGGACAAACTCGGTTTCAGCGAAATGGTCGAACAGCAGGGCGCCATGTTCGTCACCCTCGAAGGTGACGAATACCGCGCCAAAATCGAAAGCAAAGAGGGCCAAATCCTGTTGAACGGCAACCCCCTGCCCCACTGAGCCTCCGACCTGTACAGAAAGCCCCGCCCCGGCGGGGCTTTCGGATATAGTCAAATATCTAAAAAACCGTAACGGTGTTGCGCCGCCTTGCCCCATTCCTATGTGACCCTATCCGCCAACCAACCCCAACGGAGCCTTCCCATGAACGAAACCCTCCCCGCCTTCTTTGCCGCCGCCCCGACCCAGCGCGTGCGCGACCCGCTGGCCGCCTTCCTCGGCGCCGCCAAAGACGGCATCCTCGAATACCACTACGCCGACGCGGTGCGCCTCGCCGGGCATTCCTGCCCGACCGTCGCCGGTGCCTACCTGCTTACCCGGCGCGGCCTGCGCGCCCTCTATGGTGACGACCTGCCCGAACGCGGTGGCATTGCCGTGCAGATGCGCGACAGCCGCGACGCAGGCACCACCGGCGTCATCGCCACCGTCGCCACCCTGCTCACCGGCGCGGCAGCGGAAACCGGCTTCGGCGGCATCGGCCCCGCCGCCCGTTTCGCCCGCCGCGACCTGCTTGCCTACGACGCCCCCATCCGTGGCCTGATGCGGCTGCGCCGCCTCGATAACGGTGCCGCCGTCGAGCTCGAACTCAACGCTGCGGTCGTCCCCTTTCCCGCAGAAATGCAAAGCCTGATGCCGAAAGCGGTCAGCGGGCGGGCGACGCCGGACGAACTCGCCCGCTTCGGCGAACTGTGGCAAAGCCGCGTGCGCGCCATGCTGCTCGACCATGCCGACGACCCCGGACTGCTGCGCATCCTCTGAGCGGGACGCGCGGGATTTGCGCCTGTTGCAGCAATGCCACAAACCCTTGCCCGCCCGCCCCAGCCTCCCTATAATCCGCACCCGTTTCCCATCCATCCAACCGCAAGGAGGTCCCCATGACGTGCACCATCACGACCAGCACCACCCCTTGCAATCACAACGCCTGAGCGGCTTCCCTTCCTTTTCTCCCGCCCGCCTGTGATTGCGTCCTTTATCTGAATACCGATTCCGGAAAACAAGCCGGGGAGGCGCGCCAGCGCCCCCGAATGATTTGCCGGAATTGGCATGACCATCACAGGATTCCCTATGGGCAACCACACCCCCGTGGTCATCATTGCCGACCACAAAACCACCCCCGAAGGCAGCGCCATCCAGCAACTCCAACGCACTGCCGCCCTTGACTACATTGACGCCGCCGCCCTCGCCCTCGAACGTCTGCAAGAAGAAGCCGCCGCGCACGGCATCCGTGTGGCGGTCAGCGACGAACGCCGCACAGCGCACGGCATCCGCTCCGCCGTCATCACCCTGGGCGGCGACGGCACAGCGGCCTTCGCCGCGCGCTGGCAGGGCACCCTCTGCTGGATTTGGCACAGCCGCCTCCGCCCGAAACACCCGCGCAAAAACTGGTACATCGGCATCTACCCGCTGGCAGACGCCGCCCCGGTCGCGCGCGGCGACATCCGCATCCAAAGCTGCAAGGCGGGCGGCAAAGGCGGCCAACACGTCAACAAAACCCGCAGCGCGGTGTGGGCGACGGACAGCGTGAGCGGCCTGCGCGTCAAAGTGCAGGCCGAGCGCTCGCAGCACGCCAACCGTCGTCTCGCCCGGCAACTGCTTGACGCCCGCCACGCCGCGCTGGCGGCGGAACGGGAAGCGGCCGCGCAATACGCGCAGCACTGCCGCCATTTCCACATCGAGCGCGGCAACCCGCTGCGCACGTTTATCGGCGACGACTTCCGCGAACGCGGCTGAGTACCGCCGCAAAACCATAGCGGCTACCGTCTCCCCCCGCGCCGTGCACGCCTCCGTTCACCGGCGCGGCGGGGACCGGTGCCATAACGACCCGCTCAAAACGGCTTCAGACTGGCGAGCAGCACGATGCCGATCAGCGCCAGGCTCGGCACCTCGTTGAAATAGCGGTAAAACACATGACTGCGGCGGTTCTTTCCGGCAGCGAAGGCGCGGTTCATTCGCCCGCAGACGATTTGATAGACGACCAGCCCCGCCACCAGCAGCAGCTTCGCGTGCAGCCAGCCCTGCCCTTTCAGAAAGGCCCAGCCGCCCGCCCACAAGAGCAGGCCGCCGAAGAGCAGCGTCATCCCCATGCCGATATGCCCCATGATGTAGAGCTTGCGTTCCATCACGCAGAAGCGCCGCATCGAGGCATCATCCCCCTCCGCCTGCGCCAGCGCGTGATACACAAAAAGGCGCGGCAGATAAAACAGCTCCGCGAACCAGCACACCGCGCCGATGATATGCAGCGCCTTCCAGGTCAAATACATAAAAGCCTCATGAATGATTGTGAAGGCACGCAGTGTAGCGCCGCGCGTCGCCACAAAGAAGCCGCGCTACAATACCGCCCATGCCTGCAACCACACCGCCCATGCACCACACCTACCTCCCCGCGAAAAGCGCCACCATCGCCGTCGGCATCTCCGGCGGCGTCGATTCCTCCGTCACCGCCTACCTGCTCAAAGAAGCGGGCTACAACGTCTTCGGCATCATCATGAAAAACTGGGAAGAGACGTACGGCAGCGGCTACTGCACCCTCGAAGAAGACCTGGAAGACGCCCGCGACATCTGCGAAACCATCGGCATCCCGCTTTACACCGTGAACTTCGTCGCCGAATACCACGAGCGCGTCTTCAAGCACTTCCTCGCCGAGTATCAGGCGGGGCGCACGCCGAACCCGGACGTCCTCTGCAACCGCGAAATCAAGTTCGCCGAACTCGCCCGCTACGCCGCTGCTCACGGTGCTGACTACCTCGCCACCGGCCATTACGCGCGGCGCGGCGAACACGCGGGCGCGCCCGCCCTCTACAAAGGCGTGGACGGCGGCAAAGACCAAAGCTACTTTTTAAGCCAAATCACCCCTGAGCAGCTCGCGCGCGCCATTTTCCCGCTTGGCGGCCTCGAAAAAAGCGAGGTGCGCCGCATCGCCGAGGCAGCGGGACTCGTTACCTACGACAAAAAAGACTCCACCGGCATCTGCTTCATCGGCGAACGCCCCTTCCGCGACTTCCTCAGCACCTACCTGCCGGGAAAGCCCGGCAAAATCATCACCGCACAAGGCGCCTGGATCGGCGAACACATCGGCCTGATGTACTACACCATCGGCCAGCGGCAGGGGCTGGGTATCGGCGGCGTCGCCGGTGCCAGCGAAGAACCGTGGTACGTCCTCGACAAAAACCTTGCCGACAACACCCTCATCGTCGGCCAGGGCGAACACCCGCTGCTCTACCACCAGGCGCTCACCGCCCGCCAGCTCTCCTGGCTGAACGAAGCGCCGCAAGAAAACCACATCTACACCGCCAAAACCCGCTACCGCCAGGAAGACCAGCCCTGCCGCATCCAGTGGCGCGGCGACGACGAAATCCACGTCGCCTTCGCCGAAGCGCAACGCGCCGTCACCCCCGGCCAATACCTCGTCCTCTACGACGGCGACCGCTGCCTCGGCGGCGGCGTCATCGAGGCCCGCCACCCAACCGCAGAAGCCCCATGAAGCACACCGATACCGAAGCGCAAGCCTGGGCGATGTCCGCCCTCTTCCTCGCCATCGACCGCCTGCGCGCCGCCGCCGAGCGCGGCGAAACCGATGACGCCGCCGAAAACACCCTCATCCCCAGCCTGCTGCGCCATGACGCCGCCGACATCGCCGACTACTACGGCGAACCGCATGACCCGCTCACGCGCGGCCGCGATGCGTTCCTGCGCGTCTTTAACGGCAAGAACGACCGGCAAAGCCTGCGTTACAGCGCGCAAATCCTGCACGTCGAACGCCGCCTCGCGAAAAACCGCGCCCTGATGGACATCCTCAAAACCCGCCTGCACGACGCGCGCCGCCAGGCCGAACACTACCCGCCGAACCACCCCAACCTCCTCGCCGGTCTCGCCGCCGCCTACCAGGACACCGCGAGCCGGGCGGCGGGGAAAATCATGGTCGGCGGCCGCCCCGAATACCTCAAACAGCCGGAAACCATCAACCGCATCCGCACCCTGCTGCTGTGCGGCGTGCGCGCCACCGGCCTGTGGCGCGCCTACGGCGGCAACCGCTGGAACCTCCTCTTCGCGCGCGGCAAACTCGAAGCGGCGCTGCGCGGGCTCGACTTCAGCTGACCCCGCCGCCCATGCTGAAAAAGATTGCCGGCGGTCTCCTCATCCTGATCGCCATCCTCATCGCCACCGCCCTTTGCAGCTACCGCCCCCTGCCGCCGCGCAACAACATCGGCACCACCCACCGCCTGCCTGCGGTAACGGCAACCCCGCTGGCACAGCGCATCACCGCCCTGCAAGCCGGACACCCCGACGCCAGCGGCCATTACCCGCTGGCCGACGGCCGCGCCGCCTTCGCCGCCCGCCTCGCCCTCATCAACAGCGCGCAACGCAGCCTCGACCTGCAATACTACCTCTGGCACGACGACAACGCCGGCCGCCTGCTCGCCGCCGCCCTCTACCGCGCTGCCGCGCGCGGCGTGCGCGTCCGCCTGCTGCTCGATGACAACAACACCCGCAGCCTCGACCCGCTCCTCCTCACCCTCGACGCCCACCCGAACATCAGCGTCCGCCTCGTCAACCCCTTCATGCAGCGCCGCTGGCGCATCCTCGGCTACCTCGGCGACTTCCCCCGCCTGAACCGCCGCATGCACAACAAAACCTTCACCGCCGACGGCCACATCGCCATCATCGGCGGGCGCAACATCGGCGACGAATACTTCGGCAGCGGCGACGGCGTCCTCTTCGCCGACCTCGACACCCTGAGCATCGGCCCGGTGACAACCGCCATCGCGGACGACTTTGACCGCTACTGGAACGGCGCCGCCGCCTACCCCGTCGCCCTCATCATCCCCGGCAGCGGCAGCCGCACCGCCCCCGCCCTGCCCGACAGCGCCACCGCCCGCGCCTACCTGCGCGCCCTCGACCGGGACGACCCCGTCGCCCGCCTGCGCGACGGCAGCCTGCCGCTGTACTGGGGGCCGACCACCCTGCACAGCGACCCGCCGGACAAACTCCTCGGCAAAACCGCCCTGAGCGCCACCCTGCTCGCCGACATCGGCCCCGTCCTCAGCAAAACCACGCGCGAACTCATCATCGTCTCGCCCTACTTCGTCCCCACCGCCGAAGGCGCGGCGGGACTCATCGCCATCGCCGGGCGGGGCGTGCGCATCACCATCCTCACCAACTCCCTCGCCGCCAGCGACGTCGCCGCCGTCCATTCCGGCTACGCCAAATACCGCCGCCGCCTGCTCGCGGCGGGCATCCGCCTCTACGAACTCAAACCCGGCGCCACCATCAGCGCAAGCGGCCACGGCGGCATCACCGGCCACAGCGGAGCCAGCCTGCACGCCAAAAGCTTCGCCGCCGACGGCAGATACGTCTTCGTCGGCTCCTTCAACATGGACCCGCGCTCCGCCGCGCTGAACAGCGAAGACGGCATCCTCATCGACAGCCCGGCGCTTGCCGGCGACTTCGCGCGCCACCTCGCCGCCAACCTGCCCACCCACGCCTATGCCGTCAGCCTCGACGACAACGGCAGACTGCAATGGCAAAGCCTGGAAAACGGCCGCACCGTCACCTACACCCGCGAACCGGCCAGCAGCTGGCTGCGCCGCAGCAGCACCATCATCCTGAGCTGGCTGCCGGTCGAATGGCTGCTGTGAGCCGCCGCCGTTTTGACAGCGTCCGGCGACTACCTGTATAGACACCGCGTTCGCTCCGAACATTTCACCCCATCAGGAAAAGCCCATGAAGAAAACGACAAGACCCTGCCTCGCCGCCACCCTGCTGGCACTGACGCTGACCCCCGCCCTGGCCGAAGACTATCAGGCCAGCACGGCGGACAAGCCGCTGAACATCGTCAATCTGGAAGAACTGGAAGCGGAAGCGCAAAAAAGCATGAGCGCCGGTGCCTTCGGCTATGTGCGCGGCGGCGCGGAAAACGAACAGTCGCTGCGCGAGAACACCAGCAGCTTCGACAAAAAATACATCGAGCCGCGCATCCTCGCCGGGCTGGAAACCGCCGACATCGACATGACCACCGAACTGTTCGGCATCCCGCTCACCGTGTCGGTCATCCAGGCGCCGATGGCCGCCCACGGCCTCGCCCACGTCGATGGCGAAGAGGCCACCGCGCGCGGCATGATTCAGGCCGGTTCCATCCCCGCCCTGAGCACCTACGGCAACAAGACCATCGAAGAAGTGTCCGCCGCCGTCGGCGAAGGCAAGCCCTTCTTCTTCCAGCTCTACATGAGCAAAAACGACGATTTCAACCGCTTCACCATCGAGCGAGCCAAAAAATACGGCGCCAAAGCCATCATCCTCACCGTCGATGCCCCGGTCGGCGGCTACCGGGAAGACGACGTGCGCACCAACTTCAAGTTCCCGCTCGGCTTTGCCAACCTCGAAGCCTTCCTCGCCACCCGGAACGACGGCACCAAATCCGGCGAGGGTTCGGGCATCGGCGAAATCTTCGCCCAGGCCAAGCAGAATTTCACCCCGGCAGACATCGGCTACGTGAAAAAACTCTCCGGCCTGCCGGTCATCGTCAAAGGCGTGCAATCGCCCAAAGACGTGAACATCGCCATCGACGCCGGCGCGGATGCCATCTGGGTCTCCAACCACGGCGGCCGCCAGCTCGGCAGCGCGCCGGCCACCTTCGACATGCTGCCTAGCATTGCCAAGCAGGTGAACAAGCGCGTGCCGGTGATTTTCGACGGCGGCGTGCGGCGCGGCTCGCATGTCTTCAAGGCACTCGCCAGCGGTGCCGACATCGTCGCCGTCGGCCGCCCGATCTTCTACGGCCTGCACCTCGGCGGCGCGCAAGGCGTCAACTCCGTCATGGACCAGTTCAAAAAAGAACTCGCCATCAACATGATGCTCGCCGGCACCCGCAACGTGAAGGCCATTCAGGAAAGCAAACTGCTGACAGTAGACGACTTCAAATAAAAACGGCGCTCCTTAAATACAAAAGCCGTCCGGATGACCGGGCGGCTTTTTTGCGGGCGGGGCATGCCAAATACGTCATGCACGACAAAAAACCCGCCCGTGCCTCCCAAAACGCAGAGAGGCCGCCTGCAACGCCTCCTTCCGATCCCAAGAAATAAAACGGGGTTCGTAGGGTGGGCTTCAGCTCACCATTAATATGATTGCGGCGGGCTGAAGCCCGCCCTACGGCAGATGATCGCTTGGGGATGGGGTATCAAAACCACTGCAACGGCAATGCAAGCAGGCGGCGTACGGCGTTGAAGCGGTAGGGGCGCGGGCGGTCGCGGCGTTGCATCATGTCCGCGCGCGCGTCTGCCAGCGCTGCGCGCAGCCGGTCTTTCAGCGGGATGGGCGTGTCTTCGCCCCAGGCGCGGAAGTAGAGGCGGCCGTCGCGGTCGGCGATGATGCGCGACATTTCATCGTCGCGGGATGCCCGCCGCTCCTTGTCATAGATGTAGGCGCTCAGGCGGTAGTAGGGTTCGATGCGGTCAGGCCGGGCGGTGATGGCGAAGCCGAGGACAAGGCCGTCGCGCGGCCCGGTGTAGTCGTAAAGCGCGAGTTCGGCCAGGGCGGGCGTCGCGGCGAGTTTCGCCAGGATGTATTGCTCGAACGGGCTGTGCTTGAAGGGATAGGGGTAGTAGCGCCCGCCGATGTTGATGTCTGCCGGCGCAAGCGGCTGCGTGCTGCCGCGCACGGTCTCGCCGCGCAGGTTGATGATGTGGGTCTGTGCGGTCGCGTCCGCCGCTTCCAGCACGGCGTGCTCGCCGCCGTCTGTGTATTTCGTGCGCCAGTTGCCGGTGTAAACGGTCACGTAGCCGTGGTGGAACGGGTCAGCGGCGATGTAACGGGCGGGGATGATTTTCTCCCCGTTGCCATTGACGAAGCCGACTTTGCCCCGCTCGACGAAGCGGCGGCAGCCTTCGTGCCAAAGGTCCATGCCGTTGTCGAAGAAGAGCGGCGAGTAAAGGGAGTTGCCTGCGCGGTCACAGACATCACCCGCCGCCCGGGCCGGGGCGGCGATACCGGCGGCAGGGCTTCTTGCCGGAGGCTGACGATAAATTCGATTTCCCCGCCTTACGGCGCTTCTTCGTATGTTCCCCAGCCGGTGTCGGGATAGGCGGCGGGCACCAGCACCCGACCCGCCCCGTCTTGCAGGCCGCCCCGGCCGTTTTCCCGGAAATCGTGCAGGCCGACGGCAGGGAGCGGCAGCACCGGCAGCATCAACAGCAGGAGGAGGCGCATGGTTATGGCTGCCGCCACTGCGGGCGTTTTTCGGCCTTGCCCGCATCGTAGCGCTGCCAGCTTGGCAGTTCGGCGAGGATGTCCGGCTTGATGATGCCGTGCAGTTCCGCCGTCGGCACGAGAATTTCCGGTGCGCCCAGGCTGTACGGCGTAATTTCGTAGGGGGCGTACTGGAAGACCAGCCCCTTGCTGTCGAAGCGCCAGTTGTCGTTGGCGGTGAAGGGGAAGGTGTCGTAGAGTTCCTTGATTTCGGCGTCGCTCATCGCCCCGCTGCCGTAGCCGTCCGCTTTCAGGGCGCGTTCGAAAGCCTGTTTTTGCAGGGCGTCCAGCTTTTGCCGCTGCCCGGGCAGGAGGATGTCGTCCAGCGTCAGGCGGCGTAGCTCGCCCGCTTTCGGCAGGACGTGGAAGCTGCTGCCATACATGCCGTGTGCGCCGCCGAGGTAGGTGCTGACCATGAATTCAAGCAGGCGGTAATGCGCGGTTTCGCCGATTTGCTTGACGCCGTAATCGTGGGAATAGTCGTTGTTAGGTACGTCTTCACCATCGCCGAGTTCTTCCTTGCCGACGCGGGTAATCCACGCTTCCAGCGCGGCGTGATCGAAGCCGGTAAAGCGGTATTCTGCGGCGGTTTCCGCATCGTCCGCGCTGTTGAAAAGACTGTCGGCATAGGCATTCAGCGCGGCATCGGGGCTATTGATGGCGGTAACGATGACCGTGTCGCAGACATCGGGCTTCACGCAGTATTTGGCGTCGTTGCTGATCAGCGGCAGCGGTTCGGCGTGGACGGCGGCAGCGGCGCAGACGGCCAGGGCAAGCAGGGAGCGGGACATGAGGGTTCCTCTGTGATTGAAGGGGGCAATTATTGTAATCCCGCGCGATAAGCGGCAGCGTTACGCGTCTTTTATGAATCCCCTTCATAACCCCTAGCGACGCGCTAGCGTTTATCCGTCCACACCCGCCGCCTACAATGCGCGCTTCCATTACAGGAGAACACCATGCCAAAAGAAGTCATCGTCCTCATCGGCAGCGGCGCCATCGGCGTTGCCATCGCCCGCCGCGTCAGCGTCGGCCGCGAGCTCATCCTCGCCGACCTTAAACCCGAACACGCGGAAAAGCAGGCGGAAGAACTGCGCGCCGCCGGTTACCGCGTGCACACCACCGCCTGCGACGTATCGAGCCGCGCCAGCATCCGCGCCGTCGCCGCGTTGGCCGCCTCGCTCGGCGCGGTGAAGGGACTCATCAACACCGCCGGGGTCTCGCCCTCGCAAGCGCCCGCCGCGCTGCTCTTCAAGGTGGATCTCTACGGCACGGCGGTGCTGCTGGAAATATTCGGCGACATCATTGCGCCGGGCGGCGCGGCGGTGATGATTGGCTCGCAGTCGGCGCACCGCCTCGAACCGCTCACCCCCGAACAAAACCGCGAACTGGCGCTGACCCCGTGCGAAGCGCTGCTTGACCTGCCCTACATCAAAAACGAAACCGACAGCCTGCGCGCCTACCAGCTTTCCAAACGCGGCAATGCGCTGCGCGTCGCCGCCGCAGCGGTACGCTGGGGGCAACGCGGCGCGCGGGTGAACTGCATCAGCGCCGGCATCATCCACACCCCGCTCGCCAACGACGAACTCAACGGCGAGCGTAAAGACTTCTACCGCGCCATGCTCGCCGCCCTGCCGGTGGGGCGCGGCGGCACGCCGGACGAAATCGCCAACCTCGCCGAGCTGCTGATGAGCGAGCGCGGCGGCTACATCACCGGCAGCGACATCCTCATCGACGGCGGTGCCACCGCCCAATACTGGTGGAGCGAGGAGGGCAAAGGCCCATGAAAAAAACCGCCCTGCTTGCCCTGGCGCTTGCCGCCTGCCTTCCTGCTTACGCCGCGCCGACTGCCGCAGAAACCGCCACCGCCACGGACAATGGCTGATCAAAAACCGTCGCTCTAACTTCACCAAAGCTTCCTTAATGGTTGAAACTCCGCTCTTCAGAGCGGTAAAGTCAGGAAATATTTGGAGAGGTGTAACCCTTCCAAATCAGGGCAACATATAGAAGCGTGCTTCATGTGTCGTCCTGTGTGTTGAAACCTGTATAGCCATTGGAGCGAAGTACCGCACACCCAACCCTAAACCGGAGAACCCCCATGACCCAACAAACCACCACTACCCTTGCGAACGGCGTCGCCATCCCGCTGCTCGGCTTCGGCGTCTATCAGGTCGCGCCGGAAGAATGCGAACGCGTCGTCACGGACGCCATCGCCAACGGCTACCGCCACATCGACACCGCCGCCGCCTATTTCAACGAGGAACAGGTCGGCCGCGCCCTCCGCGCGAGCGGCATCCAGCGGGAAGAACTCTTCATCACCACCAAACTGTGGCTGAACAGCGCCGGTTACGACGCCGCCAAAGCCCAGTTCGAGCGCAGCCTGAACCGCCTGCAACTCGACTACCTCGACCTCTACCTCATCCACCAGCCCTACGGCGACGTGCACGGCGCGTGGCGCGCCATCGAAGAACTCTATGAAGCGGGGAAAATCCGCGCCATCGGCGTCAGCAACTTCCACAGCGACCGCCTCGTCGATCTCGCTACCTTCAACCGCATCGCGCCGATGGTGAACCAGATTGAGGTCAACCCCTTCCATCAGCAAACGCGCGAAGTGGGCTACATGCAGGCGAACGGCATCACCGTCGAAGCCTGGGGTTCCTTCGCCGAGGGCAAATACGACTTCTTCAACCAGCCGCTGCTCACGGAAATTGGCAAAAAATACGGCAAAACGGTGGGGCAGGTGGCGCTGCGCTGGCTTTATCAGCGCGGCATCGTCTCGCTGGTGAAAACCGTGCGCGCCGAACGCATGCGGGAAAACCGGGCCATCTTCGACTTCGCGCTGACAAGCGACGACATGCTGCGCCTCACCACGCTGGATACCGGCCACAGCGCACTGGCTACCAGCCTGCCGAACAGCTTCTTCGACCACCGCGACCCCAACTTCGCGCGCTGGCTGACCGGCTTCAAGAACTGGGACGTGTGAACACCGCCCGCCAAAAAACCGCCCTCCGGGGCGGTTTTTTCATGGCCTCTCCTTCCTTCACGGCAAAAAGCCCCGCTTGCCCCGCCGCCGCGAAGCGCATAGGCTGGCGGCTTTTAGCCGGGAACCGGAAGCATGAAAGAAAACCTGAACGACCTGCGCGCCTTCCTCGTCGTGGCGCGTGTCGGCAGTTTCACCAGGGCGGCGCAGCTCCTCGGCGTGTCGCAGTCGGCGCTGAGCCATTGCATTCGCGGCATCGAAGACCGCCTGCATATCAAGCTGTTGCAGCGCACCACGCGCAGCGTCGCCACCACCGGGGCGGGCGAGCGCCTCTATCAGAAACTCTCGCCGCTGTTCGACGTCATTGACGACGAACTCAACGCCCTCTCCGCCATGCGCGACACCGTGCGCGGGCGGCTGCGCATCAACGGCTCCGAACACGCCATCGCGCAGCTCTGGCCAAAATTCGCCCGCTTCCTGCGCGATTACCCCGAAGTGGAGCTGGAACTGGTGGGCGAATCGCGCTTTGCCGACATCGTCGCCGAGCGCTTCGATGCGGGAATCCGCCTCGGCGACGACCTGGAACGCGACATGATCGCGGTGCGCGTCTCGCCCGACATGCGGATGTGCGTGGTGGCAAGCCCCGCCTATCTCGCCGCCCACGGCACGCCGCAGACGCCGTCCGCCCTGGCCGCCCACCGCTGCATCAACCTCATCCTCTCCTCCGGCGGGCCGCTGGTGTGGGAATTTCTCGCCCCCCACAGCGGCAAGGTGGTGAAAATCCGCGCCACCGGCCGCTTCGCCGCCAACCGCGCGGTGCTGGTTGAAGCGGCGCTGGCGGACTTCGGCCTGTTCTGGACGCCGCGCGATGTGGTGCAGGCGCGGCTGGCAGACGGCACGCTGGTGGAAGTGCTGGCCGACTGGGCTATCAGCTACACCGGCTACCATCTCTATTACCCGCACCGCCGCGCCGATGCGCCGCTGTTCCGCGCCCTGGTGGGGAGTCTGCGGGAAGAGCAGGCGGATGCATGACGGTGTGCGGCTTTCAGGGGTTTTCTGCCACCGGGGGGAACGGATAGCGGCTGATTTCCAGCAGGTTGCCGTTGGGGTCGCGCAGATAGACGGATTGCACGGCGCCTTGTGCGCCGGTGTGCGGCACGATGCCGCTCAGCGGAATGACGCCGTGCGCGTGCAGTTCGGCCAGCACCTGCGCCAGCAGGGCGTTCGGTCAGCAGGCACAAATCGGCTCTGCCGCAGACGGGATGCGTCGGCCTCCGCCCGAAATCCATCCGTTCGCGCAGCAGGCAGGCAAAAACCGCCCCGGAGGGCGGTTTGTCGCGGCCGCTTATAGCGCCGGATAGTCGATGTAGCCTTTTCCGCCGCCGCCGAACATGGTGGCGCGGTCGGGCGCGTTCAGCGGGGCGTTTTGCCGGAAGCGCTCCGGCAGGTCGGGGTTGGCGAGGAAGCCGCTGCCGAAGGCGATCAGTTGCGCGATGCCGCGTGCCAGTTCGGCTTCGGCGCTGTCGCGGGTGTAGGCGGTGCCGGCCACCAGCGTCTGCTTGACCAGCGGGCCGAAGCGGGCGATTTCGTCGTCCTGCGGGTAGTGCGGCAGGAGCGGGAACATCGGGCTGCGTTTCATCAGTTCGACGAAGGCGAAATCCAGTTTGCCCAGTTCGCCGATCAGGTAGCGGTAATCGCCGACGGGGTCGGTGAAGACAATCCCGGCGTAGGGGTGCAGCGGGCTGATTTTGATGCCGACTTTGTCGCCGCCGACCGCCGCAATCAGTGCGCGCATCACGTCGAGGGTGAAGCGGGCGCGGTTTTCTATGCTGCCGCCGTAGGCATCCGTGCGCCGGTTGCTGCTGTCGGCGAGGAATTGTTGCGGCAGGTAGCCGTTGGCGGCGTGCAGTTCGACGCCGTCAAATCCGGCGGCGATGGCGTTTTTCGCTGCCTGCGCGTAGTCGGCGATGGTCGTCTCGATGTCGGCTGCCGTCATCGCCTGCGGGGTTTCGTAGTCCCGCATCCCCTGCGCGGTGAAGTGCTGCATCCCCTCGATTTTGACCGCCGACGGCGCCAGCGGCAGCGCCCCGCCGCGATCGGATGAATGACCAACGCGGCCGGTGTGCCACAGTTGCGCGAAGATAAGGCCGCCTGCCTGATGCACGGCGGCAGTCACGCGGCGCCAGGCGGCGATTTGCGCGTCGTTGTAGAGGCCGGGGGTGAAGGGGCTGCCGATGGCGGCGGGCGAGATGTTGGTGGCTTCGGAGAGGATGAGCCCCGCCGAGGCGCGCTGCGCATAGTATTCGGCCATGATGGCGGTGGGGGTGCCGTCGGCGGCGGCGCGGCTGCGGGTCATGGCGGCCATGACTATGCGGTTTTTCAGGGTGAAGGTGCCGAGGGTGAAGGGTTCGAGCAGTTTCATGATTTTTCTCCTTGCAAGGCTTCGGCAACAACGGCGAGCAGTTTCTGCCCGTCCGCGCTGCTCCAGTCCTGCGCCAGTTCGGCAATAAGCTGGTTGGTGCCGACGACCGTTGCGCCTGCGGCGGCTATGCGGCGCAGGGACAATTCGTCGCCGATGGCGCTGGGCGAGCCGCCCGCATCGGCCACCACCTGCACTTCGTAGCCCATTTCCAGCAGGGTGAGGGTCGGATAGACAGTGCAGACATCGTTGGTCACGCCGGCGATGATGATGCGTTTTCTGTCGCCGGCGGCAGCTTTGACGGCAGTGGCGAAATTCGGGTCAGCCATGGCATTCACAATGCCGGCGCGCTTGACGCGGTTGGCAAATGCTTTGGGCAGGATTTGTCCGAGCTCGGCAAGCAGCGGGCCCTGCGCGTGTTCTTCCATGCTGGAAGTCAACACGGTGGGGATGCCCAATGCCGCCGCGCTTTTCGCCAGCATCAGCGCGTTGCGCTTCATGTCTTCAAAGGGGATGGAGCCGACCCAGCTCATGGTGCCGACCTGGTGGTCAATCAAAAGCATGACGGCATCTTGGGAAGAGAAAGGTTGGTACATGGTGATGTCCTCGTTGGTGAATGTGCGAGCAGTATGGATGACCGCCGGCGGCGGATAAATCCCCTAGAATGGATAACTCTTATGCACCAGCGGAATAATCCATGCCCGATTTCAACGACATGACCCTCTTCGTCGCCGTCGCCGAGGCACTCAGCTTCAGCCGCGCGGCGGAAAAGCTGCACCTGCCGCAATCGACGCTGTCGCGCCGCATCAGCGCGCTGGAAAAGGCGCTCGGCCTGCAACTGCTGCAACGCACCACCCGCCGCATCGAGCTGACTGAAGCGGGGCGGCATTTCTACGAGCGCGCCCGCACCATCGGCGAAGAAGCGGCGCGGCTCTTCGCCGAGCCGGACGGCAACCCGCAGCAGCCCGCCGGCCTGCTGCGCCTGTCACTGCCGGTGGATTTCGCCTACCGGTGGCTGGCGCCGCGCCTGCCCGCCTTCACCGCGCGCTACCCCGCCATCCGCCTGCAACTGGACGTCTCGCCGCAGCGGGTGGATCTGTTCCGCGACCCGGTCGATGCCGTCATCCGCGCCGGGGAACCGCTGGATGAGCGTCTCATCGCCCGCCCGCTCATGCACCTGCCGCGCTACCTCTACGCCGCCCCACCTATCTCGCCGCGCACGAGGAAGTGCCACAGCCCGCCGACCTCGCCCGCCACCGCTGCCCGGGTTTTCCGCAGGAAGAAAGCTGGACGCTGCACCACACCGACGGCCGCCGCGCAACCATCGCCATTGACGCGCCCTGCCGTGCCAACAGCCCCGGCCTGCTGCAACGCCTCGCCGTCGCCGGCATGGGCATCGTCATCCTGCCCGACTGGGCGGCAGACGGCATCACCATCCACGCCCTGACCGCCACCCGCCTGCTGCCCGCGCGGGTGCAGTGCTTTCTCGATTTTGTCCGCGAGGCGGCGGCGGAGGGATACCGCGCATGACGACCGCCCCGCTGCATAAAAAACGGCCTGCACCGCATCGGGCGGTACAGGCCGTTCCGGCATATCAGGCAGTTTTCAGCCTTTCTTCTTGATCTTCGCGGCGAGGGTAGCAAATTTTTCTTTCAGCTCGGCCTTGAAGGCTTCCACCTTTTCGCGGCGTTCGGCGGCTTTGTGTTTTTTCCACGCGTCGCGCACCTGGCGGGCGACTTCAGCCTGGGCTTCGGCGGCGGCCAGCACTTCCTGCTGCACGGCGGCGGCGTCGCGGCGCAGCACCACGGTGCGGAAGCGGGCAAAGAATTGATCCAGCGCGGCTTCATCCGCTTCCTGCACGAGGATGACGAGGGCGGTGCTGCCGTCGTCCAGTTTCTGCGCGGCATTTTCCAGCAGGCAGGCTTCACCTGCGGTCTGCGCCGCGCCCGCGTCGCTGCCGATGAGCGCGCCGAAGGAGCCGCCGAGCAATACGCCGACGGGGCCGCCCAGCATGCCGAGCAAGGCACCGATCAGGCCGCCCGTCCACGCGCCCTCCGTGCTGTTGGCGGTGAAATCGGTGCTTTCGGCGGGAATCAGCAGGCCGTTTTCCTTTTTCACCAGCACGGCCTGGGCAATCAGGCTGTCGACGGTCTGGGTATGGGCTTTCAGTTCGGAAAAGGCCTGGTAGGCCTCGCTGGGAACGTTGAAGATGGCGACGATGACGTTTTCTTGCATGAGAGTTACTCCTCTGTATTGCCATGAATGGAAACATGTCGTTCGGCATGCAGGGCGATTGTACGCAGCGCGTCCGGCCGGGACAAGGCAAACGGCGGCGTGCGGCACTGCCGCAACGGGCGTTCAGGCAGGCGGTGCCTGCGGCAGGAGGGCGGACAAAACCGAGGCGGACAGCGCGGCGGATAACAGCACGAGTGGCAACAGCGGGACGATGTAAGACAGCGCCTCGATGAACAGCGCGAAGAGCAGTACGGTAATCGTGTAGATGACGACGGTAAGCACAATGGAACGGGTGATGCCGTGCGCGTCGCGGCACAGGCGCAGATAGCCCATGAGAAAGCCCGTGCAGCAGCACACCACCGCAAAAGGGGCGCAGAAGGTGATATAGAGCAATAGCGCCGGAAGGAAGACATCATCATCTGCCATGAAGAGGACGAATATCAGTGTCGTCAGCGTACCGCCCAACAGGGTTTGCGCCGAGATATAGAACGCGTAGTCCTTCATGGACAATGCGCGGACCTGCCCGGTGTGCGTCGTCGCGGCAGGGGCATGGGTTGCTGCGGGCGGGCTTTTTTGCGGCGTCGGTTGCGCCTCATCCGCAGGCGGTGCCTGCGGCAGGAAGACGGACAAAACCGAGGCGGACAGCGCGGCGCCTGGCGCAATGACAGACAGCGTCGGGATGATTTCCCAAACCATTTTGACATCCCAGGTGCTGAACAGGGTGAGGAGCAACAGGGCGGCCGCATAGGTAGCGACGTTGGAAGTTAAATATTTATAAAAAATATTTGTTTTTCAATGCGTTATAAATCCTTCAATATACGTATACCTCAATTAATTACCCCAGTCAGAAAATCCGAGTTTCAAAACGTACTCAATAAGGTGATACTTATAGCTAATGCTCTTAATTATTCATACAAATCTTCTCTGAATGCTGCGTAAATGCAGCAAGTCTGGCATTAATGTTGTATGAAAAAATAAGCTAATTAGCTATATAGGTGTGGTTAATGTGGTTTTGTGGTTCAGATATTGTTTTCAAAGGGATTTTATATTTTCCTATGTGGTTTATTATGTGGTTTGAATCATTTTATGTGGTTTATAGGCAAGCATCAGCTGCCCTGCATAATTGATGCTCGGCGGCATCGGCAGTTCAGCGAATTGGGAGCAAGGAAGTCCATGGAAGATGCAGTGGCCCAGCTCTCGAAAACATCCCTCCCCTGACTTGGTCAACATTTGCAGCCCGGCCGAAACGACAGCTCGACAGCTCGACAGCTCGACAGCTCGACAGCTCGACAGCTCGACAGATCGACAGATCGACAGCTCGACAGCTCGACAGATCGACAGATCGACAGATCGACAGATCGACAGATCGACAGATCGACAGATCGATAGATCGACAGGTTGGGCAGCCCGGCGGCAAAAGAAGTCATGAAGATGTGGTGGCCTCGCCCGCGAAAACATCCCTGCCTGACTTGGCCAACATTGACGGCACCGCATGGGCGTTCTTGGGCGGCTTGGCGGCACCCAACATCAGCGGCACTGGCGGATTGGGCGGATTGGGCGGATTGGGCGGATTGGGCGGATTGGGCGGATTGG
>NZ_CALIZP010000029.1 GCF_938028825.1 uncultured Cardiobacterium sp. | reverse complement strand
CGCGCAGGTTTACTTCCTGCTGCTGTTCGTCGGTGAGCGGGATGCGCTCGCTGTAGCGGCCGTGCGGGCGGCGGGCAGGGCGGTAAAGCAAGGCAGGGGCGGGCGGCGGCGGTTTGCGGGCGGTATCGGCGGGTAGCTTGTCGCGGCATCGAATGCCGGTTTTCCGGGGATTCAATGTGTCGTCATGTGCGCTTGCTGTTGTTTTTCGTGAAATATACACCTCCGCTGCCGCGCTGTGCCGGGGTTGTTACGCTCTTGCTGCGCTGTATGTCGTGCTCCGGCCGCGCAGAAGGGTTGAGTGGTTTTGCTAAAATGCCGCCCTTTCCATTTATATGAACAGAGGCACCCATGACGCAGCCCAAACGCCGCATTCTCGTAACCAGCGCCCTGCCGTATGCCAACGGCGCCATCCATCTCGGCCACATGGTCGAACACATCCAGACCGACATCTGGGTGCGTTTCCAGCGCCTGCGCGGGCACGAATGCCACTATGTCTGCGCCGACGATGCCCACGGCACCCCCATCATGCTGCGCGCCGAGAAAGAAGGTATCAGCCCGCAGGCGCTTATCGACAAAAGCCGCGCCGAACACCGCCGCGATTTTGCCGGTTTCCTCATCGATCATCACTGCTACCACAGCACCCACAGCGAAGAAAACCGCGCGATTACCGCCGACATTTATAACAAGCTCGACCACAACGGCTACATCCTGCGCCGCACCATCTCGCAGCTGTTCGACCCCGAGAAAAACCTTTTCCTGCCCGACCGCTTTGTCAAAGGCGAATGTCCAAAATGCCACGCCAAAGACCAGTACGGCGACAACTGCGAAAACTGCGGCACCACTTACGCGCCGACCGACCTCATCAAGCCCTATTCCGTCCTCTCCGGTGCGGCACCCGTCTTGCGCGACTCCGAGCATTACTTTTTCGACCTGCCCGCCTTCGACACTTTCCTGCGCGACTGGCTGCAAACCGCCGATCTGCAAGATGCGATGCGCAACAAACTCGCCGAATGGTTCGAGGCGGGGCTGCAACCGTGGGACATCTCGCGCGACGCGCCTTACTGGGGCTTTGAAATCCCGAACGCCCCCGGCAAATACTTCTACGTCTGGCTGGACGCGCCGGTCGGCTATCTCGCCGCCTTCCGCGCCCTGTGCGACGCCAAAGGCATCGACTACGACGCCTACATCCGCGCCGGCAGCGACACCGAGCTCTACCACTTCATCGGCAAGGACATCGCCTATTTCCATATGCTCTTCTGGCCGGCCATGCTCGAAGGCGCGGGGCTGCGCAAGCCGAGCGGCGTATACTGCCACGGCTTCCTCACTGTGAACGGCGAAAAAATGAGCAAATCGCGCGGCACCTTCATCAAGGCCGAAACCTACCTGAAACACCTGCCGCCGGAGAACCTGCGCTACTACTACGCCGCCAAACTGAGCGCGCGCGTCGAAGACCTCGACCTCAACCTCGACGACTTCCGCCAGAAAAACAACAGCGACCTCGTCGGCAAACTCGTCAACCTCGCCAGCCGCTGCGCGTCCTTCCTCGACAAACACTTCGCCAACCGCCTCGCCGACGCGCTGCCCGACACCGCCCTCCTCGACGGCATCGCCGCCAAAGCGGACGACATCGCCGACGCCTACGAGCGGCGCGAATACAGCCAGGCGATGCGCGACATCATGAAACTGGCCGATGCCGCGAACGAATACATCGACGCCGAAAAACCCTGGGTCAAGGCCAAAGACGACGCGGGCCGCGCCGCCGTGCAAACCATCGCCACCATCGGCCTGAACGCCTTCCGCCAACTCATCACCTATCTCAAACCCGTGCTGCCGCAACTGGCGGAAGCAAGCGAAACCTTCCTCGACATCGCCCCGCTCGCCTGGGACGACGCGCAACGCCCGCTGCTCGGCCATACCATCCGTCCCTATCAGCCGCTCATGCAGCGCATCGAAGAAAAAACCATCGCCGCCGTCATCAACGACAGCAAAGAAGACCTCAAAGAAGAAGCCGGCATCGGCAAAGGAGGAAAAACGGTGGAAGAAAACTGGATCAGCATCGACGACTTCGCCAAACCCGACCTGCGCATCGCCCGCGTCCTCGAATGCAGTCACATCAACGGCTCGGACAAACTGCTGCGCTTCAAGCTCGACGTCGGCGAACTCGGCGAACGCGAAGTCTTCTCCGGCATCAAGGCGTATTACCAGCCGGAAGAGCTCATCGGCCGCATGGTCGTGTATGTGGCGAACCTTGCCCCGCGCAAAATGCGCTTTGGCGTTTCGACAGGCATGATCCTCTCCGCGACCAGCGGCGACGAATTGCACCTGCTGAACCCCGGCGACGGCGTCAAGGCGGGGATGAAAATCAGCTAACCCCAAAATCCCAAACAACCTGCCGCAGGACGGGCTGCAGCCCGCCACAACACAACCCGAATGGCGGACGGAAGGCAGTCCTGCGAAGAACGTCAGCGAAAGGCAACAACCTGCCGTGCAGCGACAAAACCCGGCAATTACGCCGCTTGGCACGTCCTCCCTTCCCCGCTTGCGGGAAGAATAAAGCCCTCCCCCGTGGCCGCACCCCGCAAAAACGCGAGCGTTTTTGTGGGTACCCGGCGGAGGGGTTGGGAGGGGGCAGCAAACAAGCCGCGCAGCGACAAAACCCATTCCACAAAACCGGCATTTACCCCGCTTGGCAGCTTCCCCATCTATCACAAACACTTGCCACGCGCCCGGTAACCACCCCGCCTGACCAAACCCACCCCGCAAACACCGGAGGCCCCATGAACCCGCTCGAACTGCTCGAATCCCACACCAGCTTCAAAGGCGAACAACGCATCTACCGCCACTACGCCGACACCCTGCGCCGCCCGCTCGAACTCGCGGTGTACGTCCCCGTCGCCATGCTGCTCAAAGAGCGGCCCTGCCACACCAACTATTACCTGCCGGGCCTGCAAACCAGCGCCCGCCTCGTCGCCAGCCAGAGCGACTACCAGCGCTACGCCAACCGCTACGACACCATCCTCGTCATCCCCGACCTCTTCAACGTCTATCAAGGCGACGACGACGCCCGCACCGGCCAGTACGCCCGCGAACGCGAAGCGCTGGACGACTACCTCATCAACGAACTGCCCGCCCTCCTGCGCGCCCACCTCAACACCAGCGGCGGGCGCGGCATCATGGGCTACGGCTTTGGCGGTACGCTGGCCATCCACCTCGCCCACCAGAATCCCGACCACTACCGCAGCATCTCGGCGCTGGCACCGTGGCTCGGCTTCTACGGCACGCCGTGGTACGACGAACACCTCGCCCGCTACAACCTCCCCGCCGAATTCGACCCGCTGCAATGGTACCTCGCCCATCCCGACGCCGCGCCGCTGCCGCTGTGGATAGACCAGGGCACCGACGACGACCACCTCGGCAACAAAATCAACCTTGAAGCCTTTGAAGAAGGCGTCAAAGCACGCATCAAAAGCGGGGAAATCCTCATCAACCGCCGCAAACGCTACGACCACAGCTTCTACTTCGTGCACTCGCACATCCCCGAACACTTCGCCTTCCACAACGAATACCAGGACTGAAACGTGCCCGCCATCCGTCCGGCTGCCGCCGCCGACCTGCCCGCCCTGCAAATCATCGCCGAAGCGGCGCATGTCTGCCGCCCCGATGACGGCGACCGCGTCTGGCTGGCAGCAGCGGACGGCACACCGCTCGCCTTCATCGCCTGCCGTGCCGTGCTTGACGAAATGGAACTGCTCGCGCTCGCCGTCGCCCCTGCCGCACGGCGGCAGGGTCTCGCCACCGCCCTGCACCGGGCGGCGCTGGCCGCCCTCACGCCTGCTGCCGCCTATCTCGAAGTGCGTGCCGACAACCACGGCGCGCAGGCACTCTACCGCCGCCTCGGCTACCGCGTCAGCGGGCGGCGCAAAGCCTACTACCCCAACCCCGACGGCAGCCGCTGCGACGCGCTGCTCATGACCCTGCATACCCCGAAATAACCGCCATGCCGCTCAACATCGACCCCACCGCCCTCATCCTCCTCGTCTTCGCCGCCCTCGGCGTCATCAGCCACAACGCCCCGGTTATCATCGCCTCAACCGCGCTGCTCCTCATCCAGCAAACCCCGCTCACCCGCTACCTGCCGTGGATTGAAAAAAACGGCCTCAGCCTCGGTATCATCCTGCTCACCATCGGCGTCCTGAGCCCGCTCGCCAGCGGCAAACTCACCCTGAGCGCGGCGGATTTCGCCAACTGGAAAGTGCTGGCCGCCATCGCCGTCGGCGTCCTCGTCGCCTGGCTGAGCGGGCGCGGCGTGACCCTGATGCTGGCGCAACCCGGCGTCGTGCCGGGACTCATCATCGGCACCGTCATCGGCGTCGCCTTCCTCAAAGGCGTGCCGGTCGGCCCGCTCATCGCCGCCGGCATCCTCTCGCTCTTCATCGGCAAGGGAAACTGAAAGATGAAAACCCTCACCCTCTACCTCATCCGCCACGGCCAGACCGAATGGAACCTGCAAGGCCTGATGCAGGGCTGGGGCGACTCGCCGCTCACCGCGCAAGGCGTCCACGACGCGCAACGCACCGGACGCGCCCTGCGCGGAGTGCCATTTGCCGCCGCTTACAGCAGCTGCCTGCCGCGCACCATCGCCACCGCCCGCCACATCCTGCACGAACGCGCCGCCCACGTGCCGCTCTTCCAGCACACCGGGCTGAACGAACAGCACTTCGGCAACTGGGAAGGGCAAAAAGTGGACGACATCCGCGCCACAGCGGAATTCCAGCAACTCGTGGGCGCCCCGGCTTCATACCGCGCCGCCACGAACGGCGGCGAAACCTGGGCGCAACTCGCCACGCGCGCGATGGCCGCCATCGACGACATCGTGCGCGTGCATGACAGCGGCAACCTGCTCATCGTCTCGCACGGCCACACCCTGCGCCTCCTGCTGGCGCTGATGCAGGGCGCGACCTGGCAGAACCACCGCGAAGCGGGGCGCAGCGAGACCCTGCACAACACCGCGATCAACATCGTCCGCTACCGGGCGGATGACACTGACCACGCCGGCCATTTCCACGTCGAGCGCATCAACGACACGGCACACCTCGCCTGAATGCCGCCAGACGGCGCAAATGCCGGGCCCGGCGTTTTTTTGACGGGCTGAAGCCCGTCCTGCGGCAGTCCCGGTATCAGGCGAGCTGTTCTTCCGCGAGGCTTTTTTTGACGATGCACATCGGCTTGCCGCTGACCGGGCAGGTGTAGGGCGCGGCGTCAACGGCGAAAACGTCGGCGAGCAGTGCCGGGGTGAGGACGTCCTGCGGGTCGCCTTCGGCGATGAGGCGGCCTTTTTTCATGACGATGAGGTGGTCGCAGTAGCGCGCCGCCTGGTTGAGGTCGTGCAGGACGGTGATGACGGTTACGCCTTTTTGCTGCTGCGCGCGCATGATGTCCATCAGCGCGATCTGGTGGTTGAGGTCGAGGTAGGTGGTGGGTTCGTCGAGCAGCAGGTAGGGGGTTTCCTGGGCGAGGGTCATGGCGAGGAAGGCGCGCTGCTGCTGGCCGCCGGAGAGTTCGTCCACGCGTTTGTCGGCAAGGTCGCCGGTGTGGGTCGCCGCCATGACGCGTTCGATAACGGCGTGGTCGGCTTTGCCGAGTTTGCCCCAGAGGTTGAGGTAGGGGCTTCTGCCGTAGCTGATGAGGGTGCGCACGCTGATGCCTTCCGGCACCATGTGGTGCTGCGGCAGGAGCGAGAGGCGGCGCGCGTAGTTTTTCGGGGCGATGCGGTAGATGGATTCGCCGTCGAGGCTGATGTCGCCGCTTTGCGGCGGCAGCAGGCGGGCGATGGTTTTCAGCAGGGTGCTTTTGCAGCAGCCGTTCGGGCCGATGAGGGCGGTGATTTTGCCTTCGGGGATGGTGGTGGTGAGGTCGTGCAGGACGGTTTGGCCGCCGTAGCCGTTATGCAGGTTTGCGATGTGTAATGCCATTAGAGTTTCCGTCTGAGCAGGTAGAAGAAGTAGGGCGCACCGATGAGGGCGGTGAAGATGCCGGCGGGCAGTTCCAGCGGCGGTTTGATGCTGCGTACGGCGATGTCGCTGATTTGCAGGATGAGGGCGCCGGTGAGGATGGCGGCGGGCAGGAGGACGATATGGCGGCCGCCGACGAGGCGCCGCGCCAGATGCGGGGCGACGAGGCCGAGGAAGGTGATGGGCCCGGCGGTGGCGACGGCGACGGCGGCAAGGACGACGGCCAGCGCCAGCAGCAGAATGCGCTGGCGGCGGATGTTCACGCCGAGGGTGGCGGCTTTGGGATCGCCGAGGGTGAGCAGATCGAAGGTTTTGTTGGCGAGGAAGGCGAGCGGCAGCAGGACGGTGAGCAGCGGCACGGCGACGGCGACGAAGTTCCAGCTGCGGTTCCAGAGGCTGCCGGTGAGCCAGATGAGTGCGAGGTTGATGTTCTGCGGCCAGGTGAGCAGCAGGTAGTCGCTGAGGGCGGCGTAGAGGGCGGAGAGGGCGACGCCGATGAGTGCCATTTGCAACGGCCCGGTGTGGCGGCGGGTGATGGCGAGCAGGATGAGGAAGGCGGCGACGGCACCCGCGCAGGCGGCGACGGGCAACGCCCACAGCGGGATGCCGCTCATGATGGTGAGGGTGAGGATGGCGGTGAGGCCGGCACCGTGGTTGATACCGAGGATGTCCGGCGAGGCGAGCGGGTTGTGGATGATGCCCTGGATGATGGTGCCGGAGAGTGCCAGCGCCGCGCCGATGTAGATGGCGAGGATGGCGCGCGGCAGGCGGTTTTCCCAGATTTCGTAGTTGTGTTCGCGGATGCCCTGCCAGATTTGCGCCGGGCTCTGGATGTTGGTGCCGAAGGTGAGGGCAGCGTAGAAGGCAAGAATGACGAGGACGGCGAGGATGATGAGGGTGCGGCGGGGGTGGTTCATTGGTCGCTCCGGCGTTTGGCGAGCAGGACGAAGCAGGGCGCACCGATGATGGCGAGGACGGCCCCGGCGGGCAGTTGTCCCTGTTGCGACAGGGCGGTGGCGAGCAGGTCGGCCCCGGTGAGCAGCAGCGCGCCGAGCAGGGCGCTCATCGGCAGGGCGGCGCGCAGGTCGTAGCCGATCCAGTGTTGCGCGGCGTGCGGGACGAGCAGGCCGATGAAGGCGATGGGGCCGGTGATGGCGACGCTGGCGCCGATCCAGACGAGGACGATGAGGTTGATGGCCAGACGCAGTTGGCGCACGGAAAGGCCGAGGGTCTGCGCGGCATCATCGGAGAGGCGCAGGATGTTGAGCTTGGGGATGAGCCACAGGAGCGGCAGGATGGGGATGGCGACCCACGGCCAGTATTGATGGACGCGCGCCCAGGTGAGGTTGGAGAGGCTGCCCGCCAGCCAGCGCATCACGCCGCTGGCCTGGGTTTCGTCGAGCAGCAGCGAGGCGCGGCCGAGGGCGATGCAGAAGGCGCTGACGGCAATCCCGGCGAGGATGAGGCGGTTCTGTTGCAGGCGGCCGTCCTTGTAGCTGATGTACATGACAAGGCACCACGACAGCGCCCCGCCGATGGCGGCAGCGGCGGAGAGGCGGGTGCCGCGCAGGAAGTGTTCGACGGCCTGGGCAGAGAGATAGCCGCCGGCGGGGTGGCGGTGCTGCCAGATAATGAGGGCGAAGCCGCCGAGGATGCAGGCGAGGGTCAGCAGGGTGTTTTGCGCGGCGTAGCGGATATAGACGCCGAAGAGGATGAGGCTGATGGCGAGGGCGTAAGCGGTGTGGTTGATGGTGGCGGCGGTAACGGTGAGGCTGTAATCGCCGCCGGTGAGGAAAACGCCGGTCAGGATGATGCCGAGGCTGGCACCGGCGTTGATGGACAACAGCGAGGGCGAGGCCAGCGGGTTGCGCGTCATCGTTTGCAGCAGCAGGCCGCTGACGGCAAGGACGGCACCGCAGAGCACGGCGGTGAGGATGCGTGGCAGGCGGCTTTCGAGAATGATCATTTGCGCCAGACTGGGCTTCGCCGCGTGCGGGTTGAGGATGAGGTGGTTGGTATCGGCGGGGGTGATGGGCAGGTTGGCGGGGGCGTAGGCCCAGGTCGCGATATAGCAGACCGCTGCCAGCACGAAGACCGGCAGCGTCCATTTGAGCCATGCGGGAATCAGCTTCATGGCGGCGGATTATTTTTTCGCGGCGGCGGCGACGGCGTCGCGAACCTGCTCGGCCATCAGCCTGGCGGCGATCAGCCCGCGCGAACGCCCCCACAATTCGATGGCGACGCTGACGTTGTGACCGGGTTCGCCGGCGACTTTGAGCGCCGACCACAGCGCTTCCTTTTCCCATTTGCGTACGACCGATTCCTCGCGGTAATGGGCGACGAACAGCCAGTCGGGATTTTGCGCGAGGAACTGTTCCAGGCTGATTTCGTAGAAGGCCTTGCCATCGACGGCATCGGGCAGCTTGAAGCCGAGGCGGGCGACAACGCCGCCGGCGAAGTAGTCTTTGGAGAAGAGGTCGAAGGTGTTTTCGCGCGAACCGCCGACGACGGCAGACTGCCCGGCGGGAATATGCGTCTTGATGTCGTCGAATTCCTTGTTGAGCGTGTCGAGCCTGGCCTTCATCTCGTTGTGCTTGCCGACCACATCGGCAATGGTCTGCGCCTGGGCGAGGATGTCGTTAAAACTGCCGTAGCGGGAATTGAGCAGGAGGACGGGGGCAATTTTGCTCATCTCGTCGTAAGCGGCGGCGTGGCGGTCCTTGTCGGCGATGATGAGATCAGGCTTGAGCGAGGCGATGGTTTCCATATTCGGCTGGGCGCGGGTGCCGACGGATGTCCACGGCTGCACCAAATCGCGCACTTCTTTGATGATGCGTTCGGCTTTGCCGTCATCGGCGACCCCGACCGGCGACACGCCGACATTGGCCAGCGCGTCAACGAAGGAATATTCCAGGGCGACGATGCGGGTGGGCGTTTTGTCGAGGGTCAGCTCGCCGTGCTCGTCTTTGACGGTAACGGCGTGGGCGCTGAAAGAAAAGACCGCAAGGGCGGCGAGGAGAAGGCGTCGTTTCATGGGGGATTACCTGTGTGGATAAATGAGAAGGGCTTGCGTTTAAGCGTGCAAAGTGTACGCGCAGTGGCGGCGCGACGGCAACAGCACCATGCGGTGCGTGTGTTTCGCTGTGGTTTTTCTGTTGATAATCGTCAAGCCATTTGTGGATGCACTCTGCTACGATACGTACACAACAAAAGCAATAATTATCTTGGGGAAAATCATGAGACAGTCAGCTATCGCCGGTAATCATCCGATACGGCGTTTCGCGGTAATGGTCGTGCTGGCCATTGCCGCTTTATTTTTTGCAGAAACGGCTACCGCCGCGCCGATGCCGACGGCGAAGGAGCTGCGCGCGGCGCTGTTCCATAGCGACGGTTCGTTGCAGGAATTCACCGCGAAGGTGCCGGCGACCGAGTTTTTCCCGGAAGCGACCGGCTACGGCCAGATTCAGGAGCATCCGCCGCTGGTGCCGGTGCTGAAAGGCGAGGAGGTGCTGGGCTATGTGTTCCTGAACTCGGATTATGTGCCGTCCGGCGGTTATTCCGGCAAGCCGATCCACATCATGATCGGCGTGGACAAGGATTTCACCATCACCAAAGCCAAGCTGGTCAAGCACTCGGAGCCGATTGTGCTCATCGGCATCCCCATCGAGAAGGTCAACGCCTATATCGATGCCTACACCGGGCGCAATTATCCGCGTGACGGCATGAATCAGGACGCGCCCGATGTCATCAGCGGCGCGACGGTGACGGTGATGGTCATCAACGAGACCATCGCCCGCTCGGCGATTGCCGCCGCGAAGGCGATGCAGGGCGGCGGCGCGGAGGAAGCCGCCCCCGCGCAGCCGAAGGAGCTGACGGTGGTCGATATGGACAAGCAGGAGAAGAGCAGCTGGCCGGAGCTGACCGGCAGCGGCGCGGTGCGTTCCTTCCAGTTGCACGTCGGCGAGGTCAATGAAGGCTTCATCAAGGCGAAGCATCCCGAAGCGGCGGAGCGCGCGGAAAGCAGCAATCCGGACGACGAGTTTATCGAGATGTTTTATGCGCCGGTCACGGTGCCGTCCATCGGGCGCAGCCTGCTCGGCGATTCACTGTATGAACAGATGACGAAGCAGTTGCAGCCGGGGCAGCAGGCGATTCTCGTCGCCGGCAAGGGGTTGTATTCGTTCAAGGGGTCGGGCTACGTGCGCGGCGGGATTTTCGACCGCCTGAAATTGAAGCAGGACGGCAACGGCTTCCACTTCCGCGACCGCAACCACCGCCGCATCGGCGACATCATGGCCACCGGCGCGCCGCATTTCCCGGAAATCGCGCTCTTTACCGTGCCGACCGAGCAAACGCTGGACGTTGCCCGCCCGTGGCAGTTGGAACTTTTGGTACAACGCGCCACCGGCGCGCGCGACAAGGCGTTCATCACCTTCGATATGGATTACAACCTGCCTGCCGCCTACACCAAGCAAATCCCCAACCCGGATTACGTCGAGCCGCCGCCCGCAGCCGCGCAAACCGCCGCTCCGGCAGATGCGGCAGGTGGTGTGGCTGCCGTCCATGATGACGGTGAATTGAGCGTGCAGGCGAAAATCGCGCGGCAGGCGTGGCGCGACAAGACCGTCCAGATTGTCGTGCTGGGCATCGCCATTTTCGTGCTGGTCTGCGTCTTCATGTTCCAGGACTGGATTACCCAATACCCGCGCGCTTACAAGGCGTTCCGCAATTGCTACCTCGTCTTCACCCTGTTCTGGCTGGGCGGCTACCTCGGTGCGCAGCTTTCCGTGAACGGGCAGTTGTCGGTGGTGAACGTCCTGGCCTTCACCAACTCGCTCATCAACGGCTTCAACTGGAACGTCTTCCTGATGGATCCCGTCATCTTCATCCTCTGGTGCGCCACTGCCTTCGGCTCGCTGATGTGGAATCGCGGCTTTTTCTGCGGCTGGCTCTGCCCCTTCGGCGCCTTGCAGGAACTCACGAACTATATCGCGAAAAAACTGCATGTGCCGCAGTTCAAATTCCCCTTTAAGGTGCACGAGCGGATGACGGCCATCAAATACATCATCTTCCTGCTGCTCTTCGGCTTCTCGCTCTACGACATGGGGCTTGCCGAACATCTGGCCGAAGTTGAGCCGTTCAAGACCGCCATCATCCTCAAATTCGGGCGCGCCTGGCCGTATGTCGCCTTCGCCCTGACCCTGCTGCTGATTGGTCTCTTCATCGAGCGTTTCTACTGCCGCTACCTCTGTCCGATGGGCGCGGCGCTGGCCATTCCCGCCAAACTGCGTCTTTTTAACTGGCTGAAGCGCTACCCGGAATGCGGCAATCCCTGCCAAAAATGCGCGCAGGATTGCCCTGTGGAAGCCATCTTCCCCGAAGGCAACATCAACGAGAACGAATGTATCCAGTGCTTGAACTGCCAAGTGCTGTATCATGACAAAAGCCGCTGCATGCACTTGCTGCTCGCCATCGAAAAAGCGAAAAAACAGAAAGCACGCGAAACGCGCAACGAAGAAATCCGCGCCGCCCGAGCCGGTGTCACCAAAGTCACACCGGAAAAGGCGTAATTCCCGTCCTACAAACAACAGGAGAAAACCATGTCAGAAGAACAAAAAAACGGCATCAAACGCCGTGGCTTCCTCGGCGGTGTCGCCGCTGCCGGTGGCGCAGCCGTCGCCGGAGGTGCAGGACTCCTGGCCACCTCGCAAACCGCCGGTGCCGAAGGCGCGGCCGAAGCGAGCGACCACGTCGCACCGGGTGACCTTGACCAGTACTACGTCTTCAACTCCGGCGGCCAGTCCGGCGAAATCCGCATCCTCGGCATGCCGTCCATGCGCGAACTGATGCGTATCCCCGTCTTCAACTACGACGGTGCCACCGGTTGGGGCCGCACCAACGAAAGCCGCCGTGTCATGCGCGAAAAAATGCTGCCGGAAACCAAAAAATTCCTCGAAGACAAAGGCGGCATCTATATGAACGGTGACCTGCACCACCCGCACATGTCTTTCACCGACGGCACCTATGATGGCCGCTACCTCTACGCCAACGACAAGGCCAACACCCGTGTCGCCCGCATTCGCTGCGACGTAATGAAATGCGACGCAATGGTTGAAATCCCGAACGTCTCCGCCATTCACGGCTTGCGCCCGCAACGCTTCCCGAAAACCGGCTACGTCTTCGCCAACGGCGAACACATCATCCCCTGGCCGAACGACGGCAAGACTATCCTCGACACCGAAAACCCGAAACAGGACTACTGGACCGCGTTTACCGCCGTGGACGGCGAAACCATGGATGTCAAATGGCAAGTGCGCGTGGACGGCAACCTCGACAACCTTGATGCCGACTACCAGGGTAAATACGCCTTTTCCACCTGCTACAACTCCGAAAAAGGTCTGGATGTCGGCGAAATGTCATCGAGCGAAACCGACTGGGTTGTCGTCTTCAACATCAAGCGCATCGAAGAAGGCGTGAAAAACGGCGACTTCAAGGAAATCAACGGTGTCCCCGTGCTTGACGGCACCCACGGCTCCAAATACACCCGCTACATCCCGGTGCCGAACTCGCCGCACGGCTGCAACGCCGCACCGGACGGCATCCACATTGTCCTGAACGGCAAACTCTCGCCGACCGTATCCGTCATTGACGTACGCAAACTGGATGACTTCTTCGACGACAAAATCGAAGCCAAAGATCTCGTGGTCGCCCAGCCAGAACTCGGTTTGGGGCCGCTGCACACCGCGTTTGACGGCAAAGGCAACGCCTACACCACGCTCTTCATTGACAGCCAGATGGTCAAATGGAACATCGAAAAAGCGCGTCAGGCCTACCAGGGTGAAAAAGTTGAGCCGGTTATCGAAAAAATCGACGTTCACTACCAGCCGGGACATAACCATACTTCGATGGGCGAGACCAAAGAAGCCGACGGTCAATGGCTCGTCTCGCTCAACAAATTCTCCAAAGACCGCTTCCTGAATGTCGGTCCGCTCAAACCGGAAAACGACCAGCTCATCAGCATCTCCGGCGACCATATGCGCCTCGTTCACGACGGCCCGAGCTTCGCCGAACCGCACGACATGATCATCGTCGCCCGCAACAAAGTGAACCCGCTCAGCATCTGGAATCGTGATGACGACTTCTGGAAAGAAGCGCGCGAACAGGCGAAAAAAGACGGCGTTGACCTCGACACTGCCAACACTGTCATCCGCGACGGCGACAAAGTCCGCGTGTACATGACCGCGACCGCACCCGCCTACGGCCTCTCCAAATTTGAGGTCAACGAAGGCGACGAAGTCACCGTTTACGTCACCAACAAAGAAATGATCGAAGACCTCACCCACGGCTTCACCCTCGAAGGCTACGGCATCGCGATGGAAATCAGCCCGCAGGCAACCGCCTCCGTGACCTTCAAAGCAGACCGCCCCGGCGTCCACTGGTACTACTGCCAATGGTTCTGCCACGCCCTGCACATGGAAATGAGTGGCCGTATGCTGGTCAAAGCCAAAGCCTGATTCGGCGCGACCCGCACCAACTCACGACGGCTCGCCGTCGTGAGTTTTTTTATAACTATCGCCGAACCGCCACCCATCACCACAACAACACGCAGAACCATGAAAACCCCGCTCATCCCCCTCTTCCTTGCCCTGCCCTTCGCCGCCCGCGCCGCCGACATCGAAGTCCCCGCCGATGCCGACCTGCAACACTACCTGGATAGCGCCCAGGCGGGTGATCACCTCATCCTTGCGCCCGCCACCTATCGCGGCAACTTCACCGTCAATATTCCCGTCACCCTGAGCGGCAGCACGACGGGCGAAACCATCCTCGACGGCGGCGGCAAAGGAAAAGTGCTGCACATCAAAGCGCCGGACAGCACCATTGAGCACCTCACCGTCACCCATTCCGGCAACAACCTCTTCGACATGGATTCAGGCATCTTTGCGGACAGGAGTGCACACCACATCCACATCCACCACAACCACGCCAAAGACAACCTCTTCGGCATCTACATCTGGGGGCCGGAAAAAGGCATCGTCGAGCACAACACCATCACTGGTCAGGCGACAGGTCGTGTCAATGACCGGGGCAACGGCATCCAGCTCTGGAAAAGCCTGCACACCATCATCCGCAACAACACCATCAGCGGCGGGCGCGACGGCATCTACGTCACCAACAGCAAATACAACCTCTTTGAAGACAACACCGTCAGCGGCATCCGCTTCGGCATCCATTACATGTACACCGAAGACAGCGAAGTGAAGAACAACCACCTCTCCGACCTCGAATCCGCCTACGTCATCATGTTCTCCAACCGCATCACCGTGCGCGACAACCAAAGCAAAAACAGCCGCGAACACGGCCTCATGCTCAACGCCGTCAACCAGTCGGAAATCAGCGGCAACCGCATCGAACAGGCCAAATCCTGCGTAACCCTCTACAACGCCAACCAGAACGGCTTCCACAACAACAGCTTCAACGACTGCACCATCGGCATCCATTCCACCGCCGGCTCATCGGACAGCCGCGTCCACGACAACGCCTTCAACAACAACCAGACCCAGGTCAAATACGTTGGCACCCGCCTCATCGAATGGTCGCACCAAGGACGCGGCAACTACTGGAGCGACAACAGCGCCTTCGACCTCAACGGCGACGGCATCGCCGACATGCCCTACCGCCCGAACAACATCCTCGACCAGGTACTGTGGCGCGCGCCGAACGCCAAAGTCCTCATCAACAGCCCGGCGGCACAACTGCTCAAATATGCCCAACAACAATTCCCCGCTATCCACCCCGGCGGCGTGGTGGACAGCTACCCGTTGATGAACCCGCCGACGGTGGCGCAGTAGAGCCGAACCCCCTCACCCTGTGGGACCGGAACAGTTCGCGCAGCGAAAAAGGGATTTGGGGAGAGGGCAGTAAAAAAGCGTGCAGCGACAAAACCCATTCCCCAAACCCCGGCAATCACGCCGCTTGGCGAACTCAGCACCACGCCCTTGCCGCTGCCGTCCCGTCTCGGCACAATCCGCACCAATGAACCACTCCGGAGCCGTCCATGCCCCACTTCACCCCCGACCTCGCCCATCCGCAGACCCTTGTCTGGCGGGTGCGGCGGGCGGATTACAGCGGCCGCATCACCCTGTACCTCTTCCTCCTGTTTTTGCTGTGGTTCACGCTGTCGCTCATGGGCGAACAGATGAACCGGGACACGACGACCCTATTCGTCGTCATCGTCCTGCTGTCCCTCCTCTACTGCCGCCATGCCGTTTACGACATTCTCCGTCAACCGCCGCTGGCCGTCTGCGACCCGCAGGGGCTGACCTTGTACGGCTACTACGGCACCATCAGCCACCAATGGCGCTGGGACGCACTGCAACAAGTCACCGCCAGTTGTGGCGCGACATGGCTTGAGACATTCCTCAGCCGCGACCACGCCATCCTGCATATCCTCCCGCGCGACACCGCACCGCGCAAACTGCGCATGGAGGGTCTCAGATCGGAAACCCATGCTCTCGCCCACTTCGCGCAACGCTACATTGACGGCGAAACACCCGTACCCGTCGCCGCCCTGCCTGCCGATTGGCAACGCGTCTGGTACAAACACCCCGACCTTGTGCAGCGCGGCAACCTCAACCACTTCTGGCTACTCCTGCCCCTGCTGCTCTTGCTGAAAATGGCAATAGCGGCGGGTAAACACCTCAATGCCGCCACAGCGGGCGATATCGTCTTCTACATCCCGCTGTGGTGCATCACAGCGATGGCCGCCACCGCCGTCGGGCATAACCTCCGCCACAACTTCTGCCGCCGCCGGGAACCGCCCGCCCGTGCCGACAGTCACGGCCTGCATCTGGCGCTGCGCCGCTGCCTCCTGCCGAACCTGTACCTGCTCTACACCGGGCCGCTGAATACCCATCTGCCGTGGCAGACACTGAGCGACTGTGAACGCGACCCGTCGCCCTTCCTGTCCTCCTACAAAAACTACACGCAGCATATCGGCCTCACCGACCGCCACCGGCACCGGCGCATCATCATCACCGAATGCCTCGGCAAAAACGATGCGCCAAGCGACGACCTCTGCGCCACCATCCGCGCCATCCTCGACGGCAGCGTGCCGCCCGCCGCCGCGCCCTACCCGCCGCTGCGCGTCCGCCCCTTTGCCTGGTGCGTCCTCGCCGCGAACAGCGGCTACGCCCTCGCCCTCTGCGGCGGCCTCCTGCCGGTCTGGACATTCTTTATCGCCACCTTCGCCAACCTCGTCATCCTCGCCCTGCCGTGGCAATGGCAGGCGGCATTCGCCGCGCCGGACTGTTGAAGGAAGGGCGGCGGTGACGCGAAAAACCGCCGCCATGCCGGTTGCCGTCGGCGGCAGCGGCAGGATGGGATAAGATGACGCCCCTGATCACCACCCATTTCCCCCATGAACTGCTGGCACATCCTCGGCATCGCACCGACCGGCGACGAAGCCGCCATTAAAACCGCCTACGCGGCGCTTGTCCGCGTACACCGCCCAGACCGCGACCCAGCGGGCTTCCGCCGCATCCGCGCCGCCTACGAAGAAGCGTTGCGTCTGCGCCCGCATTACGAACACCGCAGCGACGGCCCACGCCGTCCGTCCGCCGCCCCCGACGGCCACGATACCGCCCCCAACAACCCGCCTGCGCCTGCCGCCGCACAGCCCTACCCGCCTGCCGCACCCGCTTACACCCATGCCAACCCGCCCGCGACCGCCACGCCTGACGGTTTCACCTTCACCCTGACCGAACCCGCCGCGCATGGCTACCGCGACACACCGCCCACCGCCACGGAGCAGCCCTTCCCGCTTGCCGAACCCGCCGCACACGACTATCAGGACAGCAGCGCCCGCCCCGCCCTGACGCCCCTCAACGCCACCCTCCTGCTGCGGCAACTGCAACAGGCATGGCAGGGTTTGGACGACGCCGCGCTGCTCGTCCTCCTGCAAGCGCAAGCCACCCATCCCGCGCTCGACAACATCGACTTCCGCCTTGACTACACCGGTGCGCTAACCGCCTGCCTTGATGACGGCGACTATCCGCACAGCCGCCTCTGGATGCAGCAGCACTACGGCCTGCAAGACCCCGACAGCCGCCGCCTGCTCGCCGACCTCATCGCCGCAGACGGCGATCCGGCACTGCGCGACAGCATCCTCGCTGCGCACTACCCCGCCCTTGCCGCTTGGCTCCGATACAGCGCCCTGCGCCGCTGGTGGGCATTGCGCCGCCGCCTCCTTGTCTGCGACCCCGGCCCCGTCTGGCAGGACTGGCATCGCCTGTACGACGATACCGGCGACGTCGCCGACGAGCACTACTTCGCCGCCTGGCCGCGCCTGCGCGAACTCATGCGTTACCACCTGCCATTTGCCGGTCTGCGCTACGGGTGGTTCATTGATATTGCCATCTGCTTCCTGCTGCCCGCCTACGTCGCCTACACAGGACCGCGCCCCAACCCCTACGCCGCTTACCGCTGCATCACCTGCCCGGCAGCGCCCGCAACATCACCGGAGTACGGCCTGCCGCTGGCCGCCATCCTCATCACCTGGCTGCTCCTGCGCAGCGCGCACATCCTGTGGCGCACAAAATACGCCATCACCGCCGGCTGGCGGCCGCCGCGCCCGCAAGACGATCTGCCGTTGCATCTCGCCTCTGTCCTCTACATCCTCGGCCTTATTTACAGCCTGATTCCACCCGCCTGGCGGCCACTGCCCGCGCAAACCCTCGCCCAGGCCCTCACCGCCATCCTTAGCCTCATCCTCTACGGCCACGCCTGGTGCCGCCTCCCGCCTGAGGCAGTCAACCTGCGCCGCGCCATGCTTGACCACGGCGCCATTGCCGTCCTCATCGCCGCTGCCTATATCGTCGGCAATCTGAGCGGTGACGAACACGCCTTCATCATCAAAACCCCGTTGCTGACCGCCCTCAGCCTCATCGCCACCCCCCTCCTCGCCCTCGTCCTCATCTACAGCCACGTCCCGCCAGCGCCCAACCGGAAGACGGCCAAACACCTCGCTACCGCCGCCACCATCTTCATGGTGCTCGGCATCGGTGCCATCGGCTACAACACCCTCTGCAAAGACATGCCGGGAGCAGTCGCCGTGCTGCTCAGTCTCATCGGTGCGGGTTTCATCACCGGCAGAAACCCGCCCAGACCGGAAAGTATCCACCGCAGCCTGGCCGCGCTCATCCGTTTCCTTACGCTCGCCTGCCTCTACATATTTGCCTATGTCGCCATACTCAACCTCATCGGCGGAATCAGAGCCTATGCAAATGATGTCCTGCCCGGTGCCCTCCTGCTGGCACTGTTCATCCTGCACGGCATCGCCACCCTTGCCCACTACAACTGGCGGCGCAAACACACCTAGCCTCATCGCACCTGCCGACTTCATGGAAAACCATCTTCCTGCACAAAGAACCTCGCCCAGCAGTCCGCTTAACGGGCCCAAGTTTTACGCCGCTTGGCAGCTTTTTGTCGTGTACGGAGGAAAGCCGCATAAGCGACAAGCGCAAACATGCCACAATAACGTCCCCTTTCATCCACGCCATCACCCATGCCCATCCACACCCTCGCCGACCTCTTCGCCGCCCAGGCGCGCCGCGAACCCCTGCACTACCTGCCCTTCTGGGGCCACACGCCCAAGCGCAAAGGCCACATCGACAAAGCCGTCCTCAGCCAGTGGTATCCCGCCGCCTTCACCCTCGACGGCGTGCATTACCCGACCGCCGAACACTACATGATGGCGCAGAAAGCCCGCCTCTTCGGCGATGACGCCATCCAGGCGCAAATCCTCGCCGCCACCTCGCCACGGGCGGTAAAAACCCTGGGGCGGCGCATCCGTAATTTCGACGACGCCCGCTGGCAGGCGGCGCGCGAGGGCATCGTCTATGACGGCAATCTCGGCAAATTCAGCCAAAATCCCGCGCTCAAAAGCTGGCTGCTCGCAACCGGTGACAACATCCTCGTCGAAGCCAGCCCGGTGGATGTCATCTGGGGCATCGGCCTGGCGGCGGATGACCCGCAGCTGGCAAACCCGCAACAATGGCGCGGGCAGAACCTGCTCGGCTTCATCCTCATGCGCGTCCGCACCGCCCTGCGCCAACCATCATGACCGACCTCGCCCTCACCCTGCCCGCCGCGCTCAACATCAGCGAAAAAACCGCCGAACTCTTCGCCCGCGCCGGCATCACCACCCTGCGCGAACTCATCCTGCACCTGCCGTTGCGCTACGAAGACCGCTCGCACCTCACCCCCATTGCCGCCCTGCGCGACGGCGCCACCGTACAAATCTGCGGCGAAATCGTCCACGCCGACCTTATCCAGCGCCAGCGGCGCATCCTCACCGTCACCGTACGCGACGAAGCGGGCGACATGTGCAAACTGCTCTACTTCAACTACTACCCCAGCCAGCAAAAAGCCTTTGTCCCCGGGCGGCGCGGCCTCTACTACGGCAAAGCCTGCTGGACGCCGCGCGGCTACCAGATCCACCATCCGGAAATTACCTGGCTCGAAGCCGGACAAATCCCGCAACTCGCCGAACACCTCTACCCCGTCTATCCCACCGTCAAAGGCCTCGGCCAGGCGCGCTGGCAGGGCGTCATCAAAAAAGCGCTCGACCTCGTCCTGCCCACCCTGCCTGAAGCCGACCCGCTCACCGCCGCCGGCTACCTCCCGCTGCCCGCTGCGCTCACCGCCCTGCACCGCCCGCCGGAGCACAGCAGCCCGGACGCCCTGCTCGACCGCAGCCACCCCGCGCGCCGCCGCCTCATCCTCGAAGAACTCTGCGCACACCAACTCGCCATCCAGAACGCCCGCGCCCGTGTGCGCAACCAGCGCGCCCTCGCCCTGCCCGCCGACGCCCCGCTCCTGCGCGACTTCCGCGCCGCCTTGCCCTACACCCTCACCCGCGCACAAGAACGCGTCTGCGCCGAAATCGCTGCCGATCTCGCGCAAGCGACACCGATGATGCGCCTCGTGCAGGGCGACGTCGGCTCCGGCAAAACCATCGTCGCCCTCGCCGCCTGCCTGCAAGCCATCGCCGCCGGCAGCCAGGCCGTCTTGATGGTGCCGACCGAACTGCTCGCCGAACAACACGCCGCCAACATCCGCCGCCTGCTCGCCGGACTCCCCGTCACCCTCACCACGCTCACCAGCAAAATGGCGGGTGCCGAAAAACGCGCCGCCCTCGCCGCTATCGCCGACGGCAGCGCCCAACTCATCATCGGCACCCACGCCGTCTTTCAGGAACACGTCGCCTACGCCCGCCTCGCCCTCGTCGTCATCGACGAACAACACCGCTTCGGCGTGCACCAGCGCCTGCAACTGCAAGAAAAAACCGCCGACTACGCCGCGCATCAGCTCGTCCTCACCGCCACCCCCATCCCGCGCACCCTCGCCATGAGCCTCTACGGCGAACTCGACCTGTCCATCATCGATACCCTGCCCGCCGGCCGCCGCCCCATCCAGACCAACGTCGTCGCGAACCACAAACGCGACACCGTCATCGCCCGCGTCGGTGCCAACTGTCGCAACGGGCGGCAAGCCTACTGGGTCTGCCCGCTCATCGAAGAATCCGACGCCCTCGAATGCGAAAACGCCGCCGCGACCGCAGAACAACTGCAAACCCTGCTGCCCGACATCCGCATCGCCCTCATCCACGGCAAAATGGCGAACGACGAACGCCAGGCGGCGATGGCGGCCTTCGTCGCGGGCGAAGCCCAACTGCTGGTTGCCACTACCGTCATCGAAGTCGGCGTGGACGTGGCAAATGCCACCCTGATGATCATCGAAAATGCCGAACGCTTCGGCCTCGCCCAACTGCACCAACTGCGCGGCCGGGTCGGACGCGGCAGCGAACAATCCTACTGCCTGCTCATGTACCAGCCACCGCTCGGCGACACCGCACAACGCCGCCTGCGCATCATGCGCGAAACCACCGACGGCTTCCGCATCGCCGAAGAAGACCTTGCCATACGCGGCGCGGGCGAACTGCTCGGCACACGACAGACCGGCGAAGCCATGTTCCGCGTCGCCAAACTGCCGCTGGACGCCGATTTGCTCGGCGAAACCGAACGCCTCACCCGCGCTTTCCGCACCCACCATCCGGACTGGTGCCAAACCCTGCTCGACCGCTGGACTGCCGCCCGCGAACGCTATCTCAACGCCTGATACGACCCAAACCGTAGGGGGGCTTCAGCCCGCCGCAAACATGCCTTCATCTGCGAGAAGCCAGCATTTGCGCCGCTTGGTGGACCCAGTATTTACGCCGTTTGGCGAACCCCCTTCCCATGCCTGGACTGCGCTACTGACCATTCAATTCCTCCACCTTGCCAACCACCTTATATGCGATGCCATCCAGGGAATGAAAGAAAGCCTGCGCACAACGAATCTTCATCCGCTCATCGTCGCGCAATTCATCCATATCAATGCCGTCACCCTTGCCGGTATTCTTGGTCTCGGCAATAAAACAGGCCTTTCCCTTTTGCCGCATCACGACAGCCCAATCCGGATTATAGTTGCCCAGCGGGGTGGGAATTTTGAACCAGCGCGGCAATTTGCAATAAAAAATAACGCCGCCTTCTTTTCCGGCGTCATAATTCTCGCAATCTGCCGCAAACCGTTTCTCCGTATGTGAATCCAGCGGAATATAGTTCTCGCAAATGGTTTTTTGCGGATTGCTGACGGTAAATGTGTGTTCATTGGCATAAAACTCGATCCCGTTTCTTTCCATCTCGGTCAGCAAGGATTGCGCATACACCGTGTCGGTTCGTTCATATTTGATGCCCTGCACCATCAGTTTTTGCAGGCTGCGGTTTACCGCTGCGGCGGCCGAATCGATAAAGCGCTGCGGATTGGCGACGGCATCAGGCAAACGCCCCGACTGGGTTAGGATGGCAAACAAGGTGCGCCGCGTCAGCCCCGTTTCCCTTTGCATCTCGGCCAATATATCGGGAATGTCCCAGACAAATGTCATATTGCTACTGCCGCTGAAACTTTCTTTGAGGGTCAGGTTGTATAGCGGCGTCTCATCCCGCGCATTGTATTCGACCGCTCCCATGGCAAGCGATGCCTTGTGATAGCGGATTTTCGGCGGCTGTATAGCAGGCAGATTCATGACCGCTGCCGCTGCCTGCTTAATCAATTCCGCCGTATCGAATTGCACGCGGTAGCGCGTTTGGTATTTGATTTTGTCCCAAACCGCCTGAAATTCCGGATCCAGCGGGAAATTTTTGCGGAAACGCTGTGTCTTTTTCTTGTTGCCGTCTTTAATATTGGCAGCAGCAAATTTCACGCCGCACTCGTCTTCATATTCCTTTTGCAGCTTGGCGGCAAACGATTCGTAGCTTTCATTCGGGATCACGGTCAGGATGTTGATTTTCTCGTCATACACGCGGCTGCCTTCCTGATTCACCGCCAGGCGCAAACCACGCCCGATTTCCTGCCGCTTTTTCAGCGGCGAGCGGGTTTCATTGAGCGTGCAGATTTGAAAGACATTGGGATTGTCCCAGCCCTCTTTCAGCGCGGAATGGGAAAAGATAAAGCGCAGCGGGCTGGCGAAGGAAAGCAGGGTTTCCTTGTCGCGCATAATCAGGTGATAGGTGTCATTGTCCGCTTGCGTCGTGCCGTCAGTATTCTTCAAACGGCCTTTCTTGTCTTGCGCAAAATAGCCGTTATGCACGCCGTCAGGACTTTTGCCCCTGGTTTCTTCGCAGTAGATTTCCGCAAACCATCGGGCGAATTTGCCTGCCATACCGTCTTCCGCACGGTAGTTTTCCACATGATCGATGAAGAATAGCGACAATACCTTGATACCCTGCGGATTCAGACGTTTCTCCTTCGCCAAATGTTCTTTCACCGTTGCGCGGATTTGGCTTTTCATGATTTCGTCGTGTACGGCATCATCGCTGCCACGCGTGATAATTTTGCCACTGGAAAATGCCAGTGCCTGATTGTCGAAATCCATGCCGTCAATAATAAAACCGTGCCGGTAGGCTTCATTGCCGCCGGATTTGGCAAACACATCGTCATTCTTTTTGACAGATATTTTCTTCTTTTTGGTTTCTTTCTTGTCGCGGAAATGGATATTTATATCGGCTTTCAGGCTGCCTTTTGCCACCTGTTTCACTTCCAGCAATTCCACGAACGCGCCATTCACATCGTTTTCCGTCAATACCGATAACACTTCAATCTGCTTCACCAGCTTTAAGTTGTAGGCTTGCACCGGATTCAAGCTGTACACCTTGTGATACGGTTTTTTATGTGTGGCCGAATAGCGCAGGGTAAAGAGCGGGTTGAGCGATGCCAAGGCGTTCAGACGGCCTGCTGTTTCCATATTCTGCGGCTCGTCAATAACGACTATCGGGCGCGTCTCTTGGATAAATTTAATCGGCGCGTCGCCGCTTTCGCTGACCTGGTTGATCACATTCAATTCCTTTTCAAACGACTGGATATTGAGGACCAGAATCTCGATATGATTATTCACGGCAAAAGCGCGCAAATCCGACAGTCGCTCACTTTTGTATTCCGCATGACGGGCAATGGGTTTATTGAAGATCTCATTGAAATGCGTTTTTGTGCTGCGCAAAGCCTGCAATACCCCTTCGCGTATCGCCACACTCGGCACGACAATCACAAACTTTTTCCAACCGTAGCGGCGGTTCAATTCGTAAATTGTGCGCAGATAGACATAGGTTTTGCCCGTGCCTGTTTCCATTTCCAGCGAAAAATTGAGCCCGTGCGTGCCGATGTCTGTTTCAGGCTGCCCGTTTTGCCGCTGCACGGTATTCAGATTGCGGCCGACCATTTCCTCGTCCAGATCCAGCACATTGCCGACAAAACGCCCCGCTTCCCCACCCGACAGGCGGAATGCCTCGTCAGGGTTCGGCTGTCCGGCGAAGAGATTGACGGCTGCGTTTACCGCATCAAGCTGGTAGGGCAGTTCTTCAAATTTCAGTTCCATGATTTTCTCCCTACACGCACTCGAACACCACGCCCGCATCCTTCATTTGCAACACGGTGTTGCTTTTCAAGGCATCGTCGCCGTCAAAGAGACGGTCCAACGCCACCACTTTGGCGGGATTTTTCGCCAGCACGGCATCTATCAATTCTTGATTTACGCGTTCCAATAGAAACAAGCACAGCCTGCCTGTATCCTCGTCTTCCACATAATAAACATCGTCTGCAAACGAAACCTTGCAGGTCAATTTCAAGCCCAGGCGCAGCATCAATTCGTACAGCAGATTTTCGGAAGGCGTATCGGGCAGGACGACATCGATATTCAGCGACAATTCGCGTTGCAGGCTTTCGGCATCAGTGTATTCGGGCTGCCGCCATTGCCTGAAACCGCTTTCGGCAAGTTTGAAAACCTTGAAACCCGTATCCGCAGAATGGGCTTCAGCCCACCGCTTATCCGTATTTTCCGAATATTTGTCCATATCATCGGATTGGTGGGCTGAAGCCCACTCTACGGCAATTTGCTTCCCGGCGCGGCGTATACGCTCCTTGGCGATTTCGGCAATGTTGGCGAAACCTGCCTTGCGCGCTTCGGATTTCTCATCGGTTTCTTCGGGGAGCTGGACACAGATAAAACGGCGGCTGCCGCCGTCTTCGGCATTCAGCTGCATCACGGCGTGAGCGGTGGTGCCGCTGCCGGAGAAGAAGTCTAGGATAATGCCGTCTGAAACATGGAGGATTTGCAGCAAATATTTGATCAGGGAAGACGGTTTGGGAAAATCAAACAACTTGCCTTCAAATAATTCGGTAATTTCTTTTGTACCGTTCAGCGACATACCGACATTTTCAGGCAGCCTTGTGCTGACTGCCTTGCGCCCGAAACGTTCCCCGGCTTTCCCCATATCGTCATCTTTGAAATAACGCATAACAGGATTTTTGATTTTGAGAAAGTCATAATCATCGGGAAAAACGATTTTCCCCGCATCGTAATACTCTTGAAATGTTTCTTCCGTAATCGCCCATGTCCTTAATGGATTTGCCGGATATTCTTTCCCGTTTCTTGGATTGATCATAGTGAAAAAACTGTTTGGGCGTTCTGCGGCACTCGTCTGTTTTGTCAAATCATGCATCCGCCACGGACGATTCGGGAAATCATCAGTTTCAAAATATCTGCGTTCTTCCGCATCGATACTAGCAACAAAGGCATCACTGCGAGCATAAACAAGCAGGTATTCATAATCAGCGGAAACACCGAACGGCACGTCAGATTTTGCCGTGCGTTTGCGCCAAGGGAACTGTCCGACAAAATTCTCCGCCCCAAACACTTCATCACACAGCAGTTTCAACTGCGCCTGTTCGTTGTCATCTATCGAGATAAAGATTACGCCGTCTTCGCGCAGCAGGGTTTTTGCCAAATGCAGGCGCGGCAGCATCATGGAAAGCCAGTTGCTGTGGTAATGCCCGTTATCTTTGCTGTTTTTGCGGAACGCGCCTTGAAATACACCGTCGCGTTTCAGGTAGCCCGCGTCGTCGGTGTCGCCCACGCGGCGGGCGTATTCTTCGCGGGTTTCGGAGAATTTGTCGGGATAGATGAAGGAATCATTGCCGGTGTTGTAGGGCGGGTCGATGTAAATCATCTTCACGCTGCCGGCATAGGCCTTTTGCAGGATTTTCAAGGCTTCGAGGTTTTCAGCTTCGATAAACAGGTTTTGCGTGTCATCAAAATCCACCGATTCTTCCTTGCAGGGAATCAGGGTGCGGGAAGTGGGACTTTGCAGCGTGCGGTAGGCGGCGGTTTTGCCCGCCCAGTTGAGCTGATAGCGTTCGCCCGCATCGGCAAGATTGTCCGCCCCGAGGACGAGTTTGAGCTTCTCCCAGTCGATTTGCGCTTCGCAGAAGACTTCGGGGAAGAGGGATTTTAGTTGTATTATCTTGTTTTTAATGTAATTATTTTCTTCTTCGTGTATAATTTCGGTTCGGTTCGGTTCGGTTCGGTTCGGTTCGGTTCGGTTCG
>NZ_CALIZP010000028.1 GCF_938028825.1 uncultured Cardiobacterium sp. | reverse complement strand
CCATGATCCCGCTCGGCTCCTGCACCATGAAACTGAACGCGGCGAGCGAAATGATGCCCGTCACCTGGCCGCAATTCACCGACATCCACCCCTTCGCCCCGCCCGAACAGGCCGAGGGCTACCACGAACTCTTCCGCCAGCTCGAAGCCATGCTGTGCGAAGTGACCGGCTACGACGGTGTCTCGCTGCAACCGAACTCCGGCGCTTCCGGCGAATATGCGGGGCTGCTCACCATCCGCGCCTACCACGAAAGCCGGGGCGAAACCCACCGCAACATCTGCCTCATCCCCGAATCCGCGCACGGCACCAACCCCGCCTCCGCCGCCCTCGCCGGGATGCAGGTCGTCGTCGTCGCCTGTGACGACGCGGGCGACATCGACATGGCCGACCTGCGCGCCAAAGCCGAAGCGCACAAAGACCACCTCGGCGCGGTGATGGTTACCTACCCCTCCACGCACGGCATCTTCGAGCGCAACATCCGCGAAGTCTGCGACATCATCCACAAGAACGGCGGGCAGGTGTACCTCGACGGCGCCAACATGAACGCCCAGGTCGGCCTCGCCGCCCCCGGCCTCTACGGCTCCGACGTCTCCCACCTCAACCTGCACAAAACCTTCGCCATCCCGCACGGCGGCGGCGGCCCCGGCGTCGGCCCCATCGCCGTCAAGGAACACTTGAAACCCTTCCTCGCCGGGCACCGCATCACCCCGCAGGAAGGCCGCAAAGGGCCGACCGTCAGCGCCGCCGCCTGGGGCAGCGCGCTGGTGGACGTCATTTCCTGGATGTACATCCGCATGATGGGCGCGAAAGGGCTCGAACAGGCGAGCGCGGTGGCCATCCTGAACGCCAACTACATCGCCGCCCGTCTCAAAGGCACCTACGACATCCTGTACAGCGACGCAAACGGCCACGTCGCCCACGAATGCATCATCGACGTCCGCCCCTTCAAGGACAACGCCGGCATCAGCGTGGACGACTTCGCCAAACGCCTCATGGACTACGGCTTCCACGCCCCGACCATGAGCTTCCCCGTCCCCGGCACCCTGATGGTCGAGCCGACCGAAAGCGAAAGCCTCGCCGAACTCGACCGCTTCTGCGACGCCATGCTCGCCATCCGCGAAGAAATCCGCCGCGTCGAAAGCGGCGAATGGACGCACGCAGACAACCCGCTGGCGAACGCGCCGCACACCCTGGCGGACATCACCGGCGAATGGGGACGCTGCTACGACCGCAAAGTCGCCATCTTCCCCGTCGAAGGCATGAACCCGGCCAAATACCTAACGCCGGTGAACCGCATCGACAACGTCTATGGCGACAAGCACCTCGTCTGCACCTGCCCGCCGACGGCGGATTACAAATAGCGCCCGCCCGCAAAAAAGCCCGTCGCAAGACGGGCTTTTTTATGGCTTGCCCCGGCGGGCGGTATTGACGCCGCCCGGGCGGGCTGCATCAGAAATTGAAAAAGGCTTCGTGTTCGCCGCTGGCGGTTTTGGCAATCAGCGCCTCTTTCAGGACGGCGATGACCTGCTCGCGCGGCTTGCCGTGGCAGTCGGCGGGCAGGCTTTCTTTCAGCTTGTAGAGGGTGATGCGCGCCGAGGTGAGCAGTTCGGGTTCGAGGAGGAAGCGGTAATAGTCGCCGCCGATGCCGAGATAGTAGTGCCAGAGGAAATCGAGCGGGGCGGTATCGGCGGCGGGCACGGCCCACAGCACGGCATCACGCGCGGCGTCCACCCACCAGCTCTCCGGGATGGCGGGCGGCGGGAAAGGCAGGGTGCCGCTGTCGATTTTCTGTTGCAGGGCGGCGCGGTTGGGTTCGGTGAGGGCGGCATGGCGGAAAGGCATGGCGTCCCTCCTCAGGGCTGTTCCGTGCGCATGGCGAAGGTCAGCTCGTCTATGCGCGCGGTAACGGCGTCGATTTCCGGCTGCACTTCTTCTTGTGCGGCATAGCTGCCGTCCGCGTTCCAGGTGCTGCTGCCGTTGCCCCTGCCCTCGTCGTTGCTGCGGCGGTGCAGCAGCGGGCTGCCGTCGGCGCGGTAGTAGAGCAGCTCGAAATTGTCGGCATCCTCGATGTATTCAAAAGCCATGATTTTGCCGTCCGGGTAGTAGTAGCGGTTGCCACGGCCGACCTCGCCGACGGCGGCGAAGGGGTCATCCGCTTCGGCGGCGACATCGAACGGCAGGGCAGTCTGCGCGGCCAGGATGCCGTTCTGGTAGAAATTGCCGCGCCCGAGATCGACACCGCCCTTGTAATCCTGGGTGGCCAGGACGCTGCCGTCTTCGCGGAACCAGACGATTTTGCTGTCGCTGGTGCTGCTGTCGAAATCGTGCTGTTCGGCATCTTTTTTCAGGATAACGGGCGCGGTTTGCGGCCTGCCGCTGTCCTGATAGAAATCCTGGATGACGCTGCGCCCGTCGGCGGTCTTGCCGAGGACGACGCGGTAATAACCGCCTGCCGTCGCCTTGTCCACGGGCGCGCCGTCGCCGTCGAAATACCAGGTTTTTTCATCCCCCGGGGTGTAATCAATGTTGACGGCGGCGGCCTGTTCGGCGCGCAGGATGCTGTCCGGCAGGGTAGCGCTCAGGCGTACCGGCGTGGCGAAGGTGTTGACCGGGGCGATGGCGGCCTGCGGCGGCGCATCGTGTGCTGCGGGCTTGTCCGGCGTGGAGGAAAAAACGGCGCTCAGGGCGATGCCGAGAATGGGGAAGAGGAATTGAAACATGGGGTGTGCTCCGGTTGGGGAAGTTGGGCATTATTATGGGGCTTTCTGTGGAAAATTCAGAGGAAAAAAAGGTAGCAGCCGAGGGCGACACCCGCAGCGCCGCCGAGGATGCCGAGAACCAGCATCGTGGCGCAAGCGGCGAAACCGGGCGGGTCGAACGGGTCCGGCGGCAGGAGCAGCAGGGCGAGGATGAGGGCGGTCGTGGTGAAGCACAGGGCGGCAGGTACGACGGACGCGGCAGCGGCGTTGAGCAGGCTTTGGTACAGGCGGAAATGGCAGGCGGCGCAGACACCGGCGACGGCGGCGGCTTGCGCGATACCGCCGGCAGTGCGCCGCAAGCGCCAGGCGGCAAACCACAAGGCGCAGGCAAGCCAGGGCACGGCAAGCTGCGCGCTGCGGTTCATGAAGCGGTATGCGGTAAAGGGGTTCGCGCCGTCGGCAAGGGGCAGCAGCAGATGGCAGCAGACGGCCCCCGCCACGGTGCAGCCGAACACGACGCGCCAGTAGGGATAGCGGCGCGCGCGCCAGTCGCGGCGGTCTTCAAAGGTCGGCTCCGGGCGCGGCAGGAGCGTGTAGGCAAGCTGCGCGAAGACCACCATTTTCACCGCCAGCACGATGAGCATCTCCGCAAGCAGCGGCGGGGCGAAGCCGGTGTAGAGCGCCTGCCGGTAGGGATAGACGGTTTGCGGCAGGCTGAACAGGCCGATCAGCACCATCGCCCGGCCCACCCCCTGCTGCTCGCGCTCGGCACGGGTAAGCAGCAGCGGCAGGGCGGCGGCAATGGCGACCAGCGCGGCAACGGCAGAGAGCGCGGCCAGCGTGCGCGGTACGAACGGCATCATGCCGCCTGCGAGAAACCCCGGACGCAGGACGAGGTATTGCAGCGCGGTGAGCATGATGTTGCCGAGGATGAAGCCGCAGAGAATGCGGGCATAAGGATAGGGCGGACGGTAGGACATGGCGGATTCCTGGTGAGGCGGACGATGTGCGCATGATAGCCGCTTCGGCGGCAGGCCTGCCCGCCGTTTTCCCCGCTATACTGGCCCGGCCGCCGCCCGCCGGCGCGCCGCATCAGAACCACCACTCCGGGAAACCCATGCCGCCCAAATCAGCAAAACCCGCGCCGCGACTGCTCATGCCGGCCGAACCACCCCGCGACCGCGCCCGCTTCACCACCACCCACCTCGCCCTGCTCGCCGTGCCCATCGCGCTGTGGCTGCTGTACGGCTGGCTGCGCCCCGTGCCGGCAATCGTCATCCCGCCACCCGCCGCCACCGCGCCTGCCGAAGTCGCCGCTGCCGCCGCAACGCCGCCTGTCCCCGCCACACGGCAGGACGCCGCCCCGCCGGCGGCAGACGCCGACGCGGCTGACGCTGACGCAGCGGCGCAAGACCCGCTGGCGGACTACCCCCGGGCGGAGGGCACCTGGGGCGATGTGCTCAATCCGCAGAAACTCATTCCCGGCACAGGCTACACCGCCTATTTCCTCGACACGGGGCAATCACGCGCCTACGGCATCGCCGACGACGGCAAACCGCGCAACGAGGTACAGGTCATGCATTCCGTCATGCCCGCCTACACACCCGAACCGGGCCACATCCGCGCTGCGGAGCACGTCGCACGCATCCGCGTGTCCGACCATGACGAAGATTCCTACGGCATCCCCGCCTACCGTTTCGCGGCGTACTGGGCCGGGCGGCTGCATGTCCCGCAGCGGGGGCTCTACCACCTCGACTTTTCCCCGTTCGGCGCCCAAACCCGCATCCTGCTCGACAAGCACATCCTCGCAGACGGCAGGCGCGACGGCAGCCTCACCCTCGAACTTCCCCCCGGCGATCATCTGCTCGAAGTCGAATACACCAACGGCGGCGTCACGGCCGCTTTCCGCTTCAGCCTCAACGCCGACATCCCCGAAGTGCCCGTCGCGGACCTGCCCCGCATCCTGGCCGGTCTCGCCCTGCCGGCTGCGACCGTAACCTATCTCGTCGATGTCAACGGCAGCAACGCCGACGACGACAGCATCCGCCTTGACGGCCCATATGGCGACGCGCCCTACATCCTCATCCTCAACAGCCGCCGCGCGGTGCAATGGCAACTGAACGGACGCCCGCCCGCCGTCGTCCTCTACAACCTCGCCAACCAGGGCAGCCGCGTTCATGCCGCCGACCGCGTGCCGCTCCTCGCCTGGGGCGAAGGCATCGCGACCGCCCCGCCCGACGAAAGCCTGGACCCGCCGCGCCTGCCCGAATGCGAATGCCGGGCAAGCGGCTTCTATTGCAGCACACGCAACCTCACCCTCTACGACTACGCCGCCGCCATCTATGCCCTGACCGGCTATCCGCTGGCGGGCTTCAACCACGCCGACAGCGTGAAGACGCTTGCCATCCCCGCAGTGCCGGTCACGGCGCAAGCGCTCGCCCCCGGAGAAAACATCGTGCGCGAGGTCAACGACCGCCGCACCTTCTGCTACCGTACCCTCTCTCGCTAAACAGGAGTCCCCATGCCGCCCAAATCAGCAAAACCCGCGCCGCGACTGATCATGCCGGCCGAACTGCCCCGCGACCGCACCCGCTTCACCACCACCCACCTCGCCCTGCTCGCCGTGCCCATCGCGCTGTGGCTGCTGTACGGCTGGCTGCGCCCCGTGCCGGCAATCATCATCCCGCCGCCTGCCGCCACCGCGCCTGCCGAAGTTGTTCCTGCCGCCCCGCCACCGCCGCCCGCGCCGCCTGCGGCGGCAAAACCCCTGCCCTCCGCAGAGGAACGCGTCGCAGCCGCTGTCGCGGCGGACAGGGCAACGGCACTGCCCGTGGCGGCGGCAGAACCCGCCGCGCCCGCCGTCCTGCATTACAGCGAGGCCGGGGGGAACCCGCTTGACCGCTTCCCGCGCGCGGCAGGCACCTGGGGCAACATCCTCAACCCCGGCGGCAATACCCCGGTCGGCAGCTACACCGTCTGGTATCTCAATACCGGGCATTCGCGCCAGCACGGTATGGGCGATAACCTCCTGCCGCGCAACTCGCTGCCGCAAGATCCGGAGCCCATTCCCGCGTACACCCCGCAGACAAAGCACGTGGTGGCGCGGGAAAGAACAGGCAGCGTCAGCGTCAATTACAGCTGGAGCGAATTGCACGGCATTCCCTCACGGCAGTTCGCCGCTTACTGGGCGGGCAGAATCCGCATCCCCCGCCGCAGCCTGTACAGCATCAAAAGCAAGATGAGCTGGGCGCGGGTGCGCGTCATTCTCGACGGCCACATCCTCATGGACGGTGAGCGGGAAAAAGACGTCTCCCTGGAACTCGACCGTGGCGACCACCTGCTCGAAGTCGAATACATCAACGCCTGGCACACCACCGAATTCCGCCTCGACATTACCCCCATCCCCACCCTCAGGAGTATCCGATGAACCGCAAACCCGCCCCGCGCATCCACGAACCGGCCGACAGCCGCCACCAGCCGCTGCGCCCCTATCTGCCCTGGCTCTTCCTGCTGCCGGTCCTTTTCCTGCTGTGGCTTGCCTACCCGCTGCTGCGTCCGCAGGCACCGCCGCAGGACAACGCCCCGCCCGCCGCACCGCAGCCGCCCGCAATGGCCGTGGCGGCATCCGTCCCGGAGCAAGTGCAGCCGCCCGCCCTGCACCGCAGCGGGCCGCCTGATGACCGCCGTCCGCTCGACCGCTACCCGCTGGCCCACAGCACCTGGGGCGACACCCTGAACCCGGGCGGCAGCGTCCCCGCCCGGGGCTACGCCGCCTACTACATCAACCGGCAACAACCGCAGCAAATCGTGGCGCAAGAAAACGTGGACAGCATCGCCATGAACTACAACTACAACGAATTCCACGGCATCCCCTCCGAACAATTCGGCGCCTACTGGGTCGGCCGCCTGCATGTGCCGCACAAAGCGCTGTACCGCGTGAGCGGCGACCTCAGCTGGTCGCAAATGCGCGTCCTGCTTGACAAACACATCCTCATCGAAGGCGATCGCGGCACCAGCCTCGAACTGGACGCGGGCGATTACCTGCTCGAAGTCGAATACCTCAACAACTGGCACACCACCAACTTCCAGTTCGCCATCACTCCCGCCGTCAGCGCACTGGATGATGACGGCCTGCGCGCCGCCATTGCCGCGCAGAAACTGCCTGCCGGCACCGTCGCCTACGCCGTCGGCGTGTACGAAAGCGATAGCCGCGACAACCGCATCCTCCTGCACGCGCCGACGGGTGACGCGCCCTACATCCTGCTGCTCGGCAGCTACCGCGCCGTGCAATGGGAAATCAGCGGCCGCGCGCCGGCACTCGTCATCTACAACGGCGCCTGGCACGGCAGCAGCGTACGCAGCGATGGCGGCAACATCCCGCTCCTCGCCTGGAAAGGCGGCATTGCTCACGACCTCGACGCACGAAAAGCGACAGAATGCTATTGCCACGGCGGCCACTTCCACTGTGAAGGCCACCGCAGCAGCCTAGGCGGCTTCGCTGCCGAGGTCAAAACCCTGACCGGCTTCCCGCTCGCGGGCGTTAGCGGCAAATACAGCGCAAGCGCCTTCAACATCCCCGAAACCCCGGTCAACACCGACACCGTGGCTGCCGGCGCACAAGTGCAAGCCGACATCGAAGCACAACGCCGCGCCTGCATCGGCAAAAGCGAAGCGGGCTTTGAAGACATCATGAAATAGCCGCGCAACGCGTGTTTTCCCGCTTTTTCGGGCGATTATTGGTCATTTTCCCGATGGGGACGATGCATTTTTGCTGGCAATGGGCAAATAGCTGGTGATACAGTGCGGCGCTTCGTTCAACCACAACATGAGGAGACACCATGAGCGATCTAACCGCGCTGTTCCGGTCCATCAAGCAACGCGACCCCAATCAGGCCCCCTTCCATCAGGCGGTGGAAGAGGTTTTCATGAGCCTGCAACCGTTTCTCGCCAAACATCCGCGCTACACCGCAGATGGCCTGCTGGAACGCATCGTCGAACCCGAGCGGGTCGTCATGTTCCGCGTGTCCTGGGTCGATGACGGCGGGCGGGTGCAGGTCAACCGGGGCTACCGCGTGCAGATGTCGTCCGCCATCGGCCCCTACAAAGGCGGGCTGCGCTTCCACCCCACCGTCGATCTCGGCGTGCTGAAATTCCTCGCCTTCGAGCAGGTCTTCAAGAACGCGCTGACCACGCTGCCGATGGGCGGCGGCAAGGGCGGATCCGATTTCGACCCGAAAGGCAAATCCGATGCCGAGGTGATGCGCTTCTGCCAGGCCTTCATGAGCGAACTCTACCGCCACATCGGCGCGGATACCGACGTGCCGGCGGGCGATATCGGCGTCGGCGGGCGCGAAATCGGTTTCCTCTTCGGCCAGTACAAGCGGCTGCGCAACGAGTTCACCTCGGTGCTGACCGGCAAGGGGCTCACTTGGGGCGGCAGCCTGATCCGCCCGGAAGCGACGGGCTACGGCCTCATCTATTTCGTGCAGTCCATGCTGCAAACCAAAGGGCACGACATCGCCGGCAAGCGCGTGCTGGTATCCGGCGCAGGCAACGTCGCGCAGTACGCCTGCGAGAAGGCGATTCAGGTGGGCGCGAAGGTGCTGACCGTCTCCGATTCCGGCGGCTTCGTGCGGTTCGCCGACAGCGGCATGACCGAGGCGCAGCTCGCCGCGCTGATTGAGCTGAAAGAAGTGCGCCGCGAACGCCTCGCGGTGTACGCGCAAGAACAGGGGCTTTCCTACTTTGCCGGAGAGAAGCCGTGGGGCATCGCCTGCGACATCGCCCTGCCGTGCGCGACGCAAAACGAGCTGGACGGCAACGACGCCGCCACGCTGCTCGCCAACGGCGTGCTCTGCGTCGCCGAAGGGGCGAATATGCCCTCCACCCTGGACGCGGTCGAAGCCTTCCTCAATGCCAAAATCCTCTATGCACCGGGCAAGGCCTCGAACGCGGGCGGGGTCGCCACTTCGGGGCTGGAAATGAGCCAGAACCACATCCGCCTGTCGTGGACGCGCGCGGAGGTGGACAAACGCCTCTTCGACATCATGGCGAACATCCACGAAAACTGCGTGGCAAACGGCACGGAAGACGGCTATACCAACTATGTCAGCGGTGCGAACATCGCCGGCTTCAAGAAAGTGGCCGATGCCATGCTGGCACAGGGGATTGTATAAACCGCCTGCCGCCGCATGGAAAGCCGCCCGTTCGGGCGGCTTTTTGTTTATTTGCTGCCGTCAAATCCATTACCGTGCGGCTGCGCCATGGAGGTTGCCCAGGCGGTGTTCTTTGTCGAAGGTGGCGGTGATGCGGCTGTCGGCGCGGTGGGCATGGATGCGTGCGGCGTCTTCGTCGAGCCGGTAGCCTTTGGCGGCGAGGTAGGCGCGCACGACGTTGCGGTGGTCAAGGACGAAGTGGCTGATGGTCTGCGGGATGATGCCGAGGATGCGCGCCGGGGTATCGTCTTCCCGCCAGGCGGCGGCGACGCGCGGGTCGTGGATGGCGAGCAGGGCGATGCCGTCGCTATAGTCGCCGGGGTAGTAGGCATCCGCACCGGTGAGCCCGCAGGCAAGGGCGGCGAGATTGTGCAGTTCGGCCACATCCAGTTTGAAGCCTTCCTGGGTAAGCAGGGCGGCATCGGCCGGATTTTGAAAGAGATTGCCGCTGTCGCCGTTGTCGGCGGCGGGATTGGCGGGGCAGGCGCGCAGGATGGCGGCGCTGGCGGCATCGTTTGCCGTCATGGTGAGGTGCGGGTTCGCCCACGCCCACAGCCAACTGCCGCTGTGGTGCGAATAGGTGCCGAGCCAGCGGGTGGTAAAGGTGCTGCCGACGAAGGTGAGGATGCCGCTTTCCTGATCAACGGATCAGGCGGCAGCGGTGTCGGTGAGGCGTTGCAGGGTGGTTTGTTTGGTCGAGGGCGAGAGCGGCGTATTGTTCGGGGAGCGTGGCCATGGTGTGGTGTCCTGAAAAGGGGATGCCGGCCAAACAATTTGTAGTGGACGGCTATGGGTACCCGGACGGTGGCCGAAGGCCGGAAGAAAAACCGCTATCTTGCGATAGCGGTTTTTTGTGCGCTGTCGTCAGGCCCGTTTCGGCTTGACGGCGACTTTGTAGAGGAAGATGCAGAGGGCGGCGTAAGTGGCGATGCCGAGGTAGGTCGCGGCGGGTGTTTCCGCCCATGCTTCCATGAAGACGTTGACGTTGGCGATACGCAGCACCGCGCTGAACAGGCTGCCGATAGCGCCACCGGCAACCAGGCCGGAGGCGATGGTGTTGCCTTCGCTGAGGCGCAGCGCGCTCAGTTTCTCGTCCTTGCTGCTGTTGGCGACGAAATGGGCAATCAGGCCGCCGACCAGGATCGGGCTGTTGATTTCCATCGGCAGATAGGTGCCGAGGGCAAAGGCCAGCGGCGGCACTTTCATCATCCACAGCACGACGGCAAAGAGCGCACCCGCCATGTAGAGCGGCCATTGTGCGCTTTCGCCGGTCATCAGCGGCTTGATGATGGCGGCCATGGCGTTGGCCTGCGGCGCGGGCAGCGGGTGTTCGCCGGTGAAGCCGTAGGCGTTGTTGAGCAAGATGAGGACACCGACGGAGAGGATGGAGGCCATGATGGCGCTGACAATCTGCCATTGCTGCATCTTGGCGGGCGTCGCCCCGGTCAGGTGCGCCACTTTCATTTCCGACATGAAGTTGCCCGCCATGCCGATGGTGGTGCCGACGAAAGCCGCCATCATCAGGATGGCGATCATGCCGACCGTGCCGGAGACGCCAGCCGAGGTCAGAATCAGGGCGGCGACGATGATCATGAAGATGGTCATGCCGGAGACGGGTTCGTTACCGGTGTAGGCGATGGAGCTGATGCCGACCACGGAGAGCAGGAAGGACATGATGAGGACGATGAGGAAAGCCAGCACGGTCTGGGTCAGGTTTTCGGCGTAGTTGATGTGGAAGAAAAGGGCGAAGAGGAAGGTGGTCACGATAATGCCGAGGACGAGTACCGACATCGGAATGTCGCGCTGGGAACGCGGCAGGTTCACGTCCACGCTCTTGCTGCTGAAAATATCGGTGATGGCTTTTTTCACCACGCCGCTGACCACTTTCGACATGCTGATCAGGCCGATGATGCCCGCCATCGCCAGCATGCCGATACCAATGTGGCGGATGTAGTGGCGGAAGACGACATCCACCGGGACATCGGCGAGCAGTACGTTCTGCCCGTCCACCTGCATGACGTGTTCCGGCGCGAGGTAATACACGATCGGCATACAGACGAACCAGGAGAAGAAGGAACCGGCAGCGATGATGGCGGCGTATCTGAGGCCGGTGAAATAGCCGAGGCCGAGCAGGGCGGCGTCGGTATCGAGCGAAGCGGTGAGTTTGGTCTTCTCTTGCAGGAGGATGCCCCATTTGAAGGTGTTGGTGCGGATGACTTCCTGCCACCAGCCAAGCGTGTTCAGCACAAAATCGTAAAACATGCCGATGGCGCCGCTCACCATCATCAGCTTCGCCTTGCTGCCGCCGTTACTGGTCAGCACCTCCGTCGCCGCGCGTCCGGCTGGGAAGGGATAGACGAAGTGCATGTCCTCGCAGAAATAGCGGCGGAACATGACGCAGAGGAAAACGCCGAGGACGCTGCCGAGTACGATCGGCGTTGCCATCTGGAAGAAGCTGATACCTTCGATATTCAGGATATAGAAGGCGGGCAGGAAAAAGAGCGCCCCGGCAAGGCCGTTCGTGCCGGCACTGGCGATTGCCTGGATATGCACGGTTTCGGCAAAGGCATTCTGGCGGCGGAAGACGATCGCCATACCCATCGCCAGAATGGAAACGGGGGCGAAAGCATCAATGGTCTGGCCGATTTTCAGGCCGAGATAGCCGACGGCGAGGGCAAACACGGCGGCATAAAAAAGCCCCCAGAAAACGACGTAGCTGTTGATTTCCACGTAGTTTTTGTGGGGGTCCATCACGGGTTGGACGGGCAGGATTTTTTCTGACATGGTCGGGGTTCCTCAATGAATGAAAGGGAAAACATCTGTCGGCAGACAGACACCGATGGCGTAAAGATACAACCGGCGGCGATGATTCACAACCATCATGCAGGTTTATGTGGCTGAATGTGGAAAAGCGGGGATTTATGGCTATCGTTGCCCTTTTGTCCCGCCACGCGCCGCGCACGGCAAAAAAACTCCCCGGTGGGGTTCCGGTTTGCCGCAGGCGGTGGAAGGATTTGCGTCATATGACCGGCTTCATGGTGGGCGCTTCATGCGTGAGGCCACAAAAATCCACATGCAGCAGGCGGGCAACCTCCGTCTGCCGCATGCGGGTTTTTATACCGGTGCCGCCGGCGTGAGCAGGCGGCGCAGCGCGGTTACGATTTCCCAGACGCTTGATTGCATCAGGGGACGAGGGCGCGCATCGCTTTGACCTGTTCGGGGCGCAGGCTGCCGCCGCTGTCGCGGCCGGCGAAGATTTTGCAGATGCTGCCGCCGTCGTGGTTCATCAGGTAGAGGGCGGCGGTGGCGGTGCCCATGAAGGGGCGTTCGACGCGGTAGATGGCGGCGCAGTTCTGGTATTTGAGGTGGCCGCCGATGCCGCCTGCCGCGTGTTTGTCGAAGTTGTAGTAGCCGCGCGCGACGCGGCCCGGCGGCAGGCGGCCGCTTGTTTCGGCGATGAGGTCGGTGATGTGGACGATGAAGGTGACCGGGTGTTCCCAGGTGGCGACGGCGGCAAGGATGTCGAGGATGCGGCTGTCGTCGTTGTTTTTGCTGCGCATGTCATCCGGCAGGCAGGTGAGGACGGCTTCGAGGCTGACGCCGTACCCGGCGGCGAGGTTTTCGAGGATTTGTCCGGGCTGGCGGGCGAGGTCGGCGTGCAGGGCGGTGTGTTGTGCGGGGCTGAGGGGGTTTTTCATGGTGTTTTCCTGTGGGTTGGGGGGAAGGGAGTGGCGGCGGCGCGAGGCTCTGGATGAGCTCGCGCCCGATGGCGCTTGCCCAGTAGCGGCCACTGGTGTTGAGGCGGATGGTGCCGTCGTTTTCCCGGGTGAGCAGACCGCGTTGTTGCCAGGCGGTGAGGTGAGCGTGGGCGGCGCTGTTGCCGCCGGGCAGGGCGGGGTCGAGGTAGCCGAGGCCGAGCTGGCGCTGGATGGCGCGGTGCCGGGCGTATTGCGGCGGGCGGGGGGAGGGCGTAGCGGTTGTCGGCGAAGCTGATGCGGTCGGCAATCTGCGCGCTGCCCTGCCATTGTCTGCTTTTGGCGACGGTGAAGTAGTCGCCGCGCCGCCGGCTGACCGGGGTGATGGTTTCGGAGCCGAAGTCGGCGGTGCCGTATTGCAGTTTCAGGCTGTAATCGAGGTCGTGGCGCACGGCCCCGCCGAGGCTTTTCTCGAAGCCGGTTTTCAGGGTGTACTGCCGGGTGCGGTAGTCGTCGTGGTCGTAGAAGTTGCCGGAGGGCATGAGGTTGATGTTGCGGCCTTTGCTGCTGCGCTGGGCGTCGATTTGCCAGGTCATGCGGTCGAACAGTGCCGTCGGCTGTTCGATGTCGTGGCGCAGGGCGGCGGCGTTGCGCACGTTGCGCCGGTCGTTGCGGGAGTCGAGGATGTTGCCCGCGCCCCGGCTGGCGGTGCCGATGCGCTGCCGCTGGCGGCTGTCGTTGTCCACGTCGTAGTGTTGCAGGGTGAGTTTCAGGCGGTGCGCGTCGTTGGGGCGGTACTGCCATTTGCCGTTGGGCGAGTTGCTGCGGCCGTCCAGCGGGTTGTTGTAGTGGCGGTTCGGGCCGTCGATGTCGGCACCGCTGCGGTTTTTGCGCTCGCCGAACCAGTGGCGGTTGTAGCTGAGCGAGGCGCTGTTTCGGTCATCAAGCCGGGCGGCAATGCTCGCGCCGGTGCTGATGTCGTCGTTCTCGCCGTCGTAGCCGCCGCGTATTTCGCCGCCGGTGCGGGCGTTTTCGCGCAGGTAGTCCTCCGGATCCTTGCTGCGCAGGCGGATGCTGCCCGCCAGCCAGCCCGCGCCCGGCCCCTTGTCGATTTCCACTTCTTTCAGATCGGCGGGGTCGAGGTACTGGCGGCCGCTGCGGGTGTAGTAGCCGTAATTGAGGCCGGGGGTGAGCGTCATGCCGTCCATTTCCATGCCGATGCGGTTCGCGCCGTTGCCCATCACGTCCGGTGTCTGGCTGCCCATGCCGCGAATTTCCACATCGCTCAGCGGGTCATAGTTGCCGCCGACGAAGTTTACATCGGGGGTGTCGTCGAATAGCCTGCGCAGGCCGTCGTTCGGGCGGCGTTCCAGGGTGCGGCGGTCGATTACGGTGGCGCTGTTTTGCTGTCGGCATAGACGGTCACGGGTTGCAGGGTCTGCGTCTTTTCCGGCGCGGCAACGCGGCATCATTTCCGCCGGAAAGCACTATAAAATACCGGCACACCCACACCATCCCGACCCCATGAGCGGCAACAGCACCGGACAAAACCTCACCCTCACCACCTACGGCGAAAGCCACGGCCCGGCCATCGGCGGCATCCTTGACGGCGTCCCGGCGGGCATCCCGCTGGATCTTGACGCCATTCAGCACGAACTCGACCGCCGCCGCCCCGGCACCTCGCGCCACGTTACCCCGCGTCAGGAAGACGACCGCGCCGAGCTCCTCTCCGGGCTCTTCGAGGGCAAGACCACCGGCACGCCCATCGGCATCCTCATCGCCAACACCAACCAGCGTAGCCAGGACTACGGCGCCATCAAGAACCAATTCCGCCCCGGCCACGCCGACTACACCTATCAGGCCAAATACGGCATCCGCGATTATCGCGGCGGCGGGCGGGCCTCGGCGCGGGAAACCGCCGTGCGCGTCGCGGGCGGCGCGATTGCCAAACAAATTCTCGCCCACTTCGCCGGCACCACCATCCGCAGCTACCTCTCGCAAATCGGCGAGCACCGCCTCGAATTCCGCGCCTGGCACCACGTTCGGGAAAACCCCTTCAACTGCCCGAACGACCACCAGATTGCGCTGCTCGACCGCTACCTCGCCGACATCCGCCGCGCGGGTGATTCCATCGGCGCGGAAATCACCGTCGTCGCCGAAGGTGTCCCGACCGGCCTCGGCGAACCCATCTTCGACCGTCTCGACGCCGACATCGCCAAAGCGCTGATGAGCATCAACGCCGTCAAAGGCGTGGCGATTGGTGACGGCTTCGACGTCATCACCCGCAGAGGCAGCGAAAACCGCGACGAACGCACCGCCGCCGACGGCTTCCTGACCAACCACGCGGGCGGCATCCTCGGCGGCATTTCGAGCGGGCAGCCGATCATCGCCCGCGCCGCCTTCAAGGCGACCAGCAGCATCCTCGTCCCCGGCCGCAGCACCGACCGCGACGGGCACGACGTGGAAATCATCACCAAAGGGCGCCACGACCCCTGCGTTGCCCTGCGCGCCTGCCCCATTGTCGAAGCCATGCTGGCGCTCACCCTCGCCGACCACTACCTGCGCCAGCGCGGGCAGAACAACCGTTTTCAACCATAAGGACATCCATGAAAAAAATCCCCCTCCTCCTCGCCACCGCCCTCCTCATGCAGGCGGCGACGGCGCAAATCCTCAACCCTGCCGCCAAAGCGGCCATACAGGCAGATGACTTCAACACCGCCTACGTCAACTTCTGCATCAAACACCTGCCGGACCTCAACGACCTGCGCAAAAAACTCGAAGACGCGCCGCAACTGCCGGTCGGGCGGGCGGAATACTTCCTGCGCGGGCGGGACGGCAGCGCCTGGACGGTGCCGACCCCGCACAACGACACCCTCATCCTCGCCATCCCGGCGGAGAAAAACATCTGCACTCTCTACGCGCGGCAGGCGGACATCGCCCGCGTCGAAGCAGCCTTTGCCGCCCTCGCCGCCGTCGTCCCGGAAGGGGCGAGCGTCGAAAAAATCCGCGACGACGATACGGCCGACCAGGCAGGCCGCCGCAGCCACACCACCGCCTATCAATGGCAACTGCCCGACACCGGGCGCAAAATGCTCATCAGCCTGACCACCGCCCCGGGCGGCGACACGCCGATCATCGCCAGCGCCGCCATCCTCAAAGACGAAAGCAAGCCGCAGAGCAGCCCGGCGGCGCCGTACGAACCATGAACCGCAGGCGGGAACCTTCCCGCCTTTTCCATGTTTCATGTGCCACACGCACGCGGCCGCCGCCCAAGCGGCGTTGCTATAATCCCGCCCAACCCCCATCCGAGCGAACCGCCCCATGCCCATCCACAACACCCTCGTCTTCGACATCGAAACCGTCGCCGATACCGCCGCCTACCGCCTGCTGCACAACCTCCCCGCCGACCAGGGCGACGCCGACACCTACCGCATCATGGTCAGCGAACGCCTGGCCGAGAGCGGCAGCACCTTCATGCGCCACCACCTGCACAAAATCGTCGCCATCTCCGTCGCCCTCAAAAACACGAGCGGCCTGAAAGTGTGGTCGCTTGGCGAAGAAACCAGCAGCGAATACGAACTCGTGCAACGCTTCTTCCAGGGCATCGAAAAATTCGCACCAACGCTCGTGAGTTGGAACGGCAGCGGCTTCGACCTGCCCGTCCTGCACTACCGCGCCCTCTTCCACGGCATCCCCGCCGCGCGCTACTTCGAGAACGGCGACAACGACAACAGCTACAAATACAACAACTACCTGAACCGCTACCAGTGGCGGCATCTCGACCTCATGGACATCCTCTCCGGCTACCAGGCGCGCAGCAGCGCGAGCCTGAACGACGTCGCCAGACTCTGCGGCTTCCCCGGCAAACTCGACATGGATGGCGCCGCCGTGCAAGAACGCTACGCGGGCGGCGACATCAAGGGCATCCGCGACTACTGCGAAACCGACGTACTGAACACCTACCTCGTCTACCTGCGCTTCGAGCTCATCCGGGGCAACCTCACGCCGGAAAGCTACCAGCAGCACCTCGAAGAAGCCGAAACCTTCCTCGAAGAACAAGACGGCGCGCACTGGCAAGCCTTCCTGCAAACCTGGGCGGAACGCGGCGCATGACCCGGGAAAACAGCATCTACCGCGTGCAATTCAAAACCGAGCGGCACTACTACGACCTCTACGTCCGCAACGTCTATCCGGCGGACATGGCGGGCTTCATCTGCCTGGAAAACTTCCTCTACCACGAAGAAAGCGGCGTCCTCATCGACCCGCGCGTCGAAAGACTCGCCGCCGAATTCGGCAACGTCAAAACCGCCTTCATCCCCTACCACCAAATCATCCGCATCGACGAAGTCGAGCGCAGCGGCGAAAGCCGCATCCGCCATAGCGAAGACGGCGGCGGCCCGAAAATCCAGCCCTTCCCGCCCGCCCGCTAAACGAGAAACCCATGCCCGCCCAGACCCTCACCGCCGGTGCCAACGCCGCCATCTGCGAGCCCGCCCGCCTCACCCTTACCATCGACAGCAGCGAACCCATCGATTGCGCCGCCTACCGCCTCGCCGCCGACGGCCGCGTGCGCGGCGACCACGACATGATCTTCTACAACCAGCCGCGCAGCGACGACGGCAGCATCATCTGCCACCCCGGCGACTGCCACAGCGAATACCACCTCGACCTTAGCCGCCAGCCCGCCGACATCGAACGCATCGCCATCGCCTTCAGCGGCACCGCGCCGCTCTCCCGCTTCCGCCACCTCCACCTCGACATCCGCGAAAACGGCACGCACACCCTGCACTGCCCGGTCGCCTGCCTCGGCGAGCGGCAAGAAACCGCGCTCATCCTCGGCGAATACTACCGCCGCAACGGCGCGTGGAAATTCCGCTTCATCGCCCAGGGCTTCACCGGCGGCCTCAAACCGCTCTCCGAACACTACGGCGTGGAGATCGCCGACGACGACCCGACGGCGGGAACCCCCGCCGCCAACCCGCTGCACAACGCCGCCTGGCAAGAAGACAACAGCCTCGCCAACGCCGCGCAACATCAGCCGCTCGCCGACTGGTTCGCGCGCAAACACATCCGCGCCCGCTTCAACCACGCCGCCGTTGACATGCGCGGCTACTACGACGAAGCCGCTGCCACCCTCGGCGCCGCCCACGTCCTGCTCAACCCCCTGCTCAACCAGATCAACTGGGCCTACCGCCACCGCCGCGACGGCTTGCGCCACGACCTCAAACCCTACACTGCGTCAGACAGCAAGCGCCTGCTCGCCATCGTGCGCGCACTCTACGACGCGACCATGATTGCCCGCTACCACCACGACAAAGCCAAACACAGCCTGCACATCCAGCTGCAAGGTGCCCAACCCGTGCGCCAATTCCTGGGCGGCGGCTGGCTTGAATGGTACGCCCTCGGCAGCCTGCTGAATGAGGCGGCTAAACGCGGCGCGGACTACCGTTTCTCCTGCGCGCGCGGCGTCCACATCGAATTTGCGAACGGCGACAAACACGAACTCGACGTCGCCTATCTGCCGCCGGAGAAACCCCCGCTCATCATCGAATGCAAAAGCGGCGAATACCGGCACGACCTCGACAAACACCTCAATCTGCGCCAGCGCCTCGACCTGCCGCCGAGCCACTACCTCATCCTCGCCACCGACCTTGACCACGCCCAGGCGAACGCCTTCAGCGCGATGTACCAACTCACCTTCGTTACTCCGGATAAATTGCTGCCGCACTGCCTGCCACTTGTGTAACGGGAAGAACGGTAACCTGTATTCCAGGGAATAAATACCGATAAAAACATTGCGTACCTGCTTGACAGTTTTTTCAATAAAATCTTAAAATCACATACACCTGACATGCAGGTAAATACAGCATTATTTGTATAATTTTACGCGATGCCACAGTATGAACTTTTCCTGTGTACTTTTTGCAGCAAAGGATAAATTAACTGCTGGTGCTGTAATAAGTGTATTGCGCAATCTGATCATGATTTGATGATAAAACATAAAACATGTAAAAGATAAAGATTGGGCAATATCATTGGCTTATATTATCTCTATCTGATGATGGAAAATAATATATTTTTACCTTAAAATAAGGAAGCAATATGAAATTCAACTATAAACAACTGGCTATGGAAATAGCCATGAAGACCATGGCCGCCATCGCGCTGGGATATTTCGCCATAAGGGTATTCCATGATTTTATGGCGACAAAGAATGTCGTTCCCTTATTACTGCTGGTTTCAGAAAGCATTACCTTATTCTTGGTTATCTTTTCCCGCTTTACTGATACCCGGGATTTTTCGCCTATTCCCGTTATTGCCACTATTATGGGCACCTTTTACTTCTTTGCTATTGCCCTGACCGGCGGTGTGTCATTAATTCCGGAAAAGCTATCGGCAACTATCCTGATAGCCGGTATCTGCTGGCAGATCTATGCCAAAATCTATTTGGGACGCAGCTTCGGGTTACTGCCTGCCTGCCGCACGGTAGTAGATACCGGCCCTTATCGTCTGGTTCGTCACCCCCTGTATTTTGGTTACTTTATCGGACACATGGCTTTCCTGCTCAATAACTTCTCTGCATGGAATGTGGAAGTGTTCGTCACGCTGTACATACTCCAATTTATACGCATGTACTACGAAGAACGTACCCTCAGCAAGAATGAGCAGTACCGTGAATATAAAAAGCGCGTCAAATATCGCTTTATTCCTTTTATTATTTGATTGCCGACGTCGCCTCACATTGCGTCGAAGAGGATAAACGCCTGCCCGGAGTTCGAAGAGCAGGCGGCGTCAATTCGGGATGGCGGGCTTTTCTGCCGTGTCCGCAGGCGGGCGGTAGGCGCGCATCAGGCTGTGTGCAAACGGTGTCCAGAGGACGTGTTTCAGCCCGGCCTCTTTGAGGCGGTGGTTGGTCCAGCCGTTGCAGGTGTGAAAAAGGCTGTAATGACCGCGTGCGGCGTAGAAGGTGTCGTTGTCGCCATAGGCGGGCGCGGCAATGACGGCGCGGCCTTCGTGCAGGGCGAACTGGTCACGGATGTCGGCGGCGAGGCGGCGGTAGTGCTCGCGCGACATGGGGATGGCGATGCTGTGTGTGCTTTCCCACAGCGCCGGGTAATAGGTAACGTGGATGATGCTGTCGCCGAGGCCGCTCACGGCGGCGAGGGCGGTGCGGATTTTCAGGTCGCGCCAGTGCGGGGTCTCCACGTAAAAACCGCGATCGCCCCAGCCGAAGGCGGCGTAGCGCCACTCGCTGCCGGCGGCGCGGGTATCACCGGGGTTGATGACGCCCGTCCAGTCGAAGGCGTCGTTCTTGAGCGGCAGGGCGAGGTCGGTGTGGACGCCGTTCGTGATGAGGTACACGGTGATGTCGCCCTCCGTGGCGTCTTCCGGGCTGAAGACGATGCTGCCGAGCAGCCACGCTGCGAGCAGGTAGGCAAGCGGCAGGGCGAGGAGGGCGGCGAGGGTTCTGGTCAGGCGGCGGAGCATGGGCGTGATGTCTGTCTGGGTGAGCGGGGAAATCGTGATCGGTAGTTCGTAGAGTGGGCTTTAGCCCACCATCCGCATGGTTTCGGCGGGCTAAATCCCGCCCTACGGCAAGTTATTTTTTGATTTTGGTATGAGGCACAGGATCAGGCGGATTGTGAGGAGACTTATTGTTTTTCAAAGAAATTACTCTACCACTTCAAAGCTTTTGACCTGGCTTTTCACTACATCAACTATGGTTTTGTCCGGCCCGGCATACTTTTCAGGCACCGCCCCCCCTTTGTTTCCGGCATTGCGCTTACAGCCGCGTTATCGCCGCCATCAGCGTTTCCACCTCCGCCGCCGTGGTCGCCCAGCTGGTGCAGTAGCGCACGATTTGCTGCCCGTTTTCCGCCGGCCAGTAGGCGGCAAAGCCGTAGTCGCGGATGAAGCGCGCCGCTTCGGCTTCGGGCAGGATGGGGAATTGCTGGTTGGTGGTGGAGGCGCCGTAAAAGGCGATGCCGCGTGCCTCGAAGGCGCTGCGGATGCGGCGCGCGTGGGCGATGGCGTCGTGGCAGATGCGCTGATAGAGGCCGTCGCTGAAAAGGGTGTCGAACTGGATACCGAGCAGGCGGCCTTTGGCGAGCAGGCCGCCACGTTGCTTCATCGTCGCGCGGAAATGCGGTTTGCAGGCGTCGTTCGTGATAACGACCGCTTCACCGAAGAGCGCGCCGCATTTGGTGCCGCCGATATAGAACACGTCCGCCAGCGCGGCGAGGTCGGCAAGCGTCACATCGCTGACTTCGGGATGCAGGGCGTAGCCGAGGCGCGCGCCATCGACGAAGAGCGGCAGATTGTGGTGGCGGCAGACTTGCGCCAGCGCGGCGAGTTCCGCGCGGCTGTACACGGTGCCGAGTTCGGTTGGCTGCGAGATGTACACCATGCCGGGCTGCACGATGTGCTCCTTGATGCCGCTGGCCGCGTAGTACCGCATGAAGAAGTCCTGCACTTGCGCCGCCGTCAGTTTGCCGTCGGCGGCGGGCAGGGTCAGCACTTTGTGCCCCGCAGCTTCGATGGCACCGGTTTCGTGTGTCGCAATATGCGCTTCTTCGGCGGCAATTACCCCCTGATGCGGACGCAGGATGTGGGCGATGACGGTGGCATTGGTCTGCGTGCCGCCGACAAGGAAATGCACGTCGGCGGTTTCATCGCCGATGGCGGCGCGGATTTTCGCACGGGCGGCGTCGCAGTAGGGGTCGAGACCGTAGCCGGGGGTTTGGTCGAGGTTGCTGGCGATGAGGCGTTCGAGGATGGCCGGATGACAACCGGCGAGGTAGTCGTTACCGAAGGAAGGCATGGGGAATCTCCGCAAAGGCGCGGATTATAGTCGCTTCAAATAGGGCTGATATGGTTGGTTGTACTGTCTGCGGCGCGCTGCCGACCGCCGCCCCGCCGCGCATAAAAAAGCCGAACCCGCAGGTTCGGCCCGGCGAAAATGCTCAACTCAGCCTTTGGCTTCGTCTTCTTTGTCTTCGGCATCATCCTTGTCGCTGCCGGCGTCTTTATCGGCGGCATTGAAGCTTTCCAGCGCTGCCTTGCAGAAGGCTTCCTGCTGGTCGGCGGAGACGGCGGCGACCTGGTCTTTGATGATTTTCATCGCCTGTTCGCTGTAATTGCCGTCTTTTTTCAGGTCTTCTTCCGATTTTTTGTAATAGTCGTCGCAGGAACCGGCGAGGGCGGCGGTCGGGAATGCGGCGGCAATCAGGGAAGCAAGAACGAATTTTTTCATACAGTTTCCTTATGGTTAAGGGTTAGAGGGATGCCCGAAGGCGGCGCAATGATAACACGGCGCCCGTATGCGCCCGGTGCTTCACCGCTTCATGGTTTCGCCGCTGCCTTGATACGCGCCACTTCTGCGACGAAGCGGGCGATGTGGGCGGCGATGGCCGGATCGTCCACCGCGCCGATGAGGGCGCAGGTGTCTTCCTTGCCGCCATCCGCGACGGTCACGGTCGCGCCGCTGTAATGGGCGAAGAACAGCGCCTTGCCGCCCCGGATTTTGCCCCGGTGCAGCAGCCACACCCGTCCGGCACCGTCTGTTGCCAATGCGCCGGAAAGCGCACGGTTCACCCCCGCCGCCGGGATGTTGATTTCGCTCGCAAGCGCCACTTTTTTTCCCGCTTGCGGCGCGCCGTTGCCGAAGCCGTGCCAATAGGTCTTACCGTTGTGCTGCGCGGCGTACCAGAGATTGAGGTCGGGCGAATAGGCGACGGTCGCGGCAAAACTGCCGCCGGCACCGCCCACGGTGCAGTCGATACGCGCGGGTAGGGCGGCGCGCAGGCCGGCGTCGAGTTGTTGCGCGGCGGTGCCGATGGCGGCGGCGTCGCTGATGATGCTGTGCATGGTGTTGTGTTCCTGATGAAAAAAGCCCGCTTGCTGCGGGCTTCTGTACGGTGGTGGTTATTTTTCGCGGAAGATGATGCGGCCTTTGCTGAGGTCGTACGGCGTCATTTCTACTTTGACTTTGTCGCCGGTGAGGATGCGGATGTAGTGTTTGCGCATGCGGCCGGAAATGTGGGCGTTGATCATGTGGCCGTTTTCCAGTTCGACGCGGAAGGTGGTGTTGGGCAGACTTTCTACCACGGTGCCGATCATTTCGATATTTTCTTCTTTGGACATGGTTACCTGTGAGGATGAAAAAACGCGCGGATTCTAGCAAGCTACCGTTATAAATACAATTATCCGCAGGACGGGCGGAAAAGCCGTATAATACTTCACAAGAAGCCTCAAACTTCAACATCCCCCCAACATAAGGAGACTCGCATGAGCACAGAAAAACGCACCGCCCTCTACGATTGGCACGTCGCCCACGGCGCCAAAATCGTCCCCTTCGCCGGCTACGCCATGCCGGTGCAATACGCGGAAGGCATCGTCAAAGAGCACCAGTGGACACGCAAACACGCCGGCCTCTTCGATGTTTCGCACATGGGACAGGTCATCGTCAGCGGCGCCGATGTCGCCACCAGCCTGGAACGCCTGCTGCCCGTGGACCTGCAAGGGCTTGAAGTCAACCAGCAACGCTATGCGCTGTTGATGAACGCCCAGGGCGGTATTGATGACGACCTGATGCTGACCCGCCGCGCCAACGATTTCTACGTCGTCGTCAACGCCGCCTGCAAAGACGCCGACTTCGCCAAGCTGCGAGCCGGCCTGCCGGATTGCAAGGTCGAATGGTGGGCGGACCGCGCCCTGCTTGCCCTGCAAGGGCCGGAAGCGGTGGACGTGCTCGCCGCCATCGAGCCGAAAGTGCGCGACCTCACCTTCATGCACGGCGGTGCCTTCACCATCCTCGGCGCGGACTGCTGGGTCAGCCGTTCCGGCTACACCGGGGAAGACGGCTATGAAATCTCCGTGCCGAACGACAAAGTCGTCGCCTTCGCCGATGCGCTGTGCAGCGACCCGCGCGTCAAACCCATCGGCCTCGGCGCGCGCGACAGCCTGCGCCTCGAAGCGGGACTCTGCCTCTACGGCAACGACATCGACACCACCACCAGCCCCATCGAAGCCTCGCTCATCTGGGCCATCCAGAAAGTGCGCCGTCCCGGCGGCGACCGCGCCGGCGGCTATCCGGGGGCCGACATCGTCGCCCGCCACATCGAAGCAGGCGCGCCGCGCAAACGCGTCGGCTTCACCATCGAGGGCCGCGCCCCGGTGCGCGCCCATACCGAAATCTTCCTGAACGGCGAAAAAGTCGGCGACATCACCAGCGGCGGCTTCGGGGCTACCGTGAACGCGCCGGTCGCGATGGGCTACGTCCGCACCGACCTCGCCGCCGTCGGCACCAGGCTCACCGCCAAAGTGCGCGACAAAGACGTGCCGATCGAAATTGTCGCCATGCCCTTTGTGCGCAAGGACTACAAAAAATAAGCCCGCACCGATCCGTGTCCCCCGCCCATGCGGGGGATTTCTATGACCTTGAAAATCCCATGTCCACTCACGAAACCATTACCTGTTTCCTGACGGATACCCATAGCAGCATTCGCGAAAAAATCACTCTGCCCATCAAGGCCCTGGATAACCGGAAAAAACGCTGGCATTTATCGACAACTATGCCATATCGGGATTCCTGCATGCTGCCGGGAAAATACAAAACCATATCTCGTGGCAATGGCTGAAATGGGTAGTGCTGCTGTTTCCCGCCTATCTTGCCCTGGCTGTGCTGATTTATTTGGGGGACAAAGACGCCATCAACGCCTTCTTTTACCGCCTTTTTGTATGGCTGCACATTCCCGTCCGCTCACCGCATGGCTGGAATTACAGCGCCTTCCTTGCCCTGATGATTGCCCTGCTGCAAACAGGGATAATGACAAAATACCGCCGCCATTTATACTGGCTGCGGCGATATATCTATTATCAATACCCTTTGCGGATATACTTTCTTATCCTGCTCGGTTTTCCCATCATGGTGTTTTTCCTGTTTCTCTTTTATTTATTTGCAGATATGCAGCATCCTTCCGCGAAGTGCGCGGAAATATTATGTCTGCTGGAAACAGAAGATATGTTTTTTGCGGCGACCATATTGTGCTATAGCACCATCATGCTGGTGCAACTCATGCTGTATGGACTGTTTTGCAATGTTTTCTATCTGAATCATGAACGCCGCGATGAAGAAATAGACGACATGGAAACCCTTTACAACCTGAAAAACCCGCCCAAAAAATGGATGGCGAAAACATAAAGGGCTAAAGAGCCCTATACCTGTCACACTGCCCGCGATATACCGTGCATTTCCCGTTATCTCTCCCGATAAAATAGACTTTGACCGCCCGGTGGCTTCACAAAGTGAAGAAAACCCCCATGCTATAATCCGCGCGCTGCCGCGCCCCGGCGGGCTTCCCCACCAAAACCTCAAAAAACATCACGCGAGCCACCCCATCATGAACATCGGCATCGACCAACTCAGCTTCTACACCCCGCACTACTACCTTGAGCTCGCCACCCTCGCCGCGCAACACCACATCGACCCCGCCAAATACCGCCTCGGTATCGGTCAGGCACGGATGAGCATCCCGCCGCACGACGAAGACATCATCAGCATGGCCGCCAACGCCGCCGCCCCTCTCCTGCGTGACTGCGGCACGGACGGCATTGACACCGTCCTCTTCGCCACCGAAAGCAGCGTGGATCAGGCCAAATCTGCCGCCGTCAGCGTGCACCGCCTGCTCAACCTCCCCGCCAACAGCCGCACCGTCGAACTCAAACAGGCCTGCTACAGCGCCACCGCCGCCCTGCAATTCGCCTGCGCCCTCGTTGCCCGCCGCCCCGCGCGCAAAGTCCTCATCCTTGCCTCCGACATCGCCCGATACGATCTGAACGGCCCCGCCGAGCCGACCCAGGGCGCGGCAGCGGTCGCCATGCTCATCAGCGCCGAGCCGCGCCTCGCCGCCATCGCCCCGGAAAGCGGCCTGTACAGCGAAGACATCATGGACTTCTGGCGGCCGAACTACCGCAAAACCCCGCTGGTGGACGGCAAATATTCGACGCTCGCCTACCTGAAAGCCCTCGAACACGCCTGGCAGGACTACCGCACGAACGGCGGCCTGCCCTACGACGCCCACGCCGCCTATTGCTACCACCTGCCCTTCAACAAAATGGGCATCAAGGCGCACGCCCACCTCGCCCGCATCAACAACACCCGCGCCGAAGACGCCACCCTCGCCCCCGGCCTGACTTACAGCCGCGACACCGGCAACAGCTACACCGCTTCGCTCTACACCAGCCTCGCCGCCCTGCTCGACAACCGCGACGACCTCGCCGGCAAAACCGTCGGCCTCTTCAGCTACGGCTCCGGCTGCACCGGCGAATACCTCGCCGCCACCATCAGCGCCGACTACC
>NZ_CALIZP010000027.1 GCF_938028825.1 uncultured Cardiobacterium sp. | reverse complement strand
TAAATCTCATTGCATCTTCACGCTACTTTATTTGCTTAGATGTATGAAATGTTAGCCGAAGCGGGGCTTCGGCTTGTCGCGCTGTATCCGGCCGATTATTGCAAGGCGCTGGCGCCCTGGCTGGCAAGGGTGTCGGCGTCGGCGGTGCGGCCGAGGGCGCGCAGGCTTTCCACCAGCTTGTTCAGCGCCGCCTGTGAGCGTTCGCCGTTCGGTTGGGCTTTGAGGTAGGCACCAAGGTAGCGGCTGGCCATGTCGAAGTTGCGCTGCATGTAGTAGGCATCGCCCAGCCAGTATTGGGCGAGGGTGGCTTCGTTGCCGCCGGCGTTGCCGCTGTTCAGATATTGTTCGAGGGTGCCGATGGCACCGTTCAGGTCGCCGGCGCGGTATTGGGCAAGGCCGGTTTCGTAGCCGCCGCCCGTTTGCTGGCCGCCTTGCGGGGCGGCTTCGCCTTTGCGCGCGGTCGGCACGGCGGAGACGCCGCTCGGCAGACGGGCGCTTTTGCCGACTTCGTCGATACGCACTTTCATGCCGGCCTGTTCGCTTTCCATTTGCTTGATGCGGTTGTTGAGTTCGTCCACCTGGCGGCGGGTAGCGGCAAGTTCCGCCGGGTCAACGGTGGCGCAGCCGCCGAGGGTGAGAGCCAGGATGAGGGCGGTGGCGGTGTGTTTTTGCATGGGTGCTCTCCTGTGGGTTGTCAGTACATGATGACGACGCGGCGGTTCTTCGCGTAGTCTTCTTCGCTTGAGCCGTAGGCGGCGGGGCGTTCTTCGCCGTAGCTGAGGACGCGCATTTGTTGCGGGGCGACGCCCTGGGCGGCGAAGTGTTCTTGCACGGAGTAGCCGCGCCGTTCGCCGAGGGCGATGTTGTATTCACGGGTGCCGCGTTCGTCGGTGTGGCCTTCGAGGACGACGTTGGTCTGCGGGTTGGCGCGCAGATAGGCGGCGTGCTCGCGGATGACGGCCTCGGAGCGGCTGTCGATGGCGCTGCTGTCGTAGGCGAAGTAGATGATGCGATCTTTGTCGGCGGATTGCGGGCCGCCGGTCACGTTGCGCCCGTATTGCGGGTCGTTGTAGTAGTCGGCGGTGCCGGCGTTGCCGCGCCCGTAGCTGGTATTGCTGCCGTAGGTGGCACCGTCGCCGTAGCCGCCCATGCCGTCTGCGCCCGCACCTGCGCCTGCGCCTTCTTCGCCTTCGAGGCCGTAGGGGCTGGAACAGGCGGCGGCGAGCAGGGTGAAGAGGAGGGTACCGAGGTAGTGTTTGCGTTTCATGTCGGGATTCCTGTTTGTTGTTTTTGGCAATGGGGCATCAGGGACGGGTATCGGGGCTCCAGGCCGGGTCGCGCAGACGGCCGTTCGGGTCGGACAGGGTTTGTGCCACGCCGCCCTTGCTGTTGATGATTTTGAGGACGGATCTGCCGCCTTCTTTGGTGGCGTAGATGATGAGCTGGCCGTCCGGGGCGAAGCTCGCGCCTTCGTCGAGGCGGCCATTGGTGAGGGCCTCGAAGCGCTGGCTGGCGAGGTTGTAGGTGCCGATTTGGTAACCGCCGCCACTCTGGCGGGTGAGAACCAGCGAGCTGCCGTCCGGCGAGAGGTCGCTGTTGGCGCTGTAACCGTTGCCGGAGACGACGCGTTCTGCCGCGCCGCCATTTCTGCTCATGCGGTAGATTTGCGGGCTACCGGAGCGGTCGGAGGTAAAGTAGATGTAGTTGCCGTCCGGCGAGAAGGCAGGCTCGGTGTCAATCGAGCTGTGGTCGGTCAGGCGGGTTTTGCTACCGCTGGCGAGGTTGAGCAGGTAGATGTCGGGGTTGTTGTTTTCGGACTGGACGATGGCAAGGTAGTTGCCGTCCGGCGAGAAGGCGGGGGCGCTGCTGATGCCGTTGCCCTGGGCGACGATGCGGCGGCCGCCGCCGAGATCCTGGATGACGACTTGCGCGTAGTGGTTGGCGTAGGTGACGAAGGCGATGGCGCGGCCGTTCGGCGCCCAGGCGGGAGAAAGGATGGGTTCGGAGGAGGTGTAGAGTTCGCGGCGGTTGGCGCCGTCCACATCGGAGACGACGAGGCTGTATTTGCGGCCGTTTTTACCGCCCTGTTCGAGGATGTAGGCGAGCTGGGTACCGAAGACGCCGCGTTTGCCGGTCAGACGGTAGAGTATCCAGTCGGAGACCTGGTGCGCGAGTTGGCGGGCGTCGGCATCGCTGAGGTTGTCGCTGGCAAGCACGCTGCCGGCATTGATGTCGCCGAGGCTGAACTGGCCGCTGCCGCTGCCCTGCATGACGCCGGAGACGACGTAATCGGCACCGGCCTGTTTCCAGGCGGGATAGTTGCCGGCATCGGCGGCGGGGAAACTGTTGGGGTTAAGCGGCTGGAAGAGGCCGGTTTTGTGCAGGTCGGAAGCGATGAGGTAGTCCATTTTCACGCCGGGGTCGCCCTGGATGGGCAGGACGGCGATGGGGCGGGCGGCGACTTGGGCACCGGAGACGTTGACTTCGACTTGGGCCTGCGCGCCGAACCACGGCAGGAGCAGGCTGAGGCCGAGCAGTTTCCATTTGTTGTTGTGTTTCATGGGGTTCACCTTGTTTTTGGGGTTATGGTTGCGAGGGGCGCGCATTGTAGCAGTTTCCGTTTTTGCGCGGTTTGGGCGCGCTCAGGGGTCGAAGGTGGCGATGATGCCGTCGGTCACGAGGGCTTCAACGGCGCCGGGATGTTTCGGCAGTGGCAGCGGTGAGGCATCGTGTACCGCTTTAATTGCCGAATCATCAAAGCGTTTGTTGCCGCTGCTTTGTTTGATAGCGATTTGGGTGACATCACCTTTTGGGTCAAATTTAATGTGAAGTTTGACTTTGAGATTGCTGGGAATGTTGGACGGCAGACGCCAGAATTTTTTCATTCTGGCACCAAGGATATTGGTGCCGAAATCGGCGAGGGCAGCTTTGGCTTCGATGCTATTTTTGCCAGAGGCCTTTTCAGCATCTTGACCAAGTTCAGCAGCCAAGGCCGCCACTACAGCTTTTTTTTCACTTTCGGCTTGGCTCTTCGCGGTAGCCTCTGCGTTTTTATCTTGCACGGCAAGACGTGCAATTTCCGTCAGCTCTTTTTTTTGTTCGGCAAGTTGTTGTTGTGCGGTCGCCAGTTTTTTTTCCAAGTGGGCGATTTTTGCCTGTTGCAGGGTAATCCGGTCATCCAGGGTCGGTTCTTCGGCACGCGTAATCGTTATTCCGCCAAGTGCCAGAATAGTCATAACGGTGCGGATGCTGTGCATGGTATTTCCCTGAATCATGGGTCAAAGTTGGCGATGATGCCGTCGGTCACGAGGGCTTCAACGGCGCCGGGATGTTTCGGCAGTGGCAGCGGTGAGGCGTCGTGTACGGCGCGCAAGGCGGCGTCGTCGAAGAGTTTGTTGCCGCTGCTTTGTTTGATGGCGGCTTTGGTGACGTTGCCTTTTTTATCGAGCTTCACGAAGAGTTTGACTTTGAGGTTGCCCGGTATGTTTGGCGGCAGACGCCAGAATCGTTTCATCCTCGCTTCAAGAATATTTTTGCCAAAATCTTGTAGGGCAGCTTTGGCTTCGGCACTTTCTTTGCCAGCGGCTTTTTCGGCGTCACCGGCGAGTTCTGCGGCCATCTGTGCTGCAAAAGCTTTTCTATCAGCGTCGGCTCTTTTTTTATCCGCTTCTGCTTTGGCTTTGGCGGCGGCTTCTTCTTTGGCTTTTTTCGCAGCGGCTTCTTTGGCGGCTTTTTCTGCTGCTGCTTTTTCGGCAGCAGCTTTGGCGGCTGCTTCTTTTTCCGCTTTGGCTTTCGCTGCCGCCGCTTCTTTGGCGGCTTTCTCGGCTGCTGCTTTTTCAGCCGCCGCTTTTTCTTTTGCGGCTTTAGCGGCAGCTTCTTTTTCGGCTTTGGCTTTCGCCGCTGCCGCTTCTTTGGCGGCTTTTTCTTTCGCAGCTTTAGCAGCGGCTTCTTTTTCGGCCTTAGCCTTTGCCGCTTTTTCAGCAGCAGCGGCTTCCCTGGCTTTAGCAGCTTTTTCGGCGGCGGCTTTTTCTTTCGCTTCTTTAGCGGCCGCTTCTTTTTCGGCTTTGGCCTTTGCGGCTTTATCAGCAGCCGCTTTTTCTTTCGCCGCTTGGGCTGCCGCTGCTTTGTCGGCGGCGGCTTTTTCTTTCGCTTCTTTAGCGGCCGCTTCTTTTTCGGCTTTGGCCTTTGCGGCTTTATCAGCAGCCGCTTTTTCTTTCGCCGCTTGGGCTGCCGCTGCTTTGTCGGCGGCGGCTTTTTCTT
>NZ_CALIZP010000026.1 GCF_938028825.1 uncultured Cardiobacterium sp. | reverse complement strand
CCGCTTGGCGACGTGTCCTGTGGTTTCGCCGCTTGGCGACGTGTCCTGTGGTTTCACACAAAAAAATCCGACGCTGGCGCGCCGGATTTTTTTGTATCTGCCGTCAGGCGGCAGATGCCTCCTTGCAATGGGGGTTCTTTTTTCGGGGGTTCGGTGTCAGATGGGTAAGTCGCGGCGTTCTGCGCGGCGCGGTTGTGCTGCGCGCGCGGCGAGGTAGGCGGCAAGGTATTCGTCCATGTTCTGACTGGTTTCTACGGCGGCGCGGAAGGTCAGGCGGGCGGCAACGGCGTTCAGGTCGAAGTACCAGTACAGTGGCATCAGCGGGTTGATGAATTGTTCGCTGCCACGGGTGCGCGCGCTGCTGTGGTGGTCGCCGAAGGCGCCGCGCATGGCACTGGCGATGGCGTTGTTGATGATGCTTTTGTGGCTCGGCAGGCGTTCGTTGAGTGTGTGGATGAGGTCAAGGTAGGCGGCGCCTTCAGGCATTTCTGCGCTCAGGCTGTGGCTGCCGAGGTAAGCGCCAAGGGCGGTGAGGTCAGCGATGTTGTGCAGCAGTGGGTAGTGATCCAGGCCTTGTTCGATGCCGAAGGCGTTGACGCTGAGGTAAGCAGCCGGGTAGTCCGCGCCTGCGGCGGCAATGACGGACAGGGAGTCTTCGACAAGGGTGCCGACGCCGGTTTCGTCGCCGCGCATGAGGCAGTCCGTGCCGCCGTCCACGAGGAGGAGGGTATCCAGCCGGTGTTCTTCGCGCAGGTAGCGGTAGGCGGCACGCAGCGGCTGTACGCCGAGGCGGTTGCTGTAGGCGTATATTTGCGGTGCGGTTTCGCCTTGTTGTTTAAGCCAGTCGTAGAGGTGTTTTTCGGGAAAGTACGGCATCGGCGCGGGGGTGTCGTCGATGCGGTAGCAGCCCGGGCTGGGTTGGGCGCAGTCGGTGAAGTCGAGTTGGGTGAAAGACAGGTTGGCAAAGACGACGGTCTTTCCTTGCGCGCGCAGGTAGTGCCAGAGCGGGATGGCACTGGCGACGTCGTATCCGCCGCCACAGCCGGCAAGCAGGACGCGGTGGCTGTGGGCAAGGCGGTTGAAGATGGGAAGTTGCATTTGTGTTCAGGGCGGGGTGTTGCCCCGCCCTGCCCTCGTCTGTGGTGTTACCGCTTCGCTTTTTTCCGATCGTTTTCGGTGAGCAGTTTTTTGCGGATGCGCACGGATTTGGGCGTGACTTCGACAAGTTCGTCGTCGTCGATAAATTCCAGCGCCTGTTCGAGGGTGTTGCGGATCGGCGGGGTGAGGATGAGGTTTTCGTCCGAGCCCGCCGCGCGGATGTTGGTCAGTTGTTTGGCTTTGAGCGGGTTGACGGTGAGGTCGTTGTCGCGGCTGTGGATGCCGATGACCATGCCTTCGTACACTTCGTCGCCGTGGCCGATGAAGAGGCGACCGCGATCTTGCAGGTTGAAGAGGGCGTAGGCCAGCGCTTTGCCAGTCGCCATCGAGATGAGTACGCCGTTATGCCGCGTTTTGCCCAAGCCTTCTTTTTTCGGCGCGTAGTGGTCGAAGGTCTGGAATTTGAGGCCGCTGCCGGAGGTGAGGGTCATGAATTCGGTCTGAAAGCCGATGAGGCCGCGCGTCGGGATGAGGTATTCGAGGCGGATGCGACCTTTGCCGTCCGGCACCATGTTGCGCAGTTCACCTTTGCGCTCGCCCATGCGCTCCATCACCGCGCCCTGGTGTTGTTCGTCAAGGTCAAGGACGACGAATTCGTAGGGTTCGTGGATTTCGCCGTCGATCTCTTTGTAGATGACTTCGGGACGCGAGACGCCGAGTTCGTAGCCTTCGCGGCGCATGGTTTCGATGAGCACGGAGAGGTGCAGTTCGCCCCGGCCGCTGACTTTGAATTTGTCAGGGTCGTCCATTTCTTCAACACGCAAGGCGACGTTGTGGATGAGTTCGCGCTCCAGGCGTTCTTTGATTTGCCGACTGGTGACGAATTTGCCTTCGCGCCCGGCGAAGGGGGAGTTGTTGACCTGGAAGGTCATGCTCATGGTCGGCTCGTCCACGGAGAGGTGCGGCAGGGCTTCGATGTGGTTCGGGTCGCAGAGGGTGTCGGAGATGTAGAGCGGGTCGATGCCGGTAAAAGAGATGATGTCGCCGGCGGCGGCGCTGTCAACTTCGACTTTTTCCAGGCCGAGGAATTTGTAGATTTGCAGGACGCGGCCGTTACGCACGTCGCCGTCGCGGCCAATGATTTTGACTTGGGTGTTGCCGCTGATGCTGCCGCGCTCGATGCGGCCGATGCCGATGACGCCGGTGTAGCTGGAGTAGTCGAGCGAGGAGACTTGCATGCGGAAGGGTTTGTCGCGTTCGACTTGCGGCGGTTTGACGTGGTTGACGATGGCTTCGAAGAGCGGGGTCATGTCGCCGCTGCGGATGTCGGGGTTGTCGCCGGCGTAGCCGTTCAGGCCGGAGGCGTAGATGATGGGGAAGTCGAGTTGTTCGTCGGTGGCACCGAGGCGATCGAAGAGGTCGAAGGTTTCGTTCAGCACCCAGTCGGCCCGTGCGCCGGGGCGGTCGATTTTGTTGATGACGACGATGGGGTTCAGCCCCATGTCGAAGGCTTTTTGGGTGACGAAGCGGGTTTGCGGCATGGGGCCGTCCATGGCGTCCACCAGGAGGAGGACGCTGTCCACCATGGAGAGGACGCGCTCGACTTCGCCCCCGAAGTCGGCGTGTCCGGGGGTGTCCACGATGTTGATTTGGTAGTCTTTCCAGCGGATGGCGGTGTTTTTCGCCATGATGGTGATGCCGCGTTCGCGTTCGAGGTCCATGGAGTCCATCATGCGTTCGTAGACTTCGGCGCGCTCGGCAAGGGTGTCGGATTGGCGGAAGAGTTGGTCAACGAGGGTGGTTTTGCCGTGGTCAACGTGGGCGACGATGGCGATGTTGCGGATTTTGTTTACGTCTTGGATATCAGTCACGGGGTTCTCGGTTGGTTTGTGTTTTTGTTGCATAAAGAACGCCGCTGGTGCGGCGTCTTCTTAGGTTGGCAATTATAGCGCTTCATGGTAGGCATGGGCTGTCCCGCTTGCCGTCAGGCTTTGAGTTTTTCTTGCAGCAGGGCGTTGACGGTTTTCGGATTCGCCTGTCCCTGCGAGCGTTTCAGCACTTGTCCGGTGAGGAAGCCGAGCATTTTGCCCTGTCCGGCGCGGTAGGCGGCGACTTGTTCGGGGTGTGCGGCGATGACTTCGTCCACCCAGGCGGCGATTTGTCCGTCGTCATTCACTTGGCGCAGGCCTTGCGCGTCAATCAGTTCGTCCGCCGTGGCATCCCCCGCCCACAGTTGCGGCAGCAGTTTTTTCGCGGCAGAGGCGGAGATGGTGTTGTCCTGTACGCGTTGCAGCAGGCCGGCGAAGCGTTCAACGGTAAGCGGGATGTCTTTGATGCTGCCCGCATGTTCGTTGTACAGCCGCGCAAATTCGCCCTGCATCCAGTTGGCTGCCAGTTTGCCGTCACCACAGGCAGCGGTCAGCGTGTCGTAGTAGTCCGCCATGTCGCGCGTTTGCAGGATGAACTGGATGGCGTCGGCATCGAGGCCGTAAGCCTGCCGGTAGCGCGCCGCCCGTGCCTGCGGCAGCTCCGGCAGCATGGCGCGCGTTTCTGCAATCCATTCCGGCGCGAGGTCAAGCGGCAGCAAGTCGGGGTCGGGGAAGTAGCGGTAATCGTTGGCTTCTTCCTTGCTGCGCATGGTGCGGGTTTCCATGCGGTCGGGGTCGAAGAGGCGGGTTTCCTGCTCGACGGCTTTGCCGCTGTCCATCAGCTCGCTCTGCCGCTCGATTTCCAGGTTGATCGCCTGCTCGACGAAGCGGAAGGAGTTGATGTTTTTCAGCTCGACGCGCGGGTTGAGTTCGTTACTGCCCGCTACCCGGATGGAGACGTTGGCATCGCAGCGGAAGGAGCCTTCCTGCATGTTGCCGTCGCTGATGCCGAGGTAACGCACGAGGTGGTGCAACTGGCGCATATAGGCCACCGCTTCCGCCGCCGAACGCAAGTCCGGTTCGGAAACCAGCTCGATCAGCGGCACACCGGCGCGGTTGAGGTCAATGCCGGTGCGGTCGGAAAAGGCATCGTGTACAGACTTACCCGCGTCTTCTTCCAGCTGGCCACGGTTGATGCGCACTTCGCGCACGCCGTCCGCCGTTTCTACCGTCACCACGCCGCCGCGAATGATGGCGTCGTCCAACTGGCTGATTTGATAACCCTTCGGCAGGTCGGGGTAAAAATAATTCTTGCGCATGAAGAAGGCATGCGGATTGATTGCCGCGCCAATCGCCAGCCCGAACAGCGTCGCAAACCGCACCGCCTGCGCGTTCAACACCGGCAGTACACCCGGATACCCCAGGTCGATTTCATTGACATGGGCATTCGGCTCCGCGCCGAATGCCGCAGAAGCGGGAGAAAAGAGCTTGCTGGCGGTCGCCAGTTGAATATGCAGTTCCAGACCAATCACGGGTTCATAGCGCATGGGGATATCCTCAAAAAGAAAGCCCCACCAAGGTGGGGCAGAAGTGGTATGGAAAGTGTAATTGCTGTTTAACGACCTGGCAAGTTGGAGAACTTGTCGTTATCCACCAAGCGCTTGTCCACAATACGCGGGGTGACGAAGATCAGCATTTCGCTCTTGTCAAAAGTGCGTGAATTTTTCTTGAAGGCATTGCCGATAACCGGAATATCGCCCAACAGCGGTACTTTGTTTGTGGAGGCACGCTGTGTTTGTTTATACACGCCACCCAAGACGATTGTTTCACCATTATCCACCAGGACATTGGTTTTCACACCGCTGATATTCTTGGAGAATTGCGTCTCGCCTGCTACCGAGACATTATTGCCCAGTTCATCATTATTGATGTTCAGTTCCATATCGACCATGTTATTCGGCGCGATACGCGGAGTAACATTGAGACGCAGGGAAGCAGTCACGGTTTCGAGGTTATTCGTGCCATCATCATCTTTGGTGATAATCGGGACTTCAGTACCGGACCACACTTCGGCAACCGCACCATCTTGGGTCACAACGCGCGGGCTGGAAAGGATTTCCACGCGTCCTTCAGTTTGCAAGGCAGAAAGTTCCAAATCTACCAGGAAATCGCCACTCAGGATGGACAGACCATAGCTGGCCGGGTTCCCAGCCGTACCACCGGTAACCGGCATATTGACCCCCAAGCGGTTGGACAAATCGGGCATGGTTCTCGGGGTAGTTCTATTCAGCGTATCAACGGCAAATTGCGTTGTTGCCTCATTTCTGCCACTGCCAACAACAAGGCTGTTTGAATTGGGATTAACAAAAGATACACCGAAGCGGGCACCCAAATCGCGGGCATAGTTGTCTTCCGTGAGGACAATACGGGAATCAATCAACACTTGTTTGACCGGTTTATCCAGTTCGGCAACCAGTTCGCGAACGGCTTGAATCTTCTCCGGGATATCATTGACAATAAGGGTATTGGTCCTTTCATCAACCGATACCGAACCACGATCGGAAAGAATGGAATCTACAGTATTATTATAAGAAGTGTTAGATGAAGATGACGAGTTTTTCTTAGCTTCTTCTATGAGCTTCTTCAGATCCGTTGCCCGCGCAAATTGCACCTGAATGCGGTCAATACGCGTAGGCGTCAGATCTCTTTTCTCTTTAAGCGTTGTGAGAACTTTCAGTTCCGAGTCTCTTAATTCATCCAAGGTAGCAACATAGATAACACCGCCACTTTCCCGTTTATCCAATCCTTTGGTTTTCAGGATAATATCTAGCGCCTGATCCCAAGGCACATTATCCAAACGTAGCGTAATATTACCGGTTACGCCATCACTGACCACGATATTGTTCTTGGTAAATTCCGAGATAATCTGCAAGACGGCACGCACTTCAATATCCTGGAAATTCAGAGATAACGGCTCGCCTCTGTATTGTTTGCCACTGCCAAAACCCAGCATTTCCTGCACTTTGCGGTCTTGAAGGCTTTGTGCCGGCTTTCTGATTTCTATCGTATAAGCTGTACCACTTTGGTAATTGACGAATTCATAAGCATTACCGCCCATGTCCAGGGTAATCTTGGCACCACGTCCTGCTCTTTGGATTGTTGCCGTATTGACCGGTGTGCTGTAATCGCGCACATCCAGCTGCTTTTGTTCGTTGTTGGCGATACTGATACCCGGAATTTCGGCCACGACACGATTACCGTCTTTGCGTAAATTCACGACTGTATCAGGTGAAGGAAGATTGAAAGTAAACTGGGCACCGTTGCCGTTCCCCAACTTGTTGAACTTGGGAGCAAGCGCAGTAACCGTATTGACTCCCCGGCCAACCGTTGCCGTACCGGTACCGACCTGCCTGTTAACAGCGCCCCGGAATCCACCGGCTGCATTATTATTTGCCGGTCTTGCTACCCGCCCGGTATTGGCGGCCACACTGACGACAACATCCTGTCCTTGCAGACTGACGTTATATGTCGTCGGTGCTGACAGATTGATGACTGCGCGCGTACGTCCCTGCCCCGGAATAACCTCGACGTTATAAATGCCATTTTGGGCGACATCCACGCTGCGCGTTTTCATGCCGGAAGAGGTATTGGGAAAATCCAGTACGATGGAAGAATCCGAGTTGAAAGCCTGCGGCTTGACACCGGCATTTTTGAATACCACCTGATAGCCGCCTGCACCACTGCCATGTTCTACACCAGTGATACTGGCTGCATACAGACCGGAAGAGAGAAGCAGCAAGCTGCCGGTAAAAATGTGTTTCATATCCATGACCTCTAAATTAATAAGTAAACAGCTCTAAAATGGCAATACGGTTTTGCCAACCACGTGGTACCCGATATTTCTCACGTACTACGACCTGATCCGGTTTGATGGAGACAATCAGGCCGTTATTCTTGCCCATATATTCGCCTTGCATTGCATTGACGACCCCAGCATCGGGCGTTTGGATCAAAGCAGCCCGCCGCTGGTTTTTCTTGACTACGGTACCCACCATCCATAATTGATCCATCTCATAATTCTCGAGGAAATACTTTTCATGCGGTACGGGGGCACCATCACCACAATCATCATCACCACATGTGTCCTTGGTACTGTCTGCCGGTATAGTCGCATCTACAACGAAGGACTTTAAGGCAAACGGATCCGCATCTGCCGCAGTGTACACATAGGGGTGATATTCCTGATTGACCGGTAATGCTCCCAAATCCAGATTGGGACTGGGTTTGACCGTATTTTGTGTATTCTGCACAAACTGAGCTGCTTCTGACTCGGGATTATCTCCAATAAACCCCGTGGCAAATGCTATTGTGAGTGGTAATATCGCAAACTTGCACAATACCGACTTATTGTCCATTTGCATTCTCCCCTCCAATATTCTTGAGTTGATTTACATCCTGCTTGAGAAATTCATCCAGGTTCTGGTTGTAAACGTATGTCTGTAACTGACTTTTAATGGACAGTTTACTCGGATCTTTCTCATCAATTTTAATCGACATATCAGAAACATTCAGGATACGTTGCAATGCTGATATCCGGCCGGTAAAGTGAGAGTAATTTGCATACTTGGTATCTGTATCCAAATCAATGGGTTTGACGTCGTAAAATCCCCGTTTTACGTCAAGTTTTGGCTGGAACAGGTTGAAAATAATATTGTTGTCGATACCTGCCGCATAAACACTGTCTATCAGGTTGGGCATTTCCTCTTCTGAAGGCAAAAACTCCAATAATGATTTCAAGATCTCGACCAATTCGGCAGAACGCTCCTGATATTTGGGCAAATCCTGTGTGTATTGGTACAGTTGTTTATACTTTGCTTCCAGCCCCTCAATTTCGGTTTGATTGGCACTTTGTTGTTCCACCAGGGGTTCTCTGGCAAATTTGTTGTAAACAAATGCGCCAATACCTACGATAGCAACCCAAAGGATGACTTTATAATAAATCGGCCATGTCCCCATATTGCCGGTGTCTAATTGGCCCGGAGATACAAATTTCATCCCTGTCCTCCTTCTGTTGTATTATTGGCGGATGCCTGCTTGACTTTTACATGGATAACAAACTCTTTCACTTCACTACCCGATGGTACCGTAAAGCTTTTATCATCACTGATGTTTCCGCTGATTCTTTCCACGTTGGCCGGTGGCGCAAAATGGGGAAATTTTTCCATATTGCGGATAAATTGAGCTACTGCGCTGTCATTCATGGCAATACCCCTGATAGCAACATTTCCAAGCTGGTCAGTTTCGCCGGATTTGTAGTCAATGGATCGTAAAAAGATACTTTCCGGTGTGTTTGTTGCTACATAATCAAGCATCTCGGTCACCAAACCGCGCTGTGCCTGCAAGCCCTGGATAACCGTTATCTGGCGGTTTACTTCCTCGTTGAGCAGTTTCAGGCGCTCTATCTCTTTTTCTGCATTGGATAGTTTGGCAGTTTCGGCTTTTATGTATTCCTTTGCTGTTTCCTGTTGCTCGATATATCTATTTTGCAGCCAGTAATCAGCGCCCAGTGCCAAAGCGCTCGCTATGATGATGAACACAGTTGCGTATGTGAACCCTTTTCTTTGCTCTTCGCGGCGCTGTGCCCGCCACGGTTGCAGGTTAAATTTTCTAGCCATTAGTTTGTGCCTTCCATCGCCAAGCCTATTGCCAAGGCATGATTGATGCCAGACTGCAATGTTTCGTCAGATCGTTGCGAACCGGGCAGTTTGATGTACGGTGCCAGATTCAGCAGTCTGATATTGTGGGAAACGTTTGCAGCACCCAGTGCCTCCACGAAGCCGCTCAGTCGCGCGCCGCCGCCGGTCAGATAGATTGCCCTGAGCGGTTCCGGGCTTTCGCTGACGTTGTTGGCTTCGTAAAAGTCCATCGCCAAATGCAGCTGCTCTGTAAAGGTCTGTACATATGGGGTCAGGACCAAATCTTTATATTCATCGCCGAAGCTGCGGCCGATTTTGCGGTTTTCTGCCGATTCGGCATCTATATCGAAAACGTCCATGATGATTTCGTTCACGGTGTTGCCACCGATTTGCTGTTCGCGACTGAACAGCAGCTCGCCCCCTTTGCAGACGTAAAAACGGCTGCGGTTAAAGCCGATATCAATCAGCATGACGCGCCCGTTTTTACCGACAGCGCTGTCATTCCTGACAACATAATTCAGCACGCGGTTGAAGGCGAAAGCATCAACATCCACTTGCGGTGCGACAAACGTTTTCGGCAGGTTGTTCAGAAGTGCGGTCTTTTCATCGGCCACGTCGCGACGTACGGCAACGACGAGTCTGGTTCCTTTTTTGTTTGGCACTTCATCGAAGTCGAAATAGACCTGATCCATGCCGAAGGGGATGGCGTCGTTCAATTCAAGTTCAACAGCACCTTCCAGTTCGTTGCCGCGTAAACCCGCATCCACAGTGACTTCCCGCATAATGGCGTCGCCGGTATTGATGTGCAGCACCGGCAACCCTTTGGAAAGTTTTTGTTTTTTCAGGGTAGCGGCAACGATTCTGCCCAAGGTGGCACGATCCCGCTGCTGGCGCACATCCGGCGGTATCACTTCATAAGCGAGGTGATTGGCGGTAAAACTTTTGCCGGACTGTTTGACCAGGGCAATCTTGATGCTGTATTGCCCGATATCTACCCCGATAATCTCAGGTTTTCCCAACATATGTCATAACTCCTTTTAAGCCTGCCGTTCGGATGAGGCGGTCTGGCAAGACAATGCGAGGCGTCGTTCTGCCAAGTCCGCTCCGTTGCCGGGTCTCATCGTTACAACAGTCTTCAAACGTTCTTATCAAATCCCAAGCTCAATTTAGCCACTTTCTGAACAAAAATCAATATTCGGTTAGTCTTTTATTAAGCATTCTGCAATGTTTCAGGCCATGCTTATGAAGAATAAGGGAAATTTCTTCGTGTCCGAAAAACAACAAATTTCGCGTGGGCGTATTGTAACATAAATTTCATGTTTGGCTGCACAAGATACGCTTGCATTCCGGTGCAGAACCTGCCACGCTTGGGGAATGGGCAGAACGACAAGCATCCCGCGTTAACGGGATGTCATGTTGCAGAAAGTGTTTTTCAGCCGGGCAACGGGTGCGCCACTGCTCCGGCGAGCCGCTTCACCGCTCGTATCCGCTTCTGCTGCCGCACCCATCAATTCCCGCGCCGATGAAGCACAGGTCTTTGCTGTTCATGCCGACGGTTCGCGGCAAGTTCCTATTGACGATGATTGGGAAAGGCCCATTCCCGGCATCCTGCCGGTATCGGCGGGAGTGCGACGTATAAACGTGATGCCACAGGCGATTCTTCACAAGCCCTCAGGTAGCGGGGGCGGGTGCCGTTATCCAGCAGCGGCTCGGCGAGGCGGCACCATTCTTTGCGCACCTTGTCGTGGGCGGGGACGTTGTAGGGATAGCAGGGCCATGCCACCCATGCGCGCTTGAGATATTCGTTTGCCATCTGGACAGTGCAGATGTGCTGATTTCACCAGATGAAGATCATCGCCCGTTACCTGACCAAGAAGCCGAAAAGCGGGGCAGCACGCGAGCTGCGGGCACTTGCGCTGACACGCACGGACAGCACCAAAGACCGCTTTACCGCGAACCTGCATGACTGGCTGCTGCGGCACGAAGCCTTCCTGAACAAACGCAGCGTGAACGTAGAGACAGACAGATCGCAAACGGGCTCCCATGAATCCATGTCACAACATGGATTCATGGGGAAGCGACTACACGCACAAGAAGCTGCGCAGTGCCTGCCACAGCCTGAAATGCCGTCTGCCGTGGCTGTTTGCCTTTGAGGATTTTCCCGTGTCGGGCATCCCGAACACAACCAACTTGCCGGAAGGGAAATTCGGCGACATGAAGCGGCTTTTGCAGTCCCATCACGGGCTGAAAAGGGCGAATAAGATACTGTTCACAAAAGATTATTTTGTGAATGAATGACCGAAGAAACCCTTTTTTGTCCATTACGTCGTGTTTAACACCACCAACATCGGCCGCGACATCCGCGAGAAATGGACGGACCTCTTCGCCCACCTCCACCTGCACTACCTCGAAGTGCCCTACACCCAACTGCTGCAACAAACCGCAACCGTGCCCACCCCGTACCGGAAGCCGTGATCAGCCGCCTGCTCGACAAACTGGACATCCCCGTACAGCGAAGCACGCGATGTGCAATATCTCGTCGGCGGCAACTGATACCAAAATCCTTCGTGCGCGACAAAAAGGAAGAACCCTCTTCCCCCGCGTGACCGAAAACCGAAAGGGGGAATCATGACGGCGTCATGGGAAAGGGCAATAACAAATCTTGGCGTGTAAAAAGCCAAGCCCGTCTTCTTCTTACTGCCCTTTGTTCCCGCTGTTCATGGCGTATAGGTAGCGTTTTTCACTCAACACTTCGCCGCGACTACCGCTGTTCTACCGCCGGGATGGCGTGATTTTCACTACATGATCAACCCGATAACCCGGCATCCAATCAAACCGCCGCGATGCCGATAGTCAACAGCGCCGGGGAGGTGCCTTCGCTGCCTGCGCGCTACAACCAGAAGCGGTAAGCCAGATAGCCGCTCATCAACAGCGACATCACGATCACCGCCGGACGGATCAGGCGGTTGCCCTTGCTGAGGATCAGACCGGCTGCCAGACGCGCGCCGAGCAACTGTCCGCCCGCCATCGTCAGGCCGACCAGCCACAGTACCCGCCCACCGGCCAGGAACACAAACAGCGATACCAGATTGGTGGTGGCGTTGTACGCTTTCGCTTCAATCGTCGCGTTTTGCAGGGTGTAGCCGCGCAAAGCAATCAGGGCCAGCATCAGGAAACTGCCCGTCCCTGGCCCCAAAAAACCGTCATAAAAACCAAGCGGGAACAACGTGCTGCCAACGAAAAACCAAAAAGGCAGGCGTGCTTCCCGCTCCACCTCGCCCAGTGACGGCATGAAAACAAAGACCAGGGCAACCAGCATCAAAAGCAGCGGCAACCCCTTCTGCAACAGCGACGGCGACAACAACTGCACCACCCACGCGCCAAGCGCCGCACCCAGCGCGCAAGCAAGCATTCCCGGCCACAACCTGCGGAAATGAATCTGCCCGCGCCGGACGAAATACCATGTCGCCGACAGCGTGCCGAAGCTGCCCTGCAACTTGTTCGTCGCCAGCGCCGCATCCGGCGGCAGCACCGCCATCAACGCCGGTACCGTCAACATCCCGCCGCCACCGGCCAGCGTATCGACAAAGCCCGCCAGCATCCCGGCCAGAAACAGCGGCAACAATACCCACGGCGACAACCCCGCACTCAGCAGTTCATGCAACATCATGGGCTCCCATCCAGTTATCCAGTTGCGCCACCAGTTCCGGCAGCCCCTGCCGCTTCAAACTGGAAAACAGCTGCACCGAAAACGGCGCATTCCAGTTCACCAGCTCGCTGCGTACCGCCTGCAACTGCTTCCCAGCCGCGCCGCGCCCCAATTTATCGGCCTTCGTCAGCAGCACATGCGCGGGCAACTGCCGCTCGGCACAACATTCCAGCATACGGATATCCAGTTCCTTCATCGGATGGCGGATATCCATCAGCAGCACCACCCCGCGCAACGGCACACGCGACAATAAATAGTGCCCCAGCAATGCCTGCCAGTGCGCCCGCACCGCCTCAGGCACCTCGGCATAACCATACCCCGGCAAATCGACCAGAAAACACCCCGCATCGGGCAGGGTAAAAAAATTGATGAGCTGCGTCCGCCCCGGCGTCCGCGACACCCGCGCCAGCGCCCGCTGATTCGTCAACACATTCAACGCGCTTGACTTGCCCGCATTCGACCGTCCGGCAAAGGCAATCTCGATGCGGGAATCAGGCGGCAACTGCGCCTCGCAATTGGCGGAAAAAGCAAAAACCGCCTGCTGGTAACGACTATTCATCTCTTGTAAAATACAGAAAAACCGCCTGAAATTCTATATCAGGCCTCTGACAAACAACAAAGAAAAATCTTGCGGAGCAAGTCATGAAAAAAGGCATAGTGACAATCCTGACCATCGCCGCCGCCACCCTGGCACAAGCGGCCGACATCAAAGCAGGGGAAGAAAAAGCAGTCGTCTGTGTGGCCTGTCACGGGCCGGGCGGCGTCAGCATCAGCCCCGAATGGCCCTCTCTCGCGGGACAAGGTCAAAAATACCTGGAAAAACAACTGCGCGAATTCAAAAGTGGCGAACGCCCCAACATCATCATGCAACCACAAGCCGCCCTGCTTTCCGACGAAGACATCGTCAATATCGCCGCCTACTTCGCCGCCCAAGCCCCGGCACCGGCAGCCACCGAAGGGGCGGGCGAAAACCCCGAAGAACTGCTGGCGCTTGGTGAAGCCCTCTACCGTGGCGGCGACATCAGCCAGAACATCCCCGCCTGCCTCGCCTGCCACGGCCCCGCCGGAGACGGCATCGAACCCGCCGCCTTCCCGCGCGTATCCGGCCAGCACGCCAAATACACCCGCACCCAGCTGGATGCCTTCAAAACGGCGGCACTCATCGACCAGCAGGCCAGCGAAACCGACCCGGCCACCCTTGTCGTGCGCGGCAACGATCCGAACGGCATGATGCGGGATGTGGCAGAAAAACTCACCCCCAAACAAATCGAAGCCGTCGCCCGCTACATGCAGGGACTGCACATGCCGGAAGCCCCCTGAATTGCAGCAACACAACGAACCGTGGTGGGACAAGCCGCTTGACCGCCTGACCGACCAACAATGGGAAGCACTTTGCGATGGATGCGGCCTGTGCTGCCTGAACAAAATGGAAGACATTGATACGGGAGAAGTGTACTTCTCCCGTGTTGCTTGCAAACTGCTGGACATCCGCAGCGGCCGCTGCCGCGACTACCCCTGCCGCCACACCCAAGTACCGGATTGCCTGAGCCTGCGCGAACTGCCGCGCCAAGACTACACCTGGTTACCGCCAAGCTGCGCCTACCGCTTGCGTCACGAAGGCAAAAAACTGCCCGACTGGCACTACCTCGTCTGCGGGGACAAAAAAGAAATCCACCGCCGACACCGCAGCGTGCGCCACTTTGCCCTCAGCGAAAACGAAGGCCACGCCATAGACGACTACCTCATGTACCGTCTCGAAGACATACTCGGAGCCTAGGAACCATGACCAACCCATCCGTACTGTTACTGCGCATCACCCTCGCCATCATCATCCTCGTCGCCATCGCCGGCACCGCCTTCATGATCAAACGCCAGCGCGACCGTGAACGTGCCACCCAGGACGGGCATCCCAAATACCGGAGTTCAAGCATTGATGCCCCGCCTGCCGGCACCGGGCACAAAACCGGCCGTCTCAACCCCGGCATCTTCGGCAAAAACAAAAACAGCCCCCCGCCCGCCCCACGGGGCAAACCGCCCGAACTCATCATCCCGCTCACCATCATGGCGCCGAACGGCCGCCCGTTCAGCGGTAAAACCATTGTCCGCCTCGTCCAGACCTTCGGTCTGCAATATTCGCCCAACCAGACCTACGAACTCATAACGGGCGGGCGCGAAATCTTCTGCACCATGCTCGACGTGCGTCGCCCCGGTATCTTCCCGCAAAACCCGGACAGCGCCGAGCGCAACTACGAAGGCATCATGCTCATCCTGCAACTGCCTGTCAGCCAGGAACCCGTCAAAGACTGGGAAACCTTCTGCGCCCTCGTGCACGAAATGGCGGGACACTGCGACGGGCGCCTCGGGGACCACAAACGCCGCACGCTCGACGACCGCGCCTTCGCCCGCTATCGCAAAAACATCGAAGCCTACGAACAGCAATACCAGAACTGGCAACGCCGCCAGCACGCCTGACCCTTCCCCGAAAAGACGCTGCTTGCAGCGTCTTTTTTCATCCCTTGCCCAAACCCTTCGTACGCAACAAAAAACGAAGAACCCCGGCAGGAAGCCGCTTGCATGAACCGCCTTCTCCCGCTGGCAGGGAAAGGGGCGCACTGCGAAGGAAGAAGGAAAGAAAATACGGGAAACCATCAAAAGAAATTTGGTGGTGGCCTGAAAGTATGCTCAACGAATTTGCCAATAGCACAGACAGAAAGTCCGGGGGAATTTTCCCTTTGTTTTCATGGCTGAAAGAGCCAACACTAAACCTGCCCGGTTCTTGCTGTTTCCAAGCGGCATGCTTTTCAGGCCACCACCAGAAATTTTTGCCGCGTGCAAAGACCAAAAGCAAAAATATCTGCCGCAGGGCGGGTTCATCCCGCTTTTTCATGGCAGGGCATCAGCAGCGGCGCATTGACAGCCACCATGCCCGGGATTATGGTAAACGCGTTTCCCGCAGCCCGCACAGGTGTCCCATGTTCAAAAAAACCGCCCTGCTCACCGCGCTCATCCTCGCCGCCCATGTTCACGCCGTGGATACGCCCGACGGCTGGCACAGCCACCGCGACAACGGCATGACCACCTACATCCCGGACGACGCCGACGGCCGCATCATCATGCTCAGCGCCCTCGACCTGCTGCCTGGCGACGGCCGCGACACCGCCGCCTGGCTGGCGCAAATGGCCGAACAGCTCGCGCCCAACTACGGCAAGCTGCTTGACCGTGGCAATGTGAAAAGCGACGGCGATCGCGCCAACATCAGCTACCGCATCGAAATATCGGGCAAGCCCGTCGCCATCAACTTCACCGCCTTCCCCGCCGCAGGCGGCAACCTGCGCCTCATCCAGATACTCGCCGAAGAAGACCCCGCCCTCCTGCGCGACCATATGGACACCGTCAAGCGCCTTATCTCGGCCTACTACGCTGAAGGAGACAGCGTCGAAACCAGTGCGGCCGCCACGGCACAAGCGGCGGAAAAACCCGCCGTCAAACCCGCCGCCACCACGCAGGGCGGACCCAAACCCGTCACCAGCAACAGCAAAGAAAGCGACGCCCTGCTCGCCGGCCTCAAGCGCGACAACATGACTATCGGCGGCGCACTCACCTACGGCGACTACGACTGCGCCGTGCAGATGGACAAAGGCATGAAATACACCCTCTCGCTCTACGACAACGGCCAGTACCGCATCACGGGTGACGGCAGCAGCGACGGCGAATACCAATACAGCCCGAGTGGCTACATCAACGTGAACGACGACGTTTTCCTCTACAACCACACCTCAACTTTCGGCCACGGCGTGCGCGAACTCGCCTTCTACTTCACCGACCACGGCAAACCCGGCCTCTACGGACAAAATATTGCCAACAACATCATCGTCGTCTGTGCATACAGCGGCGCAGCGAAGGGGCCATCGCCCGCGCAGGAAGCCGTTGACCGTGCCGAAGCCGCGCGCTTCAAATGGATGACGGCACCGGGACAGGGCGTGCAGGCCAAAGACATCGAAGCCGTCCTCTTCCACGGTGAGGCCGAATACTTCGGCACGGACATAACCTTTGTCGAAACACAATACCTGCTGCTCAAAGACGGCTGGGCGTACGACAACCTGCAAGTACCGCCTGCCGATCTCGACGTTGCCGCCTCACGCCGGCACGAGCCCGAACATTGGCGGCGCTGGCGCAAACAGGGCGATAACTACCAATACGAAAAAGACGGCCAATGGCAAGCCTACGACGCCACACCCGTGCGCCCGGGCAAAGCGGGAGAAACCCTGGATGGCACCTACACCTACAGCACGTCCAGCGGTACCCTCTATACCGGCAGCCACGTCTCCTTCTCCTACCTCACCTTCGGCAAAGACGGCAGTTTCAGCAGAAGCAGGTACAGTTCCAGCGCCTCGTCGAACTATATCGACTCCTCCACCTTTGCCAACAGCGAAGGCGTCGTCAGCGGTGTGTACGACGGCTTCCAGGATTCTGGCACTGTCACCGTCGGCAGCACAGGAACCGGTGGCAAAGGCGAAGAGCGTCCCGGTCACTACAAAATCGACGGCTACACCATCGAACTGACCGGCCCCGACGGCAAGACCGAGCGCAAACTGTTCTTCTTCTGGGCGGACGACAAAAACATCAGCGTCGGCGGCACAACCTACTCCCGCGAGGACAAATAAGTGTTCAAAAAAGACAGCATCACCGCGCCCTCCCCCGCATCCGCTATCCGCCTGCGCCCGCTCGAACGCGGCGATCTCTACTTCGTGCACCGCCTAGACAACAACGCCAACGTGATGCGCTACTGGTTTGAAGAACCCTATGAAACCTTCGACGAACTGACGCACCTCTACGACGAACACATCCGCGACCAGCGCGAACGCCGCTTCGTCATCGAATACGGTTCGGACGAAGGCGGCAAACGCAACAACATCGCCGGCCTGGTCGAACTCGTCGAAATCGACCATATCCACCGCCGCGCCGAATACCAAATCATCGTCGCGCCTGACTATCAGGGCAAAGGCATCGCCACCCGCGCCACCGAGCTAGCACTGGAATACGGCTTCAGCGTGCTGAACCTCTACAAAATCTACCTCATCGTCGATGTGGAAAACGCGGGCGCCCGGCACGTGTACGAGAAAATAGGCTTTCAGGTCGAAGGCACACTACGCCACGAATTTTTTATCAACGGCCAGTACCGCGACGTCACGCGGATGTGCTTCTTCCAGCACGAATACCTGCACCGGGCGCAGACCGCCGGGGGAGAAAGCTGCTGACGCGTTCCCGGCGGCATCCAGGCGCGCTGCCAACCGTGCACCGCCACCGCCTGCAAAAGCACAACGCCCGCGAAAGCGGGCGTTGCTTCATTTGATGATGCGCAGATGACTGCCACCGGCGGGCGGATCGGGATTGTCCGGGGCTTTGTCGGCGTCATCACGCGCCGCTTGCCGTGTGTTCTTCGGTCCCGCTTCGATGTCGTCGGCAACAGGCAGGCTGATGCCTTCACCGTTCTCCCGCGCAACCAGTGAGGCGACGGCTGCCATCGCGACCCAGACTTGATGGGACTTGCCGCCAAAGCGGGTGTGGAAGGTGATGTTGTCATCTTCGATTTGCAGGTTGGCGGTTGCCTGCGGCGAGATGTTCAGCACCAGCATGTTTTCTTGCAGCAGGTGTTGCGGCACGCCGTGTACCCAGCCTGCGCCGGGCGCAGCGACGACGAGGTGCGGGGTGCAATCGTTATCCACGATCCATTGGTAGATGGCGCGCAGCAGATAAGGCTTGCGGTCGCTCATCCCGCTCATGCGTCGCTCCGCAGCGCGGCTTCCTGTTTGGAGAGCGAGTTCTTGAAATAGTCTTTGCCAAAGTGGAAGTCCATGTAATGCTGGATGGTCGAGGCTGCTTTCGGCAGCTCGATTTCCAGGCTTTCCAGACGCCACAGGATGGGCAGGACGCAGCAGTCCAGCAGGCTGATTTCGCTGCCGACAAGGTAATCGCGTCCTTTGAACATCGGCGACATCAGCAGCACGGACTCGCGCAGGTGTTTTTGTGCCGCTTTTTTCTTGGCAGGCGTCAGTTTGGCATGTTGCAGTTGATCGGCGGGCTGGTACCAGTTGGTTTCCAGCTCGTAGCAGAAGAGGCGGATTTTGGCTTTGAGGTTGGCCTCGATCGGCATCAAGGCCGGATGCGGGAAGCGTTCGTCCAGGTATTCGCTCACCACGCGTTCGTCAAAGAGCACAAGGTCGCGGTCTATCAGGGTGGGTAGGCGGCCGGTCGGGTTGATTTCGATGAGATCGGCCGGAATGTTGTCCGGATCAATTTCGACGTAATCGATTTCCTGGTCTTTCAGTTGGCACACCAGCCGGATACGGTGGCTGGCGGCATGAATGGGGCTGCCGAACAATGCCAGCCCGCCCCGTTTTTGGCTCACGATACTCATAGGGTCCTTTGTGTTAATGGATGTCGCGCCAGTACTCTTTTTTCAGCAGGTAGAAGATCATGGTGAGGAAGGCAAGGAATGCCAGTACCCACGGCCCCATACGCATTCTGTCCAGCGCGGATGGATCGGAAACGTAGCTGAGGAAGTTGGTAATGTCGTACACCACCTGGTCGTAGGCTGCTTTGTTTTTGGCAGGGTCTTCTTTGTTCAGGATACCCGGCACAATCACCTCAAAGCCTTCCAGAGTGCTGTGTTTTTCACATTGTTCTTTGCCGTCAACGGTCTCGCAGGTTTCGCTTTCGTGATAGACCGGCTGCTGGATGCCTTGCAGTTCCCATAACGGGTTCGGCATGCTGGCTCCGGCAAAGACGGAGTTGTTGAAGCCGAGTGGACGGCTGTCGTCGCGGTAGAAGCCGCGCAGGTAGTTGTAAATGTAGGTCCCGCTCTTGGCCCGCGCTGTCAGCGACAGGTCGGGCGGTGTCTGCCCGAACCATTTGAGTCCTTCACCGGCGCTCATGCCGGTGTGCATTTGTTCTACCGCTTTGGCACCAGTGAAGATAAGGTTTTTCGCCCCGATTTCCGGGTCGATTTCCAGGTCTTTAAACATGCGGTTGTAGCGCTGGTATTGCAGCGAGTGGCAACCGGAGCAGTAATTGACGAAGTATTTGGCGCCGTTTTGCAGCGAGACTTTGTCTTTCAGGTTGGCCTGGAAGGGATCGTTCGGATAGGTTGCCGTGCCGCCGGAGGCGAATGCGGCTTGCGCCAGTGTCGCGGTCAGCAGGATGAGGATTTTCTTGGCGTTCATTTGGTCACCCGTGTCGGTACCGGTTTGGTTTTGTCGAGTTTGCTGTATATCGGCATCAGCAGGAAGAAGGCGAAATAGACAGCGGTGAAGGACTGTGCCAACAGGGTCACGGTATTGGTCGGCTGCATGGTGCCGAGTTTGGTCAGCGTCAGGAAGGCGATGACGAAAAGCCCGAGTGCCACGCGCGAGATCCAGCCTTTGTAGCGGATGGATTTGACTGGTGAGCGATCCAGCCACGGCACGATGAAGATCATGCCGACGGCGGCGAACATGGCGATGACGCCCCACAGTTTGGCCGGGATGCCGAACCAGTCCCAAGTCATCGCGCGCAGGATGGAGTAGAAGGCACCGAAGTACCAGACCGGGGCGATGTGTTCCGGGGTGACTTGCGCGTTCGCGGGTTCGAAGTTGGCGAGTTCGAGAAAGTAGCCGCCGAATTCGGGCATATAAAAGATGATGCCGGCGAAAATCATGAAGAAGAAGCCGAAGCCGACCAGATCCTTGATGGTGAGGTAGGGGTGGAAGGGGACACCGTCCAGCGGTACGCCGCGTTCGTCGAGATGCTCTTTGATTTCGATGCCGTCCGGATTGAGCGAGCCGACTTCGTGCAGCGCAATGATGTGCGCGGCGACAAGCATCACCAGCACCAGCGGGATGAGGATGACGTGCAGCGAGAAGAAGCGGTTCAGCGTCGCGTCGGAGATGTAGAAGTCGCCCTGGATGAAGGTGACGATGGCATCGCCGACAATGGGGATGGCGCTAAACAGCGAGATGATGACGTTTGCACCCCAGTAGGAAGTTTGTCCCCACGGCAACAGGTAGCCCATGAAGGCTTCCGCCATCAGCGCGAGGAAGATGAGCGCGCCGAAGAGCCAGACGAGTTCGCGCGGCTTGCGGTAGGAACCGTACATCAGGCCACGGAACATGTGCATATAGACACAGATGAAGAAGAAAGAGGCACCGGTCGAGTGCATGTAACGGATAAGCCAGCCGAATTCGACATCGCGCATGATGTATTCGACACTGGCGAAGGCTTCGGTGGCACTCGGCTTGTAGAACATCGCCAGCCAGATGCCAGTGAGGATCTGGTTGACCAGCACGACGAGGGCAAGGGAGCCGAAGAGATACCAGAAGTTGAAGTTTTTGGCCGCGTAGTAGCGGTCCATGTGGTCGTGCCAGAGCAGGGTCAGCGGGAAGCGGTTGTCAATCCAGCCGAGCAGTCCGGTGGTTTTGTACGGGTTACTAGCCATTTTGTCCTCCTTCGCTGCTGGCACCGACGACGACGAGGTTGTCGTTCTTGAAGTTGTAAGGCGGGATGGTCAGATTGGTCGGCGCGGGTACGCCTTTGTACACGCGGCCAGCGTAGTCGAATTTGGAGCCGTGGCAGGGGCAGAAGAAGCCGCCTTCCCAAGTGGCATCACCACGCACTTCCCGCCCTTCGGCTCGGGATTGCAGTTTCGGTGCACAGCCCAGGTGAGTGCAGATGCCGAGCATGACAAGAACGTCCTTGCGCTCGGCGCGCCATTCGTTTTGTGCGTATTCGGGCTGGATGGATTCTTTGGAATCGGGGTCGCGCAGATCGCCGCCGACTTGCGGCAGGGTGGCCAGCATGTCGTCGGTGCGGCGCAGGACATACACCACTTTCCCTTGCCAGAGGACGGTCTGCATCGCGCCCGCTTCGAGTTTGGTGATATCCACTTCGACCGGGGCACCAACGGCTTTGGCGCGCTCGCTCGGTAGCCAGCTTTTCAGAAAGGGGACGGCGACGAAACCGGCGCCGACGGCTGTCGCGCCTGTTGTTGCCGCAATCAGCATTTTGCGGCGCCCCGGATTTTCTACGGGGTGTGCCGGGATAAATGCCGGTTTGAGGTTCGCTGCATTGCTCATGATTCTTCTCCGCGCATCGATGGTTCTATCAATACGGCGTGTTGCCTGGGGTTAAGTTATTTTTTCGGGATGGGTATCTTAGCAAAATCTCACGTTTTGCACATGGTGGGAAATTTGTCCGCTGCCGCTTCAGAACGGGTTGGCTTCGTCGAAGAAGGCGACATCGAGGGCGAAGGTGGCGGCGAGGTGCTCGCCGAGGGCGCGGATGCCTGCGCGCTCGCTCGCATGGTGGCCGCAACTGATGTAGGCGCAGCCGCTTTCGCGTGCTTCGTGGTAGCTGCGTTCGGCGTATTCGCCGCTGATGTAGGCTTGCGCACCTTCTGCCGCCGCCTGTTGTAGATAGTCTTGTGCCGCGCCGGTACACCAGGCGATGTGGGTGAGGACATCCGTGCCGCCGCCGACGGCAAGCGGGATGCGGTTAAGGTCGTGGGCGAGGCGGTCAAGCAGGGCAGACAGCATAATTGGACGGATGCGGGCGTGCCAGATAAGCGGTTCGGCGGCGGATTGCCACACGGTGCCACAATCGAAGTGGCGGGCGAAGAGGGCGTTGTTGCCAAGTTCTGCGTGCTGGTCGAGCGGCAGGTGATAGGCGATGAGGTTGATGTCGTGCGCAAGGAGGGCGGCGATGCGCTGTTTTTTGATGCCGGTAATGGCGGGCGCTTCGCCTTTCCAGAAGTAGCCGTGGTGAACGAGCAGGGCGTCTGCCTGTTGGGCAATGGCGGCTTCAATGACTGCTTGCGAGGCGGTAACGGCAGTGGTGATGCGCCGGATTTCCGTTTTGCCTTCGATTTGGATGCCGTTGGGTGCGTAGTCGCGGTAACGGCTGCTTTGTAGGTAGTCGTTGAGGTAGGTGTGTAGTTCGTCTCGATGCATGGTTTGTTTCCTGGTTTCGTACACAACAAGTAATCTGCCGCCAAGGTACTGTAACCAACTGTCAATGCTTCAATGCTAATTCCGGGTTAAATGGTTGATTTTCCTTGATTATTTTGTAGGCGTAAGTCGCCAATTTGCGCATCATAATGCTGTACACGACTTTTGGATGCCGCGTCTGCATCATCTCCCTGGCCCAGTCTCTAAACACCCTCGACCTCAAACAGGCCGACCGGGCAGGCATGTACAACATCTTGCGCAAATACCTATCCCCCATCTTGCTCAACTTGCCCCGGCGGCGTACATCGCCCGACTCGCGTCGATAGGGCGAGAGACCCAAGTAAGAGACAAAATGCTTGGCGCTCGGAAAGCGCTCGATGCTCGCTAACGGCGACAGCAAGGCTGACGCCGTTATCTCGCCGATGCCGGGGATGGTCTGCATCAGTTCAAACTTCCCCCGCAAGTCTGCGTCCTCGGCTATCAGTTCTTGCAGCTTCTTGCGTTGCATCGCAATTTCTTCCGCCAAATGTCGCAACAGGGTGGCGTGCGATTCGCGCATGTCTTCGTCCGCCTCTTTCTGGCGATTCTGTTCTGCAACGTGCATTTTGGTTAGTTGTTCGATGCGGCGATTTATCTGCCGTATCCGTCGGCTTGCCTCTGTTGGCGCTTGCCACAGCGGCGGCTTGTGCACTTTGCAATAACGCGCAATCAGTTTGGCATCTTCACTATCCGTCTTGTTCCGGGTGAGCTCTTGCAACGCATACTGCTTGATGGTCAGCGGATTGACGACGCTGACGTCATAACCGGCTTCGGCCAGCGCCACCGCCGCCCCGAAATAGTACGACCCGGTATATTCGCAGCAGATGTGCACTTTTTTATGGCGCTTGCGCTTGATGATGGTGATCAGCTTTTGCCACCCCTCAGCATCATTTACGACCTCGTGGCGTTCGTAGTCCTCGCCTTTGAGGATTTGTACGTCGATGCGGTGTTTGCTGATGTCCAAGCCTATGTAGATCATTGGTAATCCTTACGATTCGGGCTTTGTTGCCCAGGGTACTGTTTGTGCATCAACCTTGGCGACGGGTTATTATCCCAAGCGACGATAGGTTCGATGTTTTATCAGGCTAGCCGAGCAATGCAACAAAAGCAGGGGTAAGCCATGTTCCAGGCGTTCTACATCATCCAGCGGCT
>NZ_CALIZP010000025.1 GCF_938028825.1 uncultured Cardiobacterium sp. | reverse complement strand
TTGACCATATCCAGCGCATCAAGGACTCGCTGGAAAAAGCCATCGCCGAAGGCACAAGCTTCGACAACTGGCGCAAGGAAAATCTCGCTGACCTGCAAGGCCTGCCGAAGAGCTATCAAGAAACCGTCTTCCGCACAGCGGTGCAGAGCAGCTACAACGCCGGGCGCTGGGCACACTTCCGCGATCACGCCGAGCGCCGCCCCATCCTGCGCTATACCGCCATAAACGACCGCCGCACCCGCCCGGCACACCGTGCCTTGCACGGACTGATGATGCCGGTGGATGACCCACGCTGGCAGACACTGGCGCCGCCAGGGGGGTTCAACTGCCGCTGCACCCTGATGAGCCTGTCCGAACGGCAGGCGAAAGGCATGGGCTACACCGGCGCGCCGCAGGACATCCCGACCTGGACGGACAAACACGGCGTCGAACACACCGCCGCCCCGGACAAAGGCTGGAACCACTCGCCCGAACACGACCTGACCGACCTCTTGCGTGAGCGGGAACAGCGGCTGAACATGAACGCGGCAGTGTATGACAGCGGGGATGCCCCACCGAATCCTGAACCGTGGCATCCGCCGCTGCCAGGCAATGACCCTGTGGACAAAGTCCGCTATGACATCATCACGCGCGGGCAGCAGGACGGCAACGAACACGCGGCATTGCTGGACAAAGACGGCAACGTGCTGGCAATGGTGCAGGGTAACGAGAAAAAGACCATCATCGCCGACGCATTGGAGAAAGCAGCGAGCGTGTCGCAGGTACTGCACAATCACCCAAGCGGGTTATCCCTAAGCGAAAACGATCTGTATGTGGCGGCGTTTCACCGCATATCCGTCACGGCTTATGCCACTTGGTCAGAAGGCGAATTTACCGCTACCCCGCTGGCAACATTTGCGCAATTTGATGATGCCTTCATGGCGGCGAGGAGGAAAATCAACCTTTTCCTCTGGGGACTATACAAAGCGGGCCGCATCAGTGCGGAAGAAGCTGACATATTGCTCCCTCACCTGCGAAATTTCCTGCTGCACAAACAAGGTGTTATTGACTATAATGTTACGCAACTACCGCCACAGTTGGCGGAAGCGTTGAAGAAAATTGACCTAAACGAATTGGAGAAATAGGTTATGTACGGTGTGCTTGTGGACAGAACGACCGGCCCATTCAGCCGACCGGAAGCCATCAAGGCAGAAATGGAGGAAATGCGGCAAGAACTTGCCGACTACCCCGATGACCTCGACAGATTGCTGCACAGTATGGCGGAAGACCTCGCCTTTTCCGAAAGCCTCTACGGCAAGCCCGCCGCCTGAAATACCACCTTACCCACCAAGCCCGCCCCGCGCGGGCTTTTTCATATCCGGAGCCCATCATGAAAAAAGACCTTGCCCGCTACATCCTTAACACCCTGATCGCT
>NZ_CALIZP010000024.1 GCF_938028825.1 uncultured Cardiobacterium sp. | reverse complement strand
GGAGCCCATCATGAAAAAAGACCTTGCCCGCTACATCCTTAACACCCTGATCGCTGCCGGGATGGAACCCGTGCGCCTTGATGCTTACCCACAGAAAGAAGTCCAGCGCACATGGTGCCATCTTGTCCGCGCGGGACTGGTTGCTGGGGTGCGCTGGTATGGCCGTTATTGCGGCGTCCTGACCTGGGCAGGGCATGAATACCACGCCAACGAAGGCTGGGACTTCTGACCCGCAAGCGCAAATTTGCACCAGGAAACGAAACAAAGACTTACACCCCGCTTGATGCGGGGTTTTTTATTGGGCGCAGCAACCGCGCCTTGAACCAAGTCCGACAGGAGGACAACACATGGCAACACTCACCTTCCAAGACCGAACCCTGCACGTCATTGACCGCAACGGCGACAAATGGCTGACCGTAAACGACATTGCGGCAGCGTTGTACCCAACAAACCAAAGGGGGTCTCAATTTGAGACCCCCTTTGTCAGTCGGGTGCGGATGCTCTACAAGCGCAACGCCGAAGAATTTAGTGACAGCATGACGGCACTGGTTGACATCGAAACCGAAGGCGGCGTGCAAAAAATCCGCGTGTTCAGTCTTCGTGGTGCGCATCTACTGGGGATGCTGGCACGAACGAAGAAAGCCAAGGAGTTCCGCCGCTGGGTGCTGGACATCATCGAGCAGCACCGTCATGACGCGGGCATCCTCACCACTGAATACCATCAGGCGCTTGCTGCCCTGGCGCTTGCGCAAGAGACCGCCAGCCTGCACGGGCGCGGTCTCAACCTGTGGCGGCAGCGAAAACCAGGCCTGCGCGAGCGGGTGCAGGCGCTACTCGCCAGGATGCAACCCGATATGTTCATTTCCGCCCGCTAATGCGGGTTTTTTATTGGGAGTAACGAATGGCAGATATGCAACTGGCGCTGCGTGTCAATGCGGCGGTACAAGGTGTTCGTGATATCGAACAACTGGCGCAGGCGATTGAAGAAGCGGGCGGTGATGCGAGTACCTTGCGTGAAGAAGGGGCGCGTCTGGCGCAGGAACTGGAAAACCTGCGCGGAAGTGCCGACCCTGCGGCATTGCGGGCGCTTTCCGAAGCAGAGCAGCAACTTGCCGCGCATACTGCCGATGCCCAGGCACAACTGTCCACCCTTAATGCCGAGGCGCAGCGCCTGCGTGACGCCCGCATCACCCTCGGCATCGACAATGACGACAATGTGCGCAAGCAGATAGAAGAAGTGACCGAAGCCTACAAGCTGCTGCGTGAAGAAGGCAACCTCTCGCACGAAGAACTGGTACGCGCTACGGAAGCGCACCGCGCCCGTGTTGAAGAGCTGGAAGCCCAACTGGGACGGGTGCGCCCCAGTCTGGAAGACATCGCCGCCGGTGTCGGCAAAATGGTCGGAGCCTTTGCCGGGCTGACCAGCATCGCCAAGGACGCGATGGAATTTGAAACGGCAATGGCGGGCGTGAAAAAAGTGGTGGACGGGACACCGGAACAAATGGCATCCCTTGCCGGGCAGGTAAAAAACCTCGCCTACGAGCTGGGCATGGTGCCGGAAGCAGTGGCCGAAATTGCCGCCCAGGGCGGGCAGCTGGGTGTCGCCTTTGCCGACCTGCCTGAATTTACCCGCCTTGCCGGGCAAATGTCAGTCGCCTTTGGCATGACTGCCGGGCAGGCGGCAGAAGCGGCAGCGAAAATCAGCAACGTCTTCGGCATCAGCCTCGCCGAAATGCGCCAGCTGGGCGACGCCATCAATGTGCTGGGCAACAACACTGCCGCCAAAGAAGCGGAAATCAGCGAGGCACTACTGCGTATCGGCGGCACCGCCAAACAGTTTGGTCTTGCCGCCGAACAGGCTGCAGCGCTTGCGGACGCCTTTATCGCCCTGGGCAAATCGCCGGAGGTCGCCGGGACGGCCATCAACGCCCTGCTCACCAAACTGCAAACCGCCCCGGCACAGGGCAAAGAATTTCAGGACGCCCTGAAATCCATCGGCATGGAAGCCAAGCAGCTTGCCAAAGATATCCACGACAACCCCGAACAGGCGCTGCTCAGTTTCCTGGGCAAACTGGAAACCCTCGACAAACAGCAGCGCGCCATTGTCCTTACCAAGCTCTTTGGCGCCGAATATGCCGACGATATCTCGCTGGCGGCGGGCAGCCTCGACACCCTGCGCAAGGCCTTCGGTCTTGTCGCTGACAAGACCGAGACCGCAGGTGCCATGCAAAAAGAATTTGAAGCGGCAATGAGCACGACCGGCGCGAAAGTCGAGCAAGCCAAAATCGCCATCGGCAACATCGCCAAAACCCTGGGCGCACAATTGCTGCCGATTATCGGTGCCGTCGCCGACGGCATCGGCGGTGCAGCGAACGCCATCAACGACTTTGCCGAGCGTTACCCGCTGATTACCGAACTCGCCACCTACATGGCCGGTGCCAAACTTGCCGCTGTCGGCCTCGAAGGCGCGATGGATGTGCTGGGCGTGTCGATGGAAGACATGACCACCTACGCCGTGAACGGTTTTGGCCGCTTCAAAGAGGCCGTTTCCAGCGGTGCGGGCGCACTTGGCGGCCTCAAAGCCGTGCTGGCGGGGATGGGGCAGCTATGGGTCACCGCCGGGCTTACCGCCGCTGTCTCCCTCTATGAGGCGCTAAAAAGCAACGTGGATGAAGTCAACAAGGCGCAACACGAAGCCATGCAGACCTGGGCGGACGCAGGCATCGCCCAGCAGCAACTCAATATGGCCCTTGCCGCCGGTTCGGATGTGCTCGGCGACTACGTGCAAAAGCAGCAAGCGGCGCTGAAAGCCGAACTCGCCGCCATCGACCAGCGCATTGCCAGCTACAAGGCGCAGCAGAAAGCGGCGGAAGAGCGTTTTTTCACCGACGAAAAAACCGTTGCAGCGGCGAAAAAAGCCATCGCTGCCGAAGAAGAGCGGCGCGCCTCTATTCAGCAGACCGTAGATGCCACGCAAAAGCTGATTGACAAGGCACAAGAAGAAGCGCGCGCCCAAGAGGAAGCGGCGGCGAAGAAAAAAGCCAACATGGACGCCTGGGAAACACTCACCGGCAAAGTCGAAGAAAACGAAAAGGCGCTGGAAGAGATTACCAAGAAAAGCGACACCCTGACCGCTGCACTCGACACCATCGTCAAAAACGTGGACGCGGCCGGTGGCAGCTTCGACAAGACAGGCGGCAGCCTGCAAGCGGTAGGGCAGGAAGCTGCCAGCGCCGCCAACACCCTCCGCCTCGCCTTTACCCAGGGCATTGACGCGGCTGAAACCGTGGAAACCCTGGAAGCTATCAGGCAGCGCATCAGCAACCTCGCCAGCGAGGGCAAAATCAGTCAGGGACAAATGCAGGCACTCTTTGCCGACATTGACGCCCGCGCCAAAATCCTGCCTTCTACCCTGGACGGTAGCGCACAAGCTCTGAAAACACTTGGCCTCGAAGCCGGACAATTACAGACCGGCATTAGCAAAAACGCCGCCGAGGCCATCAGCAGCTTTACCGTCGCCGCCAACCGCTTCGGCACCGATACCGAAAAAATGGCCACCCTCTACAAGGCGGCCATGGCAAAAATGGCCAGCGGCGAAGAACAGGCCGCGCTGCTCAAGGCGCTGGAGCGAGTCGGCAGCCAGGCAGGCATGACCGCCAAAGACATCAAGCGCATCGGCGACAGCGCCCCGCAAGCAGCCAGCAAAGTGGCCGAAGCCTTTGCCAAAATCAACGTGGATGTGGATGCCGTCAACCAGGGTATCAGTAAAGGGGCGAAAGAGGCCTTTATGGACTTCAGCCGCGCCTCAACGCTGGCCGCCGAAAGCGCGCAGAACAGCAGCAAGCTCATCCGCGCCAGCTTTGATGAAATTGCGGGTGGTCTGAAGAGCAAAGAAGAATTTGCCGCCTTTAATGCCACCCTGCGCGAGACCGGCGACCTCGGCAAACTGGGTGGCGAACGGATGCAAATCCTGCGCGCCGGGATGCAAGGCGGAGCGGAAGCGGCAGAAAAGATGCGAGAAAGCCTCGCCGCCAACACCGAAGCCAGAAAACAGAACAACGAAGCCACCGGGAAAGCGGCAGAAGACACCAAAGCGGATCGCGATGCAAAAGCCGGCAATACCGCTGCCATCGAAGACAACACCGCCGCCATCAAGGAAAACGCCGAGGCCAAGGGGGAGGACGCCGCTGCGACGAAAAAAAGCGCGGATGAGGCGGAGAAAGCGGGCAAAAATCTCGCCTTTATGTACGACGCCAGCAAGTTGAACACGGAGCAAATGAACCTGCTTGACGATGCCCTGAACCGCATGGGCAGCACCCTGCGCCTTGGTACCGAGGGTGCCATTGCCCAGTGGTTTGGCCAGCAACGCGCCGCCGCGCAGTACATCGAAGAAGTGCAGCGCGCTAACAGTGCCCTGGAAAACCTGACACAAAAAACGTCCGACGGCACCGTCTCCATGCAGGACATCGCCGAGGCGACCCATGCCGCCACCACCCGTATCGCCCAGCTGGACAGTACCACCCTGAACAACCTGCACGCCGCCATTGACGAGGCACGGCAAAAGCTCAAAGAGCTGGAAGAACAGGCGAGGGATAGTGCCGACAGCCTGGAAGCCGAACTGGCACAACTCAGGGGCGACGACAGCAAGACGGCAGCCCTCGAACAGGAACGCAAACTGCGCGAACTGAACGCCAAGCTGCACGAGGCAGAA
>NZ_CALIZP010000023.1 GCF_938028825.1 uncultured Cardiobacterium sp. | reverse complement strand
TACGGCTCCGGCTGCACCGGCGAATACCTCGCCGCCACCATCAGCGCCGACTACCGCAAGCACCGCTGCCGCGACGCGCACCGCGCCCTGCTCGCCGCGCGCCGCGAAATCGACTACCCCACCTACCTCGACTACTGGCACGCCCCGGACGGCGCCAGCGACGTGGAAATGCCGCACGACAACCCCGCGCCCTACCGCCTCGCCGCCATCAAGAACCACCGCCGCTACTACGACGGCCCGGCAAGCGTCTGAGAAGGCTCGCTTGGTGCGCGTCAACCCATTAACAAAAAGCCTCTTTCACGATACTGGCATTTACGAACAGCCCGCCTATGACAATCCGCTTCGAGTGGCACATGGACAAGGCCGCAAGCAACTTGGCAAAACACGACGTATCATTCGATGAAGCTGCCGGCGTATTCTTGGATGACTTCGCGCTACTGATTGCCGACCCGGAACATAGCCTTGACGAAGACCGCTTTGTCTTGCTCGGGTTAAGCAAACGGCAGCGGCTTTTGATCGTCGTTCACTGCACACGAGGCAGCAAAATCCGCATCATCTCTGCCCGCAGGCAACAAAACACGAACAGCGACAATATTGGGAGCAAAGACCATGAAAGACGAATACGATTTCAGCCGGGCGCGCCGCAATCCCTACGCCTCGCAGCTCAAACAAGCCGTTGTTATCCCGCTCGACGCAGACAGCGCCGCCTACTTCCAGACCCTGGCAGAAGAGTTGCATACCACCACTGAGGCCTTAATACACCAATATCTCCAGGATTGCGTCAAACAGCGGCGCAAACCACAACACCCCGGGACATAACCCAACGCCCATGAACGACTACGACGACACACTCACCCGCGCCCGCGCCCCCGGCAAAATCATCCTCAGCGGCGAACACGCCGTCGTCTATGGCGCGCCCGCCATCGTCTGCGCTATCACGCGCTACACCACCATCGGCTTCGCCCCCATCCACCGCAGCCGCACCATCCGCACCGCCCTCGCCGGCATCTCCGCCGGCAAACACTACCGTACCGCCGCGCTGCACCGCCTGAAAGACGAACTCGACCGCCGCTTCGAACAATACGACCGGGGCGAGCGCGCCGTGCAAAACATCCTGCGCCGCCCGGACGACCTCGTCATCTACAGCCTCGCCACCCTGCTGCGCCACCTGCCGCTGCCCGGTTTCAGCGCGGGCAGCCGCCTGCCCGTGCCCGGCCGCCTCAGCAGCAGCAGCGAACTGCCGCTTGGCGCGGGCATGGGTTCCTCCGCCGCCGCCATCGCTGCCACCCTCGTCCTCTACGAACACCTGCTCGGCCGCCCGATGAGCGACCGACAGCGCTTCGAGCGCGTCCGCTTCTGCGAACGCCTGCAACACGGCAAAGGCAGTGCCATCGACGCCACCGCCACCGTCTATGGCGGCCTGCACATCCTGCGTGACGGCACACCGGCACCGCTTGCCGCCACCCTTGGCAGCGGCTGGTACTGGATACTTTCCGGCATCCCCATCGTCAGCACCGGCGAATGCGTCGCCCATGTGCGCCAGCAGCATGGCCGGGATAGCGCCTTGTGGCAGACCTTCGCCACCATCACCAGCACCCTGCAAGAGGCGCTCACTACGGGTGCCGACCCGCGTCCCGCCCTGCGCGAAAACCACCGCCTGCTGCAGCACATCGGCACTGTTCCTGCGCCTGCCGCCGCGCTTGTCGCCGCCATCGAAACGGCAGGCGGCGCAGCAAAAATCAGCGGTGCAGGGGCGCATCGCGGTGCGGGCGGCGGCATCATCCTCGCCTACCACCCCGACCCGCAGGCCATCCCCGCCCTCCTCGCCGCTCATCAACCCGCGCTGACCTGGGACAACCTGCACATCGCCCCGCGCGGCGCGCACATCCTGAGCGAAGCCGAAGCCGCTGGCTCCCCCGCCCCGCTGACAGCCGCCCTGAATTGAACGGTACCTTGACGCGGCCCCGGCAATCACGCCGCTTGACGGCTGTTCGGACAGCGCGTCGGCACTACGGCAGAAAGAAAAACGTAGAGACGTTGCCGGCAACGCCTCAAAAAGCAAAAATCCGGCAACGACGCCGCTAGGCGGTTTTTTCTCGTGTACAACGGCAACGGCTGTAAAAAAAGCGGGCTTGAAGCCCGCTTTCCTGTTGCACCGGGTGCACTGCGCCTATGCCAGCACGCCCGTTTCGTTGAGGATGAAGAGCAGGGCGAAGCCGATGAGGTAAATCAGGCCGACCACGGCTAGCACGTTCATCGCCGGTGAGAGGCGGTGTTTCTTGTCGCGCTGCACCAGACCGTAATTCAGCCAGGCGAAGACCGGCGCGGCGAGGAAGGCGGTAATCATCGCGAAGCGCAGCAGTTCGCCGAGCGCGCCCTGGAACCACAGGATCAGGGCGATGGCGGTTATCGACACCCAGAGAATCCAGGCAAAGAGTTCGCGCGTGCGGAAGAACGGCTTGCCGCGCACCAGCCGCGCCGCTTCGGCAATCGCGCGCGGGTAGCCGTCGATGACGGTAATCGTCGTGCCGTACATGCAGGCGAAGGCGATGAAGGCCACCAGCGGGCGCGACCAGTCGCCGATTGTTACCGCGTACATATTGATGAGCTGCGGCACATAAGCGCTGCCCTTCATCTGCACCTCTTCACCGCTGCCGTATTGCACATAGGCACCGAGGGCGAGGAAAAAGAGCGCCAGCACGGCGCTGGTGATGAAGCCGACGTTGAAATCGAACATGCCGTCGCGGTAATTCGCCGGGGTGTGCCGCTGCTTGGCGGTGAGCCAGAGCGAGTTGATGGCGGAAATTTCGATCGGCGCGGGCATCCAGCCCATCAGGGCGATGATGAAGGGCAGGGCGGCGAGCGTCCACGGCGAGGGCTCGACGAAATCCGCCTGCACCTGCATCCCTTTCGAGGCGGCGATGCCCGCCGCGATGATGGTGGTGATGCTCAGGCTGATGACGATGAGCTTGGAGAGGGAATCCAGCGCCTTGTAGCGCCCCATGAAGAGGATGAGCACGCAGGAGACGATGAGCAGCACCGACCACATGTTGACCGACAGCGGCAGGCCGGGCAGCGCCGTCTGGACGATGACCGCCGTGAGCAGGGCGACTGCCGCCGCGCTGATGGTGGAGGAAAGGAAGCACATCACCAGGAACACCCACAGATAGGCGCGGCTTTTTTCGGCATAGCCTTCAATCAGGCTTTTGCCGCTGTCGAGGGTGTAATGCGCGCTGAAGCTGAAAAACGGGTATTTGAAGAGGTTGGTCAGGACGATAATCAGCGCCAGTTGCCAGCCGTAAATCGCGCCAGCCTGGGTGGAGGCGACCAGGTGCGAGCCGCCGATGGCGGCGGAGGCCATCAGCACGCCGGGGCCGAGGGCGCGCAGGCGGCTGCGCCAGGTGGAAACGGGGGAAACTTCGTGGGCGGTGGGGACTGCTTGGGTATTCAAGATATGCTCCGGTGAAAAAGCGCGCATTGTAGCGCAGGCATCCGTTTTTTGAAGCAAAGGCGCGGAAATCCGCCACTATTCGCTCAAATATTGGGGATTTCATCCGCAAATGGCTTGGAATGGCAACAGATTCCCTATGCTGCTGTTTTGCCGTGCTACTGCCCGCACACATGCGGGCGCGTTCCCATAACCTTCTGAAAAAGCGTTTGTTCCTGCGGGAAACCTGTATGCCGCCCACACGCCCGCTATACTGCGCCGCGTTTTTCCGGAGAATTTATGTTTACAGCCACTCGCGGGGCGGGGCGATGAGCGCGCCCGCCGCCAAACTGGTTCTGCTCGGCGTGCTCGGCAATGCCGCGCTGGCGCTCGTCAAGGGGGCGGCGGGGATTGCCGGCCATTCTTACGCGCTGATTGCGGACGCCATCGAATCCACCACCGACGTGTTTTCCTCGCTGCTGCTCTACCTCGGCCTGCGCGTCGCCGACCGCCCGCCCGATGCCAACCATCCCTACGGGCACGGGCGCGCGGAATCGCTTGCCACCTTCATCACCGTCGCCTTCCTTCTCGCCTCGGCGGGCATCATCGCCTACAAAAGCGTCGTGCACATCATCACCCCGCACAAAACCCCCGCGCCGTTTACCCTTATCGTGCTGCTCGCGGTGGTGGCGGTGAAAGAGGGGCTGTTCCGCCTCTTCCGCAAGCGCGGGCATGAAGCAGCGAGTGGCGCGCTGGAAGCGGAAGCCTGGCACCACCGCAGCGACGCGCTGACCTCGCTCGCCGCCTTTTGCGGCATCACCGTGTCGCTGGTCATGGGCAAGGGCTGGGAAAGCGCGGACGACTGGGCGGCGCTGGTGGCGGCGGCGATTATTTTCTACAACGCCTGGCGCATCTTCCGCCCGGCGCTGGCCGACATCATGGATGAAGACCGCTTCGGCGAGTTGCGCCAGCGCATCATCGCGGCGGCAGGGCGGGAAGAAGCGGTGCAGGCGGTGCAGGAATGCCTGGTGCGCAAGATGGGCAGCGCCTTCGTCGTCGATTTGCGCCTGCTGGTGGACGGCACCCTGTCCGTTACCGCCCTGTGCGCGATGAAGGAGCGGCTGCGCGCCCGTCTCGCGGCGGACGAAGCGCGCATCAGCCGCGTCTTCATCGAATGCGACTGCTGCCTCGTCTGCCCGCACCGGCGCGGGTAAGCCGTCCCCTGCGGTAAGATGCCTGTTTTTCAGCGAGGAGAGATTATGACGAACATCATCTGGCGCAGTCATCCTGCGCCGTCGCTGTCCGGCACGGTGCGCGTGCCGGGCGATAAATCCATTTCCCACCGCGCCATCATGCTCGGTGCACTCGCCGACGGCACCACGCATATCAGCGGTTTTCTTGAAGGCGAGGACTGCCTCGCCACCATGCGCGCCTTTCAGGCAATGGGCGTTGCCATTGAGCATCACGGCGAGGGCCGGGTGACGGTGCATGGCACCGGGTTACACGGCCTGCGCGCGCCCGCCGCACCGCTCGATGTCGGCAACAGCGGCACCAGTATGCGTCTTCTGGCGGGGCTGCTGGCCGGGCAGCCGTTTGACAGCGAGCTGGTCGGCGACGCCTCGCTGATGCAGCGGCCGATGCGCCGCGTGACCGAGCCGCTGGCGCTGATGGGCGCGGCGATTGTGACCGGCGCACGCGGCACGGCGCCGCTCGCGATTCACGGCAAACCGCTGCACGGCATCGATTACACCCTGCCGGTCGCCAGCGCGCAGTTGAAATCCGCGCTGCTGCTTGCCGGGCTGTATGCGGAAGGGACGACGCGCATCACGGAAACGGGCATCAGCCGCGACCATAGCGAGCGGATGCTGCGCGGCTTCGGCGTCGAGGTGCGGCGGGACGGCGCGACGCTGGCGATTGCGGGCGGGCAGCACTTGACCGCCTGCGATGTGGTCGTGCCGGGCGATGTGTCCTCGGCGGCGTTTTTCCTCGTCGCGGCGCTGATTGCGCGCGAGGGCGCGTTGCTGCTGGAAAATGTCGGCATGAACCCGACCCGCGCGGCGGTGGTGGAGATTCTGCGTGCGATGGGCGGCGACATCACGGTGGAGAATGCGCGCGAGGCGGGCGGCGAGCCGGTCGCCGATTTGCGCGTGCGCGCCTCGCGGCTGCACGGCATCACCATTGATGAAGCGCTGGTGCCGATCGCCATCGACGAGTTTCCGATTATTTTCATCGCCGCCGCCTGCGCCGAGGGCGAAACGCGCGCCACGGCGCTGCGCGAGTTGCGCGTCAAGGAAAGCGACCGCCTCGCGGTGATGGACGCGGGCTTGCGTGCGCTGGGGGTGGCTTGTGAGGCGGGTGAAGACACCATGTGTATTCGCGGCAAAGCGGGGACGGCATTCACCGGCGGGCGGGTGGACAGCCACGGCGATCACCGCATCGCCATGAGCTTCGCCGTCGCCGCGCTGCGCGCCGCCGCAGCGGTAGAGATTCTGGATTGTACCAACGTCGCCACCTCGTTCCCGACGTTCCGCGCGCTGGCGCAGGGCATCATCGGTATGCAGATTGAGGAAAGCCATGCGTAAGGTCATCACCGTGGACGGCCCCAGCGGGGTCGGCAAAGGCACGTTGTGCCAGAACCTCGCCCGCGAACTGGGCTGGGCGTATCTCGACAGCGGCGCGCTCTACCGCCTGCTCGCCCTGCGCGCGCTGGCGGCGGGCAAGGCGGAGGCGGACGCGGCTACCGTTGCGGCGCTGGCGGCGGGTTTGCAGGTGGATTTCCGCCTGGACGCAGCGGGTTGCACGGTGCTGTTAAACGGCGAACCCGTCGGCGATGCGTTGCGCAGCGAGCGTTGCGCCGCCACCGCCTCGAAAATCGCCGCCTATCCCGCCGTGCGCGCCGCCCTGCTCGATTATCAGCGCCGTTTTGCCGGCGATGCGCCGCTCATCGCCGATGGCCGCGACATGGGCACGGTGGTTTTCCCCGCCGCGCCGCTCAAATTCTTCCTGACCGCATCAAGCGAAATCCGCGCCGAGCGGCGCCATAAGCAGTTGTTGGCAAAGGGGGAATGTGTTAATGTGCGCGACATCTACGCAGAGATTGTCGCGCGTGACGAGCGCGATCAAACCCGCAGCGTAGCCCCGCTCAAACCAGCTTCGGATGCGGTGGTCATCGACACGGGCGGATTGTCGATTCAGGACGTGCACCAGCAAGTTTCCAGGGAAATTGCCGCACGTTTTTCTTTTACCTGACTTTTTATCAACCAGAGAAATCTATGGAATCATTTGCTGAGCTTTTTGAAAAAAGCATCGAAACCGCCGAGCTCAAACCCGGCTCCATCATCAAGGCCGAAGTCGTGCAAATCAACAAAGACTTCGTCGTCCTGAACGCCGGCCTCAAATCCGAGGGCTTTGTTCCCACCAGCCAGTTCACCGATGAAAACGGCAACCTCACCGTCGCCGTCGGCGACAGCGTCGAAGTCGCCCTGGAAGCGCTGGAAGACGGTTTCGGCGAAACCAAAATCTCGCACGAAAAAGCGCAACGCATCCGCACCTGGGAAGTGCTGGAACAGAAATTCAACGACAGCGAAACCATCACCGGCGTTATCTCCGGCCGCGTCAAGGGCGGTTTCACCGTGGATGTCGAAGGCGTCAAGGCATTCCTGCCCGGTTCTCTGGTCGATGTCCGCCCGGTCAAAGACCCCGCCCTCAGCGAAGGCAAAGAAATTGACTTCAAAATCATCAAACTCGATCAAAAACGCAACAACATCGTCATCTCCCGCCGCGCCGTGCTTGAAAACGAATACAAGGCCGAACGCGACGAGGTGCTGAAAAACCTGCAAGAAGGCGACATTGTCAAGGCCGTCGTCAAAAACCTCACCGACTACGGTGCCTTCCTCGACATCGGCGGCGTGGACGGCCTGCTGCACATCACCGACATGGCGTGGAAACGCATCAAATACCCGTCTGAAGTGGTCAACATCGGCGACGAAGTCGAAGTCAAAGTCCTCAAATTCGACCGCGAACGCGCCCGCGTCTCCCTCGGCCTGAAACAGCTCGGCTCCGACCCGTGGGGCGACATCGCCCAGCGTTACCCGGTTCACAGCCAGACCCGGGGCAAAGTCACCAACATCGCCGACTACGGTGCCTTCGTGGAAATCGAAGACGGCGTCGAAGGCCTCGTCCACGTCTCCGAAATGGACTGGACCAACAAGAACGTCAACCCGCGCAAATTCGTTGCCGTCGGTCAGGAAGTGGACGTCATGATCCTCGAAATCGACCCGGAACGCCGCCGCATCTCGCTCGGCATGAAGCAGTGCCAACCGAACCCGTGGCAGGAATTCGACCGCAAATTCCATAAGGGCGACCACGTCAAGGGACAAATCAAGTCCATCACCGACTTCGGCGTCTTCATCGGCCTCGAAGGCGGCATCGACGGCCTTATCCACCTCTCCGACCTCTCCTGGGACGAAAACGGCGAAGAAGCCGTGCGCCACTACCAGAAAGGCCAGGAAGTCGAAGCCGTCATCCTCGCCATCGACTCCGAACGCGAGCGTATCTCGCTCGGCGTCAAACAGCTCAGTCAGGACACCTTCGCCGCCTTCGCCTCTGCCAATGGCCGTGGCAGCGTGGTCAAGGGCACCGTCAGCGAAGTCGATGAACGCCAGGCCGTCATCAAACTGAGCGACGACGTCAACGGCATCCTCAAAGCCAGCGAAGCCGCCATCGAGCGCGTCGAAGACCTGAGCAAACTGCTCGCCGTCGGCGACGAAATCGAGGCGAAAGTCATCAATGTCGATCGCAAGCACAAGACCCTCAACCTCTCCATCCGCGCCAAAGACGTGGCGGACGAAAAAGCCGTCATCCAGGACTACACCCGCAAAGAAAACCACGGTGGTACCTCGCTCGGCGACATCTTCAAAGAGCTGAACAACAGCGACAACTAAAAACGCCCATTGCCGCCGCGCGAGCGGCGGCAAACCGTCTCCACATCCGCCGCAGCCCACGCTGCGGCGCTTCTCGAACCCCTTCGGGGCATAACAACAACGCAACGGAGCGAACATGACCAAATCGGAACTGATCGACCGTCTCTGCATGCGCTACCCGCAACTGCGCAGTCAGGATGTCGAAGAAACCGTCAAACTCATCATCGAAAAAATCTGCCAGAGCCTGGAAAAAGGCGACCGTGTCGAAATACGCGGCTTCGGCAGCTTCTCCCTGCACTACCGCGAGGCCCGCACCGGACGCAACCCGAAGACCGGCGAATCCGTCCGCGTTCCGGCCAAATCCATCCCCTACTTCCGCGCCGGCAAAGAACTGCGCGAGCGGGTGGATGAAAATGGCGCGTAAACCCGCCCGCCTGAACAAACAACAACAGCGCCGCCTTGCGGCGCTGTTCACATCCTTCCTGCGCGGCAAAAAAACGTTCGACAAAGTCATCATCCTCATCCTGAGCGGCGTCGCCATGCTCGCCTTCACCGCCTGGTCGCACAAAGACGGGCAAAACGGCAACACCCGCCATGACCCCTTTCACGGCGAAATCCGCAAAACCTACCGCTGCGAACTGAAAAAAATCTACGACGGCGACACCGTGACTGCCCGCTGCAACGGACAAAAAGGCCGGCAGGAAATCCGCATCCGCCTCGCCGGTATCGACGCGCCGGAAATGGGGCAAACCCCCTTTGGCGAAGAATCCAGACGCGAACTCGGCAAACGCCTCGGCAAAAACTTCGACATGCGCTACCTCGGCCCCGACTACTACCAGCGCAGCCTCGGCACCCTGTTCAACTACGGTCGCGACATCAACCTGCAAATGATCGAAGACGGCTACGCCTTCGCCTACGAAGGCAAAGACACCCCGCCCGCCTACACGCAGGCGGAAAAAAACGCCCGCGCCGCCCGGCGCGGCTTCTGGCGCAAAACCAAAAACCAGCAACCGACCAGCCCGAAAGCCTGGCGCCGCCACCACCTCTGAACCATGCGAAAAATCACCGTCCTCCTCCTCGCCCTCCTCCTCGCCGCCTGCACCCCGCCGCAAGCGGCAAACACCGCCGACCTCTGTACCTACCTGCCGCTTGGCGGTGAAAAAGACCGCCCCCGCGACGACAGCACCCGCCAACAATACGAACACGCCGCCGATGCCGTGAGCGACATCACCGCGCATGGCGACGACAGCAAACGCAAACACTGCGGCCAGACCTTCCGCAGCACGGCAGATGACGCCGCCCTCCTTGCCGACATCGACGCCGCCCTCGGCAAGGCCTGGCAACGGCGGGAAACCCGCACCGTTGATGGCCTCACCATCACCCTGTGGCAAACCATCAGCGCCTTCTGGCCGATGCAGCACTACGCCCTCATCACTCCGCCTGCCACCGCAAGCGGCGAACCCCGCCTGCTGCGCAGCCTCTACATCGCCGATAGCGACAGCGGCTTAAACAGCGCCGTCGTCTTCGGCACCATCCTCATCACCCTCGCCATCGTGCCCATCGCCATTGCCTTCCCGCTCTGGCGCAAACGCCGCCGCAAGCGTGCCGCGCGCAAAAACTGATACCGCCGGGCCCGTCAAGAGACGGGCTTTTTGTCGCACAAAGACTACGGGCACTCCCCCGTCTTGCGCAGGGACAGCAGCGGTTTGGAGACACCGCCCGCAATCTCGCTGCCCTTGATCGAGCATACCGAGCCGCCACCGGACGATTGCGAACTCAGTTGCAGCTCGTAATCGTGCCCCGCTTCGGGGATAAAAGTGGCGGGGAAAGAACAGTTGGCTATCGTAATATCAGCGGCGATTTCCAGGGTGACGGGTTCGTTGGCGCGGACATAGAACTCGGAAAACATCCCTTTCGTGCTGTCGTTGGGGTTGGGCATGCCCAGACTGCGGCCACGGTAGCCGGTGCTGCCGATGAAGCCGCCAATCACGGTCCCCGCGCCTTTCTTGCGGTAGTCCATGCAGGCCGAGCCGGGCGTACCGCGCATGGCGATGTAATTGCCGACGACGCGGATGCGGGCGCGTTCGCCGTCTTGCGGTTCTTCCATTTTCTTGAACTGCGTCCCGACGGCGCTGATGAAGGTGCAGCCGGACAGGGCGCAGAGGGATAGCAGCAGTAGTAGCGGTTTTTTCATGTTGACTCCTTTTGAGCGGTAGGCATAAGTATTGACCTAACCTTGTTGAGCATAACACATTAATAATCAAAGAGAAATCCCTACCTGGCTTGCGGAGGAGGGTTAGGGTGGGGCGTTCGTCCGCAGAACGCATCACTCTGGCGATACGGACAGATTTCCCCTTCCGGCCACCTTTCCCCCGCAAGCGGGAGGAAGGGATTATCCGCGTTTTCTCAAAGATTTCTCCTCGCGGCAAGACAGGTGAATATAGTCGTTTCAAACAGGAAAGAGACAAAGCGGCGAGCCGGAGACAGGACAGAATCGTACGGCGCAGGTTTCCCATAAAAATCGCGCGGCGATTCTTATGAGTGCCCGGCGAAGCAAATCAATGCTGTATCATTTTTATTTGAAATGGCTGTATTCCGATTTTACAGGCAAAAAGAAAGCCCCTGATAGGGGCTGACAAGTAGGTGTGGAGCGGGTGAAGGGAACTAATCTTTATTAAGAAACAAATATAAATCAAAATATTGGAAAATTTTTACAGAAAAAGCACTACATTCGGTACTACCGATTAGCATACGTTACGAGTACGTGCGCGTGCACACGCGAGGCGCCCACCTCCAAAAGTCGTGGGGGGTGTTGGGAAAAGTGCAACATCTGCAACATGCCCGAAAAAATACGTCTAACATCATGAAACAGAAAGAGAAAACCTGAACCTACAAAGTGCAATATAAGTGCAATCATGTTGCACTTTTTTTGCCACAAGCTCGAAAAAAATAATTGCATTAAAAACAGGATATTAAAAAACATTGCACTTTTTGTGGCAAAAAATTGCACTTTTTTGCCATATGGCAATCTCTTATAAAACATAGACTTAGGCATAGAAAAAGGGTATATTGCGGATGTTGCACTTTTCCCACTACCCCCATGCACTTTTAGAAATTTCCCCCTGTCATCCCTAGGGTGTATGGACAAAATAGGAGCCACAATGCTGTGGTGGTTTGCGCAGATATTGGGGAGAGGTAATCGGCCAGTCCGCCTCTTAACGGCGCAGATTTTCCAAGCGGTAAAAAGATGCAACTCCCTCTAGCAAAAGCGCGCGGGCGTGGGGCGGAGTTGTGCGCGCAGGTCGGGGGCAGAACGTTGATTGATTTTTCTGACGGGAAATGGGAAAACGATAGGTACAGCAAAATTCCACAGAGCGCTGCTGCGGGAATAGGAAGGATGAAGGGAAAGGGCGGATGCCGTAGAGTGATGGATGCCGACCGACCCAGCTTATTGGACAGGTCGGGGAAGACGGCGACGCCGCAGTGTGGGGACACCGCGACGCCAGCCGGCAGAGATACCTGCCAGCCTGATGCCGCCGCCTAGCTAGACGCGGCGATTGTATCAACCGACAAGGACTCTGCAAATGCAACTACGTTGCGCCACCTGCAACAAACTGCTCGCCTGTGGTGCCGGCAACCTGCAAATTAAGTGCTCGCGCTCAACCTCAACGAAGTCCTGCGTGCCGCCGAGGCGAGCGGCGTGCCCTACCGCAAAGCCGGGCGCCCCGCTTCATCGGCGCCTCGGTTACGGTGAATAGCGCTTTGGCCACACCGGACAAACCGCGCTATGTCCGCTGTTACCTGTTCAAATTCACCTAAAAGAAAAGCCCCTCGCGGGGGCTTTTTTTATGCTTTGCTGTCCGTCGTTTCGCCGATGTCGTAGGGCACGAAGTGCACAATCTCCTCACCCAGCCATTGGTTGATTTGTACAAACCGCTCCTGCAGGGGCTGCACCTCGTTGCGCGCGAAAATCTTGGCCGCGTCGGTAATGCTGCCGAAGCCGCTGCTGTTGGTCGGGACGATGCCGATCAGGTTGGGCGGAACGCGGCAGGCGGCGAGCCGGTCGTCGCGGGAGACGGCCTTGATGTTCATGAATTCGTCCTTTGCGGCCACCTCTGAGATCGGCAACAACTGAATCCCATCCTTGTTGCCATTGGGGGAATACAGGAGCAAGTTGCGGAAATTTCCCGGCCCTTTTGATGCCTTCAATTCCTCCTCTAAATTCTTGATGTCGTCTTCATTGATATTGGCATCAGTCAAATAGAGGATATATAGCTAATGGATTTCATTTTTCATACAGATCCTAAATAGCTTGTCGATATC
>NZ_CALIZP010000022.1 GCF_938028825.1 uncultured Cardiobacterium sp. | reverse complement strand
TGGGCTGCGGATTGGGCTGCGGATTGGGCTGCGGATTGGGCTGCGGATTGGGCTGTGGATTGGGCTGCGGATTGGGCTGTGGCATGGGCGACGGGGTTTCGCCGGCATCCGGATAGTCGTGGCGGTTGTGGTTGGCGATGGCGATGCCGCCTGCCGCCAGGGCAATACCCGCAACCATGCCGCTCAGGGCGGTGAAGCGGATATTGCCGCTTGCCGCGCTGTTGCTGCCGACTTCGGCGGCGAGCAGATGCACCGCCTCGCCACTGTCGATGACGGGGTAGAGATACGGCGTGCCGTCCGCCTGTATGCCGACCAGCGCGCCCTGCCCGCCGCTGAAATAGTTTTGGATGACGAGGCTGTCCCTGCCGTCAATGACGACCCGCAAATCATCCCCCTGCCGCACGCCCCGCACGTCTGCCGCCGCCTGCCCGTCCGCGTCGGCAAACTGGTAGAAAGCGCCGTCAAGCGCGGTGATGCTCCGGGGCATGCCGTCATCAAGGGCGTAGCTGCCGAGGGTGATGCCGTCGGTGGTTTTCAGGGTGAGGGTGTAGTGGGGCATGGGGGTTCCTGGCGGTTTATAGTCGTTTCAAACATAAATGATACGGTGTTGGCGAGCCTCGCCGTACTATCTGTACTGTCTTCGGCTCGCCGCCTTGTCTCATTCCTGTTTGAAACGACTATAGCGGTCGTCAACCATTAGCATTTTCTGTGCCGGATACGCGGTTTATGCACAAAAAAGGCGGGGCAACCCCGCCTGTCTTGCCGCGCCGGTGTCAGCCCCGCTGATTGTCGCGCATCGCCTGCAAGTGTTCGTTCATGCGGAAGAAGATGATGGTAACTTCGCAGATGACCCGTGAAATCAGGATGCCGACGATGAAGAAGAGCACGCAACCGAGCAGGTTGACAAAGCTGTGGCTTTTCACCAAGCCGACAATCGTGATGATGGTCACGAACAGCAGCATCAGCCAGGGTCTATTGACATTCGACTTGCGCAGCGGATTTTTGCGGCAAAAACGGCAGATGCAAGGCAAAAAGCGCAGTAAGGTTGGACACCTTGCGAGCATTTTTAACGCAGCAGCTGCCGGATTTTGGCGAGAAAGCCGCCGCAATGTTGAGTGTCAACAGACCCTAGTACACGATGGTGATTACGCGCGACAGCGGCGCGCAAATGAAAACGTTGCGCATTTTAGAGGAGGGTATGCGCGGCAACAACCATCAGCCGTAGTGCCGCAGCACCTGCAAAAAACGCTGCAATTCTGCCGTGTTGTATCCTTCGGTCAGGACGTGGCGGGTCAACTGTTCCTCGACCAGTTCGTTGGTCAGCCCCGCCAGTGCGCCCCGGATGGCGGCGACCTGTTGCAGGATGTCAATGCAGGAAACCTGCCCTCCGCTCACCGCCTGCTGCACCGCGTTCAACTGCCCTTGCAGGCGGTTGATGCGGTTCAATAATTTTCTGTTTTGCTGTAAATGGCTCATGATGACTCCGTTTGCTGTTTTATACTTGTTCGGGGTATATCGCATCCCGCCGCCGCATCCGGCGGCGGCGTCATTATAGAGGAGCCATCATGCAACCATCCTTACCGGAGACCGCCTGCCACAGCCATCCGCAGCACAACCGCCGTATCCTGCGCCTGTCCTTCCTGCTCATCAGCGGCTTCATGCTGCTGGAATTTCTCGGCGGCTATTTCTTCCACAGCCTCGCGCTCATGGCGGATGCCGGACATATGGCGAACGACAGCCTTGCGCTGGCGCTGGCCTGGCTGGCACAGTTCCTCGGTACGCGCAACCGGCAGCGGCTGGCGCTGGCAAACGGCGGTTCGTTGATCATCCTGGCGTTGTGGATTATCGTCGCCGCCCTGTTGCGCCTGCGCGCCCCGGCACCGCCGCTTGCGCTGCCGATGCTGGCGGTGGCTGCGACGGGGCTCGCCGTCAACATCGTCGTCGCCCGCCTGATGCTGCATGGCGACCACGACAACCTCAACCTGCGCGCCGCCTATCTGCACGTTCTCGCCGATTTGCTCGGGTCGCTGGTGGCAATCGCCGCCGCGCTCGGCGTGTGGCTGTTCGGCTGGGCTTGGGTGGATGCGGTGGCGAGCCTGCTGCTCAGCCTGTTTGTCCTGAAAAGCGGCGTGGCGGTCGTGCGCGAGGCGTGGCGGCAATACCGGGTGTCAGCCGACCAGCCACTGGTGCAGCAGGAAGATGCCGGAGAGGGTGAAAACGGATAGGACGTTGGTGGTGATCATGCTCACCGTACCGCGATGCGGATAGCCGTAGTGCTGCGCGAAAATCGCCACCGTGTTCGCCATCGAAATGCCGCCCATCAGCGCGCCCGCGAAGATGACTTCCTCGCTGCCGCCGAAGAGCCAGATGAAGAGGGCGGCAAGCACGGGCATCAGGAACAGTTTGCCGATGGTGATTTGCGTGATGGCGATGACGTTGCCCTCGATTTTGATACCGTTCAGGCCGCAGCCGATGACGAAGATGGCGACCGGCGCGGCGGCATCGGCGACGAGGCTCACCGCGCGGTTGATCGGCGCGGGCAGTTTCCATTGCAAGGCCGAGAAAATCATGCCGAGAATCAGCGCCGCAATCAGCGGCTTGCGCAGCATGTTGAGGAAAATCCGCCCCAGCCGCTGCCCGAAGGTGCCATCTTTGTTGCTGCCTTGCGATTCGGCGATGACCAGGAAGAGCGGAATCAGCAGCACGTTTTCCACCACAGTGTTGAGCGAGAAATACACGCCCGCATTGCCGCCGATGACACTGAGCAGCAGCGGATAGCCGATGAAGGCGCTGTTGGAAAAAGTCTGGCCGATGGCGCTCACCGCCGCGCCGCGCAAATTTTGGCCGACCAGGCGGGCAAAAACCAGGCCGAGGGTAAAAGAGAGCAGCGTCGCCGCGCCGTAGCCGAAAAGATAGGAAGGAATGAAGATTTCGCCCAGGCTTTTCTCCGACAGCGCGCGGAAAATCAGGGCAGGCAGGGCGATGCTGATGACGAACCGCCCCAGCGCAGTCAGCCCTTCGAGAGTAAACGTCCCGGCGCGGGTGGCGGCATAACCGAAGGCAATCACGATAAAAATCGGGATGAGGGAGGTGACGATGTTGAGCATGGGTTTGGTGGTGGTGGGTGGATGTGGCGCGCATTCTACGTTTTTTTATCACGGGTGGCGCGGTTAGCGCTTGGCAGCGTGCGGGATAACACCATGTTTTTTACAGGCTTTCCGGGCAGGAATATTTGCGCATTTTTATTTGCGAAACACGTGAGTGCGGTGCCATTCAAGATAATATGCGGTTTCTTCCCGGACATGGATGGGGGCGACGGGGATGGTGATGCCCAGCGCAAGCAGGGTTTCCGCTGCAATATGCGGGCTGACAATGAGGACACCGTCGTCAGTGAAGCTGATGAAACCGCCGTCAAAGAGAGCATCAATATTCGGCGCGAACATTAAACCGTTATCGGGTTCGAGGCGTTCGGCATCGCTGCTGTCCCGCCAGGGTTTGATGTGGCCGGCAACAAGAAAGCGGGGATCTTTCACGCCGCTGACGGGGCAGGCAGGATAGCGTTTCAGCACGCCTTGCCGGAACGCGCCTTGGCCTTTGCGGGTGCGAATGAGGCTTGCAGCGGTGGTTGCCGTGATGCTGTGCGTGGCTGCACGCCGAGCAATATCGTCCAGGTCGCGTTGCAGGGTTTCTGTCCGGGTGGTATCCGCTTCCGGTTGGTATAGTGCAAACTCGCCTCTTTTGACGAGGACAAGGAAGTCTTCGGTTGAGTGGTAATGCTTGCGTGAGTTGGAGTTGACGCACATGGCGTGCATGTTGGCAAGGGTGTTGTCGTTGTAATCAGGCAATAATTGACGCAGCCGCGTTGCAACGTCTTTGGCTTTGAATCGGGTTTGTCCGGTTGCCACGATTTGGCGGATGACGTGGCGGGTAATGAGGATAGCGCCTTCGAGTGTTTCGCCATCAATCTCCATGCGGTATTTGGTCATGGCTTGTCCTTGTAAAAATACCCCGCCGGGCGGGGTATGGCTGGTTTTTTTCAGAGCTCTTTCACTTCCCACGGCAGGCCGTTTGCGGCAAGCGCTTTAAGGAACGGGGCGGGGTCGAACTGTTCCATGTTCCAGACACCGGCGCGGTGCCAGATTTTTTCCAGCATCATTTTTGCGCCGATCATCGCCGGCACGCCGGTGGTGTAGGAGATCGCCTGCGAGCCGGTTTCTTTGTAGGCTTCTTCGTGGTCGCAGATGTTGTAGATGTACACGGTTTTGTCCTTGCCGTCTTTTTTGCCTTTGGCGACGCAGCCGATGCAGGTTTTGCCTTTAGTGCGCGGGCCGAGCGAGGCAGGATCGGGCAGGACGGCTTTCAGGAACTGGATAGGGATGATTTCGCGCCCCTCGTACATGACGGGCTCAATCGAGGTCATGCCGACATTTTCCAGCACTTTGAGGTGGTTCAGGTAGTTGTCGGAGAAGGTCATCCAGAAACGCGCGGTTTTGATTTCCGGGAAGTGTTTGACCAGCGATTCGAGCTCTTCGTGATACATCATGTAGATGTTTTTTTCGCCGATTTGCGGGAAGTCAAAGACGCGTTTGTGGGAAAGCGCCGGAGTGGTTTGCCAAGCGCCGTTTTCCCAGTGGCGGGCGTCAGCGGTGATTTCGCGGATGTTGATTTCGGGGTTGAAGTTGGTGGCAAAGGGCAGGCCGTGGTCGCCGGCGTTGGCGTCGATGATGTCGAGTTCGTGGATTTCATCGAGCAGGTGTTTCTTGATGTAAGCGGTGAAGACGTTAGTAACGCCGGGGTCAAAACCGCTGCCGAGCAGTGCCATGATGCCGCGTTCACGGAAGCGGTCTTCATAGGCCCATTGCCATTTATATTCAAATTTGGCTTCTTCCGGCGGTTCGTAGTTGGCGGTGTCGAGGTAGTCAATGCCGGCAGCGAGGCAGGCATCCATGATGTGCAAATCCTGGTAGGGCAGGGCGATGTTAAGGACGAGTTGCGGGCGCAGTTCTTCAAGCAGGCGGGTGAGCGCGGGAACGTTGTCGGCATCAATCTGGCGGGTATCAATAGTCACGCCGTGTTTTGCCTTGACGGCAGCGGCGATGGCATCGCATTTGGCCAGCGTACGGCTCGCCAAGGTGATGTTGTGGAAGGTGTTTTTGTCTGCGGCGCATTTGTGGGCGACGACGTTGGCGACGCCACCGGCGCCGATGATGAGGACGTGGTTCATGATGGGTTCCTGTGTTGAGTGTAAGCGGTGATTTTAGCGGGTTGCGGGAGCTTTCGGTGCGTGTGGTCTCTCCCTTTCGTTACTTCGCGCCCCTTTCCCCGCGAGCGGGGGAAGGGGGGGATGCAAGCGGCGATTCCGTGGAATCTATTGTTCGTAGTAGGTATAGCCGCGCAGGCCCGCTTCAAAGGCGTTGACGAGGTGCTGGCGTTCAGCGGCGCTGATGGTGCCGTTGCGCACGGCGCGTTCGGCGGTCTGGCGGAATTGCGCGAGCAGGTTGTTCGGCTGGTATTCGACGTAGCTGAGCACGTCTGCCACGGAGTCGCCTTCGACTTCGCCGACGAAGTCATAGCTGCCGTCTTCGTTGATGTAGATGGAGACGACGTGGGTGTCGCCGAGCAGGTTGTGCAGGTCGCCCAGGGTTTCCTGGTAGGCGCCGACGAGGAAGGCACCGAGGTAGTATTCTTCGCCTTCTTTGATGTGGTGCAGCGGCAGGGCGCGGCTGACTTCGCCGTTTTCGGGGAAACGGTCGATTTTGCCGTCGCTGTCGCAGGTCATGTCAGCGATGATGCTGTTGCGCGTCGGGCGTTCGAGGTGGCGGTGCAGCGGCACGACGGGGAAGATTTGGTCAATCGCCCAGGCGTCCGGCAGGGACTGGAAGACGCTGAAGTTACCGTAGTAGATGTCCGCCAGCATGGTTTTCAGCACTTCCGGTTCGGAGAGGGCGTCCGGGTTGCGCTCGGCAATTTTCTGCACTTCGGTCATGACAACCATGAAGATTTGTTCGACACGCGACCGGGTGCGCAGGTCAAGCTGGCCGCGCATGAAGCCGTCGCGCGCTTCGTCACGGTAGTACACGGCGTCGTTGAAGCATTCTTGCACGGTTTTGTCCGACAGCATGCGGTAGCTTTCCATGAGGTTGTGCACGAGTTCGTTGTCTTCGTTGTTGTCGGCGGGCAGGCGGGCGTCGGTGTAGCCGGTCACGTCCAGGATGTTGAACATGAGGACGGTGGAGTAGGCGACGGTGGAACGGCCCGATTCGGTGACGATGGTCGGGTGTTCGATGCCTTTTTCGTCCATCACCGCCTGGATGGTTTCAACCACGTCCACGCAGTATTCTTCGAGGGTGTAGTTGCGCGAATGGATGGCGGAGGTGCGGCTGCCGTCATAGTCCACAGCGAGGCCGCCGCCGAGGTCGAGGAAGCGCATCGGTGCGCCTTCTTCGACGAGTTCGACATAGTAGCGGCAGGCTTCGCGCACGCCGGTGCGGATGTCGCGGATGTTGGGGATTTGCGAGCCGAGGTGGTAGTGCAAAAATTGCAGGCAGTCGAGCATGCCTGCCGCTTTCAGGCCGTCGATGACCTGCACGAGCTGGCTGGCGTTCAGGCCGAACATGGAGCGGTCGCCGCTGGTGGCGTTCCAGTGGCCGGAGACGTGCGAGAAGAGTTTGGCGCGCACGCCGATGACGGGGCGCACGCCCATCGCCTGCGAGCTTTCGACGATGATGGGCAGCTCCGCCGGGGTTTCGATGACGAAGATGACCTGGAAGCCGAGTTTGGTCATGCCGAGGCCGAGTTCGACGAATTCGCGGTCTTTGTAGCCGTTGCAGACGATGAGCGGACCGGGCTCGGTCAGCATGGAGAGCGCAATCATCAGTTCGGCCTTGGAACCCGCTTCGAGGCCGTGCTGCCAGGGTTTGCCGAAGCGGACAATGTCTTCAATCACCTGCGCCTGCTGGTTCACCTTGATGGGGAACACGCCCCGGTATTTGCCCCGGTAGTGGCTGCTCGCGATGGCTTTGGCGAAGCTTTCGTTGATGAGGCGGATCTGGTTTTCGAGGATGTTTTGCACGCGCAGCATCACGGGCATGGTCTTGCCGCGCACTTCCATGCCTTCGATGAGGTCGAGCATGGCGATTTCGGCGGTCTTGCCGCCGGCGAGCGGGGCGTTGATGACGAGATTGCCGTCGTCGTTCAGGCGGAAGTAGCCCGCGCCCCAGCCGCTGATGCGGTAGAGTTCGTCGGCGTCGGCGATGGTCCAGTCGGTGTGTTGGTTCAATGCGGTTCCTTGGTTTGTGCAGGTGGAGAGGCGGAGCGCCCCGGCGTGGCGCGGCATTGTAAAGCCCTTCCCCGGCGGGGGAAGGGCTTTTTTCGGCGGGAGGGAAAGGGCGTGGTTGAGCCGCTTGGTAGCTACTGCGTCAGGCCAGTTCCGCATTGAGGATTTCCCGCTGTTTGCCGTCGGCGGCGGTCAGCGTAATGGCAATGGCGTCGAAGCCGTCTTGTTGCAAGCGGGCAAAGGGGATGGTTTCGCCGCTGGTCAGCGCCACGTTGCCGTTTCCGTCGGCGAAGTCGTCGCGTTCTTCTTCGTAGTCGATGTTGTAGTAGAGACGGATACCGATTTGGCCGGGCGCTGCGTCCAGATCCTGCAAAGGGCGGTCGTTGTGCTGCGCGGCGCTGTACTCGTCGCAGAGCATGGCGTTGTAGCCGTGCCGGCAGCCGTCAAACAGCAGGATTTCCCGCCCGCTTGCCACGGCGACGGCGGTGATTTTGGCCGGTGCGAAGTCGGTGTCGGTAATCAGGTTTTCGTAGAGGGTGCCGTAGTAGCGGATGCGGAAGCAGTCGGTGCCGTCGGCGGCGAGGGTGAAGCGGTGTTCGATGCCGCGCGCGTCGCGGTGCAGGCTGCCGGGTTTGACATAGGGTTGCAGGTGGGGCGGGATGGGCATGGTGCGGTTTCGCCGACTTGTGGTTTGGGGACGCAGGGAGGGCTTCAGTCCGCCGCAGTAATGTTGATGGCGGGCTGAAGCCCGCCCTGCGGTCATTTCAGAACCAGATGACTTTGCGGCGGTTTCTGGGGGTGAAGGTGCCGCCGACCATTTCGCAGTTGCTTTGTGTCATTTCTTCGCGGTATTCGCGGCCGTCGGCGCGGATGCCGCGACAGTCGCCTTTGGAGAGGTTGTGTTTGCCGACGGCGGCGGTGGTGTCGCCCCGGGCGCAGGCGGTGAGGGTGAGGGCGGCGGCGAGGCCGAGGGTGAGCAGGGTTTTGTTCATGCGGTTCATGTGTTTTATGGGGTTTGTGCGGGTTGGTGTTGGTGGAAGGTTTGGATGGCCGCCCAGAGGATGTCCGGCTGGGCTTTGATGGCTTCGTGTCCGGCGAAGGGGATGTGCAGCAGGTGCGCGGCAGGGTTTTGTTTGCGCAGCGCCGCCCAGTCGGGCAGGTTCAGCAGGAAATCGTCTTCGCCACGTACTGCCAGGATGGGTTGTTTGATGGCGGCGACGCGTTCATTGGGGTAGCCCGTCGTGCTGTTATCCAGCCACAAGCGGCGCAGGTCGGCAGTCAGGGTGGCGAGGTCGGGCTGCGGGTTTTGTTGTTCGTAAGCGGCGACTTGGGCGGGCATATTTTCGCGGAGGAAGTCGGGGGTGAGGCTTTCGTACATGTCGCGCGCGGGTTCGATTTGGCTGCTGTGCCAGTTGGCGCCGACGGTCAGGATGCTTTGTACGCGTTCGTCGTTGAGGGCGAGGTGGTAGGCAGCGGTGCCGCCATCGCTGAAGCCGAGGATGTGGTAGGTGTTGAGGCGGAGGGTGTCGATGAGGTGTTTGGCGTCAGCGGCGATTTGCGCGTAAGTGAGGGGGACGCTGCCGCGTGTGGATTGGCCGTGGCCACGCGTGTCGTTTTCGATGACGCGGTAGTGTGGGTGCAGGCGCGGCAGGAGCGGGGCGAAGTCGTCTGCCGCTGTGCCCAGTCCGCCGTGCAGGAGGAGGAGCGCAGGGGCGTCGGTTTTGCCGTTGTCGCGGTAGTGGAGGATGGCGTCGTGGTAGGTGTGGCTGGTCATGGGTTTTTCTTGGCTGGGTTGGGCTTCGCTCAGGCGCGGGGTGAGGGCGGCAATGGCGGCAGCAGTGAGCAGGGTACGGCGGCCGGTTTTCATGCGCTGTCAGCGACGCAGGCGGCCCAGCGGGTCGGCGGGGTCGATGCCGTCCATGAATTGCAGGCGTCTGTCGCGGTGGGTGAGTTGGTAAACGAGGCCGAGCCAGTTGGCGAAGAGGGCCTTGGCGGTGTCGCGCCAGGTAACGTCCACTTCTTCGAGCAGTGCCGCTTCGGGGAAGTCACCGCTGGGCGCGCCGCTTGCGAGGTAGGCGTTGGCGAGGCGGGTGCCCGCCGGGGTGAGGTAGTGTTCGGGCAGGTAGGGCGCGCGGTCGCTGTCGCCTGCGCGGTAGTGTTGCAGGTCGCGGCGGTATTCTTTGAGCAGGCTGTTGCGGTCGTATTCGGGGTGGCCCTGGAAGTAGATTTGCCGGAAGCCGTCCGGCGAGCTGGCCATCGCCACGCCGCTTTCTTCGCCGGCAACGAGGACGGGCAGGCCGCAGGCGGCGAAGGATTCGGCGGCGACGTCATTCCAGCGGGAATGCGGCATGTCGAAACGGGTGTTGATGTTGGCAAGCATGGGGTGGCTGCGGTCTTGTACGCGGTGGCTGTACACGCCGAAGAGTTTGTTTTTGCGGCGCAGGCGCGGGATGCCGTAGAAGTGGCGCAGGGCGAGGTGCGAGGCGAGGCAGGAGCAGAGGACGGAGGTGACGTTTTGGTCCGCCCAGTCGAAGACGCGCCGGACATGCGGCCAGTAATCCTCTTGGGCAAGGTCGGCGTGGACGGGGTTGGTGCCGGTGAAGATGAGGGCATCCAGCCCTTCGGCGGCGAGGTCGTCGAAGTTTTCGTAGTGGGTGTCGATGTAGGCCTGGATGTCGGCGCTGCGCGGTACGCCGGGGACGGTGAAGATGTGGACGTAGAACTGGGCGATGCGGTTCGAGTTGCCGATGAGGCGCAAGAATTGGCGCTCGGTGGCTTTGAGTGCGCCGTCGGGCATGATGTTGAGGAGGCCGATGTGCAACTCGCGGATGTCCTGGCGGTGGGCGCGTTCGACGTCGAGGATTTCCTGGCCTTCGGCGCGCAGGCGGTCAAGGGCTTCGAGGGGGCGGTGGGCGACGAGCGGCATGGGTCAGTTCCTTTGTGCGGCGTTGAGCAGGTCGTGGAAATCGGCGGCGTCGCGCAGTTGCCAGATGTCGCGCGCGTTCAGGATGATGCCGCCGTATTGGGCGACGAGCGCGCGGTAGCGCTCGCGGCGGTGTGCCATCATGCGCGGGGTGACGTAGCGGATGAAGTCGTCGGATTCGAAGCGGTCGGGGGTGAGGCCGCCTTTCATCAGGCTGTATTCGCCAATCATTTCTTGCAGGAACTGCGGGTGGTAGCAGATGGGTTTGGGGTAGGCGATGGCGCGCGCTTCGAGTTCGGCGTAGTGGGCTTCGTCGGTGTCGATGTAGATGTAGCAGGTGTGCGCAGCCAGCGTCCGGAACATGGCGGGGTCGTCGATTTCGCAGATACTGCCGCCCGCGTCGTTAATGAAGGCTTTGTAGCCGTAGAGGCGCTCGGCCCGCTCGATGAAGGCGGGTACGTCGCCCATCGCCGCCTGTTCGGCGGCGCGGAAGAGGTGCTGCCGGGCGATGAAGATGCGGGCGTCGTAGCCGTCGCGCCCCAGTTTGCCGATGTAGGCGGAGAGGATGTGCAGCCGCTCGATGCTGACTTTGCCTTCCACGCTCACGGCATCGTCACGCAAGAGGGCGGCGAGGGTGGGTTCGCGGCGGGCGAGTTCGGTCAGCCAGTCGCTGATGGGTTCGTTCAGGTAGCGGGTGGCGATGCGGTAGTCGCCGGAGTAGTGGAACCAGCCGGCGGCGGCGAGCATGGTCGCCAGGGTGGTTTTGCCTACACCTGAGGTGCCCATCAGGGTGATGCGGGATATTGGGGGCATGTCGTCATCCGTTTGCACAAAAAACGCGCGCTATATTAGCACCCGCCCGCTAAAATGGATTTTCCCCCCTTCTTCACCGTAACCGCCGCTTATGAATGTCATCCGCACCCAGGTTTACCCGTCCCCCACCGGCGATTTGCTGCTCGGCGACTGGCGGGGCAAACTCGTCCTCTGCGACTGGCTGCTGGCCGCGAACGGTTATGCGGCCGACGACCGCGTGCCGCAGCGTCTCGGGGCGACGGTGCAAGAAGCGGCGACGGCGCTGTTGCAGGAAGCAGCGGCGCAGTTGAACGCCTATTTCGTCGGCCGCCTGCGCACCTTCACCCTGCCGCTTTATGGCGCGGGCACGCCCTTCCAGCAGCGCGTCTGGCAGGCACTCAGAGCAATCCCCTACGGCGCGACGCGCAGTTATCAGGACATCGCCTGTGCCGTCGGCAACCCGCGCGGCACACGGGCAGTGGCGAACGCCATCCGCCACAACCCGCTCTCCGTCATCGTCCCCTGCCACCGCGTCATCGGCAAAAACGGGCAGCTCACCGGCTACAACGGCGGCACCGCCGCGCTCTATATCAAGGAACGGCTGCTGGCGCTGGAACAGCGCGTCGCCGCAAGCCCCACACCGCACCTGACAAAACCGTTATAATCGCCGCCATCCCGCAACCGCCTGAACCATATGAATTCCTTCCCCCGCCTGCTCGGCTTCATCCTGCTATTCAGCGCCATTTTCATCCCCGCCTGCATGGGAATCTTCCGCTGATGCCCCGCGACCACAAAGCCATCGTCAAGCAGCAATACCTCGGCATACGCGGCATGGCGCTCTACCTCGTGCAAATCCCGCTGTGGCTGCTCATCCCGCTCAACCTGATCCTTTTCCGGCCGCTGCCCATCCTCAGCGCGGGCATCGCCGCCGCCCTGCTCTGCTACGCCGCTTACCTCACCCAGCAGCACTACCGCTCACGCCGCGACAACTACATCAAAACCGGGCAGGAGCACGCCGACGAAGATAACCGCCCCTACGCCCTCGGCTTCACCGCGCTCGCCGCTGCCGTGCTTGCCTTCACTGCCCGCCCGCAGCCGCTCTTCGCCCTGCTGAACGCGCTGGTTGCCGCCGCCGGTTACTACCTCAGCTATCTTTATGACGACACCCCGGCCGCCGACGTGCGCCCGCCGCGCGACATCCCCGCCGCCCTGAACGACACCCTGCGCAAGATGCTGGCGGATGGCTACGACGCCGTTGAGCAACTCGAACACTACACCAAACGCCTGCAACTGCTCGCCGAAGAGCGCGGCATCGCCGGCAAACTCGGCAACATCACCGCCCGGGCGCGCGCCATCATCAAACACATCGGATCTGACGCCGAACGCATCCGCGCCGCGCGCAGCTTCCTCATCGTCCACCTCGGCGAACTGAAAAACATCAGCGCCCAATACCTCGCCGACATCGGCAATCCCGGCCACGACGCACAACAAACCCGCTTCCTCACCCTGCTGGATGACAGCGAACAGGCCTTCACCGCGCAACACCTGCAACTGACGAGCCAGGAACAAATCCGCCTCGACACGCAAATGCAAGTCCTGCGCGAACAACTCAACCCGAGCCAAACCCATGACCCACACTGAACTCACCATCACGACGGCCACCGCCCCGGCGCACCTTGACGACGTGCGCGTCAAACAACTCGCGCAAACCCTCAACATCACCGACACCAACAGCATCCTCAACTTCGGTGCCGCCGCGCAAAAACAGCTCACCGCCGTCGCCGACACCATGCTCACCGACATCAAAAGCGAAGACGCGGGCAAAGCGGGACAACTGCTTTCCAACATGGTCTCGCTGCTGCGCGGCTTCCAGGGCGCGGAACTCAAAGTGCAGGAAAAACCCTCGTTCATGGCGCGCCTCTTCAACAAAGCCAAGCCGCTGCAAACCTTCCTGCAAAAATTCGACACCATCAGCGAACAAATCGACCAAATCAGCAACGCCCTCGAAAGCCACAAACAAAAACTGCTGGTGGACATCAAATCGCTGGACAAACTCTACGACGCCAACCTCGACTACTACCGCGAACTCGAATACCACATCGCCGCCGCCGAAAACGTGCTGGCCACGACCGACGCCGAAGTCCTGCCCGCGCTCGCCAAAGCCGCCGAAGACGGCGAAATGGAAAGCGCGCAACGCCTGCGCGACCGGCAAATGCAGCGCGACGAACTCGACCGCCGCCTGCACGACCTGCGCCTGACCAAACAAGTCTCGATGCAAGCCCTGCCGAGCATTCGCATGGTGCAGGAAAACAACAAAGGCCTCGTCAACAAAATCAACACCACCCTCGTCAATACCGTGCCGCTGTGGCGGCAACAACTCGCCCAGTCCATCGCCATCTACCGTTCCGGCGAAGCGGCGATCGCCCTCAAACAAAGCAGCGACCTCACCAACGAACTGCTCACCGCCAACGCCGAAAACCTGAAAATCGCCAACCGCGAAAGCCGCACCCAGCTCGAACGCGGCGTTTTCGACATTGCCTCCGTCGAAAAAGCCAACCAAATGCTCATCGAAACCATCGAAGAAAGCATCCAGATTCACGAAACCGGCCGCAAACAACGCCAGGAAGCCGCCGAAAAACTGCTCGCCGCCGAAGAAGCCCTCAAACAGAGCCTGAAATCGGCCGCGCAAATCACCCAGGAAACCCCGCATGAAAGGACTGTTTGACACCCTGCTCAACAAAATCCGGCCCATCGTCAGTGCGCGGCCACGCGTCCTAGCCGCGCACTTCCCGCCGGACAGCCTGCTCTACCATTACAGCCAGTACAACCTGCTCGAAAGCAGCACCCTGCACATCGACGCGGGGCAAGTCGCCTACCTCATCATCAACGAACAATACACCCCCGCCTATCGCGAAGGCGAATACCCGCTTGACCCGGATAACATCCCGCAGACCGAAACCGCCGACATCCTCTTCCTCAACACCGTCGCCATCGCCAACCGCCTCTGGCAAAGCGCCTACCAGCCCTCGCAGCGCCCGCTGGACCAGCCGCTTTCCGGCACATACAGCGTCAGCATCCATGATGCCGATGCGGTTTGCCGCACCGTCATCGAACACCAGGCCATCAACCTGGATGACGAACTCATCGACCAATGGGTGAGTTACACCATCGATCACACCCTCATCAACGAACACATCAGCGCGGACGACATCGAAAACCAGGCTGAAGCCCTGCAAAACTTCCTCAAAGCCCGCCTGCGCACCCAGCTCAACGCCCAGGGCCTCACTCTGCACGATCTGCGTATTGGCCGCCGACCGCCCGCTGTCAAAGCCGAGCGTGAACGCCGCCCCGCCTACCGCGCCCCCCCCGTTTTCGCCCCGGCGCGCGAAGCCGCCCCCGCCGCGACTGCCACCATTGCCGCCAACAACAGCGGCGACACCCCGCGCAGCCCGCTGTCCGAAGACAAAATCTACTACCGCGTCCACCACGGCCAGCAAATCGGCCCATTGAGCGCACTCGATATCCAGAAACTCATCGACGAAGGCCAAATCCTCGCGCGCGACCTGCTCTGGCAAAAAGGCATGACCGCCTGGCTGCCCGCCCAGGCATTCAGCCACTTCAACTGGAACTGATCCCACATGGAAAAACCCTATAACAAGGCCGGAAGCCTCGCCCTGTGCATCCTGCTCGCCCTCAACCACCCCACCGCCCACGCCCAGGACGCCACCGCCGGCCTTTACATCTGCACCGGCGCCGACGGCATGAACAACATCACCAGCCAGCCAAGCGGCGGAAACTGCCGCCCCTACCAAAAAGGCGCTATCGGCGGCGATAGTGCGCCAGCACCCGCTGCCTCCGCAATGCCCGTCACCCAACCGACCCCGCAACCCGCGCCCATGCCGCTTGCCGCCCCGCCTGCCAACGACGACGGCGGTTTTACCTGGGACGACGGCGACACCCCCGCCGCCGCCCCGCAACCTGCCAAAACCCCGACGCGGAAAACCCCCGCTGCCCAACCGGCTCCACAAGCCGCTGCGGCCCCCGTTGCCCCGGTAAGCGAAAATAACGACGACAGCGGTTTCACCTGGGACGACGGCGACGCTCCGGCCAAACCTGCCGCCCCCGCCAAAGTGGACAAAAAAGTAGCTGGCAAAAAAGACAAACCCGCCGCCAAAGACGCCGCCACCGCAGACAAAAAACCATCCGCCGCGCCGCAAGCAGCGGCACCCGCAGCCCCATCCACCACAGCGGCGAACAACCCCCTCTTCCCGCCCGCGCCCGGCTACACCAGCGCCCCGCAAGGCAGCGGCAAATACTACCAACACATCGCGCGCGGCAACGGCAAAGCCCCCGCCCAGCCCACGGCTCCCGCCGCCGAACAAGAAGAAAAAACCATCGCCACCGTCACCCCGCAGGGCACACAAATCTGGATGTGCCCGCAACTCGACGGTACCCCGACCATCATCGAGACCGCCACTCCGCCGCAGGGCAACTGCCAGCCGCTGGGACGCAAAGGCACAAGCGGCGACATATCCGCCCCCGCCCCGCCCGCGCCGAACCGGGGCAAACCGCTGGTTGGCGAAAGCACCCCGCAAGAAGCCCCGGCACAAGACATCTACAAATGCTTCGACAACGACGGCAAACCCAACTTCGTTCCTGCCGACAAACGCGACAAATACAAAGGCTGCACCTTCTTCTCGCGCTCATACAGCGGCGTCAAACAACAATTCATCCAGCAGGCCAACCAGACCCAGTCGCTGGAAGCCCTTGCCAGCGCCGGCGTCCAGAAAAACAAAGACGGCAAAACCACGGGCGGCCCCGGCCTGCAATGCACCGGCGCCGGTGCCGTGACCTTCAACGGCGAAACCCGCGAATTCAACTGCGCTACCCGCTCCTTCGACTACACCCCCGGCACCAGCGGCGGTGAAGCGCGCCTCGGCAGCCGCCAGACCAGCATCGCCGCGCACAACCTCGACTACCTCAACACCCAGGGCAGTTGCGGCGGCACCGTTACCAGCGAAAACGGTCGCGTCTTCCACCTCGAACCCACCAAAGACTGCCCGCAGTCCTACATCATCGAAGCCGAACGTATCGCCGCCGAGGTACGCAGAGAACTCAACATCAACGTCAGCGGCGCCTTCCGCGAACGCCAGCGCAACCTCAGCGCGCAAATCAACCAGATTGCGCTGGAAATCGGCGTCGAACCGCACTTCGTCCACGCCATCATCTCGGCCGAATCCGCTTACAAACCCGGCGCCAAATCCCACGCCGGCGCGATGGGCCTGATGCAGCTCATGCCCGGCACCGCCCGCCGCTTCGGCGTCACCGAACCGTACAACACCGGACAAAACGTCCGGGGCGGCGCGACCTACCTCAAATGGCTGCTCAACGAATTCGACGGCGACATGCAACTGGCGGCAGCGGGCTACAACGCGGGCGAAGGCAACGTTCGCAAATACGGGCGGAAAATCCCGCCCTTCATCGAAACCCGCGCCTACGTGCCGAAAGTCATGGAGTACTACCGCCGCTACAAAAACAACCCCAGCGAGATCGGCCTATGACGCGGCATGACCCATCGCCTGCGCCGCCCGCCAACCGCGCAGAAACCCCGCTTGACCGCTTGCAGGCGGCGTTTCTTCCCCGCCTCGCTGCCATCCTCCTCGCCTGCACCCTCATCCGGGGCGCACACGCCGCCACCTGCGGCACCGTCGTCTATCAGGGCAAAAAAACCAATATCTCCTGCCGCGTCGCCCTGCCTGGCGGCAAAAAACCGTCGAAGCCTGCGCAACCCGCCGCCGCGCCTGCGACCACCACCGGCAACGCGACCGCCCAGCCCGCATTACTCAACAACAGCCCGGCAGCCGCGGCCAAACCCGCCGCTCCTGCCTACGGCACGGGCTATTGCACCCGCACCGGCACCTTCAACGGCAGAAAAATCAAAGTCCGCCAACACTGCCCGCTCCTGCCGCTCAGCCCGCTTGCCACCCCCAACGTGCGCGAACCCAGCGGCGACTTCAAAACCCGCCAGACACAGCACAAACAACTCATCAACCAGCTGGCCGCCAAATACCAAATAGACCCCGCACTGGTTCACGCCGTCATCAGCGTCGAATCCGGCTACCAAAGCAACGCCCGCTCCCACGCCGGTGCCATCGGCATGATGCAGCTCATGCCCGGCACTGCCAGCGAACTTAACGTTGCCGACCCCTACGACCCTGCGCGCAACATCGAAGGCGGCATCAAATACCTCAGCCAACAACTGCAACGCTACCAAAACACCGAACTCGCGCTGGCCGCCTACAATGCCGGCCCGCAAAGCATCCTGCGCTACGGCGGGCAAATCCCGCCGTACAACGAAACCCGCGCCTACGTCAAACGCGTCATGCACTACAAAGAACGCTACCAGAACGACTGGCAACAACACATCAAATAAGGCACACCATGCACAAACTCCTGCTTACCCTCGTCCTCAGCCTCGGCGGCCTCACTGACAGCAACGCCGAAAACATCCTTGACGCCGAAAACGCCATCAAAAACGGTGCCCCGCTTGCGGCCTACCAGCATCTCGCGCCGCACCCGCTCTATCCCTACCTGCAAGCGCGCGCCTACCGCGACGACCCCGCCACCCCGGTCGAGACCATCGTCGCCTTCCTCAAACAATACCCGGCCGACCCCTTCTCCACCCAGCTTGCCAAACAAAAATTCCCGCTGTGGCTCGCCAGCGGCAACAACGACGCCATCATTGCCGCCTACAGTGCCGACTACGCCGATGCCGGCATCGAATGCGACTACCGCCTGGCTCAACTCAACAAAAACCACACCCGCGCTGCCACGCAAAAACTCGACGAACTCTGGGAACAGGACAAAAACCTCGACGCCGAATGCAACACCCTCTTTGACCGCCTCGCCCACGGCGGCCACATCAGCGAAACCCAGACCGCCGCGCGCTTCCGCCAGGCGATGGAACAAAACAACCGCCTGATCGCCAGCTACCTTGCCGGCGCCCTGCATGGGGCCGCCGCCCAGGCTGCGCAAACCTGGCTCGACATCGACCAGGGCAACCTGCCGCTGGATGCCGCCTACAACCTTGCCCCCGACTGGCGCAGCGCCCTGCTCGCGCAACAACTCGGCAAACGCCTGAAAAAAGACCCAGGCGCCGTCGCCCAGGCTGCAAACGCCGCCGCCTTCGGCTACCTCTCGAACCCCAAAGACGCGGGCAAACTCTACAACCCGCTCCTGCGCAAACTCGCCGACAACGACGATCCGCACACCCTCACCATCTGGAATGCCATCCCCGCTGGCGAACACGAAGACAACACCATCTACGACCTCATCGCCTACGACCTGCGCCGCAGCGACTGGCGCGGCCTCGCCTCGCACCTCGGCAAACTCGGCCCCGAAGCACAAGACAAAGCCGAAATCCAATACTGGCTCGGCAAAGCCCTCGAAAAAAACGGTGACCGCGCCGGTGCCGACACACACTACCGCCGCGCCGCCAGCAAACGCGACTTCTACGGCTTCCTCGCCGCCGAAAAACTCGGCGAAACCTTCCGCCTGAACGACCGCCCCGTGCGCCGTGACCAGCACTACACCGCCATCGTCGGCCGTCCCGCCGCCTACCGCGCCCGCATCTTCCGTAACCTCGGCGACGACGCCCGTGCCAGCCAGGAATGGCAGGCATTCACCAAAAACCTCAGCCCCGCCGAAAACGCCCAGGCCGCCCTCTACGCCAGCGAAATCGGCTGGAACATCCAGGCCATCACCACCCTCAGCAAAGGCAAAAACTGGGACGCCCTCGAACTGCGCTTCCCCGTCGCCTACGAAAACCAGGTACGCCAACTCGCCAGCCGCCACGGCATCAGCCCAGCACAAATACTGGCCATCATCCGCAAAGAAAGCATCTTCCAGCCGGGCATCGCCTCCAAAGCGGGCGCCATCGGCCTCATGCAAGTCATGCCAGCGACCGCCAGCCACACCGCCCAAAAAAACGGCATCCCGTACAGCGGCAAATGGCAACTGACCGAACCGGACACCAACCTCGAAATCGGCAGCCAGTACCTCGCCGACCGCCTGAACGAATTCGGTCACCTCGCCTACGCGGCGGCGGCCTACAACGCCGGGCCCGCACGCGTGCGCCAATGGCAGGCACAATTTGCCGGCCTGCCGCTAGACGAATGGATTGCACAAATCCCGTTCAACGAAACCCGCGACTACGTCAAACGCGTCCTCGAATACGAAAAAGTGTACGAATACCGCCTCGGCCTGCCGCACACCTCCTACAACAACGGCGCCGTCCGCCTGTGGTAAAGGAACAGCCATGAACAACAAACAACTCGCCCCCGTCCTTATTCTCTCCCTGCTGCTCACCGCCTGCGGCAGCGGCAACCCAACCCCGCCACACATCACCCTGGAAAGCGAAACATCGGACGAACTGCCCGAATACCAGCACACGCCCCGCCAGCTCGACCTGCCCATCACCAACCAGTGGGACAACTGGCACTGCAACGAAGGCGACCTCACCGTGCGCTACGCCGACAGCAGCAAAGCGCGCCTGCAAGTGCGCTACGCAGGCGGCGAACAAACCCTGGAAGCGCGCCCCGGCAACAACCCCGCCACCTTTGAAAACGGCCAGCTCGCCTTCCACAGCGACGGCAAACAGGCCGTCCTCGCCCGCCCGGCCTCAGCCGACATCCTCATGAGCGGCTGCCGCCCCTGATATAGACAAACCGCTGAAAAAGATAATGACGCAAGGCGGGCATCAACCCGCCATTTGCATTGCTGCGGCGGGCGACCGCCACCCTGCGGCAGGTTTTTATAGTGGATCAAGCTGGAAATAGTACAGAATTATCATTTCTGCCGTAGGTAGAAAATTCAAGTAAATAGAACAAGAACATATTGATTTATATAAAGAATCTGGATTCCCGCTTTCGCAGGAATGACGATATTTAGCTGTCATATTCTTAGATGAAATCACTATATAGTCGTTTCAATAGAAGCGGTATGGGCAAACCCTGCCAACACCGCATCACTTCTGCCTGAAACGGCTATAAAAAAGCCCGCCGTTTGCCGGCGGGCTTTTGCCGTGGCTGTTTCAGCGGGTCAGGCCGCGTTTGCCGACCATGTTGTTGAGGAAGGTGGCGATTTTTTCCGCCGGGGCGGATTCGGCGGCAAGGGCGTTGATTTTCTCGCGCGCTTCGTCCAGCAGCAGGTTTTCCTGGTAGAGATGGTGGTGGCAGCGCTTGATCATGGCGATGTCTTCGGCGCTGAAATGGTGGCGTTTCAGCCCTTCGAGATTGATGCCCGCGATGCGCGCCGGGGATTCGACCACAAGCGAGTAAGGCGCGACGTTTTGTTTGACCCCCGCGCAGTAGCCGACCATGGTGTAGGCGCCGATGTGCACGAACTGGTACACCAGCGCGAAGCCGCCCATGACGACATGGTCTTCGATGTGGACATGGCCGGCGAGGGTAACGTTGTTGGCGAAGGTGGTGTCGTTGCCAATGACGCAGTCATGCGCGAGGTGGACGTAGGCCATGATCCAGTTGTCGTTGCCGAGAATGGTGGTCCCAATGTCCTGCACGGTGCCCCGGTTGAAGGTGGTGTATTCGCGGATGGTGTTGTTGTCGCCGATGTGCAGGGTGGTCGCTTCGCCGCCGTATTTTTTGTCCTGTGGTGCGGCACCCAGCGAGGCGAAGGGGTAGATGTGGTTGTTTTTGCCGATGCGGGTCGGGCCTTCGATGACAACGTGCGGGGCGATGGTGGTGCCGCTGTCAATGTGCACGTCTGCGCCGATGACGCTGTATGCACCGATATTGACGTCCGGCGCGAGTTCGGCTTTGGGGTCGATGATGGCGGTTGGGTGGATCATGTTTATCCTCCTCTGCCTGCAGTGGTACACATGATTTCCGCTTCGCAAACGAGTTTGTCGTCTACGTGCGCTTCGGCGTTAAATGACCAGATGCCACGCCGTGAGCGGATAATGTTGATGTCGAAATGCAGTTGGTCGCCGGGGACAACGGTTTTGCGGAAGCGGGCTTTGTCAATGCCGACGAAGAAGTAGATGTTGTCTTCTTCGGGGATGTCGGGCAGGCCGAGTTCTTTACGGCCGCTTTTTACGCCGAGGATGCCGGCGGCTTGCGCCATGGCCTCGATGACCAGTACGCCGGGCATGACGGCTTTACCGGGGAAGTGTCCCTGAAAGAAGGGTTCGTTAGCACTGACGTTTTTGATGGCTTTGATGTATTTGCCAACTTCGATGTCGGTGACGCGGTCTATCAGCAGGAAGGGGTAGCGGTGCGGCAGGTAGCGGCGGATTTCTTCGATATCCATGATGGTGGGGTGCATAGCGGGCTCACTTTTCTTTGGCTAGGAATTTGAGTTTGGCGAAGAATTTTTTCCATTGCAACGCGGGCATGGCCGGGATGCCGGAGGAGTAGGCACCCGGCTGGTGGATGCTTTTGCTGATGGAGGAGTGTCCGGTGAATTGGGCGCCGTCGCAGATGGTGATGTGGCCGGTGAAAACGCAGGCACCGCCGACGACGCAGTATTTGCCGAAGGTGACAGAGCCGGCAATCACGGCAGAACCGGCGATGACGGTGTGGTCGCCGATGTGGACGTTATGCCCGATCTGGATGTGGTTGTCGAGTTTGACGCCGTTGCCGATAACGGTGTCGCTGACCGCGCCCCGGTCGATGGTGGTGCAGGCGCCGATTTCGACGTCATCGCCGATGCGCACCCCGCCGAGCTGGGCGACGGGCAGCCAGCGGCCGTCTTCAAAGTTGTTGCCGAAGCCGCGCTCGCCGATGACGGCGTTGGCGAGGATATTGGCGCGCGCGCCGATGGTTGTATTTTCGAGGATGCGTACGCCGGAGCCGATGCGGCTGTCTGCGCCGATGCTGACGCCGGCCGCGAGGTAGGCGAGCGGGGCGATGCGGCAGCCGTCGCCGATGTGCGCGCCCGCACCGATGACGGCACCGGCACCGATGCCGACGTTTTTTCCGATGACGGCATCGGGGGCAATGTGTGCCTGCGGCGAGATGACGGGCGGCGGCGGGGGTGGGGCGAAGTCGTCGGCGAGGAGGCGCCAGGCGCGTTTGACGTCGCTGACGATGATTTGCGTCATCGGGGCTTCTGGGCAGGCTTCGCCGACGAGGACGGCGGCGAGGCGGCTCGTCGCCAGGTAGGGACGGTAGTGCGCGTCGGCGAGGAAGCCGATTTCGCCCGCTTGCCCGTCTTGCAAGGTGCCGACGCCGCAAATGGGGGTGGCGGGGTCGCCGTGGAGGGTGCCGCCGAGACGGGCGGCGAGGTCGCCTGCGTTGGTTTTCATGGTGTTCCTGCCTTGTTTTGCAGTCGCCGGATGATGAGCGGGCTGAGGTCGGCGCGTTCGCTGACGTAGAAGACGCCGATGTCGTTGAGGATGATGTCGTAGCCCGCTTCTTTGGCATGGGTGAGGATTTCGTCGCCGATCATTTTTTGCAGCTTGGCCATTTCTTCGTTGCGGCGGACGTTGATGTTGTCGCGGTAGTCGCTGTCGCGGCGGCTGACGTCGCGGCGCTTGTTGATGACCTGGCGTTCGAGTTCGTTGTAGGCATCGCCGTGGCGGGTGGTTTCGAGGCGGCGCTCCATGTCGCGCAATTCGCTCTGCGCCTGCAAGAGGGCGTCGCGCTCGACGCCGAATTCGCGTTCGAGGCGTTCGTTGATTTCGTCGCGCTGCGGTGCGGCGGCCATGATGCGGCGGAAGTTGACGAAGCCGATACGCAGGTCGGCGGGGTCAACGGCGGCGGTGGCCGGGACGGTTTCAGCGGTCTTTGCCCCGCTTGCGGCGGGGACGGCCGTAGCGGCGTTGTAGTCATTGCCATCTGCCCCGCTTGCAGCGGGGGTGGCGGTGTTGCTGTCGCCGCTGTTTGCCCCGCTTGCGGCGGCAGGCGGGGTGGTGTTGCCGTTTGCGGCGGGGGTGGCTGCCGGGGCGGTTTCGGCGGCGGCAGCGGGCAGGGCGGCGGCGAGGGCGAGGAGTGCCGCCAGCGGTAGTATTTTCATGGTGTGGCCGATGGGTGATGCCGCGTCGTCCGTGCGGCGGCGGGTGGGGTCAGAAGCCCATGCCGAAGCTGAACTGGAAGGCTTCTTTTTCGTCGCCGTCTTTTTTCTTGATCGGCACGGCGTAGCTGAGGTTGAGCGGGCCGAGCGGCGACATCCACTGCACGAAGAGGCCGCCGGAGTAGCGGAAATCGCCGAGGTCGAAGTCGCCGACTTTGCTGTACACGTTACCGAAATCGACGAAGGTGCCGACGCGGACGTTGTTGGATTTTTCGCTGATTTTCCACGGGGTCATCAGCTCGACGCCGCCGACGGTGCGGAAGTCGCCGCCGGAGGTGTCGCCGTTGCTGTAACGCGGGCCGAGCGAGCTGTGCTCGAAACCGCGCACGGTGGTGAGGCCGCCCGCGTAGTAGTGGCGGTAGAACGGCAGGTCGTCGGTTTTGCCGTAGCCGGCGCCGTAGGCGATGTCGCCGCGCAGGCCGAGGATGAGGCTTTTGTCGTCGTTGAGCGGGAAATAGGTGCGGTTGCGGTAGCCGATTTTGTAGTAGGTGTCGGTCGCGCCGGGCAGGGTGATTTCGCCGCTGATTTTGTTCAGGCTGCCTTTAGTCGGCAGGTAGGTGTTGTCCTGGGTGTCTTTGCTCCACGCGAGTGTCAGCACGCCTTCTTTGTAGCGGCGGCCTTTTTTGTCGAGGTAGTCGGTGATTTCGCTCGCGACGTTGTCGCCGGTGTTGATTTTCAGGGTGCGGTAGCCGCCGCCGAAATAGACGTTCTGGTATTCGGTGAGCGGGTAGCCGAAGGTGACGGTGGCGTCCAGGGTGTCCGCCGCCCAGTCGGAGAGGCGCTCTTTGCGGTAGTTGGTTTTGCTGTAATCGAAGGCATAGTTGATGCTGACGCCGTCGGCGGTGAAATAGGGGTCGGTGAAGTCGAAGCCGTAGCGTTCTTCGGACGAGCTTTTGCCGAAGTTGATGCCGAGGGTGTTGCCGGTGCCGAGGAAGTTGTTGTCGTTGTATTCGAGGTTGAAGAGTGCGCCGCTGCTTTGTCCGTAGCCGACGCCGCCCTGGATGCTGCTGGTGCTGCGTTCGGTGATTTTGTATTCGAGATCCACCTGGTCGGGCGAGCCGGGCACGGGGTGGATGGACTGTTCGAGGGATTCCACCTGCGGCAGGCGGCGCAGGCGCTCTTCCGAGCGGGCGACATCGGAGCCGGAATAGAGGCTGGCTTCCTGCTGGCGCAGTTCGCGGCGCAGGACGCGGTCGTAGGTCTTGGTGTTGCCGGTGAAGCCGATTTGCCGCACGTAGGTTTTGATGCCGGGGGTAACGAGGATGTCGAAGCCGACTTCGCCGCTCAGTTTGTCGGCGTTCGGCACGATGTTCACCTGCGCCTGGGCGTAGCCTTCGTCGGCGAGGCGGGTGCGCAGCGCGTCGGTGGTTTTGCGCACTTCGCTGCGGTTGTAGCGGTCGCCCGGCTTGAAGGTGATGAGCGATTCCAGCTCGGTGCGCGGCACGATGAGGTCGCCCTGCAACTGGTAGCCCTTGACGCGGTACACCTTGCCTTCGTCCACGTTGATGGTGAGATAAATCCATTTGCGGTCGGGCGAGAGCGAGACTTGCGTCGAGGTGACGGCAAAATCCATGAAGCCCCGGTCACGGTAGAAAGATTCGAGGCGATCAATATCCGCTTGCAGCTTGTCGCGGTCGTACTGATCCGACTTGGTCAGCCAGGAATTCCAGCGCGGCGTCGAGGTGTCGAAGAGGGAAATGAGCTGCTTGTCGGAGTAAATCTTGTTGCCGACGATGTCGATCTGCTTGATGCGGCTGGAACGGCCCTCGCTGATGTCCAGATCAATGGCGACGCGGCCGCGCGGCAGCTGGCGCACCTTCGGCTCGATTTTCACCGCGTACTTGCTGCGCGCCTGATACTGCTCGGTGAGTTCCTGCACCAGCTGCTGCAACATCTGCGGGTTATACGCCTGCCCCTCGCTGATGCCGGCGGCGGACAGCGCCTTTTGCAAATCCTCCGATTTCAGGTCGCGGTTGCCTTTGAGATTGACCTCGGCGATGACGGGGAATTCCTCCACCTGCACCACCAGCACATTGCCGTCTCTGGCGAGGCGGACTTGCGAGAAGAGGTTGGATTTATACAGCGCGTCAATGGCCTGGGCGCTGTTTGCCATATCAAACTGCTCACCGGCGGTAACGGGCAAATACGTGAAGACCGTACCGGCGGAAATCCGCTGCAACCCTTCAATACGGATATCAGCGACGCGGAAAGATTCGGCCTGCGCCGAAAGGGACAAAAACAGGGCTGCGGCACAGGGTAAAACCTGCGTTTTCAGCGAATTGCGCATAGGAAAAACCATCCGGATGTGATTGATTTGGAAGGGCGGCATGATAACAAAGGGCAGAAAAGGCGGCAATGAAGCGCGGGCAGGGAACGGGCATAATCACGGCTTTGCACAAGCAGGGGGAAAGACGATGAAAATGCACCATGTGGCGCTGATTGCCGCCGACTACGCGCGCAGCAAGCGCTTTTACACCGAAATCCTGGGGCTGGAAATACTCGCCGAGCACTACCGCGCCGCGCGCGATTCGTGGAAACTCGATCTCGGCAGCGGCGGGCACTACCTGCTCGAACTCTTTTCCTTCCCCGCCCCGCCGCCACGCGCGAACAGCCCGGAAGCCTGCGGCCTGCGCCATCTCGCCTTCGCGGTGGACGACGTGGCCGCACAGCGGGCGGCGTTGCAGGCGAAAGGCGTCGCCTGCGAAGCGGTGCGCATCGACGAATACACCGGCAAACCGTTCTTCTTTATCAAGGACCCGGACGGGCTGCCGATTGAGTTTTATCAGGCATGAAGCGGCTCAATAGGCGATTTTCAGCGTTTCTGCGGCAACACCGGCGACGCGCGGCGAGCGGGTAATCGCCAGTTTTTCGTCTTCGCTGAAGCCGATGGTTTCGCCGTCGCGTAGGGTTACATCGTTGGCGATGAGGTAATCGCAGATGCTGCACAAAAAAACGTGCAACTCGCTCACGTCGTGGCGGCTGGCGAGGATTTCCAGCTCCATTTTGCCGAACTGTTCCAGGCCGATGGTGTAGGCATTGCTGCCGTCTTCGTCGTGCAGGTAGTACACGCCGATAAAAATCCACGCCATGACGGGCAGCTTACCGTGGCGCAGGCCGTCGCAGGCATCGCGGTAAAAAGTGGGGGCGAAGACGGTGCCGGAGGTGTACACGCCGAGGGCGTTGTCATCGTGGAGGCAGGCGCAGACGAGTTTGCTGTACAGGCTCATTACCGCAACGGGGTTCGCGGCATCGCCGCCAAGCGGCATGACCACGACCAGCAGATGCGCCTGATGCCGGCGTGCAGCCCCGACAGCATCCCAGCGGCAATAGTGGAAGGCGGCATTCAGCGCGACCCGTTCGGCTTCACCGCCGGGAACGGGCGCAGGCATCAGCGCCACCGAGCAGAGCAGGCCGTTGACGTTGAACATCAGCGTAGTTTCCGAAACGCTCAGTGTGCCGTCGGCATCGGGCACGATGCCCCAGTCGCGTTGCAGGGCGGCAAGAATGCGGGCGGGGTCGTAGCGGTTTTCTTTGAGCAGGACGAAGCCCTGGGCGTGTCGCATGGGGTTCTCCGGTTGTATGGGAATTGTCGGCGGGATGGTTGCCGGGTTTAGGGCGCCCGCCAAGCGGCGTCGTTACCGGGTTCGCGCCAGGCGGATGGTCGCCGGTTCTTTTTTACAGGCGTGTGCAGATGGTTTTAGCCATTTCCGGCCCACCGGCGCGTTCCAGTTGGGTTTGCCGCATGGTGTTGCCTTCAATGCTGTCAACACGCAGGACGATATTGGCGTCCACCTCGGTGTTTTCATCCGGTTTGAGGATGGCGGCAATTTCTTGTTCCAATTCACGCACCTTTGCTTTGGTTGTGATCAGTTTTTGTATTTCCGGATCATGGGCCGGGGTAAGCGGGTCGTCCCGCCAGGTCAGGCTGAGTGTGTCGCCATCCAGTTTCCAGCTGCCGTACGAAGGCTGTGTGTAGCGGAAGGTCAGATTTTGCACGCGGAATGTGTATTTTCCTGCGTTTTCGGCACGGTGATCGGCGTGCAGTGTCACGGTGTCGTCTGTGGTGGCGATGATGGCGTCGCCCGGGTATTCAGTAACGCATTGCCAGCGTCCGGTGATTTGCGCTTCGCTGATGTTGTTGGCGGCAGCGAGGGCAGGTATGGCGGCGCACAGCAGCAGGATGTGGTGTTTTTTCATGATATTTCCTTTGGATAGTTGGGAGATGGATTGGCCTGTATGTGAAAGGCTGCCAAGCAGGGGCGTTACGCGTTTTCAGCGCGGGCCCGGGGTGCGGGCAGGGCCTTTTTTCTGGCGCAGCGGTTCGAGCAGGGCGTTGGTTTCGCCGGGGGTAAGCAGGCGGTAGCGGCCTTGTGCGAGCTCTTTCGGCAGGTAGAGGTTGCCGAAGCGGATGCGTTTCAGGCGGCTGACCCGGCAGCCGACGGCTTCCCACAGGCGGCGCACTTCGCGGTTGCGGCCTTCTTTGAGGGTAACGCTGAAATAGCGGTTGTACTGGCTGTCGTCTTCGTGCAGGGCTTGCAGCGGCACGATGTCGTCGAATCTGGCGAAGCCGTCTTCGAGTTCGAGGCCGTGGCGCAGCGCTTCCAGGGTGCTCTCGCTGACATCACCGGCGACGCGCACCCAGTATTCGCGCGGGATTTCGCTACCGGGGTGCATCAGGCAGTGGGCGAGGGCACCGTCGTTGGTGAAAAGCAGGAGGCCGGCGGTGTTGAGGTCGAGGCGGCCGATGCTGACCCAGCGGCCCTGCCGTATTTTCGGCAGGCGGTCGAAGACGCTGCGGCGGCCTTCGGGGTCGCGGCGGGTGCAGATTTCGCCCGGCGGTTTGTGGTACATCAGGATTTGGCGCGGGGTTTCGCGTTCGGGTGAGGTGTGCAGCGGGTGGCCATCCAGGCTGAAGCGTTCCTGTCCGCTGACGGGCTGGCCGATGACGGCGGGTTTGCCGTTCACTTTGAGGCGGCCGTCGCGGATCCAGCCTTCGATTGCGCGGCGCGAGCCGTGGCCGCGCGCGGCCAGCCATTTCTGGATGCGTTCTTTTTCTTCTTTCATGCGGGTTCTCCGTCTTCTTCGGGTAGGGCGGGCAGCGCGTCAAGGCCGGCCACGGAAAAGTCGTTCAGGAATTGGGTGGTGGTCGCCAGCAGTTCGGGGCGGCCGGGCACTTCTTTGGTGCCGATGACTTCGATCCATTCGAGGTCGAAGAGCTGGCGGTAGATGCCGCTGCCGGTGGTCACGCCGCGCACGGCGTCAATTTCAGCGCGGGTGACGGGCTGGTGGTAGGCGATGTAGGCCAGCGTTTCCCAGAAGGCGCGCGAGTAGCGCACCGGCTGGGCTTCGGCGAAGGCGGCGACGGCCTCGAAATAGTCGGGGCGCAGTTGCAGGCGCCAGCCGTCTTTGACGCAGACGAGCGTCATCGCCGAGGTTTCATAACGCGCGGCGAGGTCGTCGAGCGCGGTGCGGACGGCGTCCTCCGTGGTGGCGAGCGCCTGCGCGAGTTGGGCGGCGCTCACGGCTTCGTCACGGGTGAAGAGGATGGCTTCGATGCGGCGGGAGAGGTGCAAGGGGATTCCTTATGGACGAGAGGGGTGGCGGGGCGGATTGTGCCCGCCCCGGCCTTTATATAAGGGAAGGCATTATACGTTGGCACCGTTTCCGCCCGGAAACATTCGCCGCTGCCGCAGCGGCGCATGACCGCCCCGAAAGCAGAAAACCCGCCGCACCACGCAAAAATGGCGGGCCGAAGCCCGCCTGACGAAGACTTTATTCTTTCCCGGCCCGGGACTATTCGCAGCGATAGCTGCCGTCTTTGTACATCGTCACTTGCGGATAGGCACAGAGCGGCATTTCCTGATTCGGGAAGGCTTTGCCGCGCGCGGTGAGCGCATTCGGCGCTTCGCCCTTGTCCTGCCAGTTTTCCAGCGCGGTGAGCGGGTCGAAATCGTCATAGGCTTGGCCGCCGCCGCAGTGGTTCATGCCCGGCACCATGAACAAGCGGCTAAAGCTGGCCGCATCGGCAGTGTCCTGTTGCAGTGTTTTGTACCACGCGACCTGGTCTTTGGCGGAGAAGACGGGGTCGGAAACGCCGGTAACGACGATGAGTTTGCCGCCGCCCGCCTTGAAGCTGCTGAGGTCGGTGCTGATGGCGTCGTTGAGCGCGCCGGTCTGGTAGGTTTTTAGCGGGTCGCGGTCGAAGTCGAATTTTTCTAAATTGAAATCGGGTACGGCCGGGGTCATGAAGTACCACAGCAGCGAGCCTGCACCAAGGCTGACGTTGCGCGCATCCGCTTTGCCTGTTTGCGAGGTGCCCAGTTTCCAAGCGCGCCAGTCGGGCTGGTTCAGCCCCGTGTCGTAGTACCAGCCGCTGTAGATGGGGTTGCCCTTGCTGTCGTGCGCGCCGTCCATCACGGCTTTGAGCGCGGCGATTTTGGCTTGGGGCAGGTCGAGGCTGTCGGGCTGGAAGTCGCAGTTTTCCCAGGCGTTGATGATGCCGTCGGCGCGGCCGTCTTTGCTGTCGCATTGTTTGAGGACGGCGGCGCTGACTTTGTCGAGATCTTCTTGGGTCAGCGCGTTGGCGAGGATTTTTTCGCCTTTGTCGTTGGTCGGCGCGATTTTCATGAGCTGCTGGTAGTCCCACTGTTGGGCGACGGCAGCACGCGAGAGACGGAAGCCGGGGTTGGCGGCGATGACGCCGTCAAATTCCAGCGGATAGCGCTGCGCGGCAATCAGTGCTTCCCGTCCGCCATTCGAGCAGCCCATGAAGGTGCTGTGTTTGGGGGCTTGCTGGTAGTGCTGCCGGATAAGCGCTTTGGCGACGGTGGTCACTTTGCCGGTCGCCTGATAGGCAAAGTCGAGGCGCGCCTGCTGGTCGGCGCCGAAATCAGGGGTAGGCGTAGGATGGCCGCCATCCATGCTGACCACGGCATAGCCGCGCATCAGCGCCGGGGTGGCGGTGGAACTGCGCACGGGGATGTTGCCGACCGCCGGGGCGACGAAGCCGTCCACGCCACCGCCCCCCTGGAAGAGGAAGCGCTGGTTCCAGTTTTCCGGCAGGCGCAGTTGGAATTTGATGCCGTAATGCTTGCCGTCGGCACCAGTGCGCGCACCGATTTCTCCGCTGACAACGCAATGCGGCCGTGCTTTTTGTGCAGCGGCAGAGCCGCCGGTGAGGGCGGCCATGTTGTCGCCATCGATGGCGCCGTCTGACCAGGTGACGCTATTGATGACGGTATCAGGCAGCGTGGTTTGTTGCAGGGCGAGGCAGTTTTTTTCGTCGGCCTGGGCGGTGAGCGCGACGGCGGCGACGGCGAGGGCGGGCAGGGTTTTGGTCATCATCATGGCGGCTCCGGCGGGTTCAGCTCAGGTTGGCGGGAAAATCGGCGGGCAGTTCGCTCGCGGCGCAGTTGATGATGCTGTCGTCGTTTTCCCCGCAGTCGCGGATGAAGGTGATGGTGGCGAATTCGTCGATGACTTCGGTCGGGTAGGCGGGGCCGGCGGCACGGTATTGTTCCATCAGCGCGATGTGCTCGTTCTGGAAGCAGACGGTTTTCTGCGGGTCGTTGATGACCCAGCGCGGGAAGAAGATGGTGCCGTGGAAGAGGCGGTCGCCGAGGTTGGCGATGAGGCTGACATCGGTGCCGGTCGGTTCGGTCCAGGAGATTTTGTAGCTGTCGGCGCCGACTCTGGCGATATACACGCGCTGGTCCTTGACCCAGCGGTTGCCGACGATGCCGCTGTGGATGCGGTAATCCAGCGTCTGCGCGTTCTTGACGTAGATTTCGTAGTTCCAGCCGTTGTCGTAGGTATAGACCAGGTGCTTGCCGAGCAGGCCGCGCAAATCGTGTTTGTCGAAAGTTGTCATGGGGTTCTCCGTTTTGTGTGTGCGGCCATGATAGCGCTGCCGCTTTTAGGGAAAAATGCGAGAATCGCTAAATCACCTTTAACGGAAACATCACCAATGGACACAACCGACCCGGATTTACGCACCCTGGGCTTCTTCCTCGACGTTTACCGCTGCCACAGCTTTTCCGCCACGGCGCGGCAACACAACCTCTCCGTGCCGGTCATCACCCGCTGTATCAGCCAACTGGAAGCCACCCTGCACACGCCGCTCTTTTACCGCACCACCCGCGCCGTGCTGCCCACCGCAGCGGGGCACTGTTTTGCCGCTCATGCCGAGGCGCTGGTGCAGCAGTGGCGGGCGGCACAACAGGCACTGGCCGACCTGCACGAAACCCCGTCCGGCAGCATCCGCATCCATGCCCCGCTGGCCTTCGGGCAGCGGCACATCGCGCCGTGGCTGGGCGGGCTGCTGCGCCGCTACCCGCAACTGGATGTAGAACTGCTGCAACGCGACGAGCGCGCCGATTTCCGCGCCGACCGCCTCGATCTCGCCTTCTGCATCGGCAGCCGCCCCGATTCCGCCCTGAAAACGCGCACCTTCGCGCGCGAGCACCACTACCTCGCTGCCGCCCCGGCCTATCTGGCGGCACACGGCAAACCGCAGACGCCGGACGAACTGGGCGCGCACCACTGCCTGCTTTACCGGGGAAAAAACGGCCTGCACCGCTGGCTCTTCCGCGCGGACGGGGGCGACTGGGAAAGCCCGGCACTGCGCGGGAAAATCACCGCCGATAACGTGGAAGTGCTGCTGCGGGCGGCACTCGACGGTGCCGGACTGGTGCTGTTTCCCGACTGGCTGCTGGGCGCCCACATCCGCCGGGGCGAACTGCACACCGTGTCCTGCGGCGGCAGACAGGCGGCCGACGATCGCCGCGAGCAATACGTCAGCGCCTTCTACCCCCACACCCGCCAGCCGTCGCGCAATGTGCGCGCGGTGCTGGATTATTTCGGCGGAGTATTCGGCGAAAAAGCCTACTGGCTGCTGGAAGGGCAGACATAGGGAAGCGGCAGGCTTCATTCCGCAAATACTTCTGCCAGCAGATTCAGCACCGCGCGGTTTTTCGCCGACTGTCCGGCATGGGCGGGCGGTTTTTTGTGCCGCCGCGCTGCCGCCTGACCGATGCCGTGCCATAATCCGCCCATCCCCACCACCCATCCGTGTCTATGAGCGAAAAACGCCGCATCGTCGTCATCAGTTTCCTCGGCACCGTCCTTGACAGCGGCAAGGGCGAAGGCCGCTGGCAGAAATGGCGGCCCAATGTCGCCCTCAACCAGCGGCAAGACCTTGCCGTTGACCGCATCGAGCTTTTCTGCGCCGAGAAATTCCGCGATACGGCGGAAACTGTCTGCGCCGACATCCGCCGCGTCGCGCCGCATACCGCCGTCAACCCCGTGCCGATGGAACTCGCGAACCCCTGGGATTTCAGCGAAGTCTATGCCCGCCTGCATGACTGGGCGGCGGCTTACCCCTTCGACAGCGAGCAGGAGGAATACTGGGTGCATATCACGACCGGCACCCACGTCGCGCAAATCTGCCTCTTCCTGCTGGTGGAATCGCGGCAGATTCCCGGCGTCCTCCTGCAAACCGCGCCGCCGAAGAACCAGAAACGCGGCATGACGCATGGCGATGTCGGCAGTTTCGAGCTCATCGACCTCGATCTCGCCCGCTACGACGCCCTCGCCGCCCGCCTCGCCGCCGTGCGCGATGATGCCGTCCTCTATCTGAAAAGCGGCATCGCCACGCGCAACCCCGCCTTCAACCGCATGATTGCCGAAATCGAGCAAGTCGCGCTGCACAGCCCCTCGCCCATCCTGCTCAGCGGCCCGACCGGCGCGGGCAAATCCATGCTGGCGCGGCGCATCTACGAGCTGAAAAAGGCGCGGCATCAGGTGCGCGGCGCGTTTATCGACGTCAACTGCGCCACTCTGCGCGGCGACGGCGCGGCATCCGCCCTCTTCGGCCATAAAAAAGGCGCGTTCACCGGCGCGGTGGACAAGCGCGACGGCTACCTGAAAAGCGCCGACGGCGGCGTCCTCTTCCTCGACGAAATCGGCGAACTCGGCCTCGACGAACAGGCGATGCTGCTGAAAGCGCTGGAAGAAAAGCACTACTACCCCGTCGGCAGCGACACGGAAACCGCAAGCGACTTCCGCCTCATCAGCGGCACCAACCGCGACCTGCGCCACGACGTGCGCGCAGGCCGCTTCCGCGAAGACCTCTACGCGCGCATCAACATCTGGAACTACCCGCTGCCCGCGCTGGCGGAACGGCGCGAAGACATCGAGCCGAACATCGCCCACCAGCTCGCTCTCGCTTCGCAGGAACTCGGCCGCACCACCCGCTTCAACAAGGAAGCACACGCCGCCTACCTTCGCTTCGCCCTCTCGCCGCAGGCGTCGTGGCGCGGCAACTTCCGCGATCTCGCCGCCAGCATCATGCGCCTCGCCACCCTCGCGCCACGCGGACGCATCACCACCGAACTGGTGCAGGCGGAAACCGCCCGCCTGCGCTGGCTGTGGCAGGACGACGCCGCGCCTGCCGCCAGCGTCATCCCCGCCGGGGTCAACCCCGACGACCTCGACCTCTTCGACCGCCTGCAACTGGAAAACGTCATCACCGTCTGCCGGCAGCACCAAAGCCTCGCCGCCGCCGGCCGCGCCCTTTACAACGTCTCGCGCGGCACGCGCACGAGCGCCAACGACAGCGACCGCCTGCGCAAGTACTTGCAACGCTTCGGCCTCGCCTGGGCGGACATCCGGCCCGAGCGCTGAAACCCGGCGATGCGGTTTTGTCGCCCCCGGCGGCCGTCAGGCGGGGCAATCGTGCCGCTTGTGCCGCCCCGGCCGCTATCCGGCCATGCCGACGGCGTGGTTTTCCTCTATCCTATGCGCCTTTTTTCACGCACACGTTTTCTTCGAGGATTTTCATGCCTACCGCTGCAAATAATTTGAATGTGATGGACAAGCCCGACCCCGCCCGCTGGCAGGGCAAGCGGGTGTTGATGATGGCGGGCGGCACGGGCGGGCATGTCTTCCCCGCGCTTGCCGTCGCGGGGGCGGCGCGTGATCTCGGCGCGGAGGTGCATTGGCTCGGCAATGGCAAGGGCTTTGAAGGGCAACGGGTGCCGGCGGCGGGTTTTGTTTTGCATGACATCGCGGTGCGCGGGCTGCGCGGCAAGGGTCTGCTCGGCTGGTTGCAGGCGCCGTTCATGCTGGCGCGGGCGTTTTGGCGGGCGAACGCGGTGTTGCGCCGCCTGCGGCCCGATGTGGTCATCGGCATGGGCGGCTTTGCCTCCGGCCCCGGCGGACTGGTGGCGCACTGGCGGCGGCTGCCGCTCCTGGTGCATGAGCAGAATGCGGTGGCGGGGCTGACCAACCGCCGCCTGGCGAAGATCGCCGACCGGGTGTTACTCGCCGATGGCCGTGCGGCGGAGAAGATGGGGTTAGCGGCGGGGCGGTTTGTGGTTACGGGCAATCCGGTGCGCCCCGAAATTGCTGCGATGCCTGCGCCTGCGCAGCGTTTTTTGGGGCGGCGCGGGCCGATTCGCCTGCTGGTGCTGGGCGGTTCGCAGGGGGCAAAGGCGCTGAATGCGCTGTTGCCGCAGGCGCTGGCGTTATTGCCGGCGGAGTCCCGCCCTGCCGTCACGCATCAGGTCGGCGAGCGCTGGCTGGATGAGGCGCGCGCGGCGTATGCGGCTGCGGGTGTCGAGGCCGAGGTGGTGCCGTTTATTGTGGATATGGCAGCGGCCTATGGTGCGGCGGATTGGCTGATTGCTCGTTCGGGTGCGCTGACGGTCGCCGAGGTGGCGACGGCGGGGCTGGCGGCGGTGTTTGTGCCGTTCCCGTTTGCGGTTGATGATCATCAGACGGCAAATGCGCAGGCGCTGGTGGATGCCGGCGCAGCGGTGGTGGTGCAGCAGCGGGATTTGTCGGCAGAGTCATTGGCCGGGCTGATTGCTGCCCGTCAGGATCGCGGTGCGCTGTTGATGCAGGCTGACCGCGCCCGCAGCCGTTCGCATGCGAAGGCGCTGGGGCGGATTCTGGCCGAGGTTGAAACGCTGCTGGCAGACAAGACGACACGCTAGTTCTTGTTATGTTCACTCTTTTTTCGCTGGCGCGGGGCTTCCCCGCCCTGCCCTTCCCCGCGTTTTTTCGCGTGGTTGTCCCGCTTGGCGGGGTTTGTTTTTAACTCACTTTTCAGGTTCAGGTTTTTCAGATGAGTGCTGATATTCATTTTGGGCGGATTGAGCGCCGCCAGATGCGCCGCGTGCGCAATGTGTTTTTTGTCGGGATCGGCGGGGTCGGCATGAGTGCCATCGCCGAGGTGTTGATTACGCTGGGTTATGCGGTGAGCGGTTCGGATTTGAAGCCGTCCGCCAATACGGAGCGTTTGCAGGCAAAGGGTGCCACGGTGTTTTTCGGGCACAGCGCCGAGAATGTCGGCGATGCGTCGGTGGTGGTCACGTCGTCGGCGATTGATCCGGGCAATCCGGAGGTATTGCACGCGCGCGAGTTGGGGATTCCGGTCATCCGCCGCGCCGAGATGCTCGCCGAGTTGATGCGCTTCCGTTTCGGCATTGCGGTCGCGGGCACGCACGGCAAGACGACGACGACAAGCCTGATTGCCTCCATCCTCGCCGATGCCGGGCTGGACCCGACGTTTGTCATCGGCGGGGTGCTGACGGCGGCGGGCAGTAATGCGCGCCTGGGCGACGGCCAGTATTTGGTCGCGGAAGCGGATGAGTCGGATGCGTCGTTCTTGTTTTTGCAGCCGATGATTTCGGTGGTGACGAATATTGATGCGGATCATCTGGAGAATTACGGCGGCAGTTTCGACAATTTGAAGCAGGGCTTCGTCCGCTTTTTGCACAATCTGCCGTTTTACGGGTTGGCGGTGCTGTGTGTGGATGATGAGGGGGTGCGCTCGGTGCTCGCCGAGGTCGGGCGGCCGGTGCGCACGTACGGGTTTTCGGAGCAGGCGGATTTGCGCGCGGTGAATGTGCGTCAGGTCGGCCTGGATATGCAGTTTGATGTGGTCGATAAGGCGCGCGGCGAGACGTTCCCGCTGTCGCTGTCCATGCCCGGCAAGCATAATGTGCTGAACGCGCTCGCGGCGCTGATTGTGTGCAGCGAGCTGGGGCTGCCGCATGAGGATATTGTCGCCGGGTTGCGCCAGTTCCGGGGCGTCGGGCGGCGTTTTACCTATCACGGCGTAATCCGGCACGAGCGCGGCACGGCGGAGGTGTTCGAGGATTATGGGCATCATCCGAACGAGATCCGCGCGGTGCTAGCGGCGGCGAAGGAGGGCTTTGCCGGGCGGCGGATTTTCGCGGTGTTCCAGCCGCACCGCTTCACGCGCACCCGCGATTGTCTGGATGATTTTGCCGAGGTGCTGGCGAATTGCGAGGCGCTGGTGCTAACGGATGTGTACAGCGCGGGCGAAGCACCGATTGCGGGCGCGGACAGCCGCGCGCTGGCGCGCGCCATCCGCGCGCACGGCAAGGTCGAGCCGGTGCTGATTGCCGACAAGGGCGCAATCAATCAGCAGTTATACGATAATTTGCTGCAAGACGGTGATGTCGTGATTTATTTCGGCGCGGGCGATATTGGCCGCGTCGCCAAAGATATGGCTACGGAACATGGGGTGACGCAATGAGTATGGATTTTGGCAAGGTTGCCGTCCTGTATGGCGGGACATCGGCGGAACGCGAGGTGTCGCTGGTCAGCGGCGCAGCGGTGCACGAGGCGCTGTGTGCGGCGGGCGTGGATGCGCATTTGGTCGATACGCTGGATAGACAAGCGCTGTTTTCTTTGCGGGAACGCGGTTTTGCGCGCGCTTTTGTGATTTTGCACGGACGCGGTGGCGAGGACGGGCAGACGCAGGCGATTCTGGATGCCTTGGCCATTCCCTACACGGGCGCAGGCGTTGCCGCTTGTGCGATTGCCATGGATAAGGTGCTGACCAAGCGGCTGTGGGCGGCGGACGGGCTGCCGGTGCAGCCGGATATGGTGATTGACGAATCGACGCCGTTCGACGCGCTGGTCACCCGCTTGGGCGCATCGTCGTTTGCGGTCAAACCCGCGCTGGAAGGTTCAAGCGTCGGCATCAGCCGTGTTTCCAGCCAGGCGGATTTGGTCGCGGCGTATGCCAAGGCAGGCGGCGCCAGCGAGAAGGTCATGGCAGAACCGTGGGTAGTTGGTCGTGAGCTGACCTGCGCCATCATCGGCGACGAGGTGCTGCCGGTGGTGGAAATCCGCCCCGCCAACAGCCATCAGTTCTACGATTATGACGCCAAGTACCGCGACGACAATACCCGCTATCTCTGCCCTGCCCCGCTGGATGCGGCGTTAAGCGGGGAAATTCAGGCACTCACCAGACGCGCGTTTGCCAGCATCGGCGCGAAAGGCTGGGCACGCGTCGATTTTATTCTTGATGAAGAGAACCGTCCTTGGCTGCTGGAAATCAATATGGCGCCCGGCATGACCTCACATTCGCTGGTGCCGCTGGCGGGCAAGGCGGCGGGGCTGGATTTTCAGGCGGTCGTCTTGAAGATTCTCGCGCAGACGCTGTAAGTCATGGCCCCGCCCCCGAAAAACCGCTATTTGAGCCGCTCGTCGGTCAGCGTGCCGCGCGAGGAGCGCACCGTGTGGCAAATCGCCTGGCTGATTGGCGAATGCACGCTCGCCGTCTTCCTGCTGCTCGGCATCGCCTACGGGGTGTATGTAACCTATCAACGCCTGACGCAGCAGGCGTTTTTCCCGCTGAAACGCGTCATCATCGAGGAACCGCTGCGTTACGGCGACATCAACGACATCGGCGACATCATCCGCCACCACCACCAGAAGGATTTGCTGCATATGGATGTGTCGCTGCTCGCCGGCGAAATCCAGCAGCTTGACTGGATTGCCAAGGCAGGCGTTTACAAGCGCTGGCCGGATGCGGTGGAAATCAAACTCGTCGAACGCGTCCCCATCGTGCGCTGGGGCAAGGAAGGCTTCCTTGACGCCAGCGGCACACCGTTCACCGTGCCGGACAGCGACAAGCTGCGCGGCTTGTTCAAACTGCAAGGGCCGGACGGCTACGAGCAGCAGGTGCTGCAATATTACGAAGACATCGCACCGTGGCTCGCCGCACGCCATCTCAATGTTGCCCGCCTCAGCCTTGACCCGCGCCTCGTCTGGCATGTCGAACTGACGGACGGCCCCGACGTCATCCTCGGCCGCGACCAGCTGAACGAGCGCCTGAAAAAACTCGTCGTCGTCAACAACAAGGTCATCAAGCCCTACCACCCGTACATCGACGCCATTGACCTGCGCTATCATGACGGCTTCTCCGTGCGCTGGAAAGCGGGGGTCAGACCCGTAACCACCGACAACGCAAGCGCAAAGGACAACGCAAAAGGCAAAAAATAATGAAAGAACAGGCCATCAAAGTCGTCATTGACCTCGGCAGCTCACGCACACGGGTGACCATCGCTGAAATCGGCAGCAACCACAGCTACTTTGAAGTGCTGGGCAGCGGCGTCGCTGCCGGAGGCGCCGTCAAGGCAGGCATCGTCACCAACATCCCCGCCGCCACCGCCGCCATCCGCCAGGCGGTGGCCATCGCCGAACAGGAAGCCGGCGTCAAAATCAACAGCGCCATCGTCAGCATCAGCGGCCAGCACATCCTCGGCGTCAACAGCGACGGCCAGGCCCATATCCGAAACCGCCGCATCCGCAACAACGATATCATCCACGCCGTCATGCGCGCCCGCAACCTCGCCCACAAAGGCGGGCAAACCCTGCTGCACATCCTCGAACAACAATTCATCGTTGACGGCCACAAAGGCATCACCGACCCCAAAGGCATGACCGCTGACGAACTCGACGCCCGCGTCCACGTCATCAGCGCCCGCAGCGCCGCTGTGGATAACCTCGGCCAGTGCGTGCGCGAAGCGGGCATCGAAATCGAACAAATTGTCTATGCCGGCCTCGCCTCCGCCTACGCCGCCAGCAGCGAAGACGAACGCGAACTCGGCATCTGCACCGTTGACCTCGGCGCCGGCACCGCCGACATCATGCTGTGGCTGCACAACCAGCCCATGCACGCCGCCACCCTGCCCATCGGCGGCGAACAAATATCGAGCGAACTCGCCACCGCCCTGCGCACCCCGCGCGCCGCCGCCGAAACCCTCAAATGCCGCTACGGCGCACTGCGCAACAAATACTGCCAGCAGCACCGCATCCCGCTGCCCAGCACCGGCCACCTGCCCGACCGCCAGCTCGCCGGCAACGACATGGTTGAGCTGCTCGCCATGTGCTACCAGAACTACTTCACCCACATCAACAAAGAACTGCACCGCGTCGGCCTGCGCAAAATGCTGGACGGCGGCATCATCTTCACCGGCGGCGCGGCGCAAATCCCCGGTCTTGCCGAAGCCGCCGGCGAACATTTTGAATGCCCGGTACGTGTCTTTATCCCCCCGCCCATCGACGGACTGCACGAACACCTGCAAGGCGACGCGGGCATGGTTACCACCCTCGGCCTCTTCTACCTGCAACAAGTCCCGCTCGCCGACTACGTTTGGGCGAAAGAAGAAAACGACGGTATAATCCAAAACGTTACAAACTTTTTAAAGCGTTACCTATAACAACGCACACACCCCGGCACACAAGAGGTAAACACATGGCCTTCACAATACAAATGGACGAGACCGACAACACATCCCCCGTCATGATCAAAGTTATCGGCATCGGTGGCGGCGGATGCAACGCCTTGAAACAAATGATGGATTTCGACCTGCAAGGCGTAGAACTCATCGTGGCCAATACCGACAAACAAGTCCTGCAAGAAAACCCCATCCAGAACAAACTGCAACTCGGCGTCAAAACCACACGCGGCATGGGCGCGGGCTCCAAACCCGAAGTCGGCCGCCAGGCCGCCGAAGAAGACCGCGACAAAATCCGCGAAGCCCTGAACGGTGCCGACATGGTCTTCATCGCTGCCGGCATGGGCGGCGGCACCGGCACCGGCGCCGCCCCCGTCATCGCCAATGTCGCCCGCGACATGGGCATCCTCACCGTCGCCATCGTCACCAAACCCTTCACCTTCGAAGGCGTGCCGCGCATGCGCAAAGCCGAAGCCGGCATCGAAGTATTGAAAAGCGAAGTGGACTGCCTCGTCGTCATCCCCAATGACCGCATCACCTCCGTCATGGGCGAAGACGCCACCCTCATCGGCTCCTTCAAAGCCGTGGACAATGTCCTGCGCGACGCCGTGTACAGCATCGCCACCATCATCCAGAAACTCGGCGTCATCAACACCGACCTCGAAGACGTCAAAACCATCATGAGCGAACGCGGCATCGCCATGATGGGCTCCGGCGAAGCCAAAGGCGAAGACCGCGCCCGCGCCGCCACCGAACGCGCCATCTCCTCGCCGCTCCTGGAAAACATCGACCTCGCCTCGGCGCGCGGCCTGCTCGTCAACGTCAGCGCCAGCTCCAGCGTCAAAACCGCCGAATACCACATGGTCGGCCACGTCATCTACGACATCATCGACCCCGAACAAGTCAACCTCAAAATCGGCCTCATCGTTGATGACAACATGGGCGACACCCTGCGCGTTACCGTCGTCGCCACCGGTATCGAAGGCGGCGACAGCGACGGCTACTTTGACGGCACCTTCGGCGACTTCGCGGGCGGCGGCAACAGTCGCAACAACGGCGGCAGCTACACCCAACTCAGCGACTTCGGCCTGAACGCCCGCAGCGAAAACAGCGGCAGCCCCTACGACGACGCCGCCGATGACCGCAGCGACTACCTCGACAACAACAACGACAACAGCGGCTTCAGCCTCAGCAAAATCCTGCGCCGCCGCACCCACTGATGGCCAGACAGAGCAGCATCCGCGAGCCCATCGCCGGCTCCGGCATCGGCGTGCACAGCGGCAGACGGGTGGACATCCGCCTGCTGCCCGCCCCCGCCGACAGCGGCATCCGCTTCCGCCGCACCGACCTTGACCCCGCCGTCGAAATCCCCGCCCGCGCCGACCTCGTCCGTGATACCCAGCTCTGCACGGCGCTCGCCAACGAAAACGGCGTACGCGTCGCCACCATCGAGCATCTCATGTCCGCCCTCGCGGGCGTCGGCATCGACAACATCACCATCGAACTGAACGCGCCGGAAGTCCCCATCATGGACGGCAGCGCCGCCCCCTTCGTTTACCTCCTGCAACAGGCGGGCATCCGCGAACTCGACGCCCTGAAAAACTTCATCCACATCACCGACACCATCGAAGTGCGCGACGGCGACAAATGGGCGCGCCTCAGCCCGCACAACGGCTGCCGCTTCGACTTCACCATCGAATTCGACCACCCCGTCTTCCGCCACCGCAACAACCATACCCGCCTCGACTTCACCAGCCGCCGCTACATCCGCGACATCAGCCGCGCCCGCACCTTCGGCTTCCTGCGCGACATCGAATACCTGCAAAGCCACGGCCTGACCCTCGGCGGCGGGCTGGATAACGCCGTCGTCGTGGACGACTACCGCGTCCTGAATGAACACGGCCTGCGCTTTGACGACGAATTCGTGCGCCACAAACTGCTGGACGCCGTCGGCGACCTCTACCTGCTCGGCGCGCCGCTCCTCGGCCACTACCAAGGCCACAAATCCGGACACGACCTCAACAACAAACTGTGCCTGGCGCTGCTCGCCGCGCCGCAAACCTGGAACCACATCCAGCTTGACCGCGACAGCGACATCCGCATGGACTACGGCGAAAATCTGCCGCTGCCGCAGGCAGGCTGAACGTCCCGGGAAAAACCATGAGAGACGCCGCCGCGCGTCTCTTTTTTACCGCCTCTGCCCTTCCCTGCCGATGAAACCCAGGAAAAGACGCATAGCGCGGGCTTCATACCAAAAACCTTGGCACACGACAAAATCCGTTATGACTAAACATCTAAAAATCTAAAAAACCGCAACGGCATTGCGCCGCCCTGCTCCAATCCTGTTTGCAACGACTGTATCTGTATAAGCCTGACAGCCGCCCACGCAGACTAGGGACGATGAAGCAGGCGCAGCCGCTTGCGTGTTTTGCTGCCGCGTCATATAAGTACGGCAATTTTTCAACCGCCGTCTGCCGCCATGACCACCCGCATCCCCGCCGCTTTCTCCCTTCAATTCGCCGCCCGTGCGCATGCGCAGGGCGATTATGACGGTGAGCGGCAACTGCTACTACCGCTGGCGGAGGCGGGCGATGCGGCGGCGCAATGCCGTCTCGGTCTGCTTTATACGACCGGCAGCGGTGGCGTTATCCGGGATTACGCGGCAGCGCGAGCGTGGTTCGAGCGCGCCGCCATGCAGGGGCACGGTGAGGCGCAGTTCTTTCTCGGCCTGATTTTCACCGACGGACAAGGGGTAACGCGCGACTATGTGCAGGCACGGCAGTGGTTCGAGCGCGCCGCCGCGCAGGGCGAGGCACGGGCGCAGAGTTATCTCGGCTGGCTGTATGACAACGGCTACGGTGTGCGCCGCGATTTCGCCACGGCGCGGCTGTGGCTGGAACGGGCGGCGGCGCAGGGCGATGCCGATGCGCAGTTCAATCTCGGCGGTTTTTACCGCTACGGCAAGAGTGTGGCGCAGGATATGGCCACCGCCCGCCTGTGGTATGAACGCGCCGCCGCCCAGGGCGACAGCGATGCCCGGCAGGCGCTGCGTGAGCTGGCGTGTGATTGAGGGGGTTTTTCATCAGGCGGCTGTGCCGTGATGTGCAGCGCTGCCGCCGAAAGCGGATAATGCGCGCCTTTTCAGGACAGAAATCCCCATGAAAAACGTCCCCCTCACCGCGCGGGTCTATGCCGATTTTGACAACGAACGCCCCGCCCGCCATATCGTCGGCCTGAGTCAGACGGGTAGCGTGCGCCACTTCGACGGCACGACGCGGATCGTCACGAACGGCGATTATCTCCACCTCTACATGGACTGCGGCGACGGCGAATATTGCGTCAGTGCCGGCATCGTCATTGCCAGCCCGTTTCCGGCGCGGCCCTATAAATGGGTGCTGTGTGCTGGATGAAGACATCCGCTACCGGCGGGAAGATTGACCGCCCGGCGGACACCCCATTCACCCATAACCAACAACAAGGACATCCATGACAGCCCGACACGAACTGGCAGCGACGCTGCGCCTCGCCCTGCCGCTGATGCTGCTGCAACTGCTGAGTTACTCCCTGCCGGTGATCGATACCGTGATGGCGGGACGCCACAGCGACCTCACCCTCGCCGCCGTCGCCCTCGCCGCGCAGATTTTCAGCTTCATCTACCTCTTCATGGCGGGCTGCGCGCTCGCCATCACCGCCGCCATGTCGCAGGCAAACGGCCACGACGACCGCGCGCAAATCCGCCGCAACTTCCAGCAGGGCATCTGGATGCTCGCCTTCCTCGCCGTCGTGACCATCATCCTTACCCTGCTTGGCGCCTACGTCCCCGGCTGGCTCGGCAGCACGCCGGACATCGCCCCTGAAGCCAGACGCTACCTGCTCACCCTCGCCCCCGGCGCGGGCGTGTGCATCATCGGCCTCGCCGGACGCTGCTTCCTCGAAGGCATGGCCTACCCGCGCACCATCGTCATCGTGCAGGCGCTGCTCATCCCCACCAACATCTGCGGCAACTACCTCCTGCTCTACGGTGCGGGCCCCATCCCCGCCCTCGGTGTGCCGGGCATGGCGCTCGCCACCGCCCTGTGCTACCTCATCTTCACCACCTTCGTCTTCACCGCCATTGCCCGCAACCCGCGCTGGCGGGCGTACCGCCCCTTCTACCGCTTCGCGGCGCCTGATCTTGCCGCCATCCGCCGCTACTTTGCCGTCGGCCTGCCGATTGCACTGGCGCTCGTCATGGAAACCGGCCTCTTCACCGCCGTCGGCCTGATTGTCAGCCGCACCAACGAAGTCAACGCCGGTGCCAACCAGATTGCGCTCAACTACGCCGGGCTGTCCTTCATGATCCCACTCGGTCTTGCCAGCGCCCTCACCATCCGCTGCGGCAACGCCTACGGACGCGGCGACCACGCCACCCTGCGCCGCCGCGCCCTGAGCGGACTGGCAGCAGCGGCCGTCATCATGTGCTTCATCGCCCTCATCCCGCTGCTCTTGCGCTACCAGATTGCCGCGCTGTACAGCAACAGCGCCGACACCATCGCCATCGCGGGCACCATCCTTGTGCTGGTCGGCCTCTTCCAAATCGGCGACGGCCTGCAAGTCTGCTCGGCGGGCGTGCTGCGCGGCATCCACGACACCCGCATGCCGATGATTTATGCCTTCATCGGCTACTGGGTGGTCGGCTTCCCCGCCGCCCTTATCGGCTACCACACCCTCGACATCGGCGTCGCCGGATTGTGGGTCGGCATGGTGGCGGGACTGAGCCTCACCGCCGCCCTCGGTGTGCGGCGGGTACTGTGGCAGGTGCGGAAACGCTGACGGGACTGTCCCCATCCGCAAACGGCGTCAATGCCAGGCTTGCGCAAGGTGAGCCTTGACCTGCCATGACGGAAATGAAGGAATGCGCGGCGGACCGGGTAGCGGCCTGCAAAGCAGGCTGCTTGGAAACAGCAAGAACCGGGCAGGTTTAGTTGACGCTTTCTGCCATGAAAACAGAGGGAAAATTCCCCCGTATTTGCTGTCTGTGCCATTGGCACATTCGTTGAGCATACCTTTCAGGCCACTACCAGATTATTTCCAGGATTGGTGTAAAACCCGCCGCTTCGTTATGTTTGTGGTTTATTTGAAGTAACCCGCCATAACCGCATTGCTCTCGATGCGGTTAGCCAGCGCCAGCGGGACTTTCATCCGCGTGTTACGGACGTCGAGGACGCACAGATGGGTCAGGTTGGCGATGAATTTCGGCAGGAAGGGAATCTGATTGCCGGAGAGGTTGAGCGTGGTCAGTTTGCCGAGGTTGGCGACGCTGTCCGGCAGGGAGCCGAGGTCGTTGCTGCCGACATCAAGGATTTCCAGTTCGCTCAGGTAGCCGATGTGTGTGGGCAGCATGGTCAGTTCGTTGTGTGCCAGGTGCAGGTTGTTCAGGCGGCTGAAATTGCAGATGAAATCCGGCAGGCTCATCAGGTTGTTGTGCGAGAGGTCAAGGGTGCTCAGGCGCAGCAGGCTGCTGGTCTGCTCGGGCAGGCGGGTCAGTTTGTTGTGCGCCAGCGAGAGGCGGCTCAGGTGTTGCAGATTGCCGATGCTTTCGGGCAGGCCGGTGAGGCGGTTGTTGTGCGCGTCAAGCACGTCAAGGTTTTTCAGCGCGCCGATGCTTTCCGGGATATTGGTGAGCAGGTTGCCGCCAATGTCGAGGCGGTGTAATTGGTGCAGGTTACTGAGGCTGTCCGGCAGGCTGCCGAGCTGGTTGCCGTAGAGTTCGAGTTCGGTCAGGTTGGCGAGCGAGCCGATGAAGTCGGGGACGTGCTTGAGCTGGTTGGAGGCGAGGTTGAGGTGGGTCAGGCGCGTCAGTTTGCCGAGGAATTCGGGCAGGTCTTCGAGCTGGTTGCGCGCGAGGTTGAGCCTGGTCAGGTTGGTGAAGTTGCCGAGGTAGTGCGGCACGCGCACCAGGCGGTTGTCGCCGATGTCGAGTTCGGTGATTTGCGTGAAGCCGGCGAGGGTTTCCGGCAGGCGGGTCAGTTTGTTGTAGCCGAATTCGAGCTTGCTGAGGCGGGTAAGGTTTTTCAGGCTGTTCGGCAGGGCTTCGAGTTTGTTCCATTTGAGGTCGATGCGTTTCAGCAGGGTGAGGTTGCCGATGCTTTCCGGCAGTTGCGCCAGTTCGTTGCCGCGCAGGTCAAGCTCGGTAAGCTGGCTCAGCTCGCCGATGCCGTCCGGCAGGCTTTGCAGGCGGCGGAAGGAGAGATCAAGACGGGTCAGCCCGGCGAGTTCTTCGGCATCGCGCGGGATGCGGTCTTCGCCGATGTTGTTCTCTTCCGCCCATTTGATGAGTTCGACAAAGCCTTCCTGATCGCCGTCATCTGCGGCATCGCGTCCGGTGATACGGCGTAATCCGTTGATTATTCTTCCAATCATGCAGGGTTTCCTTGTTGGGTAAATGAAGTTGCAGTTGTTTTATGGCGGCATTGTAACAATGCCTGCCACCGACTTGAATTCCAGCAGCGTGCCAAGTTTGTATATGTGTTTTCCGGTCAACCGCTTAACGGTGCCAAAGCGCGGGTTTTCATGCGGGGCTTGCAAGTGGTGCGCTTTCCCCTATAATGGCGCCCCTGTCAGATGCGGGGTGGAGCAGTCTGGTAGCTCGTCGGGCTCATAACCCGAAGGTCGTTGGTTCAAATCCAGCCCCCGCTTCCAAACCGGATTTTTTATCAAGCCCTTCTTCAAGGGCTTTTTTGTTGTATGTGTTTTCATGAAGGGGGCGTTGTGTCGCGCGAGGAGAAGGTTACGGAACTGCTGAGGCCCGTGGTGGAATCCATGGGTTTCGAGTGGGTCGGGGTGGAATATCACCACAATTCGGTCAATTCGGTTTTGCGCATTTATGTGGACCGGCCGGAAGGCGGCATCGATATGGACGGCGTGGTGGCGGTCACGGAAGCGGTGAACCCGATTCTCGATGTGGAAGACCCGATTAATGCGTCCTACACGCTGGAAGTCTCATCGCCCGGTCTGGATCGCCCGCTCTTTACCTTTGCCGATTTCGTCCGCTTTACCGGGCAGACGGTGAAGCTGGATTTGAGTGTTGCGCTCGGCAAGCGCCGCCGTTTCGAGGGGGTGATTGCCGCGACGGACGAGGCCGCGCAGCGCATCACCCTGCAAGTGCAAAACGGCAGGGAGACGGAAGCGGTGGAAATCGATTTTGCCCATGTGGATAAGGCACGTCTGGTGCCCGTTTTTTGAAGGAGAGAACCATGTCCAGAGAATTGTTGAACATCGTGGAAGCGGTAGCGAACGAAAAGGAAGTTGACCGCAGCGTGATTATCGAGGCGCTGGAAGCGGCGCTGGCGGCGGCGACGCGCAAGCGCTACCCCGACGAAGAAATCGCCGCGAAGGTGGTGATTGACCCGCGCAGCGGCGAATACAAGAGTTACCGCCTGTGGTCGATTGTGGATGACGAGGCGATTCTGGAAAACCCCGACGCCGAAATGCGCGAAAGCGTCGCCGCCATCGAACATCCCGAAGAAAACCTGCATGTCGGCGATGTGCTGGAAATCCCGATCGAGAACGAGCCCTTCGGCCGCATCAGCGCGCAGCAGGCGAAACAAATCATCATCCAGAAACTGCGCGAGGCGGAGCGGCGCAAAGTCTATGACCGCTTCATCGCCGAAGAAGGCACACTGGTACACGGCATCGTCCGCCGCCACGAACGCGGCAACGTGATTGTCGATGTCAACGGCGTCGAGGCGACCATCCTGCGCGACGGCATGATTCCGCGCGAAACCCTGCGCGTCGGCGACCGCATTCGCGGCTACCTCGCCAAAGTCAACCTCGAAATGCGCGGGCCGCAGCTCGAAGTCAGCCGCGTCGCGCCGGAAATGCTGAAAGCGCTGTTTACCCTGGAAGTGCCGGAAATCGGCACCGGCATCATCGAAATCATGGGCGTGGCGCGCGACCCCGGCCTGCGCGCCAAAATCGCCGTACGCACCTTCGACCCGCGTGTCGATCCGGTCGGTGCCTGCGTCGGCATGCGCGGCTCGCGCGTGCAGGGCGTGATGAACGAACTGGCGGGCGAACGCGTTGACATCGTCCTTTGGGACGACGACCCGGAAACCTTCGTGCGCAAAGCGATGGCACCGGCGCAAATCAGCGCGACCGCCGCCGACGAAGCGCGCAAAACCATCGACATCGCCGTGCCGGAAAACAAACTGCCGCAGGCGGTCGGACGCGGCGGGCAGAACGTGCGCCTTGCCAGCGAACTCACCGGCTGGAACATCAACATCCTCAGCGAAGCCGAATTTGCCGCGCGGCAGGAAGAAATGCAGAACGCGCAGGAACGCGAACTGGCCGCCGCGCTGGACGTGGACGACGACATCGCCGACCTCCTCACCAACGCCGGATACAGCACGGCGGAAGCCGTCGCCTCGGCCGAGCGCGACGCGCTGCTCGCCATCGAAGACTTCGACGAAGAAACCGTCGATGCTCTGATTGAGCGCGCCGCCGACCATCTGCTGCAACAGGCCTTTGTCGAAGAAGTCGAGCCGGAAGACGAAATGCAGACACCGCTTGCCGGTGTGGAAGGGCTGGATGAAGCAGCCGCTGCCGCCTTGCAGGAAAAGGGTCTGCACACCCGGGAAGACCTGGCCGAACTGTCGGTGGACGAACTCATGACCTACACCGGCATGAACCAAGAACAAGCCTCGGCGCTCATACTCAAAGCGCGCGAACCGTGGTTTCGTGGATAAACACGAGGGACAAAAACAATGACAACAGTCGCAGAAGTAGCCAAACAACTGAAAATCCCGGTGAACCGCCTGATGGCGCAACTTGCCGAAGCGGGCATCAACGTACAAAGCACCGAAGACGACCTCAGCCCCGCGCAAAAAGTCGCCCTCACCAAACACATGGCGGCGAAAAAAACCGGCGGGCACAAAAAACTCAGCCTGAAAGAACACAAAAGCGGCGGCAAGAGCGGCGGTGACGCCAAACTTGCCGGCAAAAAACCGGGCGGCGAAAGCGGCGCGAAAAAACCGCGCGGCAGCGGCAAGAAAAGCGGCGAGAAAAAACTGAGCCCGCTGGAAATCGCCAAACAAATGGCCGAACAGCAGCGCCTCGCCCAGGGCGAAGCCATGCGCGACAGCGAAACCCGCGCGCGCGAAGAAGCCCAGGCTGCCGAAGCCCGCCGCCTCGCCGAAGAAGCCGACCGCAAGGCGCGCAAAGAACAGGAAGAACAGGCCGCGCTGGAAGCCGAAGAAGCACGGCGCAAAGCCGAAGCCTCGCTGGTCGCCAGCCTCGCCGAACAGGAAAAACAGCGGCGCATCCGCGAAGCGGAAGAAGCGAAAAAGAACGCCGAAGCGCAGTTGCGCAAACACGAAGCGCGCGAAAAAGAAGCCGCCCAGGAACACGCCGAACTCGAACGCCAGCGCCTGGAAGCCCTGCAAGACGTCGCCAAGCGGGAAAACTACGAAGAAGAAGCCGAAAGCCGCTTCCACATCCAGACGCGCGAGCGCGGCGCGGGCGGCAAAAGCAAAACCGAACGCGGCGGCAAGCGCGGCGGGCGCAGCGGCGAAGACGAACCGCGCCGCAGCGGCGGCGGCCGTGGCGGGCGCGGCAAACCCGCGCGCGAGAACGAACGCAAAGGCGGCAAATTCGAAAAACCCGTCGCCCCCGTCTCGCGCGAAGTGCGTATCCCGGAAACCATCACCGTCGGCGAACTGGCGCAGAAAATGAGCGTCAAGGCGGGCGAACTCATCAAGGTCATGATGAAACTCGGCTCGATGGTCACCATCAACCAGCTGCTCGACCAGGAAACCGCCGCCCTCGTTGCCGAAGAGATGGGGCACCAGTACATCCTGCTCAAAGAAAACGAACTCGAAGCGCAAGTCATGGCCGAGGCCGCCGAAGACGCGGGCAACGTCATCCAGCGCGCGCCCGTCGTCACCATCATGGGCCACGTTGACCACGGCAAAACCTCGCTGCTCGACTACATCCGCAAAACCAAAGTCGTCGCCGGCGAAGCGGGCGGCATCACCCAGCACATCGGCGCCTACCGCGTGCAGACCCCGAAAGGCACCATCACCTTCCTCGACACCCCCGGCCACGCCGCCTTTACCGCCATGCGCGCACGCGGCGCGGATGCGACCGACATCGTCATCCTCGTCGTCGCCGCCGACGACGGCGTCATGCCGCAGACCATCGAAGCCATCCAGCACGCGAATGCCGCCAAAGTGCCGCTCATCGTCGCCGTCAACAAAATCGACAAACCCGACGCCGACCCGGATAAAGTCAAATCCGAGCTGACCCAATACGGCGTCGTCGCCGAAGACTGGGGCGGCGAAAACCTCTTCGCCAACGTCTCGGCGAAAAGCGGCGAAGGCATCGACGACCTGCTCGACAAAGTCCTCATCCAGGCCGAAGTCCTCGAACTCACCGCCCCCTCCACCGGCATGGGGCGCGGTGTCGTCATCGAATCCCGCCTTGATCGCGGGCGCGGCAGCGTCGCCACCGTCCTCGTCCAGTCCGGCCTCGTCAAAAAAGGCGATATCATGCTGGCCGGCATGGAATACGGCAAAATCCGCGCCATGCTGGATGAAAACGGTAACGAACTCAAAGAAGCAGGTGCCTCGACGCCTGTCGAAATCCTCGGTCTCTCCGGCACCCCGAACGCGGGCGACGAAGTCGTCATCGTCGAAAACGAACGTAAGGCGCGCGAAATCGCCAACTTCCGCCAGGGCAAATTCAAAGAAATCAAAATCGCCCGCCAGCAGAAAGCCAAACTGGAAAACCTTTTCGCCAATGCGGACAGCGGCGAGGTGCAGACCGTCAACCTCATGATCAAGGCCGACGTGCAAGGCTCGGTGGAAGCCCTCTCCGACTCGCTGCTCAAACTCGCCACCGACGAAGTCAAGGTGAACATCATCGCCTCCGGCATCGGCGGCATCACCGAATCCGACGTGCAACTCGCCATCGCCTCCGAAGCTATCATCATCGCCTTCAACGTCCGCGCGGATGCCAACGCGAAAAAACTCGTCGAAAACGAAGGCGTGGACCTGCGTTATTACAGCATCATCTACGAAGCCATCGACCAGGTGAAAGCGGCGATGCAGGGCCTGCTCTCACCGGAAGTGCGCGAAGACATCATCGGCCTCGCCGAAGTGCGCGAAGTCTTCCGCTCCTCCAAATTCGGCACCGTGGCGGGCTGCATCGTCGAAGACGGCATCCTGAAACGCAACAACCCCATCCGCGTCCTGCGCAACAACATCGTCATCTACGAAGGCGCGCTCGAATCCCTGCGCCGCTTCAAGGATGACGTGAACGAAGTGCGCGCCGGCACCGAATGCGGCCTCGGCGTGAAAAATTACAACGACGTGCGCATCGGCGACCAGATTGAATGCTACGAACGCGTCTCCGTCGAAAGGACCCTGTAATGCAACACCACAAACAGCACGGCGACCGCACCCGCCGCATCGGCGAACAAATCCGGCGCGAACTCACGCCGGGCTTCATCGCGCAAATCCTCAACCACCCGCATGCCTCGCTGCTGTCGATTACGGCGGTGCGGGTCACGCGCGACCTGTCCTTTGCCAAAGTGTACGTTACCCACGTCATCAGCAACCCGGGCGAACGGCAGGACCTCATCCGCGCCCTGAACGAACACGCGGGACAATTCCGCCACCACCTCGCGCAAAAGCTCACCACGCGCAAAGTGCCGGAACTCACCTTTGTCTATGACGATTCCGTGGAATACGGCGCGCGCATGGACAACCTCCTCTACGACCTGGTCAAGGACCTGCCGCCGCCGGAAGAAGACCCGGATACGCAGTCCTGAAACCCAAAGCCGCAACATTGCGGCTTTTTTCATGGCGGGGCATCACCCACCCTGCCCCAGCAGATAATCAATCAGCACCTGCACCCGCCGCGCTTTTTGCGTCTGCTGGCGGTAATAAAGATAAATCGGCGGATAGGAGCGCCAGTAGGGTTCGAGGACGGGGATAAAGGCGCCGCGGTCGCCCTGCCGGTCGCGGATGGGCTCGAAAATGCGCCCCAGGCCGAGACCGGCGCGCACGGCGTCGTTCATCACCTCGATGTCGTTGCAAACGAGCGCCATCGGCAGGGCGACGGTGATGTCCTGCCCGTTTTCCCGCAGGGTCAGCGGGTAGAGGTGGTTGGCGGTGATGAAGCGGTAGCCGATAAGCCGATGATGCAGCAGGTCGGCGGGTGTGGCCGGCGTGCCGTACTGTTGCAGATAGGCGGTGTCGGCATAAAGACCCTCGCGCAGCGCCGGATAGAGCGGCCGGGCGATGACGCCTTCTTCCAGGGCATTGCCGAAGCGGATGCCGAGGTCGAAGCCGCTGCTGACCAGATCGATGGTGCCGTCGTTCAGGGAAATTTCCAGGCATACCTGCGGATAGCGGCGGCAGAAGCCGGCGAAGACGGGGCGCAGCACAAGCTAATAGGCGAAGCGCGCCAGAGTGATGCGCACGCAGCCGGCCGGTTCGCCGCCCGCCCGGCGGGCCTCGTCCACCGCCTGATGCAGGGTAAGCAGGGCGTCGGCCGTGCGCGCCAGCAGTTGCTCCCCGGCTTCGGTGAGGTGGATGGCGCGGGTGGTGCGGGTACAGAGCGGCACGCCGATTTTGCCTTCAAGCTGTTTCAGCGCGGCGCTGGCGGAGGGCGTGGTGATACCGAGACGGCGGGCGGCGGCGGTGATGCTGCCTTCGGCGGCAATCAGGCGGAAGAGGTTCAGTTGGGCGTAGATGCTGTTGTCCATTGTGTGGTTTTGGCTAAGGGAGTCTCAGGCAGTTACAGGCTAATCCGCCTAATTGCGCCTGTCTATAATGCGCGCCGTCTTTGTTATGCAGGAACCTGTGATGTTTACCATCCGCCCCGATAACGACGCGGAACACCGTCGTGAAATTGCAAACCGCCTGCGCGCCGCCAACCGCGCACGTTGCGCCTGGCTGCGCGCCAACCCGTCTGCGGCGGAAACACGAAATTTCCTCGCCTTTGACGGCGGACGGCTGATTGGCGGGGCAGTGGGCTTTGTCCGCTTTGGCTGGTATTTTTTGGACCTGCTCTATGTGGATGCGGCCTGCCGCAATCGGGGTCTTGGCCGGCAGCTGCTTACTGCGGCCGAACATTTCGCCCGCGACCGCCAGCTGGTCGGCGTACGGCTGGATACGGCAGATTTTCAGGCGCGCGGCTTCTACGAAAAAATGGGATACACCCTTTTCGGCGAACTCGCCGACTGCTCGCCCGGCCATTCTCTCTACTTCTTGCACAAAACCTTCACCCGATCCAAGGAAAAACTATGAAAAACGTCCTGATTATCTCCGGCCACCCCGACCTCGGCACCTCCGTCGCGAACGCCACCATCCTCGAAGAAATCGAAAAAGCCCTGCCCGAGGCGGCAATCCGCCGCCTGGACAGCCTCTATCCCGACTACCGCTTCGACATCGCCGCCGAACAGGCCGCGCTGTTGAAAGCCGACGTCATCGTGCTGCAATTCCCCTTCTCGTGGTATGCCATGCCCGGCCTCTTGAAACTGTGGCTGGACCAAGTCTTCCGGCACGGCTTCTCGCACGGCAGCGAAGGCAAACTCGACGGCAAAAAACTGCTTTTCTCCTTCACCACCGGTGCGCCTGCCGCCGCCTACCGGAAAGACGGCCCGATGCAACACACCGTGGAAGACTACTTCCCCGCCTTTGCGAGCACCGCCGCCCTGTGCAACCTCGACTTTGTGCCGCCCATCTACACCTGCGGCCTCAGCTATACCGCCCGCGATGACAACGCCGCCATCAACGCGCAGAAAGAACAAGCCCGCGCCCACGCCGCCCGGCTGATTGCGAAAATCAGGGAAATCGTCGCTTAAGCCATGCCAACCGTCCGGCAGCGCAAACCACAACTACGCCCGACCGCTATCGTCGGCAGTCTCTGGCTGCTGTGCGTCGCACTATTTCTTACCCAGTATCTAATCCTGCTGGACAAAGCGGCCGAGGACGCCATCGTCAGCGTGAAGTTCCTTGTCACCCTGCTGATGGCGCTGCCGGGTAGCATCCTGCTGCTGGTTGACTGGCTGCGCTACGCCCTCCCCGAACGCGCGGCGCCCGTCGCTGCACGCGCTGCTGGCCGCCGCCGTGTATGGTGGCATTGGCTGGCTGACAAACTAAATGCTGGCCGCACCCATCACCTGCCGCTGAAAATCGTGCTCTTCGCCCACGGCATCGTGCTGCTGGGACAGCTGACCGGCGCGCTGGAAGCGGCCATCAGCCACGGCATCCCCGTGCCATGCATGACCTCGGCGCTGACCCTCCTCGACGGCTACACCAGCGCACAACTACCTGCCAACCTGCTGCAAGCCCAGCGCGACTACTTCGGCGCGCACACCTACGAACGCACCGACCAACCGCGCGGCAAATACCACCACACCAACTGGACCGGCAGTGGCGGCGACACCGCTTCGACCACCTACGATGCCTGACAAGCGGCACAAAAAAGCCCTCCCCGTAGGGAGGGCTTTTAATCATCAGTATAACTAACTGTGCTGGTGGTGGCCTGAAATGCATGCTCAACGAATATGTCAATAGCGCGGACAGGAAATACGAAGAGATTTTTTCCATTGTCCTCATAGTTGGAAGAATCAGCCAAACCTGCCCGGATTATGGGCAGCATACTTTTCAGGTTACTACTAACTATCGTATGCCCAACCTAGCATAATTTTCAAACCATAACCAAAATTTCTATTTTGACCAGCATTCTAATGAGACTTCATCGCGCTTGCTGCTCGGAGGAGTAGCTGTTTTCGACGCCATCTGTGAACCACTCTGATCGTAAAAGAAATAAGCACAGTCCTTATCTCTTTGTGCCTGGTTACCAAAAGCTTGTGCCTGCAAAGTATATCCAGTCGCTGTAATCGTGTTAGGTACAAAACTAATCGCATAACGTTTATTGGTACTACTGGGAATATCTGCAAAATTCCAGCTACTTATAGTCGCATCGCTAAGAGAATCGCCATTCGCCAGTTTTCGATAGTCTCGTGTTACCCGGTAATTTTGATCAATTCGTTGTGCTATCGCCTGCAGGGCGTTACGTGCTTCCACTCTCTGGCTACGAACGACATACCGGGAATAATTCGGTATTGCAATAGCCATTATAATAGCCATTATAACTACTACAATAAGTAGTTCTAACAACGTAAACCCTTTATTCATTTTCATTGTATCAAGCTCCTCTCAAACGCCCAGCCGATGAAATATTTACCTTCAGTTCGTGGTTACCTAATTTTACAGTTACAGAACCGCCAGCATTAATATCAAGGCGTCCGTTTCCTAGAAATTTCAGTTGACCATTAGCCCCTACCGGGCCGCCCAAAGTAACTTTTATCCTCTTGTCAGTCAATGGGCTATCTTGCAATATCTCCGGATTTTGACCCGCGACTTCATGTAAGACAAGCCATCCATTGGTAAAATCGTTACTACCACTGCATTTCTTGCCTTCACTATCGGAAGCGCAAAAAACCACACCATCCTTTAATCGTAAAGACTCGCTTTGCGCGAAATAAAAAGCACTTTTCCAATCATTAAGTACAGAACGTACTTTATGACGTTCCATCATAGAGCGGTAATTTGGGGCAGCCCAACTGATCAGAATACCAAGAATCGCTATTGTTACCAAGAGTTCCAACATAGTGAACCCTCGTTCAGCTCTATATTTACTCTTATATTTTTCGAGCATATGCCACCTCTCTAGCCGTTTAGCAGATAAATTGCTTGCATGACTGCATTGGTTGTTTTAACTTTTTCACTATTATTATTACCATTACCATTGCCGAAACCTACAGCAGTAATGCGGAAGACGACCACATCACCACTTTTGAGCTGGGTTCCCGCTGCAAGATCAGGAAATTCCATAGCGTTAATTTCCTTGGCAAGGAAACGTTCAATTATGTAATGAGGCTTCAACCCGGATGTCGTTGAGCAATCTTTGCATTCTATGGAAGGTAGTGTTGCATTAGCGGAGGAATCTAGTTGCTTGCTTGTAACTTTAACCTGATTGGCATTTTCTGACCAGTCCACACATACCCAAAACGGGCGGCATTTTTCATTATATTTATTGGCAAGAATATATTGCTGCGTATAAATACCATTATTGAGTAGTTCTCTTTTTCCCACAGCTGTAAAGGCCTCCTCAAGCGCTTTTTTTGTTTCGGTATCTTCCTTACTCCAGAAGGTATTTGCCCATTCTGCCTTGTTTTGTTCATCACAATATGCATCTTTCGTTTTACCGGGTGCAAGCGTAATACCTTTATCTTGCAGGCAAAGCTGGCGTCCTTGTTCAAGAATGAACCGCTCTGCTGCCCGTAATGCTGTGTCAGCAGATTGACGCGCTGTTAACATTTCAAAATCAGCCCCGGCCTTTCGTTCTTCCAGTCGCGAGCTTGTCATGGTAAAACGAATTATCCCCAGCAAAATCAACAGAAAAACAAGACAACTCAATAAGACGACTCCGTTCTCCCGTTTGTTCATACAAATATAAATATTCTCTTTCATTTCGACTGTCCTCAATACTCCCTATTCGGGGATATACAAACTGTTAGGCATACTGATTATTTGCACATACCGCTTATAGAGGCGGAAATCACCTGCTGGCCTTGGCCTATTTTCAGCAAATGAGGCGTCTGCGGCTGTCGCATTGAGACCTGCCTGACGGGCACAAGTGGGTATGTTGGGTTGGATCTCACCAAAAGACCCTTCACTGGTACCATCCATAGGTTCAACAGCAACAATTACACACGCTTCCACACCTACCACACTTGCCCATTTCAGCTCTTCATCTTCTACTTTTGACGCAGGAAGATATTTTATAACTTCCAGTCCACTGGTAGATTTACTCATATTTACTGTCTCACCAGCAGGAGTATCATTTGCAGGAGTGATCAGATAGCGGAAAGTCATTTCCTCAACACCTTCAATAATTCCCTGCCAATCACCCGCGCTACTGCTACAGCCAAAGCTGCCTTTACCATTATCGATTCGAACGCTGTAACGATTTACAACAAGTCCCGCCGCATCTTCCACTTTTCTGCCGATGCAATCTCTGCCTGCTCCACTAAGACTGTTATTTTCCTGAGTTTTAGAAGTTAAGGATGGCGATGGCGCTTTTTTACCATCGGAAATAGATTGATTTTGGAGATTATCAGGTGCAACAGTCTGGTAACCTATCTGTATGGATTGCCGTACTTGAAGATTAGTACCACTACAGGTCGCTAATTCTGTAAGTGAAGGCTGTGACGCGCCACTAAATTCACCATTACATCCTAGCAGTGGTACCACCCGGCCATTGGTGAATTTTCCTAATGTTGTCGCTTCTTTCAGATTACCCGTCAAGTTATCTTTTTGCCGTGCATAAATAGCAAGTACATGTGGATCTTCCAAGTCAAAAGCACTCTTCGCAGCAGATGCACTAGAAAATGGATCAAGATATCCCGCTTCATGTAAATCATAATTTAGTCTTTCCATTACTTGCCGAGCCACTTCATCCAGATTCTCCGACGTAGAACGCCGTTTTGAAGATTCATTGGCGGTAATAAAAAGCGTCGTTAATGCCATTAACAGAAGTACACCTAACCCCATTGCCACCATAAGTTCTATCAACGATAGCCCTTTCTGCTTTTTTATAGATATTATCTTCATGCTACCTCCATTCATAGCGTAAACCATACCCGTGTTCCTTGCACCGGAGTATCTTCGCTACGGTTAGTTTCAGGAACATGGCTCCACATTACGATAACTTCATATTGGTTACCTTTTTGTCTGATAATTCCTCTTCCGCCCGGTAGAGAACGAATCTCGCTTACCCACATTCGCATATCCTGCTTGGCATTATTCTCCGCTTCCGTACATCTACCACTCTTGCATTTTAGATTGGTGGTAATATCCGTCGAATCATACAACGTACTCAGGCTATTATACAGTTGTTGATAGTCTATATTGCCCTGTAGTGCTGTATTTTCCCGATCCAGCAGATAGGTATCTCGTGCAATACTGTTCGCACGCATGGCGTCAATAATCTGCTGGCTCTTCTGTTGGGCAAATGCCGTAAATTCAGCGGTATCCCCAAACCGGTTAGCCGTTTGAATCATGGAAACGCTCATTGCCAAACCCAAGGCAACTATTAACATGGAGATGACGATTTCCAGTAATGTCATTCCTCCTTCCTTCTGGTGGGTACGTAATGTACCCACCAGTCCTCTTTTTTTTATTTCCATAGAAAATACCTCGATTTACAACAAGATTTCCCGCTTGATACCCCGGATAAAGGAGGGATCGCCACAACGCTTGCCACCCAATGGCTGTACGTCTACTCTTCCCGCTCCTGTAGGGGGAGGCGTAGCGCCAGGCTCTTCTTGTATTGCCTTCAAGTCTCCCCATTTGGACGTTTTGGCAAGGCAATCATTTCTGCCCAGATCTTTACCGGCATTTTCAAGATCCTCCGCTTCACCCTGTTTTAACCCGCCATTAACGCCTAGTTGTCTTGCATTCGGCTCGACCTTAGCAGTATCAATGATATTTACGGCAGAAGTGATGGAACCTTCATTTTTACCAGCATGCTCTTGGGCTTGGCCATTTTCATCAGTAAAGTAGCCGCCTATTTTAAGATCCGGGCCTGCGCCGGTAAAGGCATTGATTGCCATAGTCCAGCTGGTACCTTTGGTATCTATACTGGATTCCGATTCATAGCAGGTCATTTTTGGATTAGCTTGCGGTGGCAACTTTGTGTCAACTTCTTTCACGCGATAAATCCTGGTAGAAAAGAAAGCCGTACTGAGCAACATACCCGGCTGAGATACCACTTTCTCGGAACCGACCAGATAGTCACCATCTTTTGAAGATGCTTTCAGCAAAACTTTCCATCCTTTATTTACGTCATTATCGAATCCTGCATCAATGATGTAGCGTTTATCACCAGACTCCGTAAATGTTTGCGTAAAAAGTGAGCTGCTGGTCAGTGCGGTGGGGGCGTCCACGCTCAAATCATCGTAGATACCGGCGATCATTTGCTGGTTAGTATCTTTATGATCATGTTTGAAAATATCGGATCCCGTGCCGAAGACAACAACGTAATCTTTTTCGCTCTTGCGATAGACATCCGGCGCTGCCGTGATTGGCTGTTTTTTATCGCCCTTATAGATCATGACGGCCTTCCAAGTACTGGGTTCACCACGCAGATCGAAGCGGTACAAATTACCAAACTGGTCGCCGGCATACGCCACATCCACAACTCCGTTAAAGTCGGTGTCTACCAAAAGTGGTGTGGACAATGCACCCGGCCCAATATCGGGTCCTGACGGTACAGAAATTTTCTTAACCAAAGTACCCGGTTTCGCGCCATTGGTTACTGATCCCGCAGTGGCATTCAGGCCGAACTCCTGCCCCATCATCTCATAAATATAGAGTGTCGGGGTGCTATCGTAAGCGCTAACCGTGAGGTTGGGTGTAAAGCTGCCTGCATCATCGTAAACCCCTGGTCGGTACCCATTGGCAAGAAAAGCATATACGCGAACACCTGTCTCAAGTTTGGGCTTTTTAGTGCCGGTATCCCATTGGGTGGCAACTTGTGCGATGGTTGGCGTACTGACGGTATAACCCAAACCGTTATCTGTGCCTTTTTCGGTCTCCCACATCGGAACCGAAGTCTTCCACTGGGCTTCTCCGCCTGCTTCCATTCCTGCACCGCCCGTGCCACTGCGTTTTTCTCCGGCGATTGACAGAGCGTATGCGCCACGACCACCCTGTCCCATGTTGCCGAGCATGACATATTGCTGTTTGAATCCGCGTGTTTTTGCAGTCAGCAGCCAGCTAATACCGCCATTATTCAGGTAGAGATGTGGTTGCAGGATATTTTCTTTACCATAGCCATCTTCTGCAATTAGCGGCAATGTTTTGCCCACAGTCAGACTGTCATCGCTGCTTTCGCGCTGCATACCCGCCGGCAGATAATTCAGTTTGAGGGCATATGGTGCCCTTTCACCCGTACCCGCAGTAGATTCAAAGATATAGGTCATACCGTCATTGGCAGCAGTGATGACGTATTTCTGTTTACCCGCAACGTCTTTGCCCAATGCAATAGTCGGCGTACCCAAGACATCACCCATTTGCCGCTGCACATCACTCGCAGTAGTCGTACGAATACGGTATGTCGTGATGCGACGCGGTGTAATGTTATTGGCGGCATCCTGAATCTGTTTATCGGTTTTGCCCGGGTCGCGCAGTATCCACGGCGCAAAAGCATCGCGATATTCTTGTTCGGAAGTCAGGTCGAAATCCACTCTGTGAGCTGTATCAGCTGCAGTCAGCCAGTAAATTCCGCTGCCATCCGCTTTGCCGTTATTCACCAGCACGACACGGCCATCATATTTAGCCGGTTCGGGATCTTTGGTTTTATCAATGGCCGTGCCACTGGAATTAAAGAAGCTGAAGAGCATGATACTGGACCATTTATCGGTATCAAGCGACAAGCTGGCAGCAATTGAGGCGATACTGCTACCGGATACAGATGGTGTGGACGTCGCACGGGTGTGCACTGACGGCGTTTTCACCTCTTTGGCAATGTCATTCAAGATTTCGCCAAAGATCTCTCTTAATCTGTTGCCATCAGATGTCTGATAGTAGCAACTAGAGCAACTAGCCGCGCCGCGCAAGTATTCTATTCCTCTTGAGCTCAGGTCTTCACCAAAACCAACGGCGTAAGTGGTAATTGTCTGTTTCGGGTATTTCGGATCATCCCAATCTCCCCCCTCGGCATCCTTTGCATCATTTGCTTTATCGGATCTGCCACCTGCCGGGATAATATCTTTAGACGACAGCATCCGGCTGAACAACCCTATGCCATTCCAATTCTCATCTCCCCACCTGGTTTTTCCATAGTACGGGTGGTACCAAGCTTCATAGGAACTCGTTCTTGAAGGTTTATATTTATACCACGGACCACTTCCATCTGTACCCCAGCGGGTAAACGTCCCATAGTAATCCTTCTCCCATTGCAGGAAGCCTGTAGCATTGTTGTAAATCTCGCCTGGGTAGCCCGGAATTTCATCCTCATTAGCATCACCATCAGAGAGCACAACAATATAATTCTTCTGGCACCGGTATTTAATATTATCTCTTATTACTCGAATGGCGCGAATATAACGGTCGGTAGTCGGCGTATCCAGATAAGGGGATAACGAGTACACATAATCCTTTATATCTGCTGCTTTTTCCTTGAAGCCGATGGGCACAGGGATATTATTTGTTTTCCAAAAATCATTCCATACAGGATCATATCCTCGAGCTCTCCATCTTGGATCGGCAGTATCCCAATAATTGCCCCAATCCGGCTTTCCACCCGTTTCGTGGCGTCTCTCGGTGCCCCACAGAGAATAAACTCCCCAGTTTACTTTCCCATCGTAAGTATTCATGATTGCATCCATACCATCTATGGCCACTTGCATACGGGTAGGTTGATCAAAGGTGTAGAAATTTCGCGCACCATTATTAGTGGCAGACAACGATTTATCAGTATTTACACCGAAAAAAATATAAAAGCATTTGTTTCGATTATTTCTGTTATAACTCACACTCCATGGACACCATCTTTTATTTGCCCAGTTATTGCGTTCAGGATTTGGAACATGCGTAACTGCTTGACGCATACTGCCCGAGTCATCAACAAAAAACATAACATTAGGACGCACACCACCTGCCCCACTCTTAATGGAATAGCTATTGAATTGCGGGGGGCGCGGCAGGAATGGTGAGGTGCGCGCATCGGTGGTAGCGGCAGGCGTCGGTGTTGCTTGCGCCATGGCGTATTGTTGACAGGCTACGCCCACGACCGTGGTCAGCAGCAGCGGGCGAAGAGGAATTCCGATTTTTCTCTGTGTTTTCATCATGTGCTCCATGTTTTCATGCCGCATGGATTATGCAGCAAAAGGGGTATATTTCTTTCATCAAGCAAGAATGGTGCCAATGGTTTTTCCTTATTATTTCCAACGGGTTGCATGATGTTTCCAAGCAACACGAACCGTCGCAGCACTCTTGCAAGGCCGCTCCTGCTCCGCCTGTTTCCGCAATGTCCTGACGTCGAAAAGCGATGGTTACAGCGAACGGGATACCGGGGATTTTACCTTTATCTGCCGCAGCCCGACACCTTCTGTCTCTTCCTCACCGGAAGCAATCATGATTATTCCCTGATTGTGAAGGCAATTTACGCCTGCGTAGCGCGCATCCGGTATTTTCCCCGCCAGGTGCGCAGTACGCATCAAAGCGTGGGCAGTGTCGTCGCATCGAAGGCGTCGAGGTTTTCGGCGTGGTTGCCGTTGGTTTCTATCCACTGGCGGCGGTCGGCGGCGCGTTTGTCCGCGAGCAGCATATCAAGCAGGGCTTCGGCGCTTGCCGCGTCGTGGTAGGTGAGGCAGACGAGGCGGCGTGTGTCCGGATTCATCGTGGTTTCGCGCAGTTGCGGCGGGTTCATTTCGCCGAGGCCCTTGAAGCGGGTGACGTTGATTTTGCCGTGGTAGCCGTCGCGGCGGATGGCGGTGATGGTCGCGTCACGTTCGGCTTCATCCAGCGCGTATTCGATGCGTTTGCCGGCGTCAATGCGGTACAGCGGCGGCATGGCGACGTAGAGGTGTCCCGCTTGGACCAGTGCCGGGAAGTGCCGCACCATCAGGGCGCAGATGAGGGTGGCGATATGCAGGCCGTCCGAATCGGCGTCGGCGAGGATGCAGATTTTGCCGTAGCGCAGGCCGCCCAAGTCGTCGCCGGCGGGGTCGATGCCGACGGCGACGGCGATGTCGTGGATTTCTTGTGAGCTCATGACGACGGTGGAGTCGTCTTCCCAGGTATTTTTGATTTTGCCGCGCAGAGGCAGGATGGCCTGGTATTGGCGGTCGCGCGCCTGTTTGGCCGAGCCGCCCGCCGAGTCGCCTTCGACCAGGAAGAGTTCGGTCAGGCGGTTGTCCTGGCTGAGGCAGTCGGCGAGTTTGCCGGGCAGTGCCGGGCCCCCGGCACTGCGTTTGCGGGTGATTTGTTTGTTGCTGTTGAGGCGTTTTTGCGCGTGACCGATGGCGAGCGCAGCGAGGGCTTCGCCGATGTCGGCATGTTTGTTGAGGTAGAGGCCGAAATGGTCTTTGACGGTGTTGCCGACCCAGGCGGCGCATTGGCGCGAGGTGAGGCGTTCTTTGGTCTGGCTGGAGAATTGGGGTTCGGGGATTTTCACGGAAAGGACGTATTGGCAGCCTTCCCAGATGTCTTCCGGCGCGAGTTTGACGCCGCGCGGCAGCAGTTGACGGAATTCGCAGAATTCGCGCAGGGCATCCACCAGGCCGCTGCGTAGGCCGTTGACGTGGGTGCCGCCGCCGATGGTGGGGATGAGGTTGGCGTAGCTTTCAAAGGTGCCGTTTACGCCGCTGCCTTCCTGCCAAGTGAGGGCAAGGTCGATTTGGCCGTCGCTGTCGCTATGGTTCAGGGTATAAGGCTCGGCGGGCAGGGTGTCGTCGCCGGTCTGTTCACTGAGGTAGGCGGCAAGGCCGTCGCGGTAGCACCAGGCGTCTTCTTCGCCGCTGCTTTCGTTGGTGAAGCGGATGTTAAGACCGGCGCAGAGGACGGCTTTGGCTTTGAGGATCTGCTTGAGGCGGGAGACGGCGTAGTTGGGGCTGTCGAAGTAGGCGGGGTCGGCCCAGAAGCGGACGGTGGTGCCATGACGGCGTTTACCGATGTCTTCGACGGCAGTCAGCGGTTCGACCACTTCGCCGTGTGCGCAGGCGAGGCGGTAGCGCCGCCCGTCGCGTTCGATATCCACTTCGAGGCGGGTAGAAAGGGCGTTGACGACGGAGACGCCGACGCCGTGCAGACCGCCGGAGTAGTTGTAGTTTTTGCGGCTGAATTTGCCGCCCGCATGCAGGCGGGTGAGGATGAGTTCGACGCCGCTTACGCCTTCGTCGGGGTGGATGTCCACCGGCATGCCGCGCCCGTCATCCTGCACACTAAGCGAGCCGTCGCGGTGCAGGATGACATGGATGTTTTTGGCGTAGCCGGCCAGGGCTTCGTCCACGCTGTTGTCAATGACTTCTTGCGCAAGGTGGTTCGGGCGGGTGGTGTCGGTGTACATGCCCGGGCGGCAGCGGACGGGATCGAGTCCTTTGAGGACGTCAATGTCGGCGGCAAGGTAGTGGTCTGTCATGGTCGTTGGTTTGTGCGGGTTGTGTGCGGTAGTGGTTTTGGCGCGGGTTCTGCCGGGCGGGAATGTGGGGTTTGTGCCGCTTGGCTTTGTACGCGACAAATTTTTTGTCCGTGGTCAAAGCGGTGTGTACTGATGCTTCATCAAGCGGCGCGGTTGCCGGGTTTTGTTGCTATCGCGATGTGTCCGACCTTTTCTCGCTGCGCGAGTTCTTTCAAGTCCCCAAACCCCTCCCCCAATAGGGAGAACTTTTATCCCGCTTGGCGGGCGGCGGGATTATAAACGGCGAAGGCAGGCGTTGCCGCCTGCCTTGTCCGTGTTGCGCCGTGGTGTGTGGCTCAGAGTTTGCCTTCGCGTTTGAGGCGCTCGCGTTCTTCGCGGTCTTTGCGCATGAGTTCGCGCGAGAGCGCGTCGTCGCTCTTGACCGAAAAGATTTCGCCGCGCGATTGCATTTCCGGCGGCAGGCGGCGGTTCGACTGCGCGCGCAGGCGGATGCGGAAGTTGTTTTCGGATTCGACGTAGTTGATGGCGTCCTGGAAGGAGATGACGCCGGATTCGTACAACTCGAAGATGCTGTGGTCGAAGCTGAAGACGCCTTCCGCCGGGTTGCCGCGTTCCATCGCTTCCGGGATGGAGCCGAGGTCGCCTTCGGAGATGAGGTGGCTGATGTACGGGGTGTTCATCATCATTTCCATCGCCACAATCCGTCCCGGGCGGTCGGATCTGGGCAGGAGGCGCTGCGAGATGAGGCAGTGCAGGTTTTCCGCGAGTTCCGGCTGGATTTGGTGCCGCTGTTCGCGCGGGAAGAAGTTGTAGATACGCTCCAAGCCTTGCACGGAGTTGGTGGCGTGCAGGGTGGCGAGGCACAGGTGCCCGGTTTCGGCAAAGTGCATCGCGTATTGCATGGTGTCGATGTCGCGGATTTCCCCGATGAGGATGACGTCCGGCGCCTGACGCAGCGAGTTTTTCAGGGCCATGCCGTAGGAGGCGGTGTCAATGCCGACTTCGCGCTGGATGACCACGGATTTTTTCGGCTTGTGCACGAATTCGATCGGGTCTTCGACGGTGATGATGTGGTTGTGCGAGTTTTCGTTGCGGTGGTCGATCATCGAGGCGAGGGTGGTCGATTTACCGTTACCGGTCGCTCCGATGACGATAACGAGCCCGCGCTTGACCATCGAGATTTTTTTCAGGATGTCCGGCACCGGCAGTTCGAGGTCGTCCAGTTTCGGGATGGTGGCCGGGATGAGACGCAGCACGAGACCGGGGACGTTTTTTTGCAGATAGACGTTAACCCGCAGATAGGTGACGTTCGGCACTTCCACCATCATGTTGAGTTCGTGCGTACGCAGGAATTCGTTGTAGGCTTCGGGGCGGGCGATGACTTCGATAAGGTTGTAAACGTCGCCTTCTTCCATGAATTTTTTGGTGTAGTTGAGCTGACCGTCAATCTTGATACTGATGTAGTTCTCGGTGTTGATGAAGATATCCGAGGCATTCTTTTCGGCGGCGTGTGCCACCAGCTTGTCGAACATCGGCCGCAGGTCTTCGCGCGGCATGCTGGTTTTTTTCTGCGCAATGTCGCTCCGGCTGATCGGCGTGAGGATGGTGGGGGAATCGAGGGATACGGCTTCCATGGGGCAACTCCGTCGGTTTATCCGTGGGTGAAGAGGGTTTTGTCGTGCGCTTTGGCGGCAGCGGTCTGTCTGTCGATCATGCCTTGAGCGACAAGGCGTTGCAGGGACTGGTCAAGGGTTTGCATGCCGTATTGCGCGCCGGTCTGGATGGCGGAATAGATTTGGGCGATTTTGTCTTCGCGGATGAGGTTTTTCACCGCCGAGGTGGCGACGAGGATTTCGTGCGCCGCGACCCGGCCACCGGCGATTTTTTTCAACAGGGTCTGGGCGATGACTGCACGCAGCGATTCGGAGAGCATCGAGCGCACCAGTTGTTTTTCTTCGCCGGGGAAGACGTCGATAATCCGGTCGATGGTTTTTGCAGCGGAGGAAGTGTGCAGGGTGCCGAATACCAAGTGTCCGGTTTCCGAGGCAGTCAGTGCCAGGCGGATGGTCTCAAGGTCACGCAACTCGCCGACGAGGATGATGTCCGGGTCTTCCCGCAGCGCCGCGCGCAAGGCGTTGTTGAAGCTCTTGGTGTCGCGGTGCACTTCGCGCTGGTTGACCAGGCATTTTTTCGATTCGTGCACGAATTCGATCGGGTCTTCAATGGTGAGAATGTGTTCGTGACGGTTCTCGTTGATATGGTTAAGCATCGCGGCAAGCGTGGTGGATTTACCGGAACCGGTCGGCCCGGTAACCAGTACCAGTCCGCGCGGCACGTCGATAATATCCACAAATTTTTCCGGCGCTTTCAGGTCTTCCAGCGACAGCACGCGACTGGGGATGACCCGGAAAACCACGGCGAGGCCGCGGTTCTGGTTGAACACGTTGACCCGGAAGCGCGCAATCCCTTTGACTTCTGTGGAAAAGTCCGCTTCCCAGTTTTCTTCGAAATCCTTGACCTGGGTATCGGTCATGATCGAGTAAATCATGTCGCGCAGCTGCTGGCGGTCAAGCGGCGGCAGGTTGAGGCGCTTGATGTCGCCATCCACGCGGATCATCGGCGGCAGTTCGGAGCTGAGGTGCAAGTCGGACGCCTTCTGCTTGTCGGTAAAACGCAGCAGGTCGTCCAGCTTGGCTTCATTCTTTTCTTTTTCAACATTCATGACAACATCCTTTTCCAATTCTTAAAAAATATCAAGGTGCATATATTACCGCAAATCCGTGTAAAACCAAGCCAAACTTCCGCCCGCGCGGGACAATCATGATAAGATTCGCGCCGCTACGCCCCTTCCGACCGGAACAAACATTACAGGATACACACATGGCCACAACCATCGGATTCCTCGGTGCCGGCCACCTCGGTGCCGCCATCATCAGCGGTATGCTTGCCGACGGTGCCAACGGCTTCAGCCCCAAACACATCCACGCCACCTGCAAAAGCGCCGCCAGCGCCGCTTACCTCAAACAGGCGCACGGCATCAACGCCCACACCGACAACCGCTGCCTCGTCGCCGACAGCGACTACATCATCCTCGGCGTCAAACCGGCGCAGATGAAAGACGTGCTGGACGAACTCGCTGCCTGCAACCTCGACGACAAAATCCTCATCACCCTCGCCGCCGGCATCCGCATCGAGCACTACCGCCGCATCCTCGGCGAGGATGCCGTCATCATCCGCGCCATGCCGAACGTCGCCGCCTCGCGCCAGGCCTCGCTCACCGGTATATACAGCGATGACGACCTCGCCCCGGAAGAAGAAGACCTCATCAATACCATCTTCACCGCTATCGGCGAAACCGCCTGGCTGGACGACGAAACCCAGATTGACGGCATCACCGCGCTCTCCGGCAGCGGCATCGCCTATTTCTTCCGCCTCATGCAGGCGATGCTGGACGCGGGCGAACGCTACGGCTTCGAGCGCGACGAACTCTACGACATCATCACCTGGACCGCCGTCGGCGCGGGCACCCTTGCGCTTGATAATGACCGCACCCCGCCCGAATTTGCCGACTACTGCCAAAAAATCGCCGTACCGGGCGGCACCACCGAAGCGGCGCTGGCCGTCTTCGACCGCGCCAACCTCGACGCCATCGTGGACGACGCCATGAGCGCCGTCGCCGCCCGCAGCCGCGCCATTGCCGACGAACTCACCAAAGACTGGTAACACCCATGCCGCAAATCATCCTCTTCATCAGCAAGCTCATCATCGCCCTCTTCCTCATCCGCTTCCATGCCAACCTCTACCGCCTCGGCTTCAACCCGCTGGCGCAGCAGTTGAACCGCTACACCGACCCGCTGGTACTGCCCTTCCGCAGACTCCTGCCGCCCTCGCGCTACGACCTCGGCGCGCTCGCCGTTGCCGGCATCATCGCCCTGGCCATCTCCCTCATCTTCACCGCCGCCATCCACGCCTCCTTCGGCGTCTTCATCGCTCTCTGCCTCGTGCTCATCATCACCACCTGGCTGAACACCATCTTCTACGCCATCCTCATCATCGTCATCGGCTCCTGGCTGCAAACCGACCCGCGCCAGCCGGTGATGCAAATCGCCCTCGCCTGCGCCGACTGGCTGCTGGCACCCTTGCGCCGCATCATCCCGCCCGTCGGCATGCTCGACTTCACCCCGATGGCGGCGCTCTTCATCCTCTACCTCGCGCAAAGCGGCATCAACCGCCTGCTGCTCGGCGGCATCAGCGGCTGACATGAGCGACGCCGCACACTGGCAGGCAGACACCCTCATCCTCGCCGTGAAAATCACCGCCCGCGCCAGCCGCGACCAATACCAGGGCATTCACGACGGCCGCCACAAAATCGCCATCACCACCGCCCCCGAAGATGGCAAAGCCAACGCCCACCTCTGCCGCTGGCTGGCCGGCCAGTTCGGCGTCGCCAAACGCGCGGTGAACGTGCAAAGCGGCGAACGCAGCCCGCTGAAAATCCTCGCCATCACCGCGCCGCAAAAACTCCCCGCCGCCTGGCAACTACCCGCCCGACCCTGAACACATGCAATCCCCCTACACCTACCAAGTCCTCGTCATCGGCGGCGGACACGCCGGCGTCGAAGCCGCCTGCGCCGCCGCCCGCATGGGCGTCCGCACCCTGCTCCTCACCCACAACATCGAAACCATCGGGCAAATGAGCTGCAACCCCGCCATTGGCGGCATCGGCAAAGGCCATCTCGTCAAAGAAATCGACGCATTGGGCGGCATCATGGCACGCGCCGCCGACCGAGCCGGTATCCAGTGGCGCATCCTCAACCGCCGCAAAGGTCCCGCCGTGCGCGCCACCCGCGCCCAGACCGACCGCAACCTCTACAAAAGCGCCGTGCGCGAAATGGTTGAGAACCAGCCCAACCTCGACATCTTCCAGGCGGCTGTTACCGACCTCATCATCGAGAACGGGCGCATATGCGGCGTGCGCACCCAACAACAAATTGACTACCGCGCCGAAACCACCATCCTCACCACCGGCACCTTCCTCGGCGGCAAAATCCATATCGGTCTGAACCACTTCCCCGGTGGCCGTGCCGGCGACCCGCCCGCGAACGAACTCGCTGCCCGCCTGCATGACCTGCCGTTTCACCTCGCGCGCATGAAAACCGGCACTCCGCCGCGCCTTGATGCGCGCACCGTCGATTACAGCCGCATGGAAGTCCAGCCCGGCGATACCCCCGTGCCCGTCTTTTCCTACCTCGGCAGTGCCAGCGAACACCCGCGCCAGGTCAACTGCCACATCACCCGCACCAACGAACGCACCCACGACATCATCCGCGCCTACATCGACCAGGCGCCGATGTACGCCGGTGTCATCAAAGACGCCTACGGCCCGCGCTACTGCCCGTCCATCGAAGACAAAATTATGCGCTTCGCCGATAAAACCAGCCACCAAATCTTCATCGAACCCGAAAGCCTGACCACCGGCGAACTCTACCCGAACGGCGTCTCCACCAGCCTGCCATTTGAGGCGCAAATTGCCTACATCAACAGCATCGCCGGCCTCGAACACGCGCGCATCACCCGCCCCGGCTACGCTATCGAATACGACTTCTTCGACCCGCAAGACCTTGACCACACCCTCGAAAGCCGCCACATCGAAAACCTCTACCTCGCCGGACAAATCAACGGCACCACCGGCTACGAAGAAGCGGGCGCACAAGGCCTGCTCGCCGGCATCAACGCCGCCCTGCGCGTGCAAAACCGCGCCCCCTGGTACCCCGAACGCGAAGAAGCCTACCTCGGCGTCCTTATCGACGACCTCATCACCCAGGGCACGCGCGAACCCTACCGCATGTTCACCAGCCGCGCCGAACACCGCCTGCTCCTGCGCGAAGACAACGCCGATGCCCGCCTCACCCCCACCGGCTACCGCCTCGGCTGCGTGGACGAGCACCGCTACCACCACTATCGCCGCAAAGAAGAAGCCGTTGCCCGCGAACAAGATCGCCTGCGCCACACCCACATCAGTCCGGAACACCTCGCGGGCATCAGCCAGAAAACCAGCGCCGCCGAACTGCTGAAACGCCCCGAATACAGCTACGCCCAGCTCGCCGCCCTGCCCGGTTTCGACGCGCCGCCGCTGGATGACGCCGTCATCGAACAAATCGACATCGCCGCCAAATACGCGGGCTACATCGAACGCCAGCAACACGAAGTCGAAAAACTCAAGAACAACCGCGCCCACAAACTGCCGCGCCCCTGCGACTACCGCGCCATCCACGGCCTCTCGGCAGAAGTCGCGGAAAAACTGGACAAAATCCAGCCGGAAAACCTCGACCAGGCGGCGCGCATCCCCGGCGTTACCCCGGCGGCGCTGTCCATCCTCCTCATCCACCTGAAAAAACACCCGCAGCCTACATAAGGAACCCCCATGGCCATCAACGCGATCAAAGAACTCATCTTCGGCAACAGCGCGCCCGTGCTCCACTGGCAAAAGCTGAAAAGCCGCAACAACAAGCACACCCCCGAACTCTACCGCACCCCCGTGCCGGGCGGCTGGCTCATCAGCCAGAGCGAAACCGGCGGCCTGGTGTACATCCCCGACCCCGATCACGAATGGGACGGCCACTCGCTGAATACGGATAGCTATCTGAACGAAGGGGACGGCACGGAAAACTGACTGCCTGCGGCAGCTTGAAGACGCAGTTGTCCCGCCCGGTGCGGGCAAAAACCGCCCATAAAAAACCGCGTCGGAGCGCGGTTTTTTTCGGGCGAAGGCGGTTATGCCCCAAGAAATACAGTCGTTTCAAACAGAAACGATACGGTGTTGGCTCGCCCCGCCGTACTGTCTTCGGTTCGCCGCCTTGTCTCCTCCCTGTTTGAAACGGCTATAAAGCAATGTGCGCAGGGCGGGCTCCCGCCATCCGTATGGTTTCGGCGGGCGACCGCCCTGCGGCAGGATATTTATTACAGCGCCTCGTCGTCCAGTTCGCCGGTGCGGATGCGTACCACCCGTTCCAGCGTGGTGACAAAAATTTTACCGTCGCCGATTTTGCCGGAGTTCGCGGTGTCGCGAATGGTCTCCACCACCTGTTCGGCGAGGTCGTCGCCAACCGCGATTTCCAGTTTCAGCTTCGGCAGGAAGTCGATGACGTATTCCGCGCCGCGATAGAGTTCGGTGTGTCCCTTCTGCCGCCCGAAGCCCTTGACCTCGGTGACGGTGATGCCCTGCACACCGATGTCGGACAGCGCCTCGCGCACGTCGTCGAGTTTGAACGGCTTGATGATGGCGGTGATCATCTTCATCGGCACACCTCAGTCGAATTGATAAAAATCGGCATCGCCGTCGCTGTACCGGCGCGGGCGGTAGCCCTGCCATTTGTGGAAATGGCGGTCGATGTCCTTGTGCACATCCAGCACCAGCGCAAACATCGCCATGCGCACCGGCACCCCGTTATCCGCCTGACGGAAGATGGCGAGATTCGGCAGCGTATCGAGGTCGGGGGCGAGATCGAACGCGCCCGGGCGGCTGTCGCGCGGCAGCGGGTGCATGATGACGATGTCTTTCGCCGCGTATTGCGTGATGGCGGCGCGGTTGATGCGGAAATCCTCACCGTAGCCTTCCATGTCTTCGCCGCCTTCGATGCGCTCGCGCTGGATGCGGGTGGCATAAACCACGTCCGCGCCGGGCAGGCCGCTGGCGATGCTTTCAAACTCGCGCACATGGTGTCCGGCCGCTTTCAGGCTGTCGAGCAGCGCCTGCGGCGCGGCGAAGGCTTGCGGCGCGACGAAGTGGAAAGTGATGTTGCGGAAGAGGCGCAGCAGGCGGCAGAGCGACTGGATGGTGCGGCCGTGTTTCAGGTCGCCGACGAGGGTGATGGTCATGCCGTCAATGCTTTTGCCGAGGCGGGCAAACTCGCGGTTGATGGTGTAGTAGTCCAAGAGCGCCTGGCTGGGGTGCTCGCCGGTGCCGTCGCCGGCATTGATGACCGGCACCCGCAGCCCTTTGGCGAATTGCGCGACCGAGCCCGTTTCCGGATGGCGCATGACGATGGCGTCGGCATAGCCGCTGATGACGCGGGCAGTGTCGTGCAGCGACTCGCCCTTGGAAATGGAGGAAAAAGTGAAACCGGTGGTATCGCAGACGCGGCCGCCCAGGCGGGAAAACGCGGTGTGGAAGCTGATGCGGGTGCGGGTGCTCGCTTCAAAAAACAGATTCGCCATTACGGCACCTTCGAGCACATTGCAGCGGTACTCGCGGCGGGCGACGGGCTCAAGCGTCTGCGCGACGGCGAGCAGCATTTCGAGGTCGGGGCGGGTGAACTGATCAATCGAGAGGATGTGGCGACCGGCAAAGGACATGGTTTTGGCTCCGTGGGAATTTGCCGCATTATATTCCCGTCATGTTTCAACACACAGAACAACATAATAAAGCGTTGCCCTATATGTTGCCCTGAAATGGAAGAGGTCTTGCCTCTCCCCTTTAAACCTTCTGCCATAAATGACAGGATTTCGACTAAAAAGGAAATTCTGATGAACATCCGGAGAGAATGAATGATCGCCCTGATACAGCGCGTGCGCGAGGCATCCGTAACGGTGGACGGCGCGGGCGTTGCCGCCATCGGCCCCGGCCTGCTGGCTCTCATCGGCATTGAGAAAGCCGACACCGCCGCCCACGCCGCCCGCCTGCAACAAAAACTGCTCAACTACCGCGTCTTCCCCGACGCCGACGGCAAAATGAACCTGAACGTGATGGAGGCGGCGGGCGAAGTGCTGCTCGTCTCGCAATTCACCCTCGCCGCCAACACCACGAAAGGCAACCGCCCCGGCTTCGACCCGGCAATGCCGCCTGAGGCGGCAGAGACCATGTTTGCCCGCTTCTGCGCCGATGTGCAGCGGGCATACCCGCGCGTACAAAGCGGCATCTTCGGCGCGCACATGCAGGTGGCGCTGATCAACGACGGCCCGGTCACGTTCTGGTTGCAAGTGTAAAAAGCGGCAAAACCAAGGCCTGCTGACGAGTAATATCCAATCCATATCAAATGGTTATGGAAGAAAGATTGATACTGACCGATGCCAATGGGCAAAAATGGAGCCCCTGTGCACAGGGAAAGTCGGTGCTCGCGGGCCAACCGCCGATAACCGCATGTTTATCAAAACCGTGCTGTGGATGATGCCCGCACCGGCAGCCCGTGGCGGGATTTGCCCCAAGAATCTGGCAAATGGCACAGCGTGTTGCAGCGCTACCGCCGCCGGATTGATCCTTTTCCGCCAGCATCTATCCGGCGCGGCCATTATCGCCTAGCAGTGATGCCAACGGACCCTGCGGCGGCCAGAGCGCCGTCGCCATCGGCCTCTCCACCGTCAGCAAAAACGGACGCGCCGAAGCCGTGCGCGATTACCTCGTGCGCGGCGGCATTGCCGCCGGCCGCATCCGCACCGCCGGCCTCGGCAGCGCGCACCCGCTCAGTGCCTGCCGCGACGACCTGCCGCGCGCAGAACTGATCCCCTGCCTGCAACCCGACCGCCGCGTGGAAATCGGCGTGGGCGCGGGTGAATAAGCCGTATGCCGCGCCCGGGCAAAACAGCGTAGGATAAACACGACCCCCCAACCACAGAGAACAGCCATGAACAGCAAACAAACCTTCCTCGCCGCCGTCCTCGCCCTTGCCCTCGGCGGCTGCGGCATCAGCCACGGCGACCGCATGAATTACGCCAACGTCAACGCCATCCAGCGCAACGTGACGACCGAAGCGCAAATCCGCGCCATGTTCGGCGAGCCCGTATCCGTGCAAATCAACCAGAAGGCGGGCATCAAGAAGCTGGTTTATGCCTACCGCAATGACGACAGCATCAAGAAAGGTGCGGCGGGCATCGGCGGCGCCATCCTCGGCGGCGTGCTGGGGCACCAGATCGGCGGCGGCAGCGGCCAGGCGATTGCCACCTCGGTCGGCGCGGCCGCAGGCGGCCTCCTCGGCGACAACGCCGTAACCGCCCGCCGGGAATCGCAAATGCTGGAAGTGGAAATCTCGCTCGCGACAGGCCGCGTCAGCGACTACAACTACACCGAAGAAAAAGGCCGCACGCAAAGCTGGGGCATCAGCGGCGGCGTCGCGCCCTTGTAATACCGGGGCCAAAGGGTGGCTTCAGCCCGCCGGAACCGGCTTGCAAACATCGTGTTGTTTCCCGGAATTGGCATAAAAGATCCTCCCCAGGCGGGAGGATTTTTAATAGTTAAACATCTAAAAAATCGTAACGGCGTTGCGTTGCCTTGCCGTACTACTTGTACTGTCTGCGGCGACGCGCCTTGTTACGCTTTTTTATCTATTCAACTATATAGTTGACCCTCTCGTACGCGACCCAAAAACCGCCCGGCAATCGCGCCGCCTGACGAAGCCTCGTCATGCGCCGCCCGGCGGGCAGCAAATTTTGTCATGCACGAAACCCTTCAACCATACCGACAGCAAGGAGTCATCATGGATCCCATCCGGCAAGCCTTCGGGCAACTCATCGCCGCCCACGACGGCGCACTGCGCCAACAGCTGCAACACGCCGCCACCGCCTGCGCACGGCAGGACTACGCGCCCGCCCACGCCCTGCTCGCGCCGCTGGCCGCAGCGGGCGAGGCCGGGGCGCAATTCATCCTCGGTGCTTTTTATCTCTGCGCGCACGGCGTGGTGCAGGACACGGACAAAGCCGCCGCTTACTGGCAGCAGGCGGCGGCACAGGGCATGGCGGCGGCGCAAACGGCGCTCGCCGCGCTGCATGCCGCGCAGGGGCGGCCGGAAGAGGCGCGCACGCGCTTCGCCCAGGCGGCGGCGCAGGGCGGTACATACGCGGCGGCGGCGCAGCAGATGCTCGGCACCCATCCTGCCGCAGCGGTGCGGCGCGCCATCTGCCTCTTGCAGGAAGGGGACGCGGACGGTGCCCGGCGCAAGCTGGAAGGGCTGGCGCGCGAGGGCAACGGCGAGGCCGTCCGCTATCTTGCCGTCATGTTCCAGCGCGGCATCGGCGTGGCGCAAAGCCATGTGATTGCCCGCGAATGGTGGGAGGTCGCGCTGGCGCTGGGGCGTGATGCCGTTGCCCTGTACGCGCTGGGCGAGCTGTATTGCAACGGCGACGGCGTCGGGCGTGACTACGAACAGGCCCGCCGTTATTGGGAAGAAGCCGCCGCCCTGGGCAGCGCCGACGCGCAGCGCGGTCTGGGCATCCTCTACCGCGACGGGTACGGCGTGGCGCAGGATGCCGCCCGGGCGCGGGCATGGCTGGAACAGGCGGCGGCGCAGGGGCTGGCGGCGGCGCAATACGAACTCGGCGCGCTGTGTCAGGCGGGGCTGGGTGGCGCGGAAGACAGCGCCGCCGCGCGGCACTGGTGGGAACGGGCGGCGTTGCAGGGCAATGCCGAAGCGCAATGCGCGCTCGGCACCCTGTTCATGCGGCAGCAGGCATTTGTCCGGGCGCGCGCATGGTTGCAGCAGGCGGCGGCACAGGGCGATGCCCACGGGCAATATCTGCTGGGGCTCAGCTATATCTTTGCCGATGACGCCGCCGCACACCTCGACGACATCCACACCCTGTGGCACCGTGCCGCCGCGCAGGGGCACGAAGGCGCGCAGAAAGCGTTGCAGCGGCTGCACGGCGGATAAAGCGGGGGCAATCAGCCCGCTTCCGGCGGTGTGGCGGTTTTCGGGGTAATCGGCGTTTGCGGCGCTTCGGCACCGGCGCAGTCGGCGGCGTCGATGTCGTATTGCATGATGGGGTTGCCGTGTTCGTCCTGGTAATCAAGCCGGATGCTGCGGATTTTTTTCTTCGCCCACAGGGTCGCGAGCGGTTCTTGTGCGCAGAGGTAGGGCAGGCTGCCTTTGTGGTAGGCGGTTTGCAGCGCCGCCATGTCGTGTCCCGCCTTGAAGGCGGCGGCGTCTTCCACGCCCTTGATGACGGCGGTGAAGGTGAAGGTGTTGTCGCTGAGGCGGACGCTGCGGAAGCTGCTGTCGGCGATGTCGTAGGGCAGGAGGCTTTCGAGGTACGGCAGGGCTTCGGCGGCAGTTTTGAAGGTGGGCGGGGCAGCGGGCGCAGTGTCGGTTTTGTTGTCGCCGGCAGCGGCGTTTTCTGCTTTGGAGGCGGGTTTATCGCTTGTGGCAGCGGCATTTTCTGCTTTGGCGGCGGGTTTGTCGCTTGCGGTAGCGGCGTTTTCCACTTTGGCGGCAGGTGTGTCGCTTGCGGCAGCGGTATTCTCCGCTTTAGTGGCAGGTTTGTCGCTTGCGGCAGCGGTATTCTCCGCTTTGGTGGCGGGCGTGTTGTCCGCTTTGGGTGTCGTGGGTTGGTCGCAGGCGGTGAGGAGGCAGGCGAAGGCGGTGAGAAGCAGGCAGGTGTTTTTCATGGAGTTTCCAGGCGGGGTAGGGCAGGGCGATGGGCCGCCCTGCGGTTGGTGATTTAGGCGGTAAGGCGTTTTTTGAAGAGGCCGAGGCAGATGGTGCTGATGGCGGTGCCGGCGAGGATGGCGACGGCGTAGGGCAGGACGTGATCAACCGCGTTCGGGATGAAAAGGACGAACACGCCGCCGTGCGGGGCGTGCAGGCCGCAGCCGAAGGCGACACTGAGCGCGCCCGTGACCGCCGAGCCGATGACCAGCGCGGGGATGACGCGCAGCGGGTCTTTCGCGGCAAAGGGGATCGCGCCTTCGGTGATGAAGGACAGGCCAAGGATGCCGGCGGCTTTGCCGGCTTCGCGTTCTTCGACGGTGAAGCGGTTTTTGCAAAGTAGCGTCGCGCAGCAGATGGCGAGCGGCGGGGTCATGCCCGCTGCCATCGTCGCCGCCATCGGGAAGAAGATGTTGCTGCCGATGAGGGCGGTGGAGACGGTGTAGGCGGCTTTGTTCACCGGGCCGCCCATGTCGAGCGCCATCATGCCGCCGAGCAGGCCACCGAGGAGGAAGGCGGCGAAGCCTTTGGCATCCTGCTGGGTTTTCAGCCAGGCGGTGAGCGCTTCCATCAGGCTGCCAACGGGTTTGCCGATGACGTAATACATCAGCAGGGCGACCACGGCGGTGCCGAGGAGCGGCAGGATGATCATCGGTTTCAGGCTTTCCAGTTCGCGCGGCAGTTTGATGATTTTCGCAAGGAAGGCGATGAGGTAGCCGGCCATGAAGCCCGCCAGTATCGCGCCCAAGAAGCCGGCGCCAATCTGGTTGGCAATCAGCGCACCGACCATACCCGGTGCAATGCCGGGGCGCCCGGCGATGGAATAGGCGATGTAGCCGCCGAGCACGGGGATGAAGAGCTCGAACGCCGCCTTGCCCGCCCAGAAGAGGTTGGCGGCGAAGGTGCCTTTGTAAGCGTCTTCGTAGATGAAGATGCCTTTTTCGCCGAACTGGAAGGAGGCGAAGGCGAAGCCGAGGGCGATGAGCAGACCGCCCGCAACGACGAAGGGCAGCATATAGGAGACGCCGGTCATCAGGTGTTTGTACACACCGCTGCGTTCGGGCTTCGCTTCGCCTACGCTGGCGGCAGTGGATTCGGCGGCGAAAACGGGGGCCTCACGGAGCGCGGTGTTGATGACTTTGGCGGCGTCGGCGATGGCGGCTTTGGTGCTGGTGCGGTAGAGGCGTTTGCCGGCGAAGCGGGCGGGATTGACATTGGTATCGGCGGCGATGATGACGACATCGGCGCGGGCAATATCCTCCGCCGTGAGCACGTTTGCCGCGCCGACGCTGCCCTGCGTTTCGATTTTGACGGCGTGGCCGAGGGCGCGCGCGCCTGCTTCCAGCGCTTCCTGCGCCATATAAGTGTGGGCGACGCCGGTCGGGCAGGAAGTAACGCCGATGATGAATGTGCCGCTCGCGGGCGCGGCAGCGGCGGGGGCGGCGTCTGATGCGACGGCAGACAGCGTTGCGCGGATGTCGTCGGGATCGGTGGTTTTGGCGAGCCGCGCCGCGACGTCTTCGTCGCCGACGACGGTGCTGAGGCGTTTCAGTACGCCGAGGTGTTCGTTGTCGCCGGCGGCGATGCCGACGACGAGATAGGCGGGTTCGCCGTCTTCCCAATCGACGCCGCCCGGCACTTGCAGCACGGCGATGGCGGTTTCCTTGATGAGATCGCGGCTTTGCGGTGTGCCGTGCGGGATGGCGACGCCGTTGCCGAGATAAGTGTTTTCCTGCGCCTCGCGCGCGAGCATGCCCTCCACATAGGCGGGCTCGACTTTGCCGTTCGCGGCAAGCAGCGCCGCGACCTGGCGGATGGCGTCCGTTTTGTCTTTCGGCGTGGCACCGAGACGGATGAGGGCGTTGGTTAATTGCATGGGAGCTCCTGTGGTAGGGATGGATGCTGCCGCGCGCGGCGGCTTGTTTATTATGCAAATTTTTTGCGCGGGCGGCGGCGAAAAAACCGCCCCGCCCCTTTCCCGCAGACAAAAACAGGCGGCAACAAAAAAACACCACTGCCTGCGGGCAGGCGCGCCAGGCCGACAACCACGTGGTTTTGCCCGCTTGCACAAACCCTTGATTGCAAAAAAAAAGAAAAAAATAAAATGTTTGCCGGAATCCACACACCCGCGAGGTAAACACCATGCAAAAAACCGCACTCAACCTGGCCGCCCTCATCAGCGCCGCCCTGCTCACCGCCTGCGGCGGCAGCTCGGACGAAGCCGCCGCCAACGCTCTCGTCCCTACACAAGCCGACACTAACGTCCTTGTCCCTGCGCCCGTACCGCCCGACGCTGCCGAAACCGCTGCCTTTAATGCCGACAAGCAGAAGAGAGAAAGGATCTATCAGGTTGGCAATACCCCGTTTACTCCTTACAGCATCAGCGTCAATGGTCACACCATCTACAGCCAGACCGGCAGCCGCAGCAATCCAATAGGGGTAATTGACTTCCGCAGCCTGCCGCCCGGCTTCGCTACCTACAACGGCACCTATACCGAAGATTCAGGCAGCGCGACGGTCAAGGTGCGCAGCTATCAGGGCTTCCGCAGCGGTATCCTGCTTACTTATAACGACGGTAACGAATTCGTAAACGTTTCATCCTACGGCGTAGATACCCCATCCGTTGGCATTCCTGCAGCGGGCAAGGCAACATACACCGGCACCGCTTTCGACCATAACGAACGCGGCAGCCTCACCTATAACGTCAATTTTGCTGCAAAAACCGGACAAGGGCGCATTGACGGTCTCAACAAATACGGCAGTATCACCCTAGCCGAGGGCGAATTTACCCAAAACAGACAATCGAATGGCGGCACCACCAACGGGATTGTCGGCAAGGCATCCGCCGCTGCCGGCGACCGCTTTGACTATGGCGTGATATTTTTCGGCAACCACGCCGAAGAAATCACCGGATACGCCGTGAATGAATACAAAGGCATCGGCCTGCACGGCACACGTGGCGCGATTACCGAATAACCCGCCGCCGCTATCAACAACCAACAAAACCCGCCCCGCGCGGGCTTTCTTGCGCAAGGCCGGACACAAACCGCCAAACGGCACCAAAACGCGGCGCAGGATGGAACGTTGCGGGCAACGTCTCTACAGATAGAACTACAATTAATTGGAATCATAATGACACGCAAGAAGTATATACATGGGGTCAAAAACTTGCTGCCAGATGGATAAGTGATTATCAAAAATTCCAAAAAAATAATAAAAAAGAGCGGATAAAACTTCAGATTCACAATTTGCCTCAAGAATTGAAAGTAACACAGAGTGAACAAGAAGCTATATCTGAGATAGTATGCAGTATGAGTCCTAAAATTCAGAATGATACACAACTGCAAGAAGAGGTCATTCACAAACTGACATCTGCTTGGATTCATGCACCAAGTCAAGTAATAATCAAGTCATTATGGGAAAGAGTAAAAAACACAGATGATGAGAATGAATTTTTAAGAATTATAGATGAAATAAACAAATATTTAGTTCCTGAATCAATGTCGCTATCTGTTATTGTTGCCAAACGGATTTTTGCTCTAACAAAATTAGAAGAATTAGCTAAAACAGGAACTGAGCCACAGTTACAAAATCTTCTTGAACAGTTCCCTTGGATTCTTGGATCTGACAAAGGTAAGGTATTTGCTAATCAACAAATGAAAACTATTGTCAGAAAGGCAGCACTAGATGATGAACTACAGGCGCATGGTTTAACCAAAGAACATCTCAAAGAGTACCACCCTGATTCTGACACACGACCTGATTTTACAATATTTTCGGATACAAATAATAAAACTATTATTATTATAGAATTAAAAAGCCCTCTTGTTGAGTTAGAAAGAACGCATTACAACCAACTAATTACTTATAAAGGGTGGTTCCAAGATTATTACCCAGATGCAGATGTTTGTTGTTATTTAATTGGAAAAAATGCAAAAGAATGGCAAATGAAGAATACAGACAAGCAAATTAATATCCTTTCTTGGCAGGATATTTGTATTCGGTCTCGAAAAGATTATATAGAGCTACTCTCATCTATGCTATATGGGGTATCTGAATTTTATGATGATGTAAGAATTCAAAAAGCAATAGAATTTGGGGGACCTGAGTCTTTAGAGTTACTGAAAAGAATGTCTGACTCGAAACCAGAATTAAAGGAATTATTCGAAAGAATAGAAAGAAAATCAAAAAAGGATTCTAAAAATGCTTAGTGCAATTGATTTATTTGCAGGTGGAGGCGGATTATCTGAAGGCTTAAAACAGGCAGGTTTCAAAATATGTTCTGCCATAGAAAATAATGCACATGCTGCGGAAACATTTCGAGCAAATCATAAAAATACTTATGTTTTTGAAAGTGATATTAGACATATATCCGCTACAGAGTTATTAAAAAGAAGTAATCTCTCAAAGGGAGAATTAGATCTTTTAGTAGGGTGTCCTCCTTGCCAAGGTTTTTCTGCATTAACACATAAATATAAACGAACAGATGAGCGTAATAGTTTGATTTCTGAAGTAAGTAGGCTTATTGCAGATATTTGCCCTAAAGCAATTATGATAGAAAATGTTCCGGGATTAATGCATAAAGGCAAGCCATATTTGGAAAAATTTATTTTTGACATTAAAAAACTTGGGTATGTTGTGAATTTTGATGTTTTACAAGTCGCTGACTATGGTGTACCTCAAGATAGGAAACGTTTTGTGTTACTTGCGGGGCGAGGATTCGAAATTAAGATACCTCAAGCGACACATTCTCGTTTGGGAATAAATGGCAAAAAACCATGGAATACCGTTAAGAGTGCTTTAGAAAATTTAGCACCACCTATTTCACTCAAACACACACATGAGTGTGGAGGGCCTCAACGATTCAATTGGAATGTTATTAGAGATTTGGCTGATATAAACTTAGAGCGCTTAAAGTATCTGAAGCCTGGAGGTTCCCAATTTGATATTCCCGATGAATTAAGACCAAAATGTCACAAAGGAAATAAAGGGTTTTCTAATGTGTATGGTAGAATGGACTTTGATACGGTGTCTCCTACTATTACAGGTGGTTGTACTGTTTTGAGTAAAGGAAGATTTGGACACCCCGTTGAATTAAGAACTATTTCTGTCAGAGAAGCGGCTAGATTGCAAACATTTCCTGATTCTTTTCAATTTGCTTCCGATTCGATAGATCAGGTATGCAAAATTATAGGAAATGCTTTGCCTTGTGAATTTGCAAGGGTTATGAGTGAGGCTTGTAAGGCTGTTTGACTTGTATGCATGTCGCTGTTGTCGATCAGTTCGCCGAAAACCCACAGCCGGGCAGCAGCATCGGCAGCCTCCGGGGCAATGTATTGGTCGCTAGCGAGCCGACAGGTGATGATTGGCCGACCGGCGGAGGCGCGGCTGACAAATTCGGTATCCAGCATGGTCAGACTGAAGAGACCCAAGCGACCGAGCGCCCGGACACGCTCGAAGCGCTGCACTTCGAGAAAGCGCTGTCCGCCATGCTCAAGGATGACCGTTTGCGCGGCATAGATGCCGCTATGACGAGCTCATCTGCGGCAGCGGGATTTCCTCCAGTCGTTGAGTGCGGAAGAAATCCAACGGTTTTGGACGGAATTCCGGGTGGGCTTACTGCCCGTCGGCGACCAGTGGCTTTGCACCTGCATGATGATGCAGATCGGCAGCACCTCCTGGCGCGTGGCGACAGCGAAGAACGCGCGGTGTCCAAAGCGCGGTTCACGTTGGGGCAGTTAGGACTCAAGCATCGCCGCCTGGTGCAGCGTTTATTGGCAGCCCGGGCCTCCCGGGCTGAAATCCTGCAACAGTTGATGCAACGATCCTGACCTGACTGACACCCAACCGGGAGTTGATATAAGCCAAACCCTCATCCCCGGAGGCAACGCCGCCCTCAACAGCCACAACATCGTCATCCGCGTACGCAGCGGGGCGGACATTGATGTGGCCGCCTACCGCCTTGCCGGTAACGGCAAGGTACGTGGCGACAGTGACATGATCTTCTACGGCCAGACGCAGTGCGATGACGACAGTGTGTCCTACAGCGGCCACGAGCGCGAATCGACGCTGGCCGTCAACCTGGCGGCACAACCGGCGGTGATCGAGCGCATCGCTATTGCCTTCTCGGCGGCGCTGCCGTTGGCGCAGCTCGGCAGCTTGACGCTCTCGGTCAAGGCCGACGGACAAACCCAACTGCAATGTCCGGTCGACGGTAGTGGCCGCCGCGAAACCGCGCCGATCCTTGGCGAGTGCTACCGCCGCAACGGGGTGTGGAAATTCCGCTTTGTCGGCCAGGGTTTCAACGGTGGCCTCAAACCGCTGTCCGAACACTACGGCGTGGAGATTGCCGATGATGCCGCCGTAGCGCCGGCATTCAGCGAGGATGGAACCGCTGAGGTTGCGGGTGATGAGGGGGAGGTAGGATTTCATGCAGGCATGATAGCTTAGGTCGTTCGGCATTATAGGACACGTCTGTTTGTATGTGCATTGCACATACAAGAAGATTGGATTACAATCTTCCCAAGTTAAGTTCATCCCGAAGAACGTTTAACCTGGAAGGAATCGAAGAGAATACTTTTGGTGCGCCTTTCTTTATGTAGTCTTTTGTAGTCTTTTGTTTTAATGAGGTCTGATAGATGTCCAGCAATATAACAATGCGTATTGATGTTAATGCATTACAGCGTATTGACCAGGCTGCTCGCATGAGTGGGAAAAACCGGACGCAATTCATCCTGGAAGAAGCCCTGCGCAAGGCAGATGAGCTTCTTCCGGATTTTGATGCCGTCCATTATGAGCTGTCATCTGTTGACTACCAAGCCGTATTAACCATTTTGGAAGAGACTCCGGATGAGAATAAAAGAAATAAATTATTGGAACCGAAGGGGCTACCTTGGAATAAGAGTTGAACCTGCCCTGAGAGACAGAAAAAAATCAAGGGGGATACAATGATATTGTTTGCCCCCCAACCATTGCAGGAACAGCATCACCACGAGAATTTTGATTGTGGTAACGAAAAAATGAATCTCTGGTTGCAGCACTATGCCCTGAGAAACCAAACTTGCGGTGCCAGCAGGGTTTTTGTCTGCGTGGATGAAATGCAGCACATCCAGGGATATTACGCACTGGCGGCTGCGGAGATTCTGCATAAAGACACGCCCGGAAATCTCAAGCGCAATATGCCTAATCCGATTCCGGCTGTCGTCCTGGGTCGTTTGGCTGTCAATTTGACAGCTACCCGGCAAGGGCTTGGACGCGGGCTGTTACGTGATGCGTTTCTGCGGGCACAGCAGGCGGCCGAACACATCGGGATTCGTGCCATGGTAGTGCATGCCATTAATGACGAAGCGAAGGCTTTCTACATGCAATACGGTTTCCGGGAAAGCCCGATACATCCCCTGACACTGATTACCCCATTGTCTGCATGACAGCACTCACGCGTCTGTCATGTCATCAGGATCTTCCTCTTCTTCGTCATCGACGAAGACGTAGGTCTGTTGTGCATCGTCCCAGCGGTAATCACCATCACCGCCTCATAGCGAAAATTGGTAATCAGAAGCCCTTCTGCAAACATTTCTGATCCCACTCGGCCGCTGTTACGTATCGTGTACTGCCCGGTGTCTCGCCCAGAAATTCTTCGGCAAAATCAAGCACGGGCTTTGCCCCTGGATAATGGCTGGACAAGGTTTCTATGAAGGTGAACCGTTAGACCCACACCGTCTTGAAGATGTAATTACACTCCGCGTGGTCCAGAGGGAAATATTCAAGTTTGGACGGCTTCCCCAGTTACTCAAACACCAGCTGTACCAGTCAATAGGCCCTTGAGCTTGTGGCAGAGATAGAAACGCACGGCGACGCTACCCAATCTTCCTACCGATATCTCAAGTGAAGGATGCTACTGTTTCAAGTGCGGTATCGGAAAATTCCCCTCACAGTGCAAGAAACTTCTCATGTATCTCAAGCAGTACAGTCGTCGGCACGTATGAAATTTGCCAAGGTTGCAACGAGAAAGATCTGTCAGTGCTTGATCCTTTGCAATGCGGAGAGTCGCCAAGAAGGTGCAACCTTCGGTAACCCGAAGCGCTGTCCGCCAAACGACCGTTTGCCGGACAAGGCAAATGTGTCCGGTAAATGCGCCTTTACGACGTTTGTCGGACACATTAGAATAACGGACAGTTGACGGACAAAAGGAGGATGGTTGTGAGCACGATGATCGGGTATGCACGAGTCTCAACTGCTGATCAGAATTTACATCTGCAAGAAGATGCCCTGAAGAAGGCGGGGTGTTACCGCATTTTTTCCGATGTGGTGAGTGGTGCAAAAGACAAACGGCCGGGGCTGGATGACGCACTCGCCTTCCTGCGAGAAGGCGACACCCTCGTGGTATGGAAGATAGACCGACTCGGTCGCTCCACCGCGCATCTGATTCAGATCATCGAAGATTTACGCCAACGAGGCATAGCCTTCCATTCGCTCACAGACGCCAACTTCGACACCCGCACTTCTGAAGGTAAGCTGATTTTCCACATTTTTGCGATATTGGCCGACTATGAACGCAGCAGAATCCGGGAACGCACCATCGCCGGATTGGCTGCAGCCAAGGCAAGAGGACGCAAGGGTGGCAGACAGCCGGTCATGACGCTGGCAAAACTGGAAAAGGCGAAGCAGCTGATGGCGAAGGGGTTGAAAGTCAGGGAAGCCGCCGCCGCAATCAAAGTCGGTAAAACCGCTTTATATGAGGCACTGCGAAAGGAAGAAAAAACACTTGACAAATTGGCGCAGACCACTTGATTTCCCTATCGCTAGCAGTCGTTAATCATTCCAAAATATTCAGAAAAAAAGCGCCCGTAGGCGCTTTTTTTGTTGCTCAGTCATCGTCATAGACGTAGTGGTGTAGCGCTCCATCCCAGCGGTAATCTTCCTCACCGCCCCACAACGCAAAAGCAATCTCATAGGCTTCGCGGCTGCCGTCAAGCACCCAGCCGGCATCAAACCACTTGCCATTTTTGATGGAATAGCGTCCAGCGTTAATACCGATGTCTTCATCGGCGTAGCTGACTTCAAGTACCAGCTGCGGATGTTGCCGTGACAGCGCCTCGATAATGGGACCAGGATGTGTCCAGGCCGTTTCGAAGGTACAGCTGGCATCACTTCCCAGACGAAATTGATGACTGTTCCATTTCGTACCCCAGTGTCCACGCACCAGTCGTACCAGGTCGCGTAACCGTAGAGGCTGCGGCAGAGGTGATAGCGGCGTGCCAGGGGCAGCCACTTGGCAAGCAGCATGGGTTGGCAAATGTTGTAAGTATTGCCGTAGTCGTCTTGCCCAAATCGTAGGAAACTGGGTGGGGCATTCTCCGGCTGGATGATGTCCCGAAAGGTCAGACCGTCGAAAATCAGCCTTTCGTAATGGCCGCTGTTCGAGCCGCTCTCGGTTTTTTCCAGTGCCAGCGGCATCGGGATGATGCGGTTAAAATCACGCAGTTTGCCCAGGACTTCGAGGTTGTCGCAGCGGACAGAATTGGCTACCCAATTTGGCATAAATAACTCCTTTGTTTGCATGAAAAAAAGGAGCAATCCCCCAACGGGGGACTGCCCCGTCAGGGAATGGGTCTTGTGACCCGGTGGTGGCGTTACCGCCAATGAGGGCCTTGCGGCCGGTGGGTTAGGCGCGACCGAGCAGCTGCTTCGCCAGCGCTTCGGTGATCGAGCTCTCGCTGCTTTCGTCTTCGATGAAGGCGTCGAGACCGGTTTCTGGCATCACCCCCATGGTGGAGAGTGCTGTCTTGATTTTGCGTGCCATCAGTTCCATGCACTGCACTTGGGCACTGCCGGCATAGCAGGCGTAATAGACCTTGACTGTCTCTTGCTGGCCGATGCGCCAGCTGCGGCGCGAAGCCTGGGCGACGGTGTAGACGTTGTAGCCTATTTGGGCGAAGTAGAGGGTCGGGAAAGCGAGCAGGTCGAGCCCGGTTTTCACCAGCTCAGGATTGGTGATGAGCACGTCAATGCCACGTTCGACCTGTTCATTGATCCAGTCTTCGCGGGCATCGCTGCCAACGGTGGAGCGCAGCACCGCCACACTCAACCCATGGGCCTGCAACAGGTTGCGCAGCCGGGTTGAGGTGTCATGGCCGCCGGTGTAAGTGGTATAGACGATGACTTTACGTCCCGCCGCTTTTTCAGCAAGGCAGACGTCAATGACATCGGCTTCCTTCGGCGTCGCCTCATCCGCTGCAAACAGGGCATCGACCTTGGCCAACACGTCATGCCGGTCACGCGGGTGCGTCACGGTCTCAGCCCGGAAACAGGTTTCCGGCCAGCGCAGCAAGGCATTGATGACGACACCGGTCAAGGTAAAGTCGCGCCGGACGATGGCCGCACGCAGTGCCTGTTGCAGTTGCAGGGTGAGGATGCGGTTCGCTTCCGCCATCGCTGGCGGCATGTCGACAAGGCGTGTCTCTTCATGGAAGTCCGGCAAGATGCCGTCCCCCAGGTCGCTGAGGCGCATGAACACGGTGTACGGCAGCACAAAGCGGGCGATACCGAGTGGCGAAAACCCCGGTGCCTTGCGGGTCGAGCTTGTTGCCTTTTTCGCGCGCGAGGTCCGAAAATCGCCGTCATCGCTTCGGAGATTGATGATGTCGATGAGGCAACCATAGTCGCGCATGAAGCGGGTTTCTGCCTTGCCGAAGCTGTTGTTGGCATCGGCGGCAAAGCCCAGTCTGGCCATGACGCCCGGCATCGCCCGGAACAGGAGGTGAAACAGGTCGGAAGCGTAGCCACCCATTAAGGTGCCGGTGAGACACAGTACTTTTTCTGCCTGGTTGCAGAGTACGGCCATTGCCTGCCCTTGGGCAGAGCCCGCGTTTTTGTACTCGTGGGCTTCATCAACCAGCACCAGCGAAAAGGCCAGGCGTGGGAAATAGCGTTTGATGAACTCGGACGGCTGGTAACTGACGCTGCGCAGGGCGAACTCCTGCCGTCCCAGCGCTTTTTCCAGGCGTCCGGCTTGATGATCGCTGAAGAAGAAGCCGCCCTCAGCGGTTTGCAGGTTGACGAAGTCGTAGATGTTGTCATCGATGATCCGTTCCAGCATCGCCGCACCGTAGGTCGCGAGCAGTTTATCAACGGTGGCATGACCGATACCCGGCAAGCCCAGGCAGAATTTACGCACCCGCGTGTCGCAGGGCGTTTCGCCATCGTCTTGATGGCGCATCGTCCATAAGGCTGCACCGCATTGTTTGCAGTGCTCGCGCCGTTCTTTGCCCCAGTGCGGGTGGGTTTCCACACGCAGCGGGGTTTGCTCTTCATCATCGTAGCGGTATGCGCCACAGTGCGGACAGGCAATGGCGGTATAACTGCCGGTCTCGCGTTTGCCGTCATGGTTTTCAACCACAAAGCGATAAGGACGCGCCCAATAGGCGGGACGCCAGTGGAAACCCATGCGCATCCGTACCCGGCCGATGACCAGGTAATGCGGTCGCGCGCTTTGGCGGGCATCACCCAGTTGCTGTCGGAAATGGCGCAGGGCGCGGATGGCGTTGCTGCCATTGATGACAGTAACCACGGCATCCGGAATGGTGTCGAGGATTTCGCGTCGCCACTTGTACACCAAATGCGGCGGCGAAATGACCAGTACGGGTTTGTGCGAGTAACCACGTTGCATCAGCGCGGAGACGCAGATGCCCATCATCGTCTTGCCGGTGCCCATCTCGCCGTTCAGAAAGATGGCCGGCAGATTGTGTTTGACCAGCCCGGCATAGCAGGCAAGGATGCGATGGCGCTGCGCGGCAAAGGGTTGGCGTTTCAGGCCGTCGAGAACCGCGTCCTGCCAGGCAGCGTGTGTGCCGTCGTAGAGGACCGGTGTCTGTTTGCTGATCTGCTCAAGTAACGGCTCGCGGAAGTCGGTAAGGAACTGCGCCAGGGGCATGACCGGCTCATCATCCGGGGCTGTTTCATCCTCGTCTGACAGCATAACCTCGGTGACAATATCATCCCTTAGGGGGATTTCGTCTGCCGGTGGTGACTCACCTTGCGGTGCGCCTTCCCAGGTCAGGACAACGCGCTGTGCGGCAAGGGCCTGTTTGGCATACTCGAACAGCGGCGCGACGGCTTTGAAGCCACGGTCGCTTACCAAGGGAATGCCGAATGAGCTAGTGGCGTCAACAATCTCGTTCAGGTCAACATAACCCAGCTCAGGGAATCCCATGCCTAGGTCGCATAGGCCGAAGGCGATGTTGTCGGCGTCAATTTCTGATAAGAGCCAATGATGGCCATGGCTGGGAATAGCCAGGTGGACGACCGGCCAAGGATCATCTTTGTGGGGACTGGCGTGATTGGCGCGCAGTACGGCCAGTTGTGCCGGGGTAAAGTATTCGTTGGAGGAAAAATGATCGGACATTGGTGTTCTCCTTGCTCGAAATGAAAAAGGGGAACACCACCGCAGGGGAAGTGTTCCCCTGTGGGATGGATGCGCGCCGCAAGGTGCGACGCAGAAGAGGCACCGGAAGGTGCAATGGATCAGATGGCGACCAGTTCTTGCAACAACATGCTCATTGTCTCGACCGCCGTTTGGTCCGCCTTTTCGACGAACTCAATGTTACGTTCACGGTAATCCAATGATTTGAGTTGAATGGAAATGGCCACACCACGGATGATGTCGCCATCGATGGCCACCTCGGCATTGTTGCCGCGAATGGTGGAGGTTATCGGGCATACCAGCACGAAGCCGGTCTGTCGTGACAACAGCTGGTCGCTGACCACCAACGCCGGGCGGCGTTTCTGAATCTCGCGGCCCATGGCCGGGTCAAAATCGATGTAGATGATGTCGCCTCGGGCGGGGATGTAGCGGCTCATAGCAACTCCTTCCCGACGGGGCGCATGTCCATCCACTCGCGATCTTCCTCGGTCTGGAAGGTCTCGGGTGTGACGCCTTCAAGAATCTCTTCCAGCGTCAGACGTTTGACCTTGGTCTTGGACGGACTCAGGATGATGGTGTCGTCTTGCAGGGCAACATCGAAACGATCGCCGATGCCGACTCCCAGCTGTTCCAGCAGGGCTTTCGGCAGGGATACGATGTTGGCATTGCCACTTTTACGGATGGTGATGGTGGGCATGGTAATCTCCGGTTTGGTTTTACCGAAGTATAACCCATGATGAATGTAGAGGTGCATGGTGTTCTCCTTGGTTCATGGATGAAGAGGGGAACACCACCACAGGGGAAGTGTTCCCCTGTGGGTTGGTGAGGTGCAGCGAGGGCTGCGAAGATGTACCCGATGGCTCAGGTACGGAAAGGATGGGACATTAAGCCGGACGGGAAGAATCTTCCGCCTTGCTTTTGTCTTTTTCCTCCTGGATACGTTGGCGATTGGCCTCCATTGCAGCCAGGCCAATGACGATCATGATGGCTGAAGCCACATATAGCATGATTACACCGGACGTCATAATTTATCCTCCGATAGGATTTGATAGGCAATATACCACATGCCAAAAGCAGTGATTAAGCCGAACAATGCGGTGAATCCACGCCCCTGGAAAGTGAGCTGAACCAAAATAACGGCCGCCAGGGTGTTTAACATGGTGGCAAGCTGTTTCCGCTGGTTTTCGTTGCCTTTTTTCAAGGCATTAATGAGCCAGATAAAAAATTTCATAGATTTCTCGCGAAAATCGCAGGGAAATGCCCCATCAGGGGATTTTCCCCTGCGGGTTGAGGATGGTTGCCTCAGACCATGGGTGATGGTCTGGGGCAGGAGAGGCACTACGGTTGCCCGTCGCTATCGTCTGCAGCAGGCGTAGCAGCTGCTTGCGGTTCAATAACAGCGGGGTCAATGCCCGGCCCAAAGTCACGGCGCAGTTGGTTGCGCAGGGCTTGGGTAAAGCGGTCAGTATTGTCGCCGAGGGTGAGGATCTGGATTTCCATGGTGTTCTCCTGTTCAAGAAAAAAAAGGGAACACCACCACAGGGAAGTGTTCCCCTGTGGGATGGATGCGCGCCGCAAGGCGCGGCGCGGGTTCATGAATGAAGAGGAGAACACCGCCGCAGGGGATGTGTTCCCCTGTGGGGTGAGGGGCGCAAACCCGGAAAATTAGTCTGCCCAGTAGTCGTGATAATGGCGAATGGGAGAGTTATCGCGGTGTCGCCTGATCAGTTCAACTGCTATGTCATGTGCACGCATGGTGTCAAGGAAGAGCGATGCATCGTTGTCCTCTTCTAGGTAAGCAGTTTCGCCCTCCCTGTAAGACCAGGAAGTGATCCGCCCAGCGATGCCGAGGTCGCGCAGTTCACGCATGGGGACTTCGATCCAGCCGTGGCCGGGGTCCTGATGGTAGGTGTAGGTTTTGGACATGGTGTTCTCCTGTTCAAGAAAAAAGGGAACACCCCCACAGGGGAAGTGTTCCCCTGTGGGATGGATGAGCAGCAGTGCTGCGAAAGAGGTGCGCCGGAGCGCACAAGATTCAAGATTAAGGTGTCAGCTTAAGAACGGTAACTACCAAGGCAATGGCAGAAAAACCGACCATCATGCTCCATTGCAGGAAACTAAGTCGTTTCTCAATGGAATCAAACTTGGCGTTACAAATCTTTTCCAAAGAATCAACCTTGGAATCAATTTTTTTGTCTAATGCATCAATTCTTTTATCTAATGCATCAATTCTTTTATCTAATGCATCAATTCTTTTATCTAATGCATCAATTTTATTCAGAACCAAATCTAACTTTGCAGTAACGGACTCCATTTGTTCCTCCGCCTTGATATCAATCAAAGCGATTATAGCAGTTCTGCTTTGCGGTTCAATGTTACTTGCCAGTTCATATAGTTGGCTCAGACTTGCCATAAGCTTCTCCTTTTCAAGAGGTTAAAGAACCCCAAGGAGACACGTCCCCAAGGGAAACGTATTTCCCCGGGGGATGGGTGTGGTACTACTACATCACGTCGTCTTCCGGCCATTCGTCCGGAATGGCTACAGCGCGAACAAAGGGCAAGGCCTCTTCCGCCTTTTCGGCGGTGCCGAAATAGCCGCTTTCGCGGCTGTATGGCATGCCGTCGAGGGTGCGGCCGACGTAATAGCCAGCGGCACTCTTGAGGACGGACAGTTCACTCACGCCTGGCACAAGCACAACTAGTGGGCGAGAGAAGATCTCGTCCTTTTCAGCAACTGAGAGGGTCATTGTTTTTCTCCTGTTTTAGAAAAGAAAACGCAGGAGAAACGTCCACACAGGAGATGTTTCCCCTGCGGGTTTGAGATGCTGCTGCGATGCAGCGGATTGAGGTCGTTGCCCCGTGACGGGGTGCCGGAACTGCCAACGACGTTTCGGTCGCCACCCTAGTAGGGGACGCCTTATCTTGATCCGGCTCTGGTGCGTTTTGAGTTCGCCAACTGTTGGTTTTTAGTATAGCCGTCCGGCGGTACAAGGCAAGCGCTGTTTCCGGCCAATGGGCAAAAAAATGCCCGGCATTGCCGGGCAAGAGGAGAAAACGGGCCTCGCAAAGGAGGAAGCAAGGCCCGGATGGAAATAGCGCTATGAAACGCGCTGTTGAGTATAGCATGGGTGGCTTCTCTGCCTCTCGCAGGCCCGCAGATACTGCATCGTGATACAAAAACCCGGCCGCAGCCGGGGGGTTGAGGGTGGTTCAAAGTCGGTCATCGTCATCCCACCACGAACGGTGGCGGCTTGTCCGCCTATGGCAGCAGCCGAGCAAACAGCCAATGCAGATAAGCACGATGATAACGCGCAGGCTGCACAGGTTGGTCAGGGTCTGTCCCAATAGCTCAACGCCAAGCGCCGAAGCAAACAGGGACGCGCTGTGGCGTTTCATGCTGCCTCCCCGCGCAGGTGTCCGTCCCGGATCATGTCCTGCACCAGAGCCTCATAAGCTTTGTTGTCGGCCAGGTCGAGCAGCACAGCGTCAATGCCCATTGACGGCAAAGGCCTCAGCATGTCCTGCGCACGCAGGGCAGTCAGCAGCGCCGTGCGCCAGTGGTCGAGCAGACCAAGGGTGGACATGTGTTGCAAGGTCTCCCACAGACGGGCATCGTCCACGTCGCGTAACAGCGCCCGTCGTTGCAGGCTGTCGTTGCCGACCGGCGGTGCGTACAGCATGGCATGAACACAGTCTTTGCCATAGCGGCAGCTTGCCGGCAGTTTTGTCTGCCGTTTTTCCAGGCTTTTATCGATGTCGAAGATGCGGCCATCCACGCGGAAGTATCGGTCAAGTCCGGCGACGATTACACCGTACATGGCCATGATTTTGCCGCTACGCCCCACGAGTGAGGCGAAGATGAGGCGATCACCGTCGGCCACGTAGGCGTCGCAGTAGACGCCGGGATGATTGTCCACCGGTAGTACCTGGCGACATGGCTGTGCGGCGTGTGTCCCGTCTGGCGCGGCTTTATGTAATCCGTCGGGGTCTGGCAATACGCGCAGGGTGGTTGCGGCCATGCCGCCGTGGTTGGCTGCAGCGTGCAGGGTGTGGTTGGGGGCAGCAACGGCCGCCGCTGTGTAGGGGGTCATAAGGGGTACTCCTATCTTATGGGTAGATGGGAATACCCCCACAGGGGTATTCCCTGTGGGGAATGGGGCGTTGCCCTATTTGATGATGAGGATATCGCCGTAGGTCGGCGCGCCCTGGGTCAGGTCGATGGCCTTGATTTCGGTGCTGAATACGTCGCGCCGTTCTTCGGCGACGACATCACCATCCTCGTTCTCGCGGCGTTTGACGGCCTTGAGTTTGATGGTGCGCCCCTTGATTAGGATCCGTTGCCGGCCATTGTCAACCAGACCGCTGACCACGCCGGAGGCAATAAGCAGGCCTGTGTGCCAATCGGTCAGGTCATGCACCGGGCGGATGGTTCCCGCCTCGGCGCTGCTGCCGAACAAGGTATCGAAGTCCCGCCACAGACCGCCGTATTCGGCGAGTGTGGCGGCAACGCCAGCGGCGTCCATTTCATTGACCTGCATCTGCAACTTTTTGTCGTTGCCGGTACAGGTGTAGCGGTCAAGCGGCGAAGGCGGCAGCGTCGGCCAGGTTGCTTGTCCGGTCTGCCAGGCGGCAAAGCGGTCGCGCAACGCCTTGTAGGCAGCGCCCGGTATCGCACGTTTCCGTGCGATAAGGACGATCTGGTCGAAGCGGTCGGTGCCGGCTGCCCATACGCCGATGTCCGCGAAGCGGGCCTGCAACCAGCCGAGACAGTCTTTATCCACGCTCGCTTTGGGCACGATGTAGATGAGAAGGCCGTCGGCACGCAACGCTGGAAAAAAGTGGTGCAGGAAGCGGTGTTCCAGGCGTTCGCCATTTTCACCAGCCTCGCGGTCACGCAGGGCCCAGCCGTAGGGCGGGTTGAGGAAGAGAATGTCGACTGCGCCGATGCTGACTTTGCTGTCCAGGGCATCGCCGTGCAGCAGGTGCCGCACTTGCCGTTTGGCCGCTGCCGCCCGTTCGCCGTTGTCCTCGATGCCGTAGGTGACAGCAAAGGGGAAACGTCGCGCCAGCCACGCCAGAGCGTCGCCGCATCCGCAACAGGGGTCGAGGATTTTCAGCGCCACTTCCGTAGGAGCCAGCAAGCAGTCGAGACCGCGCAGGGTGGCCTCATCGGTGGGGTAATAGCCTTGCGCCGCGTAGTTATGCGCGACGCGCGGGTGCATCAGACCGCTCACAGGGCACCTCCGTCATCAGCCGGCAGCCACAGTTGCTGTCTGGTGTCGAGGACATAGCCAAGGGCATCCAGTGCACAACGGCATTTGGCGATATGCGGACGGCCAATGGTGGTGTCGATTTTGTACGGCTCACCAAAACGCCAGCCTTCACGTTCAGTACCGGCGAGGTAGCTGCGCAATAGGCGGACGTTATCGTCTTCATAGGTGGCGATGTCGATAGTCTCGGGTGTGGCGACGTCATCGGTCTCTGTGTTCGTACCCGTCTCGCCGGGCCGGATTGTGACAGCTTGTGTGCCACGGTTATCCGCTGTGACGAGGTTGTCGGCGACAAAATCCAGGGTTGTTCCACCTGGTGAGGTATCGTCGTGCATCGGCATGTCGGCTTCCGGAATGTAGCAGTCGTCATCATATGGCAGAAAACCGTCGTTGGCGGCGTCGCGGTTAGCGTAGTCATCTTCGACGACAGACGTATCGCAGAGGTGGTAGCCGCCGATGATAGCGCGGATAGTGGTGCGCTGCTCGCCGTAGGCGCGATAGCTGTACAGCGACAGTTCGGCAACGTGGAAGACGCCTTCGAACTCGCCTTCCGCCAGGGTCTTGAGCCACTCGTCGCGGACGGCAAAGGCACCGATGGCGGTGTAGAGGGTGCCGACCGGGAACGGACCGAAGCGACCCTGTACCTGCTTGACGTGCAGGGTGCCGGTGAAGGCGACCTGTGCATCGGGCGGGACAGCGTTGGCGGTGATGTCACGCATGGCAGCGCGGCTTTTTTCTCCGCCGCTTTGGCGAGAGCCTTGGAGGACGGTATCGCGCGTGGCGGCGCGGCTCGTCGGTATGGGATAAGACATGGGGATTCTCCTGTTGAGCAAACGGGAAAAACCCCGGCGGGGTTTTCCCCGCATGGGTGGTGTGCCGGCTGGCACGGATGATGATGGATAACTATGACCTGGGACGTCCGTGCCCTGTCTGCTTACGCATCGGGGCAAGTCGATCAGTGTGGTCTGTCCGAGATGAACCGGCATCGACGGATGTTGGGGGGCTGCGGCGGATGACCGCCTGAGGAATGACCGCCCAGACACCGGCGGCTACTTGCTGCATGTTACGCATGGGGTTCTCCTGTGCTGAAAGAGGAAACAGGGAACCGCCGCAGGGCGATACCCTGCGGGTGGTGAAAGATAGTCCACTGTCCGGCACTGCACCGGGTCAGAATGGCAAGGTGTCGTCGGGGAATTCGACAGACTCTTCCCACTGATGGGGATTGTCTGTCCTACGGGTATAGCAGGTGCAGGAATCTATACTGCCCCCGTCCTGGCAGTTTTCCCATTGTAGGACGATCCGTGCAGCGCGCCGGATCAAATAAGCGACTTTTTCCGGGTCGCAAGGTTCGCAACGGGGCGGTTCGTGCCGGTTGCCGTATTCCTGGCGATAAGCCAGGGGCAATGACCGTATGGCGCCATTGGGCAGCTCGGCCCATGCCTTGTCGGCATAGACGGCCAAGCAGCCATCGAAGCCTTGCAGCTCAAGATCGCAGAGGAAGCCGATGAGGCGGCGAGTGGTGAGGGTGGTTTGCATGGTGTTCTCCTGTGTCAGAAAAGAAAACGCAGGAGAAACGTCCACACAGGGGATGTTTCCCCTGCGGGTTTGAGATGCTGCAGCGATGCAGCGGATTGAGGTCGTTGCCCCGTGACGGGGTGCCGGAACTGCCAACGACGTTTCGGTCGCCACCCTAGTAGGGGACGCCTTATCTTGATCCGGCTCTAGTGCGTTTTGAGTTCGCCAACTACTGACCTGAGTATATCACTGCCACCCATACGGGCAAGAGAAAGCTGCGGCAGGCTTTTAGCCCGGAAAGCAGGTGGAACAGCAGTCTCGCGGATTCTTTGTTGAACCAACGGCTTTCTGTAACTACACTAATGTAGTTATGGAACACATCGTTTTTGAATGGGATGAACACAAGGCCGCAAGCAATTTGCGCAAACATGGCGTAACGTTCGTGGATGCCGTTTCCGTATTTCGTGACCCGCATTGCCTGGTTTCGCAGGATCGGTTTGAAAATGGAGAGATCCGCTGGCAGAGCATCGGCTATGCCAGCAATACCCTGCTTTTGCTGATGGCGCATACCTATCAAAACCGGGACGGATGTACGGTTATCCGCATTATTTCCGCCCGTCGTGCAAGCAAAGCCGAGAGGAGACGTTATGAGCACCGTTAGATATACCCTGGATACGCTACCTGCGCCAACAGCAGAAGACATTGTCCGTCTGCAAAAATTGGCGGCAATGCCCGATGACAATATTGATTTCAGCGATATTCCGCCTCTCACCGAAGCATTTTGGGCCAAAGCCCACCGGGCAAATGCCTTGTTCCGCCCGAAGAAACAACAAATCACGATACGCCTTGATGCCGATGTCCTTGCCTGGCTGAAAGGCAGCGGCAAAGGTTATCAAAGCAGGTTGAACAATATCCTGCGTCAGGTCATGCTGGCTCAGACCGGGCGCAAGGCGGATACCACAGCAGTGGAAGTCAAGGATGCCTGAAAGTAAAGGGTGACCACGTAACAGCAGTCTACGACGATGACGTATGACCGGATGTAACTTTGTCGGGTTGGTTTGATTTTTCAGAGTGCGCTGCATTGTCTTGCGCTTGTTTGATCAGGGGGTGCCTGATGCGCGTTGCACGCCGTCAGCTGTGAAATCAAATGTTTTCAGATAGGTGTCGTCATCCATAGCATCGCTATCACGCAAAATCATGGTCATGAAAAATCCGGTGTTCGGTCTTCATATTCACGCTCGATGTTCAGTTCGACGCCACCGTATTTTTGCCCGATTGCAGCGAGCAATGTACCCAACCCAACCCGTTGTTCCGGCGGTAGAACCACCTGGTCGAGGATGTGGCGAACTTCCGCCTCGGTGCTGCGTCCGGCCGCTTTGGCTTGTGCTTGCAAGGCGCGGTGGGTTTCCGCGCTAAGATTGTGAATGGTGATAGTGGGCATAAAACCTCCGTAAACGTGGTTGTGGTGACTATAGCATGGCCGTGGTGGGTGGGCACGGACACAAGAGGGGCATGGCATCTGTTCCGCCGAGGCACAAAAAAACGGACAGAAATCTGTCCGTTGTATGCCATGTTGGCCAATCAACGCTCACAGCGCTCGACGTCGAGGATACCCTCACCGTCCAGGGCGACACGCCAGGTATCGTCCCGCCAACAGAATTTGAGGCGGAAGCGGTAGGGATCCTGTTCGGCGACCCCGTTCTCCGGGATGTGGATGCCCATGTCGCGCAGCTGCTCCGGCAGAAACACTTTTTGCGTGTTGGTTGCAAAAAGGATGGCCAAGGCGTCGAGGCAATCCGGGCGACGCACGACAAGGCTGCCGGGAATCTGCACGGTGGCCTTGACCAGGCCGCGTGATGCCAGTGCCGCGTGAGCCCAAGCGGCCATCGTCATCGGCACAGGTGATCAGGACAACATCCGGATGGACGATGCATCCGCGCCAGTTGTTGCCGTCTTCCGTGCAGCCCCACCAGGTGGCCTGAGCCAGAAAGGCAGTGATGCCATCACAGGGTTCTTCCGTCTGCGGCAGGATGACGATGTCGCGTAACCGCTCTACCTCCTGATGACGGCAGTAACGCATGGCGAGCTGTAGCTCACCTACCGTACCGGCATGACGGGCGAAACCGTCCGTCACATTGACCTGGCGGTGCAGGTACAAATTGCCGTGATCGTGCAAGAAACACAGCAGGGAATGCACAAAATCTTCGTTGTCCGGTGCGGCAGCGGTCGACTGATTGGTTTGCATAAAACCTCCTTCAAAAAGAAGGGGCATCACCCCGGCGGGGCAGATGCCCCGTGGGGAAGAAAGGCCACTGGGGTGGCCGAAGATTCAGAACGCCAACGCCGGGCGGTATTGCAGCGGCACCTTGCTGCGAATGAGGCGTTTCAGGCGGCTGAAGTGATCATGGCGCTGTTGCCGTACGGCGTAGCGGATGTCTTCCGTTGCCGCTTCCAGCAGGCCGGATGCGCGATGATCCCAGCCGTAGTAGCCGCCACAGACAATATCCAGGGCGGGAATGCGAAAACCGTAGACATCGCCATTGGCCCAAGCGGATAGTGCCTCGATTTCGCCGCGCAGACGGTCATAGATGCGGCATTCCAGCTTAGGGCTGATGCGCTTGACGCCAAACTCACGGCGAATGTCGGTACGCCTCTCGTAGAGAAAACCGACTTGGCCGCTGTCCCAGCGGTCATTGAAAGGACAGCATTTCAGTACGATGCCGCCATGTTCATACATGTAGATCGGTAGGCAGATGATGTCTCGCTCGTGCAAGCCTTGTTCGGCCAGATGCCAGGCGAAGGCTTCAGCGCATGAACCGGCATCGCCGGACAAGCGTTCACCGCCAAAATTATAGCGACGGAGTGCGATGCAGAGCGTACTGCTGCACCAAGTACGCGGCGATTCGCCATCGGGATCGTGGAAGATTTCGACGGCGTAGCCGTCAATGGTGAGGATTTCAACTATGTCGTTCATGGTGGTCTCCCAAAAAAAGAGGGAGACCGCCCCAACGGGAGTGGTCTCCCGTGGGGATGAAGGATGTGCCGAAGTGATGATCGGCACGGTTTGCATCAGCGGCGCTTGTCTGTCGCAGGGGCGGCAGAACGGGCGGCCTGAGCCAGCAACTTGCGCCGTTCTTGCAACAGGGCGTGGGCGCGTAGCAAAGGCGGCAGGCTGTTTTCCCGCCCGAGGGCGAGACAGGCCAACCAAAGGAAACGTGCGCAGAGGCACGCGGATTGGATGTGAACAGCTATGTTCATGGGGATTTCTCCTGCGTAAATAAACGAAAAGCAGGAGAAGACAATACCCGGCAGGGAATGTTTTCCCCTGCGGGTGGGAGGTGTCATCCGTTTGCGCGATGACGAAGGCAGACAGCATAGGCAAAAAAAATGTCGTGGCGATTACTCACCACGACTCCGATCTGAATCCCATCAAGCGGAGTTCGCCTGTACACACGGAAAACGGTCTGAAGGTACAACCGTATGTACTACGTCTCATGGCTCAATGGGCCGTGCGGGTCGTCACGCTTCCCGCAGGAAGCGACGTCGGCATTACAGACGACTTTGACCCCGAAGGGCTGTGCGATGCGCCGACTTGTGCGTTTAAGGTCTGCCGACCCGCGTTTAAAGTCCGCGCGACTAAACCGATGGATGACTTTCCCACAGCGACTGTTTCTGGCAGTCGTTGTGGGGGAGCCATCCGGTTACCCGGATGACCGACTACTCAGGGCTTGGCCCAAAGCCGGGAGAATTTGTTCCGCCCTCCCACATATGACATGCGGCGGTTCCGGACAGATGACAGCATGGGTACCCTCGCCAAAGCGAAGGCACCCGGCGATGCCATCTGTTAACACCGTTTGGTCACGGTGAGGCATTGTCGCAGATGGTCTGCACAATGCAAAGTGCCACCTTTCCGGAGAAAGGTGGGCATCGGATTTGTTGGTATCCGCAGAAGGCCTTTACCGTTTGGCAGAAGGCATTTTTTCGGGCTTGTACAGGATCGCAGCTGCCAAGATGATGCCTGCGATCAGGCAGAGCGTCATAAAAGCGGTAAATATTCCCATGACGGTCATTAGTCCTCCTCGTTTTTGCTACTCATGGCAAGCAACGCGATTATCTCGAAAGCCAGTGCATAGAGCAACCAGCCAAGTGCCTGCCAATCATCGCTGTGTTGCTCATTGGAGAGCAACTTGCTGATGATCGGTAGTGCCGAAGCCAAACCGAGCAAATGGCTCAGTTTGGCGATGTGGTCGCGCTGCTTTTCGTTCAGGCGAAAGAAATGCCTGCGCACGAAGAGCAGCAGTCTTCTGATTTTTCCCATGTTTTCTCCTTAGAAAAGACAGGGACACTTCCCACAGGAAGTATCCCTGTGGGAAGTTGCGAGAAACCGTCAGGCAGCAGCTGCTGTCTCACGGGACTTGCCGGTGACAAGGACTGTGCCATCGGCTTTGAGGTATCTCACCTCGGTGAGAACCCCTTTCAGGGCAGCACTGGGCTTACCGTCCTTGCCCTTAAACCCCTCGCAAAAGAGGCCACTGATGGCCAGATTGGCGAAGAGGTGGGGGTTGGTAGCACGGTGCGCGTAGCCGCGTGGTATGAGACCACGGACAATGAGTTCGCGGATGGCGGGGATTTCACCCGCTAGAGACAGGGTCATGTTGCGCGTCTCAGACGCGCTAATTTTGCCGTCCTGGGCGGCAAATTTGACGATGCCCTTTTCAGGGTCAATCAGGTTGATGAAACCGGATGCAGTTACAACCGGTGGCAGGACGTTTTCCGTCCATTCTTCGCCGACAATCAGCTCTTCAGCAATCCGCAAGGCACGGATGTTGATCAGCCGCCCTTTCAGGACGGCACCTATGTTGCCATCCTTTCTCAGGTAGGCCTCCGCACGGATACTGCCGATATTGATATCGGCGACCCAGCGGGGGCCGCTGTGCTCCATGCGGTCCTTAGGCCAGCGAGGCATCAAAGCACGCAACACACCTTTCACCTGTTCGCCACTGGCGATCAGGTCAATGGTGCGGTACTGGGCCTTTCCGTCAGCCCCGACATCCAAAATACTTGCGTTGATGGCGCAGTATTTTGGCCCTTTTGTCGGTGTGATAATTTTAGCCTCGTTGATGTACGCGCGGGCGTACATCACGATGTCAAAATAACCATGGGTCACTTGGGGTTGTTGAGTTGCATTCATGGTGTGTTCCTCCTGTAAAGAAACGTGAGAGAGGTACACACGAACGCCCTGCACGGGGTAGCGGTGTACCCCGTTGGGTTGAAGTCCCGGTTAGCGGGACGGAGAAAAGGTGGGTCGTCTCACCCGCAGGTGATGTCGGCATTGCAGACGACTTTCACGTGTTGCCACGCTGTGCTTGGCGCCGACTCTGTTGCGTTTACAGTCCGCATGACTATTGATGGTTAACCTACTGCACCGCGTTGCCGCTGTCAATATCGTTTTGTACGTGTTGTCGCTGCGCCTGTCGCGTGCAAACCGTATCCGCCATGCATCGCATCGACCTGCCACTCGTTGACCCGTTAGGCACGCGGATGGTAACGGCGATGCAGTTCTTCCAGATGATTGTCGCGTAGCTGGGTGTAGAGCTGCGTAGTCGCAGCCACGGTATGACCGAGCAACAGTTGCACCACACGCAAATCCGCTCCGTTTTCCATCAGGTGCGAGGCAAAAGCGTGACGGAGCGAGTGGGTGGTAAAAGCCGGATCAATTCCGGCGGCACGGACGTATTTCTTGACGATTTTCCACAGGGCGGTGTTGCGCATCATGCCGCCCGTCAGCGAAGACGGGAACAGCACCGCTGTGGCACTTTTCCGTTCCCCGAAAAGCTCGCTGCGACGGGTCAGGTAGTTTCGCAGCCAGGTGATGGCACCCTGGTTGAGTGGCAGCATCCGTTCGCGATGACGTTTCCCCCGGACCCGCAAAGTGGCATTGTGCATATCCACATCGGTCAGATGCAGGCCACAGAGCTCGTGACTGCGGATGCCGGTGTCATAGAGCACTTCCAGAATGGTGCGGTCGCGCAGACCGATAATCCGCTGCGTGTCGCAGGCAGCGAGCAGTCGGTTGATTTCTTGCGGGGTGTAGAAGCGGTAGCACTTGTCCGGCCCTTTCGGGCAAGGCAGGTCTTGGAACGGGTTATCGCGCAGACAGCGCAAATCAAGCAGGTAATGGAACCAGGCTTTAACCGCGATGCGGGTTTTATTGGCACAGCTATGTGACAGCCGTTTCTCGCGCAAATAATTGGCGAGATGTGAGGGACGCAGCACCTGCGGCGTCAAACGCTGAGACAGCGCGTGTCGCAGGAAGCGGCCGAGGTAGAGGATGTGCCAGGCGATAGTGGCATCATTACGACCACCGATATCACGCAGATAATCGGCGTAAGTATCAAGCGCATTGTCAATATCGGCAGCAGTTTCGAAGCACCAATCTGTTTGTCGCGACATGTTGACCCTCTCGCAGGTTTCCGCGTGATTCATGGGGAGGCTATAAATCTCGTTAATCACTGCTGTGCGCGGCGTTGGGTATTTTCCGGTGACGATTTTCAGGCACAAGGAGGTATCCATGAAGCGCCGCAACGGAAAAACACCGCATCCCTTGGGCAAACTCTACCGTCGCGTCGTACGGGGTTACAGCCATTACCTAGAAGGCAAACACTATCACGAAAGCACCCAGCGGCGCAGGCTGGAGATGATGCAGAAATTGCTGCTTTTCCTGCACGAAAACCATCCGCAGCTGCGCATCAGCAAGCTGCGTTACAGCCATGTACAAGCCTTTCTTTTCACGCTGCGCCACCTCAATAATGCCTCCTTTAATCTCTATCTCTGCAACCTGCGCGACTTTATTGCATATTTGGAACGCCATCATCGCCTGCCGCCGCTGGCGCAACAATTGCACGGCAAGCCGACAGGTGAACTGCTGCCACGCAATATTCCGCTGGAACAGATGCTGCAAATCTGTACGCCAACCGAAGCAGAATTGCCACGACTCGCCACATCGCTGCGCGAGAAACGCAATCAGGCGATCCTTGAATTTCTGTTCAGTACCGGGGTACGCAGTTGCGAGCTGCGTCAGGCACGCATCGGCGAATTGAGTGACGACCTGGCAAAATGCCGTATTGCCACACGCAAGGGCGGCACAAACCGTACCGTCTTTCTCGGACGTCCGGCAGTTGCTGCACTGGTCGATTACTTCGCGGCGCGCGGCGTTGACAAACGCCGTGACCGTAACGCCTATATCTTCTCGGCCAAAAAAGACGGCAGCAGCCCGCTGAGCTGCGAAATCGTGACCAAAATGGTGAAAGCCTACGGCATTCTCCGGGCGAAGTGCCCGATCACCCCGCACTGTATCCGTCACACCTTTGCCACGGAAATGCTGCGCCGTACGCATTGCCTGCGTACCGTGCAGGAATACCTTGGTCATCGCAGCATCAACAACACCATGCGCTACTGCGGCCTGGATTTTCGGGACACACTGTGGGCGGTCAACCGCTATCACCCACATGGTGCCGACTGTCAAAACCATGACAACGACGGGGATGGGAACAATGCCAACGACGCCAATGACAGCCATACATGTGGCGAAGCAGTGTCTGCAGCATCGAATACCTCCTTACCGACAACCGCTGACTCTACCGACACCTTGATGGCGGGCAAGAGAGGAGTCGACGCAGCAGTCATTGACGAAGCGACGTCCACTGCAAGGCGGAAAAATGGTAAACCGTCCGGCAAATAAAAACACAAGGACAACGCATAGTGGCGCTGCGCGCAGAAAAGCACATTCCCATGTCACCTGTCCTAGGCGACAACAAATTCATCGCTTGACCCAGACCCAGGGAATCGGCTTGACCGTCAGCGGGCAAGGAACTATATTCCAAAACAGAGTTGGCGAACTTAAAACGCACAAGCGCCGGCGCAGGTGTGACGACACTCAGCCGATGAGGCAAATGCATCGGCACTACGGGCAACGTGCCCATCACCCGCAGGGGAAACATTCCCTGCGGAAGGTTTCTCCTGCACACTCCTGGAGAAATCTATGAGAAGATTATTCCGAAATATCTTGCGTAGGATTAAAACAAGGTTGAAGATCAAGTTTTTCCCGATGACACAAGATACTCGCAGACATATCGCTACAAGTTTGGCGAATCTTAGTCTGCTGGTTTTTGCCCAATATATTTTTAGAGAAAACCCTTCTCTAATTGGGGCAATAATAGTAACTTTTCTATGGCTGCTCTCGGTAGCCATTAATCCTTAGCCCATAGGAGGCAGCTATGAACGTAATCAACGCTTTCGGTCTAATCATGATTATTGTGGCATGTGTACTGCTGTATTTCGACAACAAAGCTAGGAAACAGCAGCAAGGCGGCAATAAATCGTAGGGACACAGTCCACCCGCGAGGGCATTATGCTCTCACGGGGCATGGTATCTTCGCTTCCTCGCAAGCAACACCAAGGAGCCGTAAGGCTCCTTTTTTGTATGCATATAACACCTTGCATACCATAACTGATTGATTGAGCTGGAAGATTGACTGGGCGCAGGTAAAGGGCTATATTCAGACGCAGTGTCAAGCGAGACGATAAACCGCACAAGCGCCGGCGCAATCGCATAGCGTGACAACACGCGAAAGTCGTCTGAAATGCCGGTATCACCTTTGGGTGTGACGACACTCAGCCGATGAGGCAAATGCATCGGCACCACGGGCATCGCGCCTTTAACCCGCAGGGGGAAACGACCCTTGCGGAAGGTTTCTCCTGTTGTTAATCCTATGGAGAAAATATGAAGTTAACCAAAGTTGTTGCATTTTTTATGGCCAAACTGATGGCCATGGAATTTGAACAGCGCAAACTAATTGCAACCGCGTGCAACGGTCTCGCCCTTATGGTCATTGGACAGCTCTTCTTTGTCCGTACGGGTATACTGAACGCCATGTTTGCCCTTATTACTACCATATTGTTATGGCGAGTAGCCATTATTATCCTGAAAAAAGGGAGGACGAGAAATGATCGCTCAAATCACCTTATACGTAGTTGCGGTAGGAATGATAATTTTTGGATATTTAGTTATCCGGGCTAATAACCTAGACGAGAAAAACAAAAAATAGCCTGTTTTCTCGTCATTTTTCAAAGCCAGCAAACTACGGATTGCTACCGCATTCCCCACCCGCGAGGGCATTATGCCCTCCGGGGCTTGATGTCTTCGCATTCAACCGGAGACATCCACATGAACACTGTAGACATCGCCCCAGAGAGGCACATCACTTTTTGGCAAGTGTTGATCGCGCTGATTACCGACCCCGGCAGCCGTGCCGCTTTCAAAGAAGGCTGGAAAAGAGGCACCGCCATGTGGGAAGCGGAGCAAAAGGCTGCTGCGGCAATGCCTGCCGATAAAGACCTGATCGCCGAACCTTTTGCCGACACGATCATCGGCCCGGAGGATGCATGGGATATTGCGGAGACGGAAGTTTCCGCAACCGCATCACTGGAAAACATCGCCGCAAATGCCCCGGCGGAACTGCCAGAAAACTCCCACCTTCACCAGGATTCGGATGATGCCTGGGACTACCCCACAGCAGAAAGTATTTCGCCGGATTTCCCGGAATTTCCTGCTGAAACCGGTACCACGAAGGCAGAAGGCATTCCGGAGAACGACGCCGAGAGGCAAACCGATGATGCGTGGGACTATGCGGAAACGGCATATCCATCAACCCACATCACGGTTGATGAAACATGGGATGAGCCTGATACAGCACATCCTGCTGCGCAGACACTGATGCAGGTCACTACCGCTCCTGTTGACTGCCGCCGGGAAAACATCCCGTCAGCCATGTCGGCACTCAGACCGGAAGACCTGTGGGAAGACGTACCACAGCAACCAACCGTAGATCGGTCACCACCACCACATCCCCTCGCAACCACCTACAAAAACATCTGGTGGTAGCACCCAGGAGCCGCAAGGCTCCTTTTTTATTCCGGGTGATATACAATTTTCCATGTATATCCATCCAATAGAGAGCCTATTATGCAAGTGGCCAAGTGGGGTAACAGCCTGGCAGTACGCATCCCTGCCGCCGTAGCGCAGGCACTGCAACTGAAAGAGGGGGACGATATTGAGATCCTGGTTGCTGACGCCAATACCTTTGCTATCCGCAGAACGACCGATGAAGACTTGGCCTTTCTCGAACGAATCCGTCATTTTCGCGGGCGCATGCCACCGGGGTTTGTCTTTGACCGTGAAGAAGCCCATGCCCGCTGACATCGCCTTTGACAGCAATGTGGTGCTGTATCTGCTCTCGGCTGAAGAAGCAAAGGCTGAAACAGCGGCCCGGTTGTTGAGCCAAAAGGGCGTCGTGAGTGTGCAGGTACTGAACGAGGTCAGCAATGTGATGCGACGCAAGTGGCAGATGGCTTGGGAGGAAATCGATGACTTCCTGCAAGCGCTGATGCCGGTTTGTATTATCCGGCCGCTAACGCTGAGTGTGCATCGTTTGGGGCTGAACCTTGCGCGCAGGCATCATTTCAGCATCTACGATGCCATGATTGTTGCGGTAGCCATTGAGTCGAACTGTCGCGTCCTCTACTCGGAAGACATGCAGCACGGTTTCACAGTTGAAAGTCTGCAAATCATCAATCCATTCCATGCCTAGGGGCTGTTTGCATTTCGTTTTGAATGCGGTCGCTACGCGGTTTTCACCCCCCCTCCCCGGGTTCCCTTGAAAAAGGCGTCCGCCTTTTTCAAGGGGAGCCCCGTCCCTCCCCCGCTTCGCAGGGGCGGGAAATTCAAATTGCAAACACGCCCTAGCGGGCTTTTCGGGTAAACGGATACAAGGTGAGCGCGAGCAGGAGCGCCGTGGCATCCACCGGCAACAACAACCGTGGCACAAACGGCAGCCATCCCACCACGGCCAGTCCGGTCGTCGCCGGTATGGCGCAGAGCAGCGCGATAGAGACGCAAAGCAGCGCGGCCGTCGCCCCCGCCCCGCGTCGCAGCGCGTACGCATTGGCGGCGAGAAACGGCAGATAGTAGCTGGCGTGTGCCAGTGTTTCTGCAGCAAGCGGCAGCAGCGGCTGAAAGCGTGCGGTGAGCAGCATTGTCGCCATGCCGCAGATAGCGCCGCAGCTGGTGCCGACGGTCAGCGCCGCCAGCAGCCGCACGTCGCGCCGCTCGCCGCGTGCGCGTTTGCCGAGCCAGAGCAGGTTGCCCGTGTAAAACAGCACCGCTCCCGCAAGCGCCAGCACGAAATATAGCCAGCGCAGCGGGTAGCCGCCGTAGTTGCCGAAGTGCAACGCGGCGAAGGCATCGCTGGCGGCGTGATAAAAACTGCCGCCGCTGTTGCGGTAGCGCAGCGCGCCGCCGTAGGGGTTGAGCGCCACATACAGTCTGCGCCCGCCGGTGGCTGTCCCGCCGAGAACCACGACTAGCGCTTCCGCACGGTCATCGAGCGCATCGAAAACCATGCGCTCCGCCTGCAATGCGGGGGCGAACGCCTGCGCACGGGCAAGCAGCGTGGCGGGAGGCAGCAATTCGCCCTGCCTTGCGGCTTCTGCGACGTCCGTGTCCGCGGCGGGCGACAGCGCCCGCATCGCCTGCTCCAGCGGCGCATAGAAAACGAACACGGCAGTCGTGATGGCGATCACCAGATGAAACGGCAACGCGGTGAGGCCGAGCAGGTTGTGCAAATCCAGCCAGGCGCGACGGCGGCCGCCTTCGGGGCGCAAGGCGAAAAGCTGCCGCTTGAGGCGCGGCAACAGCAGCACCGTGCCGGAAATGAGCGCCAGCGCATACAAGACGGCGACCACACCCATCGTGTAACCGCCCACCGCGCCGGGAATGCCCGCCGTGCGGTGCAAATCGTCCAGCACCTCGCCCAAGGCCGGAAGGGGCGCGCTAAAACGGCGCCATTGTCCGTTGACATCCCGCGTCGCCCAGAACTGTTCCCCGTCCCGCTCCCAGGAGAGCGGCGCGGGGGCATCCGCCGTCGTGCGCAGATGCAGGGTGAATGTCGTCGTGATTTCAGGATGCGCCGCCATGTAATCCAGCAACTGCGCCTGCTGTCGCGCATCGGGCGCGGGCATGACCGACGGCGGCGGTGGCGCTGCCCAGCGGTTCAAGTCGTCGAGAAACAGCGTCAGCGCGCCCGCGAGAAAACAGACGATGAGAAAGAGCGCGCTCACCACGCCGCACCAGGTGTGCAGCGGCAAATGCGTTTTCAGCAGATGGCTCGCGACTTTCATGCCGTCAAGCCGAAAAACAGCGCCGCCAGCAGATTGGCGCAAAACAGCAGCCGCCAGGCGCTACGCGCATTGCGCAGGAAATACACGCCGCCGCAGAGCGCCAGCCAGGAAATGCCGACCATCCACACAAAAAACGCGCCCGCCTCCCCGCGCATGGCGGGCGGCAGGCCGCGCAAAAACGGCAGCCAGCAAAAAAGCGCCAACGGCAACCCCAGACAAAGCGCGGCCAGCGCCCTGCCCCAGCCGTCCGGACGCGCGGCGCCGCCCAACAGCCATTCACGCCAGGCAAAACGCCGCATCAATGCGAGCAGCGGCAAGACACCCAGACCAACCAGCACGGCGGCGATGGCGACCAACACGCCGTAACCGCCAAAACGCGACACCCACAGCAGCAGCGCTGCCAACGCCGCCCGCCACGCCATATCGCCCGCGTAGCGCCACGGTAACGGCGCGGGCAAAAGGCGCTGTTGCGGTGCGGCGAGGTAGCCGTAAAACGCGGCGAGGAAGCTGAAAAACAGCGCGAGGGCGGTGATGGCGGCAAGCATGGCAATGTTCGTTGAGATGATTACGGGGTTGTGCTTTTCCGTTGTCGCGCTGCGGGCGGTTTCTGCCCCGTGCGGTTACGACGCTTCCCGGATGACTGCTTCTACCGGCTTGCGTTTGGCATAAGGCAGCGGCGCGGCGTAGCCCAGGTGGAGCAGCAACTGCGGGTATTGGCCGCCCAAGGCGAGTTCGCGGCCAAGGCGGGCGCGCAGCTCTGCCACTTCGCACGGCTGGTTGAGCCAGGCGCTGGCAATGCCCTGTTCGGTCAGGAGCAGCAGCAGGCGTTGCAGCACGGCGCCTGCGGCAATCCACGCGGGGATGGTGTCGTCATCGGTCGCAAGCAGCAGCAGGTGCGAGGCGGAAGCGATTTTTTTGCCGTCGGCCTTGTTCTGCGCGTTCGCCTTCAGCGCGAGCCGGATAATCGGTTTGGTCATCCACGCGGGCAGGTTGGGCGCGCCCATCACCGCGTAACTCAGGCCGTCCAGGGTGCGCTCGCTGTGCGCTTTGTTGAAGCGAATCCAGGAGAGCAACTCGCGCTTGAAGGCTTCGTCGCCCAACTGGGCGCGGTTGCCGTCCATGACCAATTCCGTAAGTTGCGCGAATTGCGGCGCGTTTTTGTCCCAGACGCGCAGACGCACGGTGTCGTCACTTTGTGCGGCGGCGAGTATGCCGTCCAGCAGCGCCTGCGGAATGTTGCGGCCGTCGTAACGCGCGCGGTTGGTCTGCCGCAGCGGAATCTGTGCGAACAGCGGATCCAGCTGCGCGCCGGGCTGTTTGTCGAGGCGGACGGTAATTGTGCCTGCCGCGCTGACTGCGGTCGTGGTCGCATAGCCGTAATGGTTGGCGGCAATGCGCAGGTTTTCCGCGGCGCAGCCCAGGCTGATAAAGAGTTCACGGTCGTCGGGATCCACCACCGGCAGGCGTTTGCTGAAATCGGGCGTAATCGTGATGGCATCCGCGCCAAGGGTAAAAAACCACGGCTGGGTGTTATGCCCGGAAGGGGCTTTGCTCGCATATTCGACCATCGCGTGGAAATCATTTTGCAGCGTCATGTTTTTCTCCGCTTGGGATGATATGGACGCAGTGTAGCACCACCCGCTTTTCGCGTGGCAGTCCTTTGCCCGCACGGTAAGAAACGATGCTTCAATATTTAGGGCGTGTTTGCAATTTGAATTTCCCTCCCCTGCGAAGCGGGGGAGGGGGATGTATCAATTGTCAACGCGCCCCTAAAATTCGTATCGGAATGTCGCCATCACATGACGCGGCGCGCCGAAACTTAACGCATCGGGAATGGTTTTGTATTTCTGGTCAAAGAGGTTGTTGGCATTGAGGGTAAAGCGCAGGTTTTTTGTCGGCCGGTATTGCGCCATGAGGTCTACGGTGGCATAGGATTTTTGTGTGTTGGCAACAATTCCGACGGGATCATCAATCTCGCTTTTGGCAAAGATTTTACTCTGCCAGTTAATGCCGCCACCGATCGTCCATTGTTCATTCACGTCATAGCTGGAGAATGCTTTGAATAAATGCAGCGGGGCATCGGTTTTCAGGCGCGCGCCTGTGCGGTCTTCAATTTTAGTACGGGTATAGGAAGCGTCCACGCGCCAGTCCGGTAGCGGTTCGCCGGAAAGGGTCAGCTCCCAGCCACGCCCTTTGGTGTTGTCTTCGGCGCGGTAGTAGTCCGAGCCGTCGGCGTGTTTGCCCGCTTTGACGGCAAGGTTGTCCTTGCGCACTTCAAATACCGCTGCCGAAGCATTCAGGCGGTCATCCAGCCATGCGCCTTTGACGCCCAATTCGTAAGTCGCGCCTTTTTCCGGATCCAGCGGGTTGTGGTTTATGTCCTCATTGTCCTGCGGCTGGAAAATGGTGCTGTAATTGGCATAGGCGGTGAGGTTGTTGGTGAAATCGTAGGTCAGCCCCAGATAGGGGGTGAAAACGCCGTTTTCTTTACGCACCCGCGGAATGTAGTCATTGCGGAAATCGTATCCGGTTCTTTTCCAGTTGGTGAGACGCGCTCCGGCAAGTAATGCCCAATCGTCATTGAGATGGATGCGGGTCGCGCCATACAGGGAAGTGGTTTGTTTTTTATTGGTGCCGTAACCCAGTAATTCGTTTTCCGGCCGCTCAATTTTGCCATCGCGTACAAAGGCGAAAAGGTCATCCACGGGGTCATCGGCGCGGGTATCGTATTTGGCGTTTTTGCCATCGCGGTAGTCGTTATGGCTGATGCCCATCTGGAATTCGTGCTGGCGGCTAAAGAGCGGGTATTTTCCATCAAGGTGCATATCGAAGGCGTGCTCTGTCGGATGGAAGTTTTCTTTGATGGTGACGAGTTGCGCGCTGCCGTCGGCTTTAACGTCGTAACTGCCGCCGATGCCGTAGTGGTTGTCGGCCTTGCCGAAGCGGTAGCTATAGGCGGCGCTGAGTTTCCAGTCGTCATTAAAATCGTGTTCCAGTCGGGTAAAGACTTCGCTGCGACGCCGCTTGCTGTATGACCATTCCGCGGCGTTGTTGTCGCGCGGTTGCATCAAGAGCAGACGGTAGCCGCTGTCTGCATCGCCATACCAGGAGGAGAAGGAGCCGGGCGTCGAGTGTTTGCTGTGTACGTCGCTCAGTTGCAGCCCTGCGCTGACCATCGTCTGCGGGGTGAGGTCGTATTCGAGTATGCCGTAGAGGGTTTTGCCATCTTGCCGGGCGCGGCGCTGCCACAGGCCGCCGCGGTCGTAGATGGCAACCGCGCGACCACGCAGGCTGCCGTTGTGGTTCAAGGCGCCATTGCCATCGAAAACGGTGCGGTAATGTCCCCATGTTCCCGCGCCAACATCAATGCTGAAATGCGGCTCGGCGGTCGGGCGTTTGCGCTGCATCTGGATATTGCCGCCCGGATCGCCGATGCCGTTTCTCAAGCCGGTCGAACCGCGCACGACGCTCGCCGATTCGTAAACGGCGCTGTCGGTATTGTGCAGGGACAGGCCGTAACCGGAGCCGTCTCCGCTGGCGTCAAGTCCGTCGATATTGACGTTGTCAATGCGGTATCCGCGGGAGATGTAGTAGTGATAGCCGTCGGCGCTGTTGCCATATTTCTGGAAATAGATGCCAGGGGCGTGCGCAATAACTTCACTCACGCTATTAAGTTGTTGCTCTTCCATGCGCTTTTGCGTCATGACGGAAATGGACTGCGGCGTTTCGCGTAGGGTGAGGTCCAGTCCGGTAGCCGAGATGCTGGCGGGGATGGTGTAGTTGGTTTCCAGCGACCGCTCGGCCTTGACGACGACCGGCGCCAACGTCGCAGGCTCGCCCGATGCCGCGAAGGCGACAGGCGCGAGCATGGCGAGGGAAGTCAGGCTGATGAGCGGTTTGCGGGACAGGTGGGCGGGGAAGGGTTGGCGCATGGGGAACTCCGGCTGTGAATGTAATTGCGAATAAATCTTAACATTACAGCCATCATGCCTGCCGCTTTTTTATCGCAATCCCGCCGGTTTATTCGATGATGACGGGGTTGTCGGGCAGTTCGTTGCCGTGCGGGTCGTCGGGTTTGCCAAAGTGTTGGCGCAAGAGCGCGGCGCCGTCGGCGATGAGGCTGTCCAGCGCGGCGACTTCGCCGCCCGCCTTGAATTGGCGCAGGGTGCGTGCGGCAAGGTCGTCCCAGATGTTCTGCGGGATGACCGCTAGAGAGGTTCTGCAAAATGGAAATTGTCCTCCTTGTTCTGATAGTGTTGATAGTGTTTTTTGTCATAGTTGCAAAGAGCAGCAGATCGAAGAACTCTGCCGAAGAACAGCAAAAAACAGCTTCTTACCAGGACTATCGTAAGACTCGGGCAGAAGAAAATCTGCGTATCATCCTTGCCAACAGCTATCAAAAGCAGAAAGTCTGCAACCGCCTGGAACGCATGGCCTATCTGGCCGCGCTTGGCATAGTTCTAGAGCGGCAACGCAAAGAGCGTGTTCTGGCTCAGGTGTGTCTCGGAGAATTTCTGCGTAACCCGGACAAGCGCGCACACAGCGCCATCAACAGCAAGCGGGTCGATGTTCTTGTCTGTGACGATGACTTCATGCCATTGGTGGCTATTGAGATTGATGGGAGTGGCCACCGGTTATCGGACCTGGCCGATATCAATGATGAAGGCAAGGAACATGCCTTGCGCAGTGCAGGTATTGCGTTGATCCGCATCACAGCAAAAGAGGATGATGCCGAGACCGTACGCAATGCGGTACGAACGCAGCTGGCGGCCTTTTTTGCCGGAAAGACGCGGGTATAAACATCCTTGCAGTATCACTGCATCCGGCCGTGGATGCTGTGAGTGCAGACGGCGAAAACGCGCGGGCTGTATTTCCGTGTGCAAATCAATGACGCTATATTTTGGGATAAAGATAATGTCCTTCCGTCACATCAAGCCATGTGTCCATCACCAGCCAATCGCGCCGCAGCGTCCTGTCAGTGACTTTTTGATACAGCGCCTGATACCAGGGCATTCCCGCCAGCATTTTGCGGGTATACAGCCCCGGATTCTCCTGAATAAATTTCAGGATTTGGAATTGCCGCTGGTTGATTGTTTTGTCACGCAATGCCGAGGAGAGGCGGAAAGAAAACAGCAGGATTTTCGTCATGTGATTGACCCGGTCATGCAAATTGTTGATGGTCTTCAACATACCTTCCAGGAAGAAACAGACAAAATCCGTATTGGCATCCGGTCTTTTGGCTTTCCCTGCCTGCCGCGTGGCAGTAAACAGGCTGAAATAACGGTCAATCTGATCCAAATAATAGCGCGCCTGTGCGAAAGGCGCATACACCATGCCGTCATGAACAAGGATGGAAGCTTCCAACACCCGCCCCACGCGGCCGTTGCCGTCCCAGAAGGGGTGGATGATTTCATAGTAGTAGTGCACCAGGGGAGCGCGGATAAGGGCGGGGATGCCCTGCGCCGCCAGCTCCGCGTGCCAGGTACAAAGCCCCTCAACGCAGCGGACAATATCCCCGATATATTGCGGCGGCTTATAGGCCGGATTGCCGACCCTGGTTACCAGATCCTTGCGGTTGTCCCGATATTCACCCGGGCGGTTGTACTCATGCGGCAGGTCTTGCGTGACGAGTTCATGCACCTTGCAGATGTATTGCGGCGAAAGCAGCCAATCGGCCGCAGCGGCATCGTTCCCGGCGTATTCATAGGCGCTGCGCAGGTTCAATACGGCCGTCGCATTGGCACCTGCCGTCCTCTTCCCAGTTTCCAGGATGGCGGAGGTCTCCTCCTCGCTCAAATCGCCGCCCTCAATGGTGTGTGTGCCGTAGATACCGGTCGCCAGCACCTCTTTTTCCAGTGAAGCGGCAATGCCGGCGACAGGCGACGAAGTAAAGCGCCGCCAGGCATCTTCTACGCGTACCCGCAGCAACTCGATTCGCCGTTCATCAACGCCTATCCGAAAAGTAACAGGGCTAAAACGCTGGCACTCCACCCTTTTCTCCACTTCCTGCATGGGAGACCCTCACAAAAAAGCCTATTGTAGGCGAAAAAATGTCCGTCGGAATGTCCGCATAACCACAAACAGATTCAGCCGCATACAGAAACCTGCACACATTTGATGTCTGCAAGAATGTCCGTTTTCTGCCGCAGATGGGTAGTGCGGCAAAGCCGTACTTCCCGGCCAACGGGTCGCGATATTTGACAATGCCACGCAATAGGCATATAACTCGTTCACAAGAAAGAAGGTTCAGGAGGTACCTGCCATGACAAAACAGGTCGTACAAGAAAAAGACATCGGTCTTTGGCAAGTATTGGTCGCGCTGATTACTGACCCCGGCAGTCGTGCCGCTTTCAAAACGGGGTGGAAAAGAGGCACCACGCTGTGGGAAGCAGAGCAACAAGCCAAAGCAGCAGAAAGCGAGAAACTGCGTTTGCAGCAAGCGGCAGAACCTCGGAATACGAGCGATGACTCGGAGGGGCGTATCAGATGCCTTGTGTCTAATGCGATGTTGGAAGGTACTGGATATGATACATACTCAAATCCTGAGATAGAACTAAATCCATATGGATTTACCGAACTCTGATACTTCATCTGATGGATATAAAAAAGGGGCTTTGCAGCCCCTTTAATTATTCCTTATTACGCAAACCGGCTAGTCTGCTTTTTACACCTTGATAGCTTTCTTTTATATTGAACGCTATTTTGCCGGAAGTGCTTTTTACTTTCTCCCAACCTTTGCCGGCCCATTGCCGTCCCCAGCCGCCGGTGTATTCACCCTTGTTATTTTTGGCGCCGGAGAACAACCAACTACCTATTCCAAAACTTCTACCGGTAGTCCTACCGCCAATATCTCTTGACAAACTGGATGCTTGTTGCTTCCCACCACCCAGCATGCCACCGGCATCACCACCACCGGCAAGGTTCACCATATAGAAGACCGCCGAGAAGATGATGATGTAGAAAATCCCGCTGGTCGCATCAAGCAGGATCATCGCAAACGGGCTGCCCCAGCGCGAACCATACATGGCATCCCATAATTTGTCATCAATATGGTCGGCGATGGACCACAGGCCAAAGATGATGGTGGCCGAGAAAATGGTCAGCATCCCTTTTACCACGGTCGAGCCACGCATCTCGCCGATCAGCACATAGACGCCCCAGAACATGTAGATCACCATGATAATCATCGGCACCAGGAAGCGCAGCATGATTTTCAGCATGTAAATACTGGCATAGAAGCTGGTAATGGCGGAGAGTGCCCCACCGGCCAAATCAACACCAAAAGCCTTTAAGTAGTAAATGGCCGCCGCACCGGCAAGAGTGAAAACCGAAAAAACGGCATTTTCGTCGGCCTGCAATAACCCCTCTTTCTCATGCACTTTATTGCCCTGATAAGCCAGCAGTATGTTACGGGCCAGACCACGCCCGGTTTCATTGACGTCGCCATCTCCTGCTTCATCGCTGGTCGGGTTGTAAGAACCCGAGGCGAGGCGTTCACGGATGATGGCCAGACATTGTTCTTTGTTTTTAACACCCTGTACCGGCTGGCCGGTGTATGAACCCGATAATACCGCCGGATTGATGTCAAGCACGCACCCCGGGATATTGTGGTTTTTGGCTATCTTTAACACGGCGTCATCAGACAGGGAAGTCACCAACCGTTTGCGTAACCCCTTGCCGGCATGCGTCCACCATGTATAACAGGATGGCAGCCCTTCCTCCACATCCTGAAATGCAGCGACAGATTTTTGGGCTCTCATGCTGCGGACAATCCCCCCCAGCTCGTTGCTATAAGGTCCCGTAACTAAAGGGCTTTGGTAGTTATATAGGTAATCGATGATGAATTTGGAGTCTACAAAATTGATTAATTCTTCTTCTATCGTGCTGTCAAACGTAAAGTAATATCCTGCACCTCCGTATCTTTTTTTGGCTTCCTTCTTTAACTCCTCTTTAAACCAGTCTGAAATCTTGCCTCTTCCTTCAATCTGCTGATCGTAGTTGCCATCCAGAATTTCCTTGATTTTATTCACTGCCGGGCGATGGCACTGATCGATAAAAGCCGCAAATTCCTGATCGAGCACCTCATCCCCGGTTTCCAGCCCAAGCACGGTTTTATTGGCGTCAGCCGTATGCAGGGCACAGGGCAACTGTTTATAGACCACGCTGTTAAATCCCTGTCCCAAGCGCATGGCCAGCCACGGCAGAAGCGGCACCCGGGCATCGCTCAAAGTGAAATATTTTTTTCCTTCATGCGCATTCAGGGCATTGATTTCTTCAACGCTGTGTTTCGCCGTATCACAGATATCTCTCACTTCGGTCTTGTCGAAAGAGATTCTGGCCACCGGTACCAGCGCCAGGAAAAACACCAGCATGTTCAGAGCCAGGATGACGAAGGCCTGTTTGAGATAGCCGATACCGTCATAACCTTCTCCGGACAGATACTCGGTGAGAATTGTCAGCAACGCCCGTAGCAGGGGATAGAGAAAGAGACCGGTGACACCGATCAGCAGGAAGAAGGTGTAATACACCGCCCAGCCATAGACGGACAAAAAGGCTTCGAGGTAGTTGGATACGGTCATGACGGTTGTCTCGTATTAATGCAGGAGGAACGGCAGCTGCAGCGCCAGGAGGTCGAAAACGACCAGCAGGATGAAGAGGGTCAGCTTCGGGATACGGAACTCGCTCAAGCGGCGTTCCAGGGCTTCCTGCCGTGCTATTTCTGCGGCATCGAAGCTGTCTTGCGCGAAGAGCGCGGCGCGGCGCTCCGCCAGATTGGCGGCCGCCTTGTTGCGGATGCGTTTGTCGAAGAGCGGCAGCAGTACGGTGCAGATGACAGCGTAGGCCAGGAAGCGCAAGGCGGTTGCCGGCCACCAGACGCGATCGACAAAAGCCTGCGTCGCCCGTACGCCTTCATCGCCAATCACCGCCAGCACCAGGCCACCGAGGATAAAGAGACCCAACACCGCACCAAGATTGCGGAAAAGGCGCCTGGTGCGGCGCCAGCGCGGTTTTTGGGCAATGACGATAACGGTGTCACCGGCAACTTCCGGCAGCGGCTGCCCGGCGGGGACCACGATGGTGCGGGTCGGCGCGGCCACTCCGGCGGGAGGGTGGGTGACGATTTCCCCATCAAGTGTGGTTGCACGTCTTTCCGGCAATGACGCAGCAATATCGGCGGTCGTCAGACCGGCCGCTGTCACCGCCTGCGCAATCGTGGCGGCATTAGCTGCTGCCGTGTGCTCCTCTGCCGGGGGAGGTTCCGTTGCGCGTATGGCCGCGTCGCCGTCATGCGCGACATTTGCCGCATCCAGTGCGCCGTGGCCGGCGTGTTCGGTATCGTGTTGGCTTTCTTGCATCGCCGGCCTCCTCAGTAGTTCCAGACGCGCTGGCCGATTTCGCGGATGTCATCCTGCATCCGGTAATAGAGCGACTTGAACTCGGCTTCAGACGGGCCTTTCATCCCGGACTGTTGCAGGTCGGGCGCGGTAATACCGGTCTTCAGGGCCTGCTTGGCGAAGATGAGGTTGTTACGCAGACGGTTTACCCCGTACTGCTGTGCACGACGTTCTATCTCGACGGCCCGCTCATAGGGCGGCATGGCCCGCAACTCATCCACCTCGATCGGCGGGATGATTTGCCGGAATTTTTTCTCAAAGGCCTCACGTTCCATGCTGCCGGCGACATAATCGCGCAGGCCCTGGTAATACTCATCGCGGTACTTGACGTACCACGGTTCATAGCCCTGGCCGTTCCAGGCCTTGACGTTATCGTTTTCTGCCAGATCTTTGCCAAGACGGATTTCGGTCGCGCCGTAAATGTCACGAACGAAGCCATAGAGTTCTTCGGGATTTTTGAACTCGGCGAGGATGGGGTTGTCGAGCACCGCTTTTTCACTCGTGTCGAAGTCCTTGTCCCAAGCGTCTTTTTCGCCGCGCGACAAGAGCAGGTTCATGCCTGCCTTGGTTAGCACCTTGCTGATATTGACCGGTTCCTGGTTTTTGCCGCCGTACTGCTTGCCGTCGCCCATGGTGACGCCGTTTTTGTAGGCTTCCTTGCGCATTTCTTCTTCGGCCGCTTCCAGCGATGTTTCTCCGGCGGCAACATAGCCGATGGTCTGTTTCCACTGCTCACCGACGGCAATCTCGCCAATTTCGCCGAGCGGGTTCTTGCCCTGGCGTACATCGCGTTCATAGTCCTGGCATTGCTTCAACTTCAAGGAAAACAGTTCGTGGTATTCGTCCAGATGTTTGGTGGCGAGCTCGCCCAGGGTTGGGTTGATTTTCATCAACGCATACTGGGTGAAGCTCGATACCGCGCTCGATGCGGTGGTAATCAGGGCAGCCTGTGCGTCTTTAACAGTCTGTTTCAGCTTGCGTTGCAGGTTCTTCGCTTCCGCCTTGAAGTTGTTGTAGAAGTTCAGGTCGCCGCAACTGTTGTTGATACCGGCGCGCAGGTTGGCACCGATTGTCAAATGTGTGCTGTAAGAACCCGGATTGATGGCATCCAGGGCAGCTGCGGCATTGGGCAGATAGTAACGGCCGGCATCACCGGCAGGGACTTTGTCGGCACGATAGTCGCCATCCAGGAGGGCATTAATGTTATTGCCGCCTTTCTTGTCTTGTTTGTCCGCCGCCTGTGCCGCAACGCTGACGGCAACAGCGCAGGCAAGCAGCAGGGGTTTGTAGATGGTCGTCATTTTTTCTCTCCGTTGTCGGTTCTTTTCGCGGATGCGGCATTGCCGCTGCTCTTTCCACCAGCAGCAGTCGGGGTTTTCTTGCCGCCTGTGACAGGGACGCTTTTGTCTTCGCCCGGTGCCGGCAGGCTTACCTCTTTGCCTGGGACAGGTGCTGCCTTGGCAGCGGCTTTGTCGTTGTCGTTTGCCGCCTGAGTATTGGATGCGGCAGAATCGGCGCTACCTGTGGCAGGTGCGGCGGTGTGGGTAAAAGGTCTCGGGGAAGAATCGCCCAGGGTTTCGACAATGCGGCGGCCGCGCACATGCAGCACCGCATTCGGTGCCTGCTCGCGCGTCAGGAAACGTCCGTGTTCGACCGGGTCGTAGCGCTGCACCACAGCGTGCCAATCGTCCGCCACCTGCTGCGCCACCGCATCCAGTGGATCGCGGCTGTTGATGATGAGGTAGCGGGGAATCTTCTCGTCCACCGCACGCACCCGTGCGGCGAATTGCCCGAGACAACGGGCGGTGATGCAGCTGCCGTCGACATAGACCACCAGCCAGTCGTCCTCACGCCATTCGGGATTGAGGTAATCGGGGACGTCGTGGGCGGTATCGAGGCCGGTCAGCCGATCGGTGTGCAGGGTCATTTCCTCGACGAGTTTCGGGTCGGACATGTGCTGGGACACCAGCGTCGCGGTTTCAAGCTCACGCATAACCAGGGCGTGTTCCATCTCGGCGGCTTTTTTGGCGTAGTAGTCGCGATCTGCCGGGCTGTCCGCCATCATCGACAACACCATCAGGGGCGTGGCATTTTTGTAGCGTTCCCCGGTTGCCGCCATGATGTTGCGGTAGCGCTGTGTTTCTTCAGGTGTCAGCTGCCAGAATTGTTGCAGGCCCTGATCGCCGGCACCGATGCGCGAGAATTGCAGGGTAGCGGCCTGTGCCGGGGCGATACTCAGGACACCGAGGCCGAAGGCGGCGGCAAGCAGCAGGAAGAAGCGGCTTGGTTTTGCGTGGTGATGCTGCGGGAATCCTTGCGTTTTCCCGCCTGGCGGGGTGATAGGAAGGTGTGTCATAAGATCTCCTGTGTCGTTGCGGTTCATGCTGCCTCCTGATAGGCGCGCCGGGCGGTTTCGATTTCTTCGGCAACCATCAGTGCGGCATCCAGCTCGCTGATGCCGTGCTTGCGCATCAAGTCGGCGCGGTGTTCTTTTTCCTTACCGTCGGTTTGCCCCAGGGCAAGCATCAGGGATGGCGGCACATAGCGGATGAGGGTTTCGGGGAATTTGCCGGAAATCGAGATACCTTCGACAAAACGGCGCTCTTCCTTGCGCGGGAAACGAATGAGATGTTTGGCCTCGTCGCTGAGGCTGAGGATTTCTGTCGCCTGGGTAATTTCTGCCGCGCTCATGCGCATCAGCCACCAGAATTCGGCGTTGGTGAGGATTTTCGCGGCATCCCCCTTGAAGTCCGTAACGTCCTGGGTGATGAGCATCAACCAGCAGTTGAGCTTGCGGAATACTTTCGAGCCGACGACGAGGCCGGACATGAGCAGCGGTACTTTGGCCCAAAGGTGCGCCTCGTCGATTTTTACTTCGATGGCACGGCCGGTGTTTTGCAGTTTTTCAGCGAGCGCGGTAATGGTGTAGATGGCGGAAAGTCCTGCCACCGCGAGCATGTCACCGCCGCCGAGTTTGCCGAGGGCGCCGAGCTCGATCACGGTCAGGTCGTAATCTTCTGAAAACCCTTCGGCATGCCGGTTGAAAAGACGGCCATTCACGCCCTGGGTCCAGCGTTCGAGGGCATCGGCCATATTGCTCATGTTTTCCGCAGCGGCCGGTTGCCCGCCCTTGCGGGCCATTTCTTCATCGGCCATGGCGCGCATCGCCCGCATCATGTGTATCGGTCTCGCGTGCGGTTCGCCTTCTTCAACCGAGAGCCTGAGACCACGTACCAGGGCGCGGTTGATACGGGCGATTTCGGCCTGGGAGAGTTCCTGCGCGCCACCACCGGTGATCATGATGCGCAGGATGTATTCCATCTCACTAAGGTAAGAGCGGGTTTCGTCTTCAAGGTCAAAAGATACCGACGAAGCTCCGGCGGTATCCCCGGCTTGTCCCTCCTGCCCGGCGGCTGCGCTGGCAGGTTCCCCGTTCTGTCCTTCGCCTGCCTTGGCCAGAGACAGCCGTGCGGCCGCTTCCCGGGCATCGTCCGTCTGTGCCGCCCATTGTCCGATGGCATTGATGCGCTCGGCTTCGTCGGCTTCCGCCAGGGCCTTGGCAGTCTCGAAGAAGGGCGCGACCACGTCCCTGGAATTGGGCTGCAGGACAAAGCGCTTCACCTTTTTGCCGTGGCGTTCCATGTAATCGGCCATCAACCCGAAGCTGTTCCCGTAATCGAAAATAAACTGACGCGGGTTGTTCACCGCCATCGATTGCATCGCCATGTAGACGATGGTCGCCGATTTCCCCGACCCGGTCGGACCGAAGAACACTTCATGCGAGACCCGTTCGCGGTCATCACGGTGGAAGGGATTGAGATAAAAGGGCTCGCCACTGCGCGAGTACATGATGTAGCAGGGGTGGCGGCTGCCGGAACGGTTGCCATAAAACGGCAGCAGCGAGGCAATATGTGAAGTGAAGGTTTTGCGGGCACGCAGGGCGCTGTTCCTGTCATGGGCAAAGTCATAGACGGTTGGCAGGGCACGGACAAAACTGTCCTGGCTGATGAGGTCATAGGTGGGGTCGATGACCTCGATACAGTTGCTCGCCTTGATGCGGCTCATCGCCTGTTCGCTCGCATCCAGCAGTCCTTCCAGGCTGTCAGCGCGAAGGAAGACGCCGAGCTGGGTGTAGAAGATCCTCTGGTTGTAATGCAACATCGCATCAAGCGCCGCGTTTGCCTGCTTCTCGGCAAATTTGGCTTCACGCGAGGCGCTTTTCTGCGCCTCATAGAGGACGGCGTTGATTTCTCCCTTCATCCGCGTGTCGCTCTGCGGGATGATGGTGTAGCTCATCATCGTCCCCGGCGGCAGCTGTTCGAAGAGCGAGGCGTCGATTTGCGCCTCGGTGCCCCTGGTGTGCTGCTCACCGAGGGTGATGGCACCGTCACGCGGTGGCCGCTCGACTGCCGCGATGGTCAAATAGCGCAACCACTGCTCACCAAAGCGCCAGATGCCGCGCTCGCGCGGGTCATCGCTTTTGTAGTAGGACGGTTGTCGCCGGAAAATCATTTGCCCTAAATCAAAATGGGCCATCTGCCGTGCTTCCGCCATAGCGGCAGCCGATATTTGCGGTGCTGCAAAATGGGGCGCGAGCCAGCTCACCAGTTCGTGCGGTTTGAGCGGGTTAAGGACGATGCCGGCGTTTTTGATTGCCGCCTCGAAGGCGGTGAGATCGTATTTGCTCTGCGCGGCTGCACTGCGCTTGTTTTTCTTCCAGAACTTGTCGGGGCAGCTGCGGTAGATGCAGAGATAGATACTCTGGTTGTTGACCCGCCAGCCCTTGTCGGCGCCGGTGATGCGCGAATCGGGGAAAATGCCTTTGGGATGGCCGATGAGCGCGGCGTGCCGCCGGTTGACCTCAAGAATGGCCTGACTGTACGGGTCATCCGCGACGCCGTTTTCGACCATGGCCGCCTGCAAATCATCAGCGATGACCGCCGCTGCTTCGTTCTGCACATAGATTTGCGCGACATAGGGAAATTCGCTGTCACTCGGCAGGGCATTCAGCGCAGCGGTGAGCGCGGCATTAAAACGTGCCAGCGACTCGTCACTGCGAGCGCACATGTAGCGTGGGTTGACCTGCCAGAACCGGGCAACATTGATGCCGTCATCAAAGAGATAGGCTTCCTCTTCATCCAGGTAATCGATAACCGGAAAATAGTCGGCAAAGGCTGGTGCCGAAGCAAAGAGGCGGCGGTACTGCGCTTCAGACAGGGGCGGTGGTCCAACCAGTGGCCATTCGCCCGACAGCCGCATAAAGGCATTGATGAAGGGATTGACCTTGAACTGCGGCAGCTCGCCGTCATTGTCATGACTGCGGCCGGAAGCGGTGGCGTCCGTATCCGTTGGCGGGATATTTGCCCTGGGAGGGGTCGGCTTGCGCGGCCGCAGCATCCCCAACAGATCGTCAAGGACTCTCATGGTAGCCTTCCTGCTCCAGGGCGTAGTGGTCGCGTTCGTAGAGTTTGAACAGGGTGAAATAGCCCGGTACCGGTAACTCACCATCGTTTAAATGCGGAAATACGTAGGCGGTGATCTCCGGGTTGGGCACACGACGAAAATCGCGCTGCAACTCTTCCACGTGGCGCAAGGAATAACTACTGTTCGGCGCATAGCCTTCAGTAAGCGGTACGCCAAGATAATCCGCCTGGACCCCGTTGCCGAAGAAAGCGGGGACACGCTCGCGCTCGCCGGTCATCAGTTCGGCGGTGGTCGGGCCGCTGTCGGGCAAGAGTTTGTCCGGCTTGGGTTTCGTGACCGATGAGCAGGCGGTGAGTATCAGCGCGGCGGCGAGCAACACACAGCCTCTGCCCGGTGCAAATGCCTGTTTTACCCCGCTTGACGGGTGGTGATGAAGGAAAGGAGAAGGGGTGAAACGCATGGCATGATCCTCAGTCATAGCGGCGCGCGCGGCGCGGTTCGGTGTAGTAATTGACCTTGCGCGCCTTGGCGTCATAGTCGATCTCGATCTGTTTGTTCAGCATGATTTGCACTGGACGGCCCTGTTCGACGTAAACCACGTCAAAAGCGCCGGCTGTACGCTCGCGCACATAATCGGCAAATTCAGACGCGGTGCCCGAGATGCCCTTGCCGAAGACGTAGCGCCAGATATTGCCGTCGAGCATGGCGGTGAAATTGCCGTTGTTGTCCTGACGGTAATTGACCTGACTCTGGGCGAGGCCTTCGGCAGCTGCTTCAATAAACGCGGCTGTTCCGCGCGAGTAGAGGTACTCGCCGGCATTGTTGATGTAACGACCGCGCAGACAGGGTTTGCCCCAGGGATCGGTGAGATAGCCCAGCGCATCGCCGCTGCTCGTCCCGTCGTGACTTGCCTGTCCGTGGCTGACGATACGGCCGTCGATGAAGATAAAGGTGAGCGCGTCAATGTAGCCACGGACACAGGACTGCTCACGGACGCCGGTGGCGTAACCGCTGACAATCATCTTGGCTACGCCGGGAATCTGATGTCCGTTGGCAGCAAGGTTCTTGCCACCGATTTCCGCGCGGAAGAAATAGGGATCATCCAGCTGACGATCGTTACGGATGGGGACGCGGCCAATGATGGGCGTCACCAGCAGGGCGTCACTCAGGGTGGTCAGCGGCGGCAAGGTATAAACGGGAAATACGGTTGGCCATTGCGCTTCCTTCTGCACCTGCCCCGGCTGCGGCAGCGGTCGCGCCCGGGTGGTTGGCTGTGGATCGGGAACGCCGTTAGCGAGCGCACCGGCCGTGCCGCCGAACGTTCGTGCCAGATCTGCCTGTACTTCGCTCAACAGATCGCCGCCAGCTGATGCTGCCGTATCGCTTGTTGCGCGTTCCGACTGCCGTACAGCGGCACTGCGTGCAGCCGCACCATCACCGGCAAAGCTGTACGGCAGGGTAATACTGCCCGTACCATACACATCGGGTAACGGTGGTTTGTCATCGACAGGAAGAGGCGGGGTTTCGCCTGCCCCTGCCCGGCTCGCAGCCAGTTCCTGTTCCAGTTGGGCAATCCGCGCTTCACTGGCCGCCTGCGTTGTCTGATGGCTTTGTTTCAAGCTGTCAATGCTTTCCTGCAAGGCTTTCATTTCATCCGCCATGACCGCTTTGGCAGCGTTCTGCTCCGCTTCACGTGCGGTTTGCGTCGTCTGTTCCATCTTGGCCAGCTGTTTCTTCAGCTCTTCCAGTTTGGTTTGCAGGGCAGCACTATCGTTCGAACTTTGCTCGCGCGCCTCGGCCAGTTGCCGCTCCAGGTTTTCCTGCTTGTCCTGGGTGGCGCGGGTGAGTTCGGTATTACGCCTGACCTCTTCGGCGTAGGTGGTGTCGTCGCCGCGTCGAGTGGTAGCAGTGGTGGCATTATCCACTGCACCCGCCGTCTGCTGCGCCGGACGGGGCAGGGTTGAGGGTTCTTCGCGGATAAAGAGGAAATACACCACGCCCAGAACCATGGCGAAAATGGTATAGAGAAATAATTTTCCGACTGGCATCACGTTCTCCCTATTCCACAGCCTTATCGAAAGGCACGCTGCTGATCAGCGCCCACAGGGTCTGGTCAAGGCGGCTGCCACGCGGCTCAATCACCGGATAGAGCGCGGCAGCAAACATCCAGCGGCCACGCATCGCACGCGGATCAAACTCGACCGCCGTGGTGGACAGATTGTTGACCAGCAGTACGGTCAGGTAGTTGTCACCAATCTGCCATTGGCGCAACGGTTTGACGCTGAGACGGCCATCATTCATCCGTAGCAGGCGCTTGGCGATGTCGGATTTGCCGACCTTCACCGGCTTGCCGAGGTCGTCGCCAATCAGCCGTGCCGGGCCGACGTAATGACGGAAGCCGTAACGCACCATGTGGTGGTAGTCATTACCCACCTCACGCGAGGGGGTGCCACCGTAGTCACCCATGGCAACATTGAGGGTTTTGGCCTCGCCATCGGCCAGGAAATCGGGTTTGTAGGGGTTTTTTGCCACTACGTCATCTGGCGCAGGCGACTCTATGACTGCAGCGCTACCGCTGGGTGTCGCGGCCGGGGCTGCTGCCGGGCGGACGGCGGTTGCGGCAGTCGGGCGTTCGACGATCGTGATATCGCTGTCAAAAGGACCGGTATCAGCCGCTTCGATATCCAGCATCACCATACGCCCATCGACCAGTTCGGCCACCACGCGGCTCTTGTCAAATTTTTGTGTGGGGGTGACATAAAGGATGCCGTCCGGCGTCAGCAGCGAACTGATGGTGGCTGCATCGTTCAGGTTACGGGTATGGGTGGCAGGCTGCGGAAATTTGATAATCAGCTCCTGGCCTACGGGTATCCGTATCGGGATCGGCTTTTCACTGAGCACCACTTCCTTGGCGGCAAGCGGCAACGCCAGGCTCAAGAGACATAGAGCCGTGATACGGGGAAAGGTCAAGCATTGCATCGAACACCTCTTGTGTTGCTTATGACTGGCTGTTGTCGGACAGCACCTGGGGGCCGTCGCCGTAGTAGCAATCAACTTCGAGGCCGAGTTGATTGACAGCGAGCGGCCGCCCGGAGCGCACCACTTTCAGCGGATAGGACATCACCGTATTGCGGATTTCGCGGCCGTTGACCTGATCGCGCAGGACATATTCCACAGCCACCTGCCAGCTGTCGTTTGATGTTTGCCGCACCCGGTCCTCGCTGAAACGGGCGTTGTCGGTCGGCAGCAACATCCGGCTGCGATAGCCGTAGAGGCCGCGATTGGCCTCGTAGTGGCGTTTGAGCTCGGCGCGGCAGTTCGCCGTCAGATAGGCGGCGTAGTCATCCAGATGCCTGGGATAGTCTTCGCTGCAATCCGTGGCGCAGTAGTTGAGCTCTTCCCAGACGGTACGGGCAAAGCCGTATACCGTTGCCGGCGGCACCTCGCCGACACGCTGCACAAAGCCCTTGCTGACATCCGGGGGTAAATAGGTCACGATCTGCTTGGGAAAGCGCCAGTAGGCAGCGGCAAAGAGCAGCAGCAGGATAAAAAGCGCAGCGATCACCCGGTTCTGAAAGCGGATGTATTGCGCACTTTCCTGCGTGTGTTTGTGGACACTCCCTCTCAATTTGATAGCGGGGGGCGGGCTGGATAAAACGCCGCGAGCGGAAGTTTTCGACATGGCGGTGAAAATAGAGCGGCTTGCCTTCGCGTAGCGCCGAGACGCGATAGATACGGCGCATAAAAAAGACACCGGCGATCGGCATCGCCGCGATCATCGCCCAGGCCCAAAAAATGAGGAGCGCGAGCAGTGCGGCGGCAACCGCCCAGACAAAGATGGCGCGGCGCAAGGTCGCGACCAGCTCCGACTGGGTGCAGCCAAAAAAGCCGTTCAAGGGTTCTTCTTCCAGCTGGGTCAGGGTGATGTCCGGGCGGTCGCGGCGGACGCTGTTGTCTGTCATCAGGAACCGGTGGCAAGTTTGTCCAGGGGCTCGAACACATACTTGTTGGCGAGCGCAAACAGGCCGAGCGAGAAGGCGACATTGACCAACACGAGAATGATCTGCTGAATCGCCGGCCCCCACTCACCGCCATTACGGGCATCGTTGATCAGGGAGAACATGGTCAAGATGGAACGGCCAATACCAAAGCCGAGCACGACGACAAGCATCAGCATCAGCCCCCAGCGGAAAAGCTTGACCATGTTGGTGGCCCAGTTGGCATCGTCGGCGACCCCGGGTATCCCGATACTGCCACTGGGCAGGGCACTTTGCGCCGCTGCTTGCGGCAGATAGAGACAGCAGGCCATGAGCATGGTGACGATGAAGAGTTGACGCAGTGTCGCCGCATCAAGCCAATCTGGCAGAAAGCGGTTATGGATGTGGATGGGTTGCGGCAGTTGCTGGCCGGTGAGGTTTGCGGATTGCATAAGTACTCCTGTGAGTGGATGAAAAAAACGGTTCAGGTAACAAGAAAAACGATGCCGATGAAGATGAGCACCGCGAAAAAAAGCATCAGGCCAAGCACAACGATGCGAATCTGTGCATCCTGACGGGCTTCTGGGGTTGGGTTGTTGTGCACCGCCTCGGAAGAGGCGATCAGGACGAGTAACAGCACCAGACCCAGGGTGGCGGTAGCGACGATGCCGCCGAGGCCGCCAGCCGATATGCCGCCTTTGGCGTTGTCGAAAGCCTCGCGCACCCCCGATTCCGTGCGGATGAAGCCGTCATCGCCGCTGCTTTGTTTGTCGTCCGCCATCAGTTCGGCCTCACGTAGAAGAGGGTGTTTTGACGCGGCGTCGGTGGCCTGGTGGTGATGACGTCGATACGGGCATTGAGGAAGTCAGCGATATCTGCTTCGGTGGTGCGTAGCTGGGCGACCAGCGCCGGGTAGTTGAAACGGATCTTTGCCTTGCGCGTGGCAGAGGCATATTTGCGCTCCAGGCTTTGTACCCGTTCGCGCACATAAGCGAGCTCGCGCAGGACAGATTCGATTTCCGCCTCTTCGCTGCGTGTCGGCAGCGTTGCCGGATCGGCCCGGCGTTTTTTCGGTGCTTTTTTGACCGGCGGCGGCATGTCGGCTTCGTCGGCACGGGCCACCAGCGGTAAACACAGCGCGGCGAGCAGGAGACGGCGGGTTGGTGGGGTTGATAACGGCATGACGGGCTCCTAAACAATCTTTTTGAAGGTGGCGAAACTGGTGAGGATGGCGATGTAGAACAGCCCCACCCCGGGCAGCAGGATGTAATTGGGATTGACCGGATTGGGCCAGGAGAGATAAATGACGGGGGAGAGGCCAATGGTGTAAGGCACCAGCGCTTTGGCATGGTGGTAGAGTCCGGCGTGTTCGACACCGCCCGTGACCTTGCGGATCTCGCGCATATGCAGACCGTCAATGGCGGCGAGCATCCCCACCAGGACAAGCAGGGCGCTCGACAACAGCACAATCAGGCTGCGGATACCCGTCACCATCAATACAAAGACAAAGGCATTGCGGTAATAGGCCCAATGCGCCAGCAAACGATCCCAGGCGCGGGTCGAGATGAGCTTCTGCCCGATGCCGGGGGGGGTGTCTTGCGGCAGCACCAGCCATTGCTGGAAGTAGCGGGTCACCCGTTGGGCCGCCTCTTCGGCCGAGGTCCCGAAGAGGGTCGAGCTGAAGTTGTCTCCGAGGTAATGCAGCTCTTGCCGTAACACCAGTTCACTGTGGCGGTAATCCCACCAACCGAACAGCATGCCGGCCCATTCGATGCCGGTACTGACCAGGACCGATAAAAAGAGGTAGCTCAAGATGCCGAGGACGAGACCGACGGGGAGGAAAATCAGGCCGAGCAGAGAGCGTTTTTTCGGCTTGTCGGCGACAGACTGCTGTTGGCGTCGTGTTTGCTGCCTAGCCATCAGTCATCCCCCATGAAATCGAGCGCGGCGTCATCGCTGCCGAAGCCGTCGAAACCGCCGGTGTCATCAATGTCGTTGACCCATTGCGTCAGCTGCGACTGGAAGGCGGCCGCACTGCCGGCTGCGCCTTCGTCCAGCACCTGTACCGGATTAAAACGCTCCTGATAGCTGTACCAGCCCGGGATACTCGATTGATACTGCTCGCGCATAGCGGCCGCGACCTTGCGGATATCGCCCGGAATACGGTCATCGCGCTCGGCGACGAGCAGCGGCACCCGCCCCTTGAACAGACGGTTGCCGTCCCAGATGCCGAAGAACTGCCCCTTTGGCAACTGGGTCAGGTCGGTGGTGCTGATGGCCTCGACATCGCGCTCGCTCATCCGGCTTGAGGTGTTGGACGTAAAATCCACCCCGGAATGAATGTCGGAGCTGTCTGATGAACCGGAGAAGGTCAGCAGGTTGCGTACGGTCACCTTGCGTTGCTTGCCGGTGAAAGTTTTGGCGGTATCTTCTTCCTGGACGCGGAAAAAGATGACCGTGTTGAAGTTGCCGAGCATCTGATTGGCAAAGGCACGATTGCCGAGGCGTGCTTCGAAGTCGGAGATGGTCTGGGTGTAGGCGGTAACCGAGACATTGGCACCACCGGCCTTGTTCAAACTTGGAATCAGCGTCTTGTCCGCCGGCTCGTTCGCTTCGTCAATGTGGATGCGGATGGGCCGGGGCTTGATGGTCACACCGACGTCGGGCAGACCATGATCGCGGCCTTCTTTATAAATACGACCATATTGCGAGGTGAGATCAGCCAGCATCGAGGCGCCGACGGTGCGTGCCACTTCCTGGTCAGACAAAGCATCCAGACCGACATAGACGATACCGCCACTTTGCAGGATGCTGCCCCAGTCAAAAGTCGGTTTGGCCGGATCGAGGTAAGTTGGAGAAATCAGTTGCGCCACCGCCCCGGTGGTCATTTTCTCGAGGAAGGGATCTAGCGAGGCAATCAGCTTTGACAAATACTGTTGATCCGTGATGAAGGCTTTGGTCAAGGATTGGGCGGTATCGAGTTCGGCATCGCTGAACACCATCTTGCTGAGGTTGTGTTTGTAGAGCAGATAACGGGCGACGGCATCGCGATCGCGCTTGATTTGCGAGACATCATCCATCAGCCCCTGTTCACGCCGTTCTTTCGGCTCCAGCCGCATCAGCTCGATGTAGCGCTGCAACTCGGTTTGATAATTCGGGATACGTTCACTGAGGAGGCGGTCTATATATGCGTTATAGAGCGGCTCCAGCTGCTGACTGTACTGTTTGATCAGCGGATAGCTCGGGGTCTGGCCGATGCCGACCAGGCCTTTGGCGACCTGGTTCACATAGCCCCACACGAATTCCTTGAAGGCGGCACTCTGCCCTTCGCCCGGCATTTGGCCGGCAATGCGCGAGGCGACCTCGGTGATACGCATATAGCTGCCGATCGGGTTGTACTGCGCCGAGACATCGGGATAGCCCAAATGGAACATGAAAAATTTGTCTTCGCGCCCGGCACGCACCGCTTCTGAATAACAGCGCAGCATCAGGTCAGCATCGCCCTTGGGATCGATGACGATGACCACATCGCCGCGCGCGATGTCTTGGGTAATGATGAGCTCGGCCAGACGGGTCTTGCCCACGCGGGTGGTGCCGATGACCAGGGTATGGCCGACGCGGTTGCCGAGATCCTGGAAGAGTTTTTCTTCCGGTTCGTAGAGCCCGACACCATGCAACCACGGCTGACCTTCCAGCGGCGGGGCCGGCGGCCACGGGTTCAAGAACCACAGCGGATGCTCGGCCGCGCAGGTAGACGAGGTAAAACGGGTCAGCCAGCGCATGTGGTGCGCCTTTTCGAGAGCCAGTTCGAGCTTGCGCACTCTTCGGTAGCCTTTGGGCAGCCGCGTGTACTTGCGGTTATGCGACAGATTAATGTCATAGGCGCGCTGGGTATGGACGGCGGTCCATTCAAAGCCCATGCCGAGAAACTGCACCTTGTTGGAGACGGGTAAATCCTTGCTGCGCATGCGGTAGAGCGGCAGACGGGTCAGCTGTTTCTGGTAGCGCTTGATGCGACGCCCCCGTCGATAGAGTACGGCGGCACGGGTCAAAAACAGTCCGGAGAGGGTATAGGCGACCGTCGGCACGGCAAAGGCGTATTCCGAGGCAATGCCCAACAGCACGGCTGCGGCGGTATAGGCCTGGGCGGGGACGTACTCGTAAACGTCGCGCAGGAGTACTTCTTTACCTTCCATCAGCGCAGTCCTCGTTTTTGTCTTGGTGGATTGAGCAATGCCGGTGCGACGTCTTGCGCCGAGGCGACGCGACGTTCGCCGGCTTTGGCGGTCACCGGTGATGTTCCTTTCTGCCTCACGGCCTGCAAGCGGCGATAGTGACCGCCGATGGCGGCTACATATTGTTGAGTCTCGCGGTAAGGCGGCACCCCTTTGTGGCGACGTACCGCTTGGGGACCCGCGTTGTATGCGGCCAGTGCTGCTTCCAGCGTGGGGAAGGTGCTTAGTTGCTGTTTAAGATAGGTCGCCCCTCCCCAAAGATTGCGGTAGGGATCGTAGTATTCGTGCGGGGCAAGACCGAGGTCACGTGCCGTACCCGGCATCAGCTGCATCAGCCCCATGGCCCCTTTGGGCGAACGGGCACCGATCTGGTAGCGCGATTCCTGATAGATGACCGCATGCAAAAGCAGTTCATCGACACCGGTTTCCCGGCTGACACGTGCGATCATGGCCTGCAAGGCGGGATTTTCGTTGATGGGGGGGATAGGGCTGCTGCTTGTGTCAGGTTTGCCAGATGTCTGCGACTGCGGCAGGGGCTGCGGCCGTAGTGCTTTTGCACTGCGCTCGACCATGGCGGCGACATCAAGCTCCGCCCACAGGGTGCTGCGGCTTTGCAGCGCCAGCCGTCGACCGTCCAGGCCGAAGGTGATGCCCGTCGCCTTGCCGCGCTTGCCGAGCAGCCAGTTGAAACAGTCAATACGGGTCTTGAACTGGTAGCGACGCCCTTGCACCTCAACCGTCCACGGCCAGGCAACGGTTTGCCCATGGGTGTTGACCCAACGGGTGCGATCAAGCATATGCTGGTAGAGTGTCGTCGTATCAACACCGTGACGGGCGGCTGCCTGGCGGTAGAGGTCAGGCAGGTTATCTTCCGCCACTGTGGCAGGGCTGCGTGGCGCCGTCATCGGGGTCAACGCCGTCGGTGCGGCAGCAGCCGGCAGGGCAGCAAGCAGCGAGAGGGACAGCACGAGACGACGCATCAGCACAACTCCCGCGCATCACAGCCCGAACCGGCAGTTGGACTCTCGCTGTCGCCCAGCCCAATGAGGTGGGGATTTTGCTTGTACGTATTGAGGTTTTTCAGGACTATCGGCACATAGGCCTTGGTCTCCTCAAAAGGCGGGACGTCACGCCCGTATTTGCGCACATTGCCTTCCCCGGCGTTATAACCGGCAGCAGCCAGCCGGTGTGTACCGAACTCTCCCAGTAGCCATTTGAGATAGGTACTGCCACCTCTGACGTTCTGCTCAATGTCATATGGACTACTGACACTGAAGCGACGGGCGGTGCCCGGCATCAGCTGCATCAGCCCCATGGCACCGGCATGAGATTTGGCATTGGGCTTGTAAGCGGATTCCTGGGTGATAATGGCGTGGACAAAATACGGGTCTGCACCGACCTGACGTGCCACTTTGTTGATGCGCGGTGCAAGCTGCCTGCGTCGGTCTGCCATTTTGCCGCTCACGCTAATGGCCGGGTTCGTCCCCACGCTGCCATACGACTCGTCATCCGTGGCGGTTTGTCTGCCGCTGTCATCGGTATAGCCGCTATCGCTTTTTTTGCTGCTCTTTTTTTCACCGTTACAGGCGGCGAGAGTCACTGCAAAAAGAGTGAGCCATAACAGGGTGCGTGACGACGACATGGCTTAATGTCCGTGTTTGCCACCGGCAACGGCAGGTAATGGCGCGGCATCAGGCGTGCACCAATAACTGCGTTCATACCAACTGACAGTGAGGTCACGCTGGCGGTAGGTGCAGGCATGACGTGGATCGGCGGACGGGGCGGATGAACAGGCAGCAAGCAAACAAAGCACGCTGATACAGCAGAGGAATCTCATGGACGCCCCTCCGTGGTTTTGACCGCCGGAGATTGGCCTGTGTCAGTTGAAGGCGCTGTTTTGCCTGTGCCTGCTGAAACTGCTGTCTTGCCTGTGCCTGTTGAAACTGCTGTCTTGCCTGTGCCTGCTGAAACTACTGTCTTGCCTGTGTCCGCCGGAACGGCGGTCTTCTTTGTCCCGGTCGGCGCGTCCGCTTGACGGCTCTTGCCGGTCTTGCTGTTGGCGGTTTTGGTCATGGTCGATGTTTTCCCCTTGTTGTCTGTAGCAGGGGTATTCGCAGCCGTTTTGCCTGTTGCAGCGGCGGACGCTTGGGGGACTGTCGCCGTGCTGCGCCTGACCGGCTGTGCGGGCGCCGCTTGTGCGCCGTCCTGGCGGTAGGCACGCGCGTCGCCGCGATAGGCAGCGGTGGTGTCATAACGGCTGTCATGAAAAGAAGAGGACGGTGCGTTGCCCGGATAGACGGACAGCGTGGATGCATCGACATACACCCCGCCGTAATTGACCGGATAGGCCGCGCCCGAGGGCGTGGTTTCGCCGTGGGTTCCGCTTGACGCGGCAGTCGGCGCAGCCGTCTGCCGCCCGGATGCGGGATAAAGGACGGAGTTGGTCATGCCCACGCCATCCGTAGCGGATGGGGTGGGCATGCGGGCGTAGCGTGGAGCTACTTCAAAGGACACCAGGCGGTTGACCGGGTCAACCACCAGCGCCCAGCCATCCCCTGCGATCCAAGCGAGTGCTTCGCCCAGCGGCATCGGATTGATGGTGCGTTTGTTGTCGGGCCAGGGTTGACGGTAGAGCCGCCAGATGTTGGGGTCGGCGTTGATAGGTTGCGCCAGTGCCCAGCCGCTGCCATTGAGCAATTGCCGCAGACCGTCTTCCACGGTAGCCGCATCAATGGTTTTAAAGACATAGGCCTGCAAATCACCACCGGTCTCGGCTTCCATGCCTTCAATAATGGTGTAACCGTTGCCGTAAAAGGTTTGCGCAGCGGCAGTCGCCATGCAGGCGGCCAGCACAATGGTGGGAAACTTGCGAACCGGTGACATTGCCTCTCCGTGGATGTGAAGTTGGCATCATTTTTATGGGTGGCAAGTCGGCTGTCCGTTTAATTGGTAAAAATTAGCGGGATAAAAAGCGCCAATTTCGTAAAGGCCTAAAGCGCCTGCGGCCTAGAATGGCGAACGGTTCCTAGCCGTAAAGGAACACCCGCCCAATGGGGCGGGTGTGTAACGGCAAAGGAAAAGGTAAAGCCCAGGGGCAGAAAGGTGTTCAAGGGCTTAACGGTTTTTAACGGCCTTAAAGGCTTAAAGGAACAGCGATGACCACCGACGACCTCGCACCACTCTACCGACAGGCCATCGAGCGCTTCGACCCCGTCATCCACACATTGCTTGACCACTATGGCGGCTTTGACAACCTTGCCGTCGAGCGCGATCACCTGCCGCAGGCACAACTCGAACCCTTCCTCAGTGAACTGGACATCATCTATCCGCAGGCGACGCCAAGAAAATTGAACCTAGCCATCCGCCGCTTCATCACCGAGCTGGAATGCTTCCGTTATCGCGTCGTCGCCAAAGCCAAAGACGACAGCAGGCGCAATGTCGCCATCTGGGACGCACTGGAAGAATCATTGGCCGATTTTCTCAGCCGCAACCGCCATCTCGAAATTCGCTGCCGACCTAACGCCGAGGCCTATCCTTCCACGGATTTAATTCAGGACTGGATCGATAGTCGCGTTGATATTTATGGACGACAGGCAGCGGCACCATGAAAATCTTCGCCCGGCAGCGTGAGCGCTTTAGTCAACTCTTTGCCAAAAAAATTGGCCCCGATGATTACGGGGCACTGGATTTTAACCGCCTGCCGATACTCGATGCCGCCGGTCTGATTGCCTTGACCGGGCAACAAAACCGTCTGCGCAATATCAAACGCATCGTACAAATTGACGATGTCCGCTATCAAATCCTCTATCAAGACGTGATCGACCGCTTCGCCGAAGTGGTACAACTGATGCCGGCTTCGCAAGCGCATCACCATGCTGTCCCCGGCGGTCTCTTCATTCATACCCTCGAAGTCCTCGAATACGCCCTCAGCCTGCGCCGCCAGTACAAGCTGCCGCAAATGGCAGCGCAAGAAGAACAAGAAAAACAGCGACAGGTGTGGACCTATGCCGTCTTCGCCGGCGTGCTCCTGCATGATATCGGCAAACGCCTTACCCTCTGCCGCTTCGAGACCGACAAAGGCCGCGCCTTCGATCCCTTCGCGCAGCAACTGCCGCAAGAGGGTTACTACCGCCTGCACTTCCAGTCTGCCAAATACCATGCCCTGCACACCCAAATCGGGCTGGCGTTCGCTGCGCGAATTTTTCCGGCCATCGGCCTGGATTTTCTGATGACGCAACTGCACATCATGCAAGAGCTCATGGCCTACCTGCATGATGACGATACCCATGCAGGTAGTATCGGCGACATCATTCGTGCTGCCGACAGAGCCTCAACTGGACAAAGTCTGGCTCACAGCCCAACGCGTAAATTCCCGGGTGCGTATCTCGAAAACATTGGCGAACGCCTGATGACACAACTGCGGCAGCTTTTGGCCGACAACCACTTTGTCATCAACAAAAGCAATGGCAACGTCTATACCTCGGCCGACATGCGTGCGACCTACATTGTCAGCAAAACGCTTGCCGATACGCTGCGCGAAACCTTGGCCGCACAAGGACAGACCGATATTCCCCACGACAACAACCGCGTCTTTGACATCCTGCAAGAATACGGTTTTGCCGAAACCAACCCGGGTACGGGGCAGAGCATCCATTACATTCGCCGCGTCTGGCAGGACAAGGCACAGACCTTCAGCGTACTGAAATTTGCAAGCGACAAACTCTTTCGCGTTCTTCCACAGCCGTTTGGTGGCAGTGTCAGCGAAGTTGCAGGCAAAAACGCCGAGCCCGGGATAGGGACAACAAAAGTCACACAATCTGTAACAGGCGAACCCGCATTTACGCCACCTGTAACAGGAGGGCAATACGACAAAAGCGCTGCAACAGGCGACGGACGAGCGATTACGCCTGTGCCTCTTACCGAAGATGACAGCTTTGAAGACTATCTGGATGACGAACACGTACCTCTGCCTGAAACAGGGGGGAATACCGCGAAGAGTGCTGCAACAGGCAAAGTGCATCACGACCAGACGGCAACAGATGAAAAGACGCGCATCCCGCCTGTTACCATTGATGACAACAGCGTTATGCCTGCATCCGCCGATGATGACCCTCTGGTCAGACCAGAAGGCGACTATCGCGAAGAAAAAACTGTATCTGTGGCAAAAACGACTAGGCAGAGCGACACGGGTGCCAATGATAGCGGCACAACCCCAGCTATCCGGACAGCCGCCATTCCCCAAACAGCCACAGGTGACACCCCTGGCGATACCCCCTTACCGGAAGCGGCAACCATACAGGCCACAGCAGTATTTTCTGCAGGTGTAATAACACCGGACGCCTCTGAGATGGTGGCAACAGATGACGATGACATCATTGACGATGTGCCGACGGCAAAACCGGTCAAGGCTCCGACAACAACGTTGGCAGAAAAGGACACAAAATCCGAAAAAAACGTAGCCGTCAAAACGGGACTGACGCGTAACGAGCAGAAAAGAACAGCGAAAAAACCGCTTGCACCCCAAACAGCGGTGACCACATCAGCAGAAGCCATAGGCGCTACGCCGGACAACAACCTGGACGAACGATTTTTTACCTGGTGCCGGGCAAAAATCCTCGACAAGAGTTTCGTCATCAACGAATCGAGCGGCATGGTGCAAAAAGTTACCTACAAAGGCCGTGACGTAATCGCCGTGGTCTCGCCCCGGATTTTTATGCGCTTTGCCAACGAAGCCCTTGGGCTACCGGAAAACAAAGCATCAGCCGAACGGGTACAAAAAGCCATACACAGCAACAAGAAAAATATCAAAGGTCCGCGAGGACAGCTGCATGAATTCCATATACTGAAATCCCCGAATAATCCGCTGAACGGATACAGCAAGCTCTACCACTATGTGTTTGAGATCGACGTATTCTGCGGTAGCGACGAAGAGGTCAAAAACATTGTCGAGAAAACCAAACCAAACACAAACCTTGCACATACATAATGGGAATGTGCTATTGTTTCAGCCATGTACAGCTTTCGCTGTACACTTAGGCGGTATGACGAAATCAGAAAAAGTATCTACAAACCCGGTATTTACGCCGCCTGGCGGACGTAGGATGGGCTTTAGCCCATCGGGCAGGCGCAGCCTGCCTTTTTGCGTATCGGGGGGCAAACACAAACCGCCGGGCGGCACCAAAACACAACGCAGGGCGGGCGTAGGATGGGCTTCAGCCCATCGGGCAGGCGCAGCCTGCCTTTTGCGTTCTTGGTAAGAACGCAAAAAGCGGGAGAACCGCACGTTTTCGATTTTGAAACGTTGCAGGTAACGTCTCTACAAGAACCGCTGTTTGCCGCGACAATATCAATGGTGGGCTGAAGCCCACCCTACGAACTTTGTTTTACTTCTTGGGATTGGCATGGAACGTTGCCTGCAACGTCTCTACAAACCCGGTATTTACGCCGCTTGGCGGGCGCAGGGCAGACTTCCGCCCGCCGCCGCGTGAATGGCGGGCGGAAGCCCGCGCTACGGCAGGTCGTTTCCGGGGCTTTGGCGCGTAACCGGAGGCCGTGGGCACAAGAAAAACGGGGCGGCTTGCCGCCGCCCCGCCTGTCCCTCACGGCTGTTCTTCCGCCGGCAGGGTCAGCATCGGCACACTGCCGCCCGGCAGCATGGTGCGCGGCAGGACGCCGTTCCATCGTTCCGCCTGCATCAGGCGGATGATTTCCGGATTCTTGCGCAGGGCTTCGCCTTTGGTGTTGATGGAATCCGCTTCCGCTTTCGAGCGCAGTTCGATCGCCTTGGCTTCGGCTTCCGCCGCTTTGATCTGCGCATCGGCCAGCCCCTGGGCGCGGGTGGCGGCGATTTGCGCTTCGATACGTTCGCGTTCGAGGTTTTGTTTGTAACGCTCGACTTCCACCTCCGCTTTCATGCGGTCTTCAATCGTCTGCTCGTAAGCATCAGAGAAATCGACGTTTTCTATCTGCACACTGGCGATGCGCAGGTAGGGGTATTTGGCGAGCGCATTCACGATGGCATCCTTGCTGCGGTTGTTCAGCTCTTCGCGGTGCTACACGGAGCGGATGGCGGTGAACTGGCCGAAGACGGTTTTCAGCTCTTGTTTGACGATAGGGGTAATCGCCAGCTCGTAGAGATTCTCGGTTTTGCCGAACTGGGTGTAGAGCGCTTCCACGCCGTCTTCGGTGATGGAAAAAGTCACGGAAAGGGTAATGTGCGCCGGTTGCTGGTCGCTGGAATAGGCGAACACGTCTTTCATGCTGCCGGTGGTGGTGCGCACCGGGATACGCACGACACGGTCAATGTAGGGCATTTTGAAATGCAGGCCGGGTTCGGCCACTTTGCTCACTTCGCCGTAATGGAGGACGACGCCGCGCTCACCCTGATCCACGGTATACATGCTGCCGCCGGACATCAGCAGCAGGGTGAAAACGATGGCAGCGCTGAAGAACAGGATAAAGAGCGGGGCTCTGCTTTTTTTCGGGGGGAGGCTGTTATTGGTGTTCACGGGGTTTCCTTCGGGGGTGATGGGGGCGATGTTTTGCTGACTGCGTGTCATGGAAAGGTCCTATTTGCTGGCTTTGGCGCGGATACCAATGCTGCCGTACAACTCGGTGTCGCCGCTTTCGTTCGAGATGCCGATGTGGTTGCCGTGCGTGTCATGCCGGGCGGCGGTGGACGTCGGCTGTTGGGCGCAAGCGGTGAGCAGGAGGAGGCTGGTGAGGAGGAGGGTTTTCATGGGGACGTAATTTAGTTGAGACAGGATTTAGATAGGACAGAGAAATGGGTTAATTTTATTATTATGGCTAAACTGGGTTTTCCTCCAATGTATAAGGCAGATTATTTTTGACTTTTTCAAGTAATTGCAAGGCAGCCTCTGAATATAAATGGCAGTTATTTAGCTGTAATATACAGACATGATAGATATTATCTGATGCTTTTATATCAAAACCATTATTATCTTTTTTAATTTTTTCTATTAATTTGTTAGCTCCATGCCAGCTTTTATAACCAAGTCTATTAGCTAAAACAGTAAGTGTATAAGGAAAGTTTGCGCTCATAGCAGCAACTGTAGCAGCATCCGCAATCCCATATAACTTCACGAGAGTTCCACCATCAGCATTAGAGTATGAAGTTAAATACTCATAATTAACCTGTATTTTGCTCTTAGGAATGTCTTCTCGAATCAGCTTATATTGTCTAGATTGTAATGCTCGCAAAATCTTAGGATTAAAATTATCTATTAAATTTATATTTTTAAATGCTTTAAATATCCAATTATAGTCTCTTGCTGATATATTGTTTATCCTAAAATCTACACCTTCTGATAGAGAAATAGAACATTCGCGTGGATATGATTTGTTCCCGTCAAGATCTTTTTCCCATCTTATAAAAAACATATTAGGCATCAATCTACCATTGTATCCCAAAGCCAGGTTAACATCAGATAATATATTTTTTATATTCTCATCTGCTGCACTATAACCAATAAAGATAATTGGATGTTCAAGAAAAAAAGTAAGTAATTTAGCTGCTAGATACTTAGAACTTTTATTAAACCTAACATAATCTTCTTTTGTTAGGACAAGGCTTGAATATTCTCTAGCACATCCATGGATTTTATAAATTTCCCCTACATCCCATAAGATATCAGTAATGATTTTTTGCCCTACGACGGGAGCATATTCAGTAAAAACTTTATCTTCCAAGAAAGTATCATAATTAGTAGTAATAATAGCTTGTGGACATATCTGTTTTAGGTTCATTAGTTCTTCATGATATTCTTCAGACAAATGATTTAAAGAGCCATTATTATCAATCAGCTCAGTAAATAAATTACTAACCTTATACTTTAAATAAGCATCTTCAGGGACATCAAGAGAAAAAAGTTTCTCTGGAAATTTCCCTTTATCTTTCCATGCCCAAGTTCTAAAAAATTTCACAAAATCTGAAGCTACCGCCGCTAGATCACTATGTTTTTTCTGCTGATAATATGGAAAGTCTCTTTTTATATTAGGGCATATCTTGGTCATCTCTTGTAATAATTCAATCCAATTTGGACCATTTAAATATCTTTTTGAGAATCCAGATCCTATAAACAAAATAGGTTGATACTTAAAGTCAGTTTTACAACTGTCTATCTTTTCTATCATTTCTTTTTTATATTGTTCATATACTGTTGTCATTCTAATACCCAAGATTTTTAGAATTTTATTAAAGCCGCCGCAAGGCGGCTTTTTTGCCTAGAGCTAAAACAAACATCTCAAGCGTCGTAGGTGGTCGAAGCGGTATCGCCGCCGGTGCCGGTCCAGTTGGTGTGGTGGTATTTGCCGCGCGGTTGGTCGGTGCGTTCGTAGGTGTGCGCGCCGAAGTAATCGCGCTGGGCTTGCAGCAGGTTGGCAGGCAGTTGTGCGCTGGTGTAGCCGTCGAGGAAGGTCAGCGCCGAGGTCATGCACGGCACGGGGATGCCGTGGCTGATGGCGGCGGCGGCAACTTTGCGCCAGTCGGCGAGGTTTTGTTGCAGGATGGTGCGGAAGTAGGGCGCGGTACCGAGGAAGGTAAGGTTGGGGTCTTGCGCGTAGGCGTCGCGGATGTCGCCGAGGAAGCGGCTGCGGATGATGCAGCCTTCGCGCCACAGCATGGCGGTCGCGCCGTAGTCGATGTGCCAGCCGTGTTGTTCGGAGGCTTCGCGGATGAGCATGAAGCCCTGGGCGTAGGAGATGATTTTGGCGGCAAGCAGGGCTTTGCGCAGGGCTTCTGTCCAGGTGGCGCTGTCGCCGTCGAAGCGGGCGGCGGGGCGCGGGAAGTGGGCGGCGTTGGCCACACGTGCATCTTTGGCGGCGGATATGCTGCGCGCGAAGACGGCTTCGCTGATGAGGGTGAGCGGGATGCCGTGGTCGAGGGCGTTGATGGCGGTCCATTTGCCGGTGCCTTTTTGCCCGGCGGTGTCGAGGATGTGTTCGACCAGCGGGCTGCCGTCGGTGTCTTTGTAGGCGAGGATGGCGGCGGTGATCTGGATGAGGTAGCTGTCGAGTTCAGTTTTGTTCCACTCGGTAAAGACACGGTGCATGGTGTCGTAATCGAGGCCGAGGCCGTCTTTCATGATGTGGTAGGCCTCGCAGATGAGCTGCATGTCGCCGTATTCGATGCCGTTGTGCACCATTTTCACGAAGTGCCCCGCGCCATCGGCGCCAACCCAGTTGCAGCAGGGTTCGCCGTCCGGGGTTTTGGCAGCAATCGCTTGCAGGATGGGTTTGATGTGCGGCCAGGCCTCGATATCGCCGCCCGGCATGATGGAAGGGCCGTGGCGCGCGCCTTCTTCACCGCCGGAGACGCCGGCGCCGACGTAGCGGATGCCTTTGTCGCGCAGGGCATGGACGCGGCGGGTGGTATCGGGGTAATGGGAGTTGCCGCCATCGATGATGATGTCGCCGGGGGCGAGGTGGGGGACAAGCTGGTCGATGAATTGGTCCACCACGTCGCCGGCGCGCACCATGAGCATGATGATGCGCGGGCTTTTCAGTTTTTCCACGAGTTCCGGGATGCTGTGCGCACCGCTGATGTGGGTGCCTTTGGCCGCACCTTGCAGGAATTCGTCCACTTTGGCGGTGGTGCGGTTATAGGCAACGACGTGGTAGCCGTGATCGTTCATGTTGAGGATGAGGTTTTGGCCCATGACGGCAAGGCCGATGACACCGATGTCTGCTTTTGGCATGTCTGCTCCTGTTGTGGATTGGTGGATGGGTGGTTATGACAGTTGCGCCGCTGCGGCATGATCGAGGTGGTACTCGGTCGTGCCGTCTGTGGCACGGATGCGGGCGGCGGGGTAGTCCGCGCCGGCGGCGATTTGTTTGAGGATGGCGGCTTTGCCGCTGCCGGTCGCGAGGTAGCTGAGGCGTTTGCCGCGCATGATGAGCGGCGCGGTCAGGGTCAGGCGGATTTGCCCGCTCTGCGGGTGGCGGGCGATGGCAACGGTTCCTTCGCTCGCGTAGTCGGTCGCGCCGGGGAAGAGGGAGGCGGTGTGGCCGTCGTCGCCGATGCCGAGGAGAATCCAGTCGTAGCGGCCATCGGGGATATGGGCGGCGATGTCGGCGGCGTAGCGGGCGCGTTCTGCGGCGGGGTCGGCTTCGCCGCGCATGCGGTGGATGTAGGCGGCGGGCACGGGGACGTGGGCGAGCAGCAGGCGTCCGGCTTCGCCGTAGTTGCTTTCGGGGTCTTGCGGCGGGACGCAGCGTTCGTCCCCCCACCACAGGTGCAGGTTCGCCCAGTTGACGCGCCCGCGCCACGGTTCGCCGGCGAGCAGGCGGTAGAGTTGTTTGGGGGTGCTGCCGCCGGAGAGGGCGATGTGCTGCGCCGCCGGGCGGTGGCTGATAGCGGCGAGTTCGGCGGCGATGTGGGCGACGAGGGCATCGCTGTCGGCGTGGATGTGGGTGCTTTGCATGGGCGATACCTCTTGTCTCAGGCTTTTCTCGGCTGCCGCCAGACGCGGCCACTGCGCGCAATCATTTTGTCCGCTTCAACCGGACCCCAGCTGCCGGGTTCGTAGCTGGCGATGGCGCCCCGGTTCGCCTTGTAATCGAGGATGGGCTGGACGTATTTCCAGCAGGCGTGCACGGCGTCGGTACGCGCAAACAGGGTGGCGTCGCCTTTCATCGCATCGAGCAGGAGGCGTTCGTAAGCGGTGAGGACATTGTTGTTGGCGAGGTCGGCGTAGCGGAAATCCATCGCCACTTCTTCGGATTCGAAGCCCGCGCCCGGTTTTTTCAGACCGAAGCGCATGGCGATGCCTTCGTCCGGCTGGATGCGGAGGATGAGTTTGTTTTCCGGCGCGCGCTGGTTGAAGACGGGGTGCGGCGTGGTTTTGAAGTGGATGACGACTTCGGTGAAGCGCAGCGGCAGGTATTTGCCGGTGCGGATGTAGAAGGGTACGCCGCTCCAGCGCCAGTTATCGATTTGCAGGCGCAGCGCCATGTAGGTTTCGGTGCTGCTGTCCGGGGCGACGCCTTTTTCCTGACGGTAGCCGGGAACCGCCCGGCCATTGATTTCGCCTTTGCCGTATTGGGCGAGGACGAGGTTGTTTTTCAGGTATTCGGCATCGAGCGGATGCAGGCTGTGCAGGACTTTCGCCGCTTCGTCACGCATGGAGTCGGCATCGATCAGCGCGGGCGGTTCCATCGCCACCATCGCCAGGATTTGCAGGAGGTGGTTCTGGAACATGTCGCGCACCGCTCCGGAGCCGTCGTAGTAGCCGCCCCGGTTTTCCACGCCGATGGTTTCGGCGGCGGTGATTTCCACGTAGTCGATGTAGTTCCGGTTCCAGAGCGGCTCGAACAGGCCGTTGGAGAAGCGCAGCACCAGCAGGTTCTGCACGGTTTCTTTGCCGAGGTAGTGGTCGATACGGTAAATCTGGTGTTCGAGGAAGTCGTGGTGGATGGTTGCGTCCAGCTCGCGCGCGGTTTTGGCATCGTAGCCAAAGGGTTTTTCCACGATGAGACGTTTCCAGCCGTGATTTTCGCTGTTCAGGCCGTGTGCGGCGAGACAGGCGGGGATGATGCCGTAGAGACTGGGCGGGGTGGAAAGATAGTAGAGGGTGTTGCCACCGGTCTGGTATTCGGCGTGCAGGGCATCAAGACGCGGCACGAGTTTGCCGTAATCGTCGCGGTCGGCGGTGTTGAGCGGTTGGTAGTAGAGGCGGGTGCAGAAATCATCCAGCGTCTGCCCGCCCGCGTTTTCTTTTTCGATGAGGTTCTGCCGCATGGCGTCGCGGAATGAGGCGTCATCCAGCTCGCTGCGGCTCGCGCCGAGGACGGCAAACTGTTCCGGCAACTGGTTGTTTTTGAAGAGGTGGTAGAGGGCGGGGATGAGCTTGCGGCGGGTGAGATCGCCGGAGGCGCCGAAAATGACGATGATGTTGTTCTCTGGTTTCATGGGGTGTCCGGTACGGGGGAAAGGGGCAATGTATCACGGCGGGCGGGATTATTGTGTCACCGCCTGCGGGTGTTTTTTGAAATAACGCGCGAGTTGCCAGGCGGTGGCGACGCCGACGGCGGCGAAGACGCACCACGGCAGGAGCGGCAGGTCGTGTGCCTTGCCGAGGTCGTACAACCAGCCGCCGATGAAGTTGCCGAGCCCGCCGCCGAGGCCGATGCTGACCGCGCTGAAGCCGACGTACAATCCCAGCGCACGCGGGTGGGCAAGGTGGGCGACGAGAATATCGAGCATCGGGCGGGCGGTGAGGTAGCCGAGGGTATAGACGCTGATCCAGAGCAGGAAGACGGCGAAATTCGGCGACGTGCCGAGCAGAAACGTGCCCAGCGTCATCACCAGTGTCCCCGCAATCAGCAGTTGGTGGCTGGCGAAATGGCGTTGCAGGCGGCGCACGAGGAAATATTGCAGGAGGAGGGTGAGGACGGAGCTGTACGTATAAAACAGCCCGGCGCTGGCCTTCGTGCCGGTGAGCGCTTCGGCGAGCAGCGGGAAGCTGATGTTGACCTGCATCACCACGAACCAGTAGCCGCAGAGGATGGCGACGAAGTGCAGATAAGCGCGATCACGCAGCAGACTGCGCAGATGCGGGGTGCCGTCGTCATCACCCGCCGCCGCTGCCGCCTGTTGGCGCGTATCCGGGAAATAGCGCAGCGCGACGAAAACGTTGGCGAGGAAACAGCCGCCGGCGGCAATCCCCACCGCGTGAAAGCCGATGGCGAGCAGGGCGATGGCAAGCAGCGGGCCGATCGTGGAAGCGAGGCCGGTGAGGTAGTTGGCAATCAGATAAAACTGGCGGCGTTCGTCCGGGCGGGTCATGGCGACCGTCGCCGCCTGGAACGGCGCATCAAACAGCGCCCCGCCGAGGCCGGTGAAAAGCAGCGCGGTGAAGAAGACTGGCAGCGTCGTCGCAAAACCGAGCATGAAAAAGCCGACGGCACGGATGATGAGGCCGGAACAAAGCACCGGTTTCAGGCCGTAGCGGTCGGCGAGCATCCCGCCGATGAAGGTCAACCCCTGCTGGCTGATCTGCCGCAGGGCGAGCGCCATGCCGACTGTCGCCGCCGCCATGCCGACATCGCCGACAAAATGCACGGAAACGAGCGGGATGAGCAGGGTAAAACCAGTGGTGGTGATGGCCTGATAAATCAGCAGGGCGAAAAGCTGCGGACGGTCGCGGTAGGCAAGCAGGTCGCGCAGCGGCGCGGTCAAGGCAGCGAGGGGGACGTGGACGTGCATAAGGGGGAAGCCGTGGGGGAATGGCGGGATTATACGCTTTGCTTCCCACGCACATCGCGATAGCGAATGAGATCGCCCTGTCCGTAATAAATAATCGCCTCCCGGATTTCTTTGGCCACTTTGGGCAAATAATGTTTTTTCTCCCACTCGGAAAGCGAAAGACCGTAAATCACAGCGCCCACCATGACCAGCAGGACAATAACCAGTAACATCGGCATCAGAACAAGCATTAAAAATTCAGCCGATGGCCTGATCACCATAATGGGCAAGAAGATGATGATCATCAAATAAAACATCCTCGGAGATTCTCTACGGATTTCCGTCGTATCAAAATCAGCCTGATTCTCCCATCTGTCATGCACGACGATCCGCGCATAGCAGCGCATCCGGTGATGGTAAATCTGAACAAACTCTATCTTCTCAATATCTTCCCACCGTATCCGCTCCGCCCTTTTATAGAAATAAAAGGAAAATCCCCCGGCATCAAAAGCCACATATTCCGGCTTGCGGGAAACAGAAGCCGCCCAGCGGCTCAAATGCAAAAAATAAACGGCAAAAGCAAAGCCAAAACAAAGAACGGAAAAGATTATCCCGCTGGAAAAAGCATTACCCATCTTCGATTCTTTCATGATCACGGGAAAAGGTATCAAGCCCATCAAGACCAGCACGATAATGCAGACCACAAAATAGCCGCGCTGCCTGTCGCGAAAATACCAGCGGAAACTTTTGCCTTCTTTTTTATCGCTCATGAACCCTCCTTCTCAGCGGAAATGGAGGGACATATAACCACATTCCGCTATCACCCATCGCTGCATTTTTATCACTGCCGACAAGAGGCGACCATATGGAGGCGGTTGTCATCCGGGCGGCGCGGTTGCCGGATCAAGCGCCCTGCGCCGCCTGCGGGCGGTTTTTTATGCCCGTCGCGCACCACGCGTTCATGAAAATCCCGCATAGACCTTATCGGCAACAAGCAGCCATCACCGCCGTACAATGCCGCTTCCACCCATAACCGAGGAAAAACCATGTCCTTCCCGCAAATCTTCCCGCAAGGCGCAGAAAACACCGCTTACGCGCAATATTTCAGCGGCAGCAGCTATCTCGCCACCCTCGCCGAGGGCGATGCCGCCGTGCATAACGTTACCTTCGCCCCCGCCTGCCGCAACCACTGGCACATCCACCACGGCGCGGGGCAAATCCTGCTCTGCACGGCGGGCGAAGGCTGGTATCAGGAAGCGGGCGGGCCCGCGCGCCGCCTGCGCCCCGGCGACACCGTCAATATCCCCGCCGGGGTCAAGCACTGGCACGGGGCGACGAAAGACGGCTGGTTCTCGCATCTTTCCGTGACCGTGCCGAAAGCAGGCGCCAGCACAGAGTGGTGTGAACCGGTCGATGACGCCGCTTATAACGCCCTGTAAACCCGGAGCCGCCCATGAACCTCACCGCCAAACAAACCGCCCTCGCCCGCCTTGCCGCCGCCACCGCGCGCGGCGATCAGGCGGCACTGGCCGCCGCGCTTGATGACGCCTTCGACCACGCCGCGCTGACGGTGGAAGAAAGCAAAAGCGCGCTGGAACAGCTCTACGCCTACTGCGGTTTCCCGCGCAGCCTGAACGCGCTTGCCACCCTGCTCGCGACCGTCGAAGCGCGGCAGGCGGCGGGCAAAAGCACCGCCCCCGGCCGCCCCGCCGCCGCCATCCCCGCCGTGGACATGACCGTGATCGGCACGGAAGTGCAAACCGCGCTGGCCGGGCAGCCGGTCGGCGGGCCGCTCTTTACCTTCTCGCCGCACATCGACCGTTACCTGAAAGCGCACCTGTTCGGCGACATCTTTGCCGATGACCGCCTGCAACATCAGGAGCGGGAAATCGTCACCATCGCCGCGCTGGCGGCGATGGACGGCGTGGCCGGGCAACTGGCCGCCCATCTGCGCATCGGCGCCCATACCGGCCTGAATCCGGCACAACTGGCCGCCGTGCAGGCCGTCGCCCGCCCGATGCCGTAACCTTATCTTGCTTTAATACCCACCGGAGAATCCCATGATCCTGACCCGCGAACAAACGCTCGACATCTTCCGCCGCCGCGCCGCCACCCGCTACTACGACCCCGCGCGCACCATCAGCGCCGACGATTTCGCCACCATCCTCGAATGCGCCCGCCTCTCGCCGAGCTCGGTCGGCTCCGAGCCGTGGCGTTTCATCGTCGTGCAGAACCGCGCCCTGCGCGCCAAAATCAAGCCCGTCGCCTGGGGGACGCGCAACACGCTGGATGATGCCAGCCACTTCGTCATCCTCCTCGCCAAAAAACACGCCCGCTACGACACCGCCTTTTTCCGCGAAGTCATCGCCAGACGCGGCATCCCGCCCGAACAGGTGCCGCAGACACTTGAAGCCTATAAAAATTTCCAGACCCACGACCTGCGCATCGCCGACGACGAACGCGCCCTCTTCGACTGGGCCTGCAAGCAGACCTACATCGCCCTCGCCAACATGATGACCGGCGCGGCGATGCTCGGCATCGATTCCTGCCCGATCGAAGGTATGGACTACGAAGCCGTGAACCGCATCCTCAGCGAGGAAGGGCTGCTGGATACGGCGGATTACGGCGTGTCCGTCGCCGTGACGTTTGGCTACCGCGCCCGCGACATCAGTGCGAAACCGCGCCGCCCGTTGTCGGACATCGTGCGCTGGGCAGAATGAATACCGCACCGCTCGCGGAAGGCGGCGGTAACGACTTGCCGATGCAGCCTGTTTATCAGCAGGCAGGCGGCAATGATAAACTCTTCTTGCGGCGTACCCTTTGGTCCCGGGAACGGTGGCAGCCGACCGGGGCCTTGGCGTAACGCCCCGTTTTTTAAAGTGTTATAAAACATTGCGTGCGGAGTCCGGCGTGATTTATGCCTTGAACGACTACCGGGCGGCGTGTGCCGGGATCTCCCACTCAGATAACAAGATAAGAAGGTTTTTTCATGTCAGGGCAAACGTTATACGACAAGGTGTGGCAGGCGCATGTAGTGCGCGAGGAGGCGGGGCAGGTGCTGCTCTATATTGACCGGCATCTGGTGCACGAGGTGACCTCGCCGCAGCCGTTCGACGGTCTGCGCAAGGCAAAACGCGCACCGTGGCGCACTGCCTCCATTCAGGCGGTGCCGGATCACAATGTGCCGACGCTGCATCCGGAGCGCGGCATTGATGATCCCGTCGCCCGCGCGCAGGTGGAGGCGCTGGAAAAAAATTGTGCCGAGTTCGGGGTGCGTCTCTTTGACCGCCTCGACCGGCGGCAGGGGATTGTCCACGTGGTCGGACCGGAACAGGGTCTGACCCTGCCCGGCATGACGGTGGTCTGCGGCGATTCGCATACGTCCACACATGGCGCGTTCGCCGCGCTGGCCTTCGGCATCGGCACGAGCGAGGTGGAACACGTCCTCGCCACGCAGTGCCTGCCGCAGAAGAAGACGAAGGCGATGCGTATCCGCATCGAAGGCGAAATGCCCGCTGGCGTGTTCGCCAAGGATTTGATGCTGACGGTCATCCGCACCATCGGCACGGCGGGCGGCACGGGCTACACGCTGGAATTTGCCGGCAGCGCGGTGCGGGCGCTGTCGATGGAAGGGCGGATGACGATGTGCAATATGTCGATTGAGGCGGGCGCGCGCGCCGGGATGGTCGCGGTCGATGACAAGACGGTGGATTATTTCCGTGGCCGCCCGTTTGCGCCGCAGGGCGCGCTGTGGGCGCAGGCGGAAGCCTACTGGCGCACCTTGGTCAGCGATGATGATGCGGTGTTCGATCGCGAGGTGCTGCTCGATGCGGCGGCGATTGCGCCGCAGGTGAGCTGGGGCACCTCGCCGGAAATGGTCATCGATGTCGGCGGGCGTGTGCCGCATCTCGATGACGCGCGCGACGCCAACCAGCGCGATGCCTACGCGCGCGCGCTGGCCTACATGGGGCTGCGCGAGGGACAGGCGATTGGCGAAGTGCCGCTGGATGCCGTCTTCATCGGCTCCTGCACCAATGCGCGCATCGAGGATTTGCGCGTTGCAGCGCAGATCGTCGCCGGCAAACACGTGGCCAGCGGCATTGAAACGGCGCTGGTCGTGCCGGGTTCCGGGTTGGTAAAAGCACAAGCGGAAGCGGAAGGGTTAGACCGTATATTCATGGAAGCGGGCTTTGAATGGCGTTCGCCCGGCTGCTCAATGTGTCTCGCGATGAACGCCGACCGCCTCAGTGCGGGTAAACGTTGCGCTTCCACCTCGAACCGCAATTTCGAGGGGCGGCAGGGACAGGGCGCGCGCACGCATCTGGTCAGCCCGGCGATGGCGGCAGCGGCGGCCGTGGCGGGACATTTCGTTGACGTGAGGGAGCTTTTATGAAGGCATTTACCACCGAAAGCGGCGTACTCGCGCCGCTTTACCGCAGCAATATCGACACCGACGCGATTCTGCCGAAGCAATACCTGAAACTCATCACAAAAAGCGGCTTCGGGCAGTACCTCTTCGACGACTGGCGCTACCTGCCCGATCGCGCACCCAACCCCGCCTTCGTGCTGAACGAAGCGCGCTACCAGGGCGCAAAATTCCTGCTTGCCGGGGCGAATTTCGGCTGCGGCTCCTCGCGCGAACACGCGGTGTGGGCACTGGATGAATACGGCTTCCGCGCGGTGATTGCGCCATCGTTCGGCGACATCTTTTACAGCAACTGCTTCAAAAACGGCGTTCTGCCCGCGCAAGTGGATGAAGCCACCGCCGAAGCGCTGTTTGCGGCGACGCAGGCGGCGGAGACGGTGAGCATCAGCGTCGATCTGGACGCCGAGCGGATACGCTGCGGCGCGGCCAGCTATCCGTTCAGCGTGGATGCGTTCCGCAAACACGCGCTCTACTACGGGCTGGACGACATCGGCCAGACCCTGCAACACGCCGCCGACATCCGCGCCTTCGAGGAACGGCACAAACAGCGCTTCCCGTGGTTATATGCGGGGCATTCTGAGGAAAACTGAGGAGACACATATATATGAAGAACATCTTGTTACTGCCCGGCGACGGTATCGGTCCGGAAATCATGGCGGAAGCGGAAAAAGTGCTGCGCCTGCTGCAAGCGCGTGCCGGACTGGCCGTAACCCTCGACACCGCCCTGCTCGGCGGCTGCGCGGTGGAAGCGACAGGCGAACCCTACCCGGCGGAGACCCGCGCCAAAGCGCGCGCCGCCGATGCCGTACTGCTCGCCTGCGTCGGCGGGCCGAAATGGGACAACCTGCCGCGTTCTCAACGACCGGAAACCGGACTGCTCGCCATCCGTGCCGACCTCGGCCTGTTTGCCAATCTGCGCCCGGCGCGGGTGCTGGACGCGCTCGCCGAACGCTCCTCACTCAAAGCCGAACTCGTGCGCGGGCTGGACATCCTCATCGTGCGCGAGCTCACCGGCGGTATCTACTTCGGTCAGCCGCGCGGCTTGGGCACGAACGACGCGGGCGAACGCGAGGGTTTCAACACCCTGCGGTACAGCGAAAGCGAAGTGCGCCGCATCGCGCGCGTCGCCTTCACCGCCGCGCAGGTGCGGCAAAAACGCCTCTGTTCCATCGACAAAATGAACGTGCTGGAAAGCTCGCAACTGTGGCGCGACGTCGTGACGGAAACCGCCGCCGACTTCCCCGACGTGACCCTCACCCACCTGCTCGTGGACAACGCCGCCATGCAGCTGGTGCGTAACCCGCGCCAATTCGACGTCATCGTCACCGGCAACCTCTTCGGCGACATCCTCTCCGACGAAGCCTCGCAACTGACCGGTTCCATCGGCCTGTTGCCCTCCGCCTCGCTGCGCGCAGACGGCGTCGGCCTTTTTGAACCCGTGCACGGCTCCGCTCCCGACATCGCGGGCAAAGGCATCGCCAACCCTTACGCCATGCTGCTCTCGCTCGCCATGCTCCTGCGCCACAGCCTGCACGAAGAAAACCTTGCCCGCCTGCTCGAAGCAGCAGTAGAAAACAGCATCGCCGCCGGCGTGCGCAGCGCCGATCTTGTCGCAGCCGGGCAACAGGCGGCAGGCACCGCCGCCATCGGCGACGCCGTCTGCCGCCACCTTGCCGCAGAATTGCCATAAACTGTGGAAAAGATTACTTGCTTGTAAAGCAACGGCTGCATATAATCCTATTGTTGTTTTTATGATACCGCCGTAATACCCATACGGCCGAAGGAGCACAGTATGAACAGGAATCAAACGCCCGCACGTTTGCGCCATGCCGTTGCATTGGCAGTTGGGTTGGGATGCAGCAGCGTCGCCGCATCCATCGGACTGGGACCCATCCAGGTCAATTCCAGCATCGGTCAGCCGATGAGCGCCACCATCCGCGTGGACGGGCTGGATGCCGCCACCGCCAAAGGCGCCACCGTGCAGCTCGCCAGCGCAGCGGCCTACCGCGCGCGCGGCATCGAACTCTTGCCCATCCACCAGAAACTGCGCTTCAGCCTGGTGCCCGCAGGCAAGGGCTACGTCATCCGTGTGACCAGCACCACCGGCATCCGCGAACCCTTCCTCAACTTCCTGCTGACCATCAACAGCAACGGCAGCACCATCACCCGCGAATACGCCGCCTTCTTCAACCAGGATCCGCTCAATCCGAACGCGGGCAGCACCATGCTGGCGGAAGTCCCGCAAGGAAAAACAGCGCCCGCAGAAGACGGCAAAGGCAAAAAAGGCAAGAAAGGCAAAGGGAAAGAAGCCAAGGAACAGCAACTGGCCGAAAACACCGCCGGCATCGACTTCACCGCCAACAACCTGAACAACAGAAAAGCGCTGGCGGATAACGACCGCAGCGAGCCGAAAACTGCCACAAAAGAAAACAGGAAAACCAAAGCCGAGCAGCCGCCCGCACCACGCAAAAAAGCCACCCCGCTGCGCGCTGCCAGCCCGGATAACGAAGGCTGGGGCGGACACGACATCCTCGCCGCACGGCAAAAACAGACCACGCCGCAGCCACAGCGCGGCAGACAAAGCGAAGACGGCCGCTATTCCTACTACTCGTCCGATGTCAAACCCGGCAGCATCGCCGTTGGCAGCACCTACGGCCCGGTACGCGACAACGAAACCCTCTTTTCCATAGCCAACGCCGCGCGCCCGTCCGAGGATGTCTCCATCCAGCAGATGATGCGCGCCATCTACAACGCCAACCGGGGATCCTTTGCCCATAACAATATGGGCAACCTGATGGTCGGCAGCACCCTGGTCATCCCCGATCCGGGTGCCGCGACCGCCCCTGCCCCGGTCAGAGCGGCGAAAAACACCGACATCGCCGCCAACGACAAAGCAGCGAAAAAAGAGAAAAAAGCGGACAACGCGCCTGCCAAAGCCGAAGTGCCCGCCAAAACAGACGAAATCGCCGCTGCCGCCCCCGCCGCAGACAACGTCGCGGCAAATAATGCGCAAAACCCGCCCGCCGCAGACAACATCGCGGCAAACGGCGCGCAAAACCCGCCCGTCGCCCTCGTGCAGAACGACGCCCCGGCCGAAACCGCCCTCCCGCCGGAAAACATCCAGATGGACGGCAACCAGCTCACCCTGGACAACACCGAAACCCTGCTCGCAAACAACGGCAATGCGGCGGAAACTCCGGCCGCCCCCGCCGCCGCGACAAACCCGGAAGAACAACCCGCCACCCTGCCCGCACCTGAAGCAAAACCCGCCGAAATCGCCGCTGCCGACGAACCCGCCGCCCCGCCCGCCATACCGGCGATGGAATCCAAACCCGTGGTCGCCGTCGTCGAAGAACAGCCGGCCGACAAAGTCTCAACCGGCATGCCGCTGCCGCTCTTGGCCGCTGCCGGCGTGGGCGTACTCAGCCTCGGTGGTGCCGCCGCCTACTTCATCACCCGCCGCCGCCGCCACGACGACGACAGCATGGAAGAATTCTCGCAAGACGAAATCGACCGCATGGTGTCGGAAATGGAAGCACGCGAAGGCGTCAAGGCCGGGCACGACATGGCCGCCGGCGAACTCAAACCGCGCCGGAAAAAAACCGTGGCGGAAAAACACGACCCCGCGGCCGACCTCGAAGGCCTGCAACAACTCAACAGCCAGCTCTCCGAACTGGAAAAGCTGAACGACCACATCGGCATCCCGAAATTCGTGGACGACGGCGAACCCCATTCCGCCGAAGAACTGCCGGACGACTTCTTCAAAGACCTCGAACTGCCGGGCGACGAAGAACCCGCCCCGGTGGCCGCTGCCGCCGCCCAACCCGCCGCAGCGGACGAAGAAGAACACGACTTCTTCAGCGACCTCGAAGCCTTCGCCGCCGCAGAACCCGCCGCCACCCCGAGTGCGGCCGCAGACGCTGACGACAGCGACTTCGACCTGCCCGACTTCGGCGCGGACGAAACCCCGGCCGCAACGCCCGCCGCCAAGCCAAGCCTGGCCAAAGCCGAACCCGCGCCGCAACCCGCCGCTGCGGAAGAAGACGACGACCTCGATTTCCTCAGCTTCGCCGCCGAAGACGCGCCTGCCACCAAGGCCGAACCTGCACCACAACCCGCTGCCGCCGCAACCGACGATGACGACTTTGACTTCATCAGCTTTGCCAGCGACGAACCCGCCCCTGCCGCCAAGGCCGAACCCGCACCACAACCCGTTGCCTCCGCAACCGACGATGGCGACGACTTCGACTTCATCAGCTTCGCCAGCGACGAACCCGCCGCCGCACCCGCCCCTGCCGCCAAGGCCGAACCCGCATCACCGCCCGCAGCAGCCGCCGAAAAAACCGCTGCCGCGAGCAAGAGCACGGGCGATGACGATCTCGACTTCTTCAACAGCCTCAGCCTCGCCGACGAATCCGCCGCCGAGGCGGCACCTGCCGCTGCCGCCCCCGAAGTAAGCGACGAAGACAACAGCGTCATCGACTTCTTCGCCAGTGACGAAGAACCCGCGCCCGTTGAAGCGGAAAAAGCCGAAGAAAAACCCGCTGCCGCAAAACACACCCACAGCGTCGTCAGCGATGCCGTAGTCGTGGCCGCCGCTGCCGACGACAGCGCCGCCAAAAGCGAAACCCTCGACTTCTTCTCGCTGCAAGACGAACCGGCGGCAGCCGCCAAACCCGCCGCCCCGCCCGCGAACGGCAAAGACACCGCCGCCGCGCCCCAACCGGCAGCGGCACCGCCCGCTGCCAAACCCGTAGCGGCGACCATCGCCCCGGCCTCCTCCGACATCGACATCGAAGCAATGGAAATCAACCTCGACATGGCCACCTCCTTCATCGTCATGGGCAAAGCCGAAAAAGCCCGTTCCTGGCTCGATGAAGTGCTGGTCTCCGGCAGCGAAGCGCAAAAAATCCGCGCGCGCAGCATGCTCGAACAACTCGAAAAAGCCTGAGGGTCACCATGACCACACGCTATGCCGTCGGCGTCGAATACGACGGCACCCATTACGCGGGCTGGCAGCGCCAGCCCTTTTTTGCGTCCACCATTCAGGAACACATCGAGCGCGCTCTGAGCCGGGTCGCCGCCGAAACCATCACCACCACCTGCGCCGGGCGCACCGACGCGGGCGTGCATGCCATCGCGCAAGTCCTGCACTTCGACACCAACGCCGAACGCAGCCCCTTCGCCTGGCTCGCCGGCACCAACCGCTACCTGCCCGCCGACATCCGCCTGCAATGGATCACCCGCGTCGGCGACGACTTCCATGCACGATACAGCGCCACCGCCCGCCACTACCGCTACCTCATCCGCCACCGCGCCCAGCCCAGCGCCCTTTGGGCACAGCGCTGCCACTGGCACAAAAAACCACTCGATTCCCTGCTCATGCACCAGGCGGCACAGCCGCTGGTCGGCGAACACGACTTCAGCGCCTTCCGCGCCGCCGAATGCCAGTCCAAAACCCCGTGGCGGCGCATAGACCGCATCCACATCCACGAAAAACACGGCTGGATCGCCGTGGACATCAGCGGCAACGCCTTCCTGCACCACATGGTGCGCAACATCGTCGGCACCCTGCTCGCCGTCGGCGACGGGCGCGCCGGCGGCAACTGGCCCGCCGCCGTCCTCGCCGCCCGCGACCGCACCCAGGCGGGCATCACCGCCCCGGCGCACGGCCTCTACCTCCACGGCGTCACCTACCCGCCCGCCTGCCGCCTGCCCCCCAACCCGCATGCCTGGATACCCGATGACATCCCCTGACCTCCTCCCGCTCGCCGACGCCGACACCATCCGCCGCCTCGACCGCCTCACCTGCGAACGCCAGCACATCACCTCCCTGCAACTGATGGAACGCGCTGCCGCCCGCTGCACCGCGCGCCTGCTCGCCTGCTACCCGGACAACCGCCACTGGACCATCATCGCCGGTGCGGGCAACAACGGCGGCGACGGCCTCGCCATCGCCCGCCAACTGCACATGCAAGGCCACCACATCACCGCCTACCACCCGCAGCAGCAGCGCACCTCGCCGGATCACGCCGCGAACGCCGCCCGCCTCGCCCGCCTCATCCCCACCCGCGACCTTGCCGCCTACACCCCGCCCACGCGCGGCATCCAGATAGACGCCCTCTACGGCGTCGGCCTGAACCGCCCGCTTGCCGCCGCCGATGCCGACCTCATCCGCACCATGAACCGCGCCCCGGTGCCGACCGTCGCCATCGACCTCCCCTCCGGCCTGCGCGCCGATGCCGACAGTCCCGCCCCCGTCATCCGCGCCGCGCGCACCCTCTGCCTCGGCTGCCCCAAACCCGCCCTGCTCTGGCAAGAAAACGAAGACTACGTCGGCACCCTCGAACTCCTCCCCATCGGCCTCGACCACGCCGCCCTCGCCGACACCCCCGCCGCCGCGCGCTGGCTCACCGCCGCCTGGCTGCGCGGCGAATACCGCCCGCGCCGCCGCTTCGCGCACAAGGGCGATGCCGGGCGCCTGCTCATCATCGCGGGCAGCCGGGGCATGACCGGTGCGGCCATCATGGCGGCACAAGCCGCATTGCGCGGCGGCTGCGGCCTGCTCACCGCCCACCTGCCCGCCGCCTGCTGCACCGCCTACCACGCCACCGTCCCCGAATCCATGACCGACGCCGACGCCCACCCCGACCACAACACCCGCCTCACGCGCGACCTCCCCGCCGACGCCCTGCTCATCGGCTGCGGCTGTGGCACCCACCCCGACACCGCCGCCCTCATCGCCGATCTCAACAGCCGCTACCACGACCGCGCCATCCTCTGGGATGCCGACGCCCTCAACCACCTCGCCCACGACCCCGCCCTGCAACAACACCTGCCGCCGCGCAGCATCCTCACCCCGCACCCCGGCGAATTTGCCCGCCTGAGCGGCGCGCCGCTTGCCCACGACCACGAACGCATCCCCGCCGCGCAAGCCCTCGCCGCCCGCCTCAACGCCGTCATCATCCTCAAAGGCAAATACAGCATCATCAGCGCGCCGGACGGCAGCACCGCCATCAACCCGACCGGCAACGCCGGCATGGCCAAAGGCGGCAGCGGCGATGTCCTCGCCGGCCTCACCGCCGCCCTGCTCGCCCAGGGCTACCCGCCCTTTACTGCCGCCTGCCTCGGCACCTACCTGCACGGTCTCGCCGCCGACCTCGCCCTGAAAAAAAGCGCCATCAACAGCCTGACCGCAAGCGACATTATCAGCGCCATCCCCGCCGCCTGGCGCAACATCGCCGCCGAACCCGCCTGAACGCGGGACATCGCCGCCACAGCACCGCCCATCGCCAACAACCCCACAAGAGAAAAACCACCATGACCGACGACGACCACAAACAACTCAAACCCCGTGCCGACAACCTGCCCGCCGCCCTGCAACGCAGCAAACAACTGCTCGCACTCAACGCAGCTATCCGCGCCCGTACCCAGGCGCTGGCGACCGCTAAGGATGGCTGGTTCGAGCGCCTCTGCGCCTGGGCGGATGAATTTCAAATTCCGGAAGAAGAATTGCCGAGAGAAAAGGCAAAACTATTGGCGATGACGGAATTGAAAATTCGGCGTGGTGGATCTGGTTATTATTCATTTGAAGACTATCCCAAGCTTACCCGGCTGGCGGCGGAAATCTCCTGTCTTAGCAATCTGCAAACACTCGATTTACAGTGGAATAAACTTAGCACCCTGCCACCGGAAATCGGGCAACTCGGCAATCTGCAAAAACTGGATTTAAGAAGTAATCAACTCACTGCCCTGCCTGCTGCCATTGCACAACTCGGTAATCTGCAAGACATCACCATAGACGGTCATTTGCTTTTAGAACTCATTGATATGGCACCGCATCTGCCAAAACTGAAATCTCTTAGCTTGTTTAATCTCACTGCCCTGCCCGCCGAAATTGGTCAACTCGGCAATCTGCAGAAATTGGATTTAAGCGGCAATGAACTCACTGCCCTGCCTGCTGCCATTACCCAACTCGGTAATCTGCAAGAAATCACAATGGACGGTCGTTTACTTTTAGAACTCATTGATATGGCACCGCATCTGCCAAAACTGAAATCCCTTAGCTTGCTTAATCTCACCACTGTGCCAGGCGAAATTGGACGACTCGGCAATCTGCAATCACTGGATTTGTCCTTGGATCAACTCACCAACCTGCCTGCCGAAATCGGTCAACTCGGTAATCTGCAATCACTGGATTTGTCCTGGAATGGACTCACCAACCTGCCTGCCCAAATTGGTCAACTCGGCAATCTGCAGAAATTGGATTTAAGCGGCAATGGACTCACTGCCCTGCCTGCCCAAATTGGTCAACTCGGCAATCTGCAGAAATTGGATTTAAGCGGCAATGAACTCACTGCCCTGCCTGCTGCCATTATCCAACTCGGTAATCTGCAAGAAATCACAGTGGACGGTCATTTGCTTTTACAATTAATTGATATAGCACCATATTTGCCAAAACTAAAATATCTTAGCTTGCGCAATTTCGCATCCCAGCCTGCCGAAATTGAGCAACTCGGCAATCTGCAAACATTGGATTTATCCTTGAATGGACTTACAGCCCTGCCTGCCGCAATTGGCCAACTCGTCAATCTGCAAAAACTGGATTTGTCCTGGAATCAACTCACCACCCTGCCTGCCGCAATTGGCCAACTCGGCAATCTGCAATCACTGGATTTATCCTGGAATCAACTCACCACCCTGCCTGACTCAATTGGGCAACTGGATAAGCTAATAAAACTAGATTTAGGAAAAAACCCACTCACTGCCCTGCCCGCTTCACTTAAACGCCTTTATCGTGAGCGCAATGGTGCATTGGAAATAGAATTAGATGATAAATCCCTGCTGGAAGATAACGACGAAGCGCTTTCCTCCTTTGACGATGACGATAATGTGCCTTGGAATGACGATGGCTATGATGATGATGGCGTATTTTGGGGCTCAAACGGGCGATAACGGCATTCTCTTTTAATCTGGTTTTCCCATGTTACAAACCCTCATCAAACGTCTGGAAATCATCCGCGCCGCGATGTCGCTGGCCGATGAAGACCTGATTGCCCAGCAGTTGCCCGCGCTGCGCGCCGTGTTGCCGCAGTTGGATGGCGCGGCGGGCGAGAGCCTCACCGCCATCATCGCTGCGCTGGCAGGCGGGCATTACCCGCAGGCGATGCGCCTGATTAACCGCTTCCTTACCGCACAGGCGGCGCTGGTCGTCAGCGAAGATGCCGAGCTCGTCGCGCTGCGCCTCGAACTCGCCGCGCTGGAGCGGCAAATCACCGCCGAAACCCTCGAACGCGACGAAATCCAGGCGCTGCTGGAACGTTTCAACCGCGATTTCCTTCTGCACTGCGGTTCGACGCTGGCGGAAATCCTCACGGCGCAGGAGCAAATCGCCAGACTGCAACTGGAAAAAGCGCTACACGCGCAGCGCGGGCAGCGGCAGGAAAAACGCGATGCGGGGCATCAGGAAGAAGCGGAAACGGATTACCGCGCGGAAATGGACGAAGAAGAGGTTGCCCGCGCGGAAGCAGAGGACGAAGAACAGGCAGAAATTGCGACAGAAAGCGCTGACGAATGGGCAGAAACCCTTGCCGCTTACGATGCCTGGTGCGACTGGCTGGAAGAACAAGAAGCATTGGCTAACGCCGCTGCCGAAGACGACCCCGACCTTGAAAATGCCCGCCGCACCTACGAAGAGACCAAACAGCAGCGCAAAGCCTTCAGCGACGAACAGACGCAGGCCGAAATCGAGCAGCAGGATATCGCTGCCCTGGATGCCGACGCGGAAACCCGCCTCAAAGCCGCTTACCGCCGCGCCAGCCAGTTATGCCACCCCGACCGCGTCAGCGCCGAGCACAAGGCACAGGCGGAACAACTCTTCAAGGAACTGGGTCAGGCCTACAAGAAAAAAGACCTGGCAACCGTCGAACGCATCCTTGCCCAACTGCAACGCGGCATCTTCACCGCCGCCAGCGACACCCTGAGCGACACCGCCGCCCTGCATGCCCGCATCGCGGAACTGCGCGAGAACCTCGCTGCCTTGCGCACGGAAATCGCCACCTTGCAGAATGACGATACCTACACGCTGCTGCGCGGCTTCGCGGACGAAGCGGCCTATCAAGCCTACCTCGCCGAACAGTGCGCCATCCTCGCAGGCGAACTTGAACAGCTCTACGCCATCCTGCGCACCCTCACCGCAGAAGCGGATGATGCCGGGGACGCCACTGATACGGCTGACGACGATGACGACACTGACGAAACATTTTTCTTTTGAGCCGCCAGGCGGCGTAAACACCGGGCCCGCCCTGCGCACATCGCTTGATTTCTTGGATTGGCATCAGTCCATCGCACAAACAGCAATGACAGGCGCGCGCGATGTCGGCATTTTTCCCGCTTGTCGCGCTGCGGCATGAAAAAAGCCGGACGTTGTCCGGCTTTTGGGTGGGCGGTGTTCAGGCGGTCGCTTGCGCGTAGCATTCGGCAGCGTAGTCCCAGTTCACCACTTGCCACCAGGCGTCGAGGTAGTCGGCGCGTTTGTTCTGGTAGTGGAGGTAGTAGGCGTGTTCCCACACGTCGCAGCCGAGGATGGGCGTGCCACGGACAGCGGCGGTGTCCATCAGTGGATTGTCCTGGTTCGGGGTGCCGGTAACGGCGAGTTTGCCGTCTTTGCCGACAATCAGCCACGCCCAGCCGGAGCCGAATTGTTTGACACCCGCATCTTTGAAGGCGGCCTTGCAGGCGTCAAAGTTGCCGAAGGCACTGTTGATGGCATCGAGCAGGGCGCCTTTGGGTTCGCCGCCGCCGTGCGGGCGCATGATGTTCCAGTAGTGGTTGTGGTTGTAGTAGCCGCCCGCGTTGTTGCGCAGAGCCGCGCTTTCTTTGCTGATGTGGGCGAAGATGGTTTCCAGCGGCTGGCCGTTCAGCGGGTTGTCCTTGATGGCGGCGAGGAAGTTGTCGTAATAGGCTTTGTGGTGGCGGTCGTGGTGGATTTGCATGGTGGTAGCGTCGATGACGGGTTCGAGCGCATCGTAGGCGTAGGGCAGGTCGGCAAAGGTGTAGGTTGTCATGGTTTTTCCTGTGTTTTTAGGGGTGGGCGGCTATTATGCCGCCGCTTGTCGGCAAGTTTTTCTTATTGTTTTCCGCTTTTGGTTTGGTTTTGTTTATCGTCACGCGGCCGGAAGATGTGGGCGCGGTAGTGGCGCAGTTCCGCGATGGATTCGCGGATGTCGGCCAAGGCTTCGTGGCTGCCTTTTTTCGGGTAGGTGTGCACGGGATACCAGCGGCGCACGAGCTCTTTCAGGGTGGAGACGTCAAGGTTGCGGTAGTGGAAGTAGTGTTCGAGGGTCGGCATGAGGCGCGCCATGAAGCGGCGGTCCTGGCAGATGCTGTTGCCGCACAGCGGTGATGCCTGCGGCGGGACGTATGCGCGGATGAAGGCGAGGGTTTGCGCTTCGGCGGCAGCGGTGTCGATGGTGCTCGCGCGGCAGCGGTCAAGCAGGCCGCTCGCGCCGTGGTGTCGGCGGTTCCAGTCGTCAAGGTGGTCGAGGATGCTGTCCGGCTGGTGGATGGCAAGCACCGGGCCTTCGGCGAGGGTGTTCAGTTCGGCGTCGGTGATGAGGGTGGCGATTTCGAGGATGTGGTCGCGCCCGCTGTCGAGCCCGGTCATTTCGAGGTCGATCCAGATGAGGTTGTCGGGGTGTTGCATGGGCGTTCCTGTGCGGTTTTCGGTGCGCGGCATTGTACGCGCTGCCGCCCGTTTTTCCCTGTTTGTTTGATATGATAAGCGGCGTCCGGCGCTGAGTCGGTGTTTTTTGTTTTTTTATGAGGATGCGATGATGAATATTGGTATTCCGAAGGAATCTCTCGCCGGTGAGACCCGCGTCGCCTGTACGCCTGCAACGGTTACGCAGTTGCAGAAGCTGGGTTTTGCCGTGGTGGTCGAGCGTGGCGCGGGCGCCGGGGCATCTTTGGCCGATGAAGCGTATGCCGCCGCCGGGGCGACGCTCGCCGATGCCGCCACCGTCTGGCAGTGCCCACTGATTTACAAGGTCAACGCGCCGACGGAGGCAGAGGTTTCCCGCTTGTCCGCCGGGCAAACGCTGGTCAGCTTCCTTTGGCCCGCGCAGAATCCCGATCTGGTGCAGAAACTGGCCGACAAGAAGGTCAATGTGCTGGCGATGGACATGGTGCCGCGTATTTCCCGCGCGCAGGCGCTGGACGCGCTTTCTTCGATGGCCAACATCAGCGGTTATCGTGCGGTGATTGAGGCGGCGAACGCGTTTGGCCGCTTCTTCACCGGGCAGATTACCGCCGCCGGGAAGGTGCCGCCCGCGCAGGTGCTGATTATCGGTGCCGGTGTCGCCGGGCTTGCCGCGATTGGCACGGCCAATTCGCTGGGTGCGATCGTCAAAGCGTTCGATACGCGGCTGGAAGTCGCCGAGCAGATTGAATCGATGGGCGGCAAGTTCCTGAAACTCGATTTTCCGCAGGAAGCGGGCGGCAGCGGCGACGGCTACGCCAAAGTGATGAGTGACGAGTTCATCGCCGCCGAGATGAAGCTCTTTGCCGAGCAAGCGAAAGAGGTGGACATCATCATCACCACCGCCGCCATTCCCGGCAAACCCGCGCCGAAGCTGATTACAAAGGAAATGGTCGCCAGCATGAAGCCGGGTTCGGTCATCGTCGATCTGGCAGCCGCGACCGGCGGCAACTGCGAGGTCACCAAGCCAGGCGAGTTGTTCATCACCGATAACGGCGTGAAAGTCATCGGCTTCACCGATATGGCCAACCGTCTCGCCGGCCAGTCTTCACAGCTTTACGCCACCAACCTCGTCAACCTTGCCAAACTGCTCTCACCGAATAAAGACGGCGAAATCACCCTCGACTTCGACGACGTCATCATCCGCAATATGACCGTCTGCAAAGACGGCAGCATCACCTTCCCGCCACCGCCGATTCAGGTTTCCGCCGCGCCGCAGCAGGCGAAAGCTGCCGCACCGGTGCAGGAAGAAGCGAAGCCGACGCCGTTCTGGAAGAAACTCGCGCCCGCCGTCATCGGTGCCGCGCTGATCCTCTGGGTGGGTGCCGTCGCGCCCGCTGCCTTCCTCAACCACTTCATTGTCTTCGTCCTCGCCTGCGTCATCGGTTACTACGTCGTCTGGAACGTCAGCCACTCGCTGCACACCCCGCTGATGTCAGTCACCAACGCCATCTCCGGCATCATCGTCGTCGGCGCGCTGCTGCAAATCGGCCAGGGCAACGGCTTCGTCTCAACACTCGCGTTCATCGCAGTGCTGATTGCCAGCATCAACATCTTCGGCGGCTTCTACGTCACCCGCCGTATGCTCAACATGTTCCGTAAAGGCTAAGGGGGTCATCTATGTCTCACGGACTCGTCACAGCGGCCTACATCGTCGCCGCTATCTTCTTCATCTTCTCGCTCGCGGGCCTCTCCCGTCAGGAAAGCGCGAAAAACGGCAATGTCTTCGGCATCATCGGCATGGCCATCGCGCTCATCGCCACCATCTATGCCGACGGCACCAAAGGCTTCGGCTACATCATCGTCGCCATGCTCATCGGTGCCGCCATCGGCATCCAGAAAGCGCGCAAAGTCGAAATGACGCAAATGCCGGAACTCATCGCATTGCTGCACAGCTTCGTCGGCCTCGCCGCCGTGCTGGTCGGCATCAGCAGCTTCGCCGCGCCGGGCAACGTGCCGGAAGATATGCACACCATCCACCTCATCGAGGTGTTCGTCGGCATCTTCATCGGCGCCGTCACCTTCACCGGCTCGCTCGTCGCCTTCGGCAAGCTGAACGGCAAAATCAGCAGCAAACCGCTGCAACTGCCGCACAAGCACAAGCTGAACCTCACCGCCCTTGTCATCTCGCTCATCCTGCTCTTCGTCTTCCTGAAAAGCAGCCATGCACCTGCCACCGAAACCCTCTACCGCATGGTGGACGGCCAGCCCGTCGCCGCGCTGGTGCGCCCGGTCAGCACCCAGGCGATGATGATCTTCGCCCTCGCCGCCATGACCCTCATCGCCCTCGCCTTCGGCTGGCACCTCGTCGCCTCCATCGGCGGTGCGGACATGCCCGTCGTCGTCTCCATGCTCAACTCCTACTCCGGCTGGGCGGCGGCAGCGGCAGGCTTCATGCTCTCGAACGACCTGCTCATCGTCACCGGCGCGCTGGTCGGTTCCAGTGGTGCCATCCTCTCCTACATTATGTGCAAGGCGATGAACCGCTCCTTCATCTCCGTCATCGCGGGCGGCTTCGGCACGGACGGCTCGGCAGCGGCAGACGGCGGTGAAATCGGAGAATACCGCGAACTGCAACCAACGGATGTCGCCGATATGCTGAAAAACGCGCACAGCGTCATCATCACCCCCGGCTACGGCATGGCCGTCGCGCAAGCGCAATATCCGGTGGCGGAAATCACTGAACTGCTGCGCAAACAGGGCGTGAACGTGCGCTTCGGCATCCACCCCGTCGCCGGTCGCCTGCCGGGGCACATGAACGTGCTGCTCGCCGAAGCGAAAGTGCCGTACGACATCGTGCTGGAAATGGACGAAATCAACGACGACTTCCCGGATACCGACGTCGTCCTCGTCATCGGCGCGAACGACACCGTCAACCCCGCCGCGCAAACCGACCCGCACAGCCCGATTGCCGGCATGCCCGTGCTCGAAGTGTGGAAAGCGGCCAACGTCGTTATCTTCAAACGCTCGATGAACACCGGCTACGCCGGCGTACAAAACCCGCTGTTCTTCAACGAAAACAGCTATATGTGCTTCGGCGACGCCAAAGCGACCGTGGACGCCATCCTCGCTGCCCTGCGCGGTTGAGCGGCATCGCCCCGCTTCCCCCTGCCGACCGGCAGGGGGAATTTCTTTACCTGTTGTCGGCCCGTAATGATGCTGCTTGACGAACTCAGGTTTTACGCCGCTTGACGAGGCCAGTAACCATACCGCTTGACGAACGTAGATACCTATACCAACCAACACACTACTCAAAAGGAACCCGCATGAGCGCACTCCTCACTGCCAGCCAACTCAGCAAAACCTTCGGCAGCTTCACCGCCGTGAACAACGTGGACATCCACATTGACGCAGGCGAAATGATCGCCCTTGCCGGACACAACGGTGCCGGCAAATCCACCCTGATGAAAATGCTGCTCGGCCTGCTCACGCCGACAAGCGGCAGCATCAGCATCAACGGCCACGCCGCCGCCAGCCTCGCCGCGCGGCAAATCATCGGCTACCTGCCGGAAACCGTCGCCCTCTATCCAAACATGACCGGTTTTGAAACGCTGGACTTCTTCGCCGACCTCAAACACGTCAGCCGCGAGCGCAACCGCGAATTGCTTACCCGCGTCGGCATTATCGAAGCGGCGAAAAAACGCGTCGGTACCTATTCCAAAGGGATGCGGCAGCGCCTCGCCCTCGCGCAAGCCCTGCTCGGCCAGCCGAGAATCCTGCTGCTGGACGAACCGACCACCGGCCTTGACCCCGCCTCGCGTGCCGATTTCTACCGCATCCTCGACGAACTGCGCGCACTGGGCACCGCCATCCTCCTTTCCTCGCACGCGCTCGCCGAACTTGCCGACCAGGCCGACCGCATCGTCATCATGAAAAGCGGCGTGAAAACCGCCGACGGCAGCCTGCATGAATTGCGCCGCGATGCCGGATTGCCGACCCGCCTGCGCGCCTGGTTCGACGCCACCGTCAGCCTGCCCGCGCCGTGGCAGCAAGAAGGCGACGGCTGGGTCTGCGCTTGCCGCGAAGCGGATAAAGTCGCGCGTCTCGGCGAACTGTGGCAAGCGGGACAGCCAACAAACATCGATATCCTCCCGCCTGCACTGGATGACCTCTACGCCCACTTCCTGCGTCGCGAAGAAAACGCGACAGCCGCCTGAACCATCACAAGGAAACCCATGAAAACCATCCTCACCCTCGCCCGCAAAGAATTCAAAGACGGCCTGCGCAACCGCTGGGTACTCGCCATCGCCCTGCTGCTTACCGCCTTCGCCCTCTCGCTCGCCTTCCTCGGCAGCGCGCCGGCGGGCGAAACCAAAGCGAGCCCGCTCGCCGTTACCGTGGTCAGCCTCGCCACGCTGAACATCTACCTCATCCCGCTCATCGCCCTGCTGCTTTCCTACGACGCCGTCATCGGCGAAATCGAGCGTGGCACCATGGCGCTTGTCCTCACCTATCCGCTGGCGCGCTGGCACATCATCACCGGCAAATTCCTCGGCCAGAGTGCCATCCTCGCCATCGCCATCGCCATCGGATACAGCGTGGCGGGTCTTGCCATCGCCCTGCTGCACAAGAAAACCGGCTTCGCTTGGGCGGTGTGGCAGCCCTACCTGAAAATGACCGCCACCACCCTGCTGCTCGGCATGGTCTTCCTCGCCATCGGTTACGTCCTTTCGGCGCTTGCCCGGCAACGCGGCAGCGCGGCGGGCATGGCCATCGGCGTGTGGCTCTTCTTCGTGCTGCTTTACGACTTCGCCCTGCTCGGCGCGCTCATTGCCGACAAAGGCGGCAAATACCTCGGTGCCCAAACCCTGAATGCGCTGCTGCTCGCCAACCCCGGCGACGTGTACCGCCTCTACAACCTGAGCGACAATGTGGCGAGCGGCCTCGGTGCGCAAAACGGCATCGCGGGCGGCGTGCTGCTCACCGCCCTCTTGCTGTGGATCGCCGCGCCGCTGGCGCTGGGGATGTTGCTGTTCAAGCGGAAGACGTTGTGATACCAATCCCGGGAAATATAGTCGTCTCAAACAGAAACGATACGGTCAGGCTCGCCGCCTTCTCTCATCCCGTTTGAGAAACGACTATAAAACGGGGCTTGCAGGGCGGGGCCCAGCCCACCATCAATATCGCTACGGCGGGCTGAACCCGCCTTGCGGATGTGTTTGGATTTGTTGAGACCTGTGTGTTACCGGATGAGGTATTTCCACAGGTCTTTAAGGACGACGAAGGCCATCAGCGCGTACACCAGTGAGGCGCCGAAGCGCAGTGCCCATTTCATCGTCCGTGCGGACAGCGGTTTGCCGCGCACGGTTTCCAGCGCGTAGAAGAGCATATGCCCGCCGTCCAGGAGCGGCACAGGCAGCAGGTTGATTGCCGCCAGCGACAGGCTGACGACGCCGAGGAAGTTCAGGAAGATGTCCCAGCCGTAGAGCAGTGTCCGCCCCGCTGCGTCGCCGATGGTGATGGGGCCGCCGATGTTGTCGAGCGAGACTTTGCCCGCGAACATTCTGCCGAACATGTTGTAGGTCAGGCGGGTGTAATAGACGACTTTGCCCCAGCCGTGTTGCAGCGATTGCCAGAGGCCGTAGCGCTCGACGGCGACGTAGGCGGAGACGTCCGCCCGCTGCCATTTGAGGCCGAGGTAGCCGTGTTTGTTTGCTTTGTCGTCGGGGCGCGCGCCGAGGATACCGTGCAGGGTGTGTTCGCCGTCGCCGCGTTTGACGGTGATATGCACGGCGTCGCCCGGTTTGCCGGCGGCGATGGTGCGGCCGATGCGGATGAGGTCGATGGCTTTGCCATCCAGCGCGATGATCTGGTCGCCTTTTTCGATGCCCATCGCGGCAGCCGGGCTGCCCGGCATGACTTCCGCCACGGTCGCGGGCAGCCATTCGTCCACGAGGTAGAGGCCGGTCGCTTCGTCCATTTTCAGTTCGTCGCCTTTTTGCAGGCCGCTGAGGTCGAGGCGCAGGGCTTCTTCTTGCCCTGCTCGTTCGATGACGATGGTGATGTCGGCGCGGCGCGGTGCGCCGACCAGGGCGACATGCGCGTCGCTGCCGAGTTTGACGTCTTTGCCTTCCACGGCGCGAATCAGGTCGCCGACGTGTAATCCGGCGCGGGCGGCGGAGCTGTCCGGTGCGATGTAGGCGACTTCCGGGCGCAGTCCCTGCACGCCGAAGAGGTAGAGCGCAGCGAAGATGAGCACGGCAAAGAGCAGGTTGACGGCAGGACCGGCAAACGCAATCAGGAAGCGCTGCCAGGCTTTTTTCGCGGCAAAGGTGTGGTGTTTTTCCGCCTCGCTGACCGCTTCGCCGTCGCTTTCGCCGAGCATTTGCACATAGCCGCCGAGCGGTATCCAGGCGAGGGTGTAGAGGGTGCCGTCTTTTTTGCCGCGCCATTTGAGCAGCGGGCGGCCGAAGCCGAGCGAGAAGCGGAGGATTTTGACATCGAAGCAGCGCGCCATCTGGAAGTGGCCCCATTCGTGGATGGTAACGAGGATGCCGATGGTGATGGCGAAGCCGAGGATGCCCCAGAGGATGGGTATGAGATAGGTCATGGGTTATGCGGGGAGGTTTTGCAGCAGGAGTTCGGCGTAGAGGAAGCCCGCCGCCCACAGCACCATCGCCGAGAGCCAGCTGTCAATGCGGTCGAGGATGCCGCCGTGGCCGGGCAGGATGTTGCTGCTGTCCTTGATGCCGGCGCGGCGTTTGAGCACGCTTTCCCACAGGTCGCCGATGACGGCGTAGATGACGACCAGCACGGTCAGCGGCAGGAAATGGCGCAGCGGCAGCGGCAGTTGCACGCACAGCGCCAGCACCACCGCTGCCAGCATCGCGGCGACGAAGCCGCCGATGAAGCCTTCCACGGTTTTCTTCGGGCTGATGTGTGCGGCGAGTTTGCGTTTGCCGTAGTAGCGGCCGGCAAAGTAGGCGCCGATGTCGCTGCACCAGACGATGATGAAGAGGCCGAGCAGCCCGCCGCCGCCGATTTTTATGCGGATGGCGACGGTCGCCCAGACGAAGGCGAGCAGCATGACGGAACCGACGACGCTGAGGACGCTGTCCGAGAGGTTGAGGCGCTGGTCGCGGGCATAGCGGTAAAGGGCGTAGGGGACGAGGAACAACCACAGCAGCCCGGCGATAACCAGGAACCAGAACAGCAGGGCGGTGTGTTGCACGTTGCAGTTCGCTTCCAGCACCAGCAGGCCGAGGAAGGCGAAGGCGGCGTTCATCAGGGCAAACCGCCACTGGCGGCGCGTTTCCCAGCGCAGCAGGTTGCCCCATTCGCGCGCAGCAAGCGCTATCAGCGCCAGCCAGAAGGCGTTGAACCAGAAGGTGTCGGCGTAGAGGTTGACCCAAAAGAAGAGCGGGGCGATGACCAGCACGGTCAGTATTCGGTAAAGCAGCATAGTTGTAATCTCAGACATGCGACAGGGCACCGAAGCGGCGGTCGCGGTGGTGATAGGCGGCAAAGGCCGCGTCCAGTTGTGCCTCGCCGAAATCCGGCCAGAGCACATCGGTGAACCATAATTCGGCGTAAGCGAGTTCCCACAGGTGGAAATTGCTCAGGCGCATCTCGCCGCTGCTGCGGATCAAAAGATCGACGGGCGGCAAATCGGGCATCGGGCGGTGGGCGGTGAAAGCGTCTTCATCCAGCGCGGCGGGCGCGGTAACGCCTGCGGCGGCAGCCTGCATCAGGCGGCGCGCGGTTTCGACCAGCGCCCAGCGCCCGCTGTAATTGATGGCCAGCACCACATCCATGCGCGAACAGGCGGCGGTTTGCGCTTCCGCCGCGTCAATCGCCTCGCAAAGCGAAGCGGAAAGCGGCAGGCGGTCGCCCAGCACGCGCAGGCGGATGTCGTTGCGCTGCATCTTCGCCGCTTCCTCGCGCAGCGCTGCCTCAATCAGCTCCATCAGCACCTTCACTTCGTGCGGCGGCCGCCGCCAGTTTTCCGTGCTGAACGCATACAGGCTGAGCGTTTTCACCCCGCGCCGCGCGCAGGCGGTAACGACGCGATCCACCGCCTGCCGCCCCGCCTTGTGCCCAAACGCACGCGGGCGCAGATGTTGCTGCGCCCAGCGGCCGTTGCCGTCCATGATGATGGCAACATGGGCAGGCGGGGGAAACGCGGCCGCCATCAGACCTCCATCAATTCCTTTTCCTTGTCCGCCAGAACCTTGTCCACCTGTTCGACATACTTGTCGGTCAGCTTCTGGATTTCCGTTTCGGCGCGGCGTTCATCATCCTCGGAAGCCTGTTTGTCATTCACCAGCTGCTTGACGCCCTGCAACGCATCGCGGCGCACATTGCGGATGGCGACCTTCGCCTGCTCGCCCTCGCCGCGCACAATCTTCACCAAATCCTTGCGGCGTTCCTCGGTGAGCGGCGGCAGATTGATATGAAGCGTCTGCCCGGCGGTATTCGGGGTCAGCCCCAAATCCGAATTGATGATGGCCTTCTCGATGACATTGACCATATTGCGCTCCCACACCTGGATGCTCAGGCTGCGGTGATCGGTCACGGCAATATTCGCCGCCTGCGACAGCGGCACCATCGAACCGTAATACTCGACCTGCACATGATCCAGCAGGCTCGCATTGGCGCGGCCGGTGCGGATCTTGCTCAACTCATGTTCCAGCGACTTGACGGATTTCTCCATCCGCACACCGGCGTCCTTAAAAATACCTTGCAACATAAAAGCTCCATTAAGCGTGAATCACTGTGCCGACGCCGTCATCAAACACGGCGCGGACAATCTCATCGGGTTTGGTCATATTGAATACCACCAGCGGCATGTCATTGTCGCGGCACATCACCACGGAAGTCGCGTCCATCACATTCAAATTGTCGGCAAGCACCTGACGATAGCTGAGGTCGTCGTATTTTACCGCATCGGCAAAACGCTTAGGGTCTTTGGAATAGACGCCATCGACCTTCGTCGCCTTGAACATCGCATCCACTTCCAGCTCGACCGCGCGCAGACTGGCGGCGCTGTCGGTGGTGAAAAACGGGTTGCCGGTGCCGGCGGCACAAATCACCACCCTGCCCTTTTCCAGGTGACGAATGGCACGGCGGCGGATAAACGGTTCGCAGACCTGGTCGATAATCAGCGCCGACATCACCCGCACCGGCACCTCGATCTGCTCCAGCGCATCCTGAATGGCGAGCGCATTCATCAGCGTGGCGAGCATGCCCATATGATCACCCGTGACCCGCTCCATACCGAGGGCGGCGAGCTGTGCGCCCCGGAACAGATTGCCGCCGCCGACAACAATGGCAACCTCCACCCCCGCCTCGGCGAGCTGGCGGATCTCCCCGGCGATACGGCGCACCACATTGGCATCCAGCCCGAAAGCCTGCTCGCCCAGCAGCGCCTCGCCGCTCATCTTCAACAGAATTCTTTTATATTTAGGGGACTTATTGACTGTATTCATGTGAGTTCTCCGACGTTAAAACCGCCGCGCATTATAGACGCGGAGACGGCGGACACGACAAACCGCCGATGATGCCAAGACCAAAAGAATCTGCCGCAGGGCAGGTGGCCGCCCGTCGTAGCGGTATTGATGGCGGAATAAAGTCCGCCCTGCGAACTATGCTTTATTTCTTGGGATTGGGATTACGCCGCCCGGTGACAGAATGGATACCGCAAGCATGGCGGGAAAAGCTTCCGGCGGCAGCATGAAAAAAGGCGGGGAGAACCCGCCTTTTTTTGTGGTTGGATGATGCAGATTAGCGCTTTGCACCAAAGCCGCCCACATATTGCACAGCCGAGCCGTCGCTCGCCGTTCCCTGCAAACCGAAGATACCGCCGACTTCATCAGCATTCGGGCCATAAAAGCGGCCTTGCCATTTCCCTGCGAGGCCTTCGGCAGTGCGAATATCACCTTGGAAATCGCTGGTCTTGGCTGCCCAGGAAGCGGAGCCGCTCAGATTGAAATTGGGCTTATCTTCAATCACATGATCCGCGCCCTCAAAGGTATGCAACTGCGACGCCTCGGTCGTTTCATAGCTGATATTGCGCTTGCCGAAATCGGCGTGCAGCTTGTTCAGCGCCGTGATCTGGTTGCCGTTGTAATAGCCGTGACTAATGCCGTTGTACTCGGCAGAACCGGTTGTCGGCATTTCGCTCGGCATGGTTTGCCTGCCGATGCTTTGATAGCCGACGAAGGCATCACGCGAGCGATCCAGGAAGCCGTTATTGGCACTGCCAAAGAAGTAGCCGAAGGTTTGGTAACTCCAGCCGGCTGCGGCAGGACTGCGGAAATAGGCGCTTAAATAACCGTTCGGATTGGCTACCCCGTTTGCGACCGGTGCAAAAAGCAGAATATCGTTAAATCTGCGGTCAATCGTGCCGCCATAATCCCGCAAGACACCGTTTTCACGTTTCTTGGTGATCTTGTTGGTACCGGCATCACGGGGGAAATCATTGGGTGGAACCGTATTCCAGTCAACCGTTCCATAATCCACAACGTAATGCCATTTGTTGTTTACATCCCGCATAACGATGGGGTCATTTTTGTTGCTATCGCTGCCGCCGCTGCCGCCGCTGCCGCTGCCGCCGCTGCCGCCGTTGTTATCACTACCTTTATTGCTATCCTTAGGATCACATCCACCCGGTTTTTTGGAACAGGTCGTAATTTCACTCACGACGCCGGGCTGGTTAAAACGGACATCATCGGCAGTATCGATAATTTTATTGTCATTGTTATCAACAGAAGAAACGGTCGGAGAATTCTGCTGACCCTGGCCATCTATCGCAACCAGAAATTTATCAATTGTGGGATCCGTCTTGTCAATCACTTTCGGTGCCGTGCCGGTATTGTTCTGGGTCTGGTTCTGATTCTGGGGCAGGTTGCGCGGGTCGTTCGGCGAGAAGGTGCCGGAGCCGCCGCCGCAGGCGGACAGTAATGCGATGCTGAGGACGGACAGCATCCATTGCGGTTTCAGGGTTTTCCGTTGCATAGGTACTCCATAGAGGTTGGTTAAGGAAAAACTATTAACTTACGTTAAGGTGGATAATCATACATGATCGTAATGGAAAAGCAAGCGTTTTGGCAGTGGTACCACAAGCGCGTTGTATAAATGCGACTTTTCAGCGCCGGCGCAGTTTTTGTCCGCCTGCGACGGCAAGATAGGCGGCGAGTCCGACCACGCTGCCGACGGCGACGGAGAATGCGGCATCAATGCACCAGGCGGTGAAGCCGCTTGTGCCCTGCATCCAGTGCCGGGCGAGGTGGTGCAGGGCATGGATGTTTTCGACCCAGAGGTGGCCGCCGACGATGAACATCGCCGCCGTGCCCGCCACGGACAGGGCTTTGAGCAGTCTTGGCGCAAACCACAGTAGCGCCCGCCCCGCCGTTTGCAGGGTTCGACCGGCGGTGTTGGTCCAGTACAGGCCGAGGTCGTCAATTTTCACGATGAGGGCGACAACGCCATAGACGGCGGCGGTGAGCACAAGAGCGACAATGCTGAGGCCGAGGATTTGCGTGATGAGCGGTTTGCCGACGAAACTTGCCAGCGCGATGACGATGATTTCGATGGAGAGGATGAAGTCGGTGCGGATGGCGCTGCGGATTTTTTCTTGTTCTTGCTGTCCGGGGGTGAGGGTACTGTCTGCCTGCGAAGGGGCGGCTTTGTCATGGTGGTGCAGCAGGCGATGCAGGATTTTTTCCACGCCTTCGTAGCAGAGGTAGGCGCCGCCGATCATGAGGATGAGCGGCACGGCGGCAGGCAGGAAGGCGCTGAGGAGGAAGGCGATGGGGACGATGATGGCTTTGTTGCGCAGCGAGCCTTTGGCGACGGCCCAGATGATGGGCAGTTCGCGGCTGGCGTGCAGGCCGGTGAGCTGGTTGGCGTTCAGCGCGAGGTCGTCGCCGAGGACGCCGGCGGTTTTCTTGGTGGCGACTTTGGTCATCGCCGCCACGTCGTCGAGGATGCTCGCCACGTCATCCAGCAGGGCAAAGAAGCCGCCGGCCATCAGGCTTCTCCAGCCGGCGCGTAGGGGTCGGGGTAGCCGAGGCGGGCGAGGATGTCGCGTTCGGTGTTTTCCATTTTTTCGGCCTCATCGTCTTCGATGTGGTCGTAGCCCAACAGGTGCAGGAAGCCGTGGATGGTGATGTGTGCCCAGTGTGCTTCAGCACTTTTTTTCTGTGCTTTGGCTTCGCGGTTGACCACGGCGGCGGCGATGACGACGTCGCCGAGGAGGCGCGGTTCTTCGGGCAGGTCCCAGTCGCAGGGGAAGGAGAGGACGTTGGTCGGCGCGTCTTTGCCCCGGTAGTCGCGGTTGAGTTCCTGCATTTCGTCGTCATCGACGAGGCGGACGGTGAGTTCCAGCGCCTCTTCAAGAGCGAGGGTTTCGTAAGCGGTGTCCAGCCAGCGTTGCAGGCGTTTTTCGCTGGGGAAGCGTTCGTCGTTGCCGAGTTCTTCGGTCTGGTAGTCGATGGTGAGGGTCATGGGCTGTTTTCCGGTTGGTCCGCAGCGGCGTAGGCTTCGACGATGCGCTGCACCAATGGGTGTCGCACCACGTCTTGCGCCACGAAGCGGGTGAAGGAGATGCCTTCGACGTTTTCCAGGATGCGTGCGGCGTGTTTGAGGCCGCTGGTCGTACCTTTCGGCAGGTCGATTTGCGTGGTATCGCCGGTGATAACGGCAGTCGAGCCGAAGCCGAGGCGGGTCAGGAACATTTTCATTTGTTCGACGGTGGTGTTCTGCGCTTCGTCGAGGATGATGAAGGCGTCGTTCAGGGTGCGGCCGCGCATGAAGGCAAGCGGGGCGATTTCGATGACACCGCGCTCCATCAGTTTGGCGACGCGCTCACCACCGAGCATATCGTTCAGCGCGTCGTAGAGCGGACGCAGGTAGGGATCGACTTTCTGTGTCATGTCGCCCGGCAGGAAGCCGAGACGTTCGCCCGCTTCAACAGCGGGGCGGACAAGGACAAGTTTGCGCACTTTGTCTTCGGCGAGGTACGACACGGCGGCGGCGACGGCGAGATAGGTTTTGCCCGTGCCCGCCGGGCCAATGCCGAAGTTCACCGCGTTGTCGAAGATGCGACGCAGGTAGCGGCGCTGGTTGCTGCCGCGCCCGCTGATGGTGCCGCGCCGTGTCTCGATGCGGATATCCTGGCCTTCGCCACGCGCAGCGATTTCGCCGGACAGCGTCGCACCGGCATCACGCAGGGCGAGGTGGACATCGTCCTGGTTGAGCACGCCGCCGCCGGTCTGACCGTAGAGATGTTCGATGACGAATCGCGCCTGGGCGCAGCGGCCTTCATCGCCGCTGATCTGGAAGAGGTGGCCGCGATTCTCGACGCGCACGTGCAGTTGTTCTTCGATCAGGCGCAGGTGGGCGTTCAGCTGCCCGACCAGTTCGCCAAGGCGGCTGTGGTCTTGCGGGCTGAGTTGGAAAGCGAGAGTGTAATGATCAGACATAATCAGGCGGTGTAACGGCGCGGCGCGGGCTGGGCTTCGGCTTCCAGCAGGCGGCCACGCAGGGAATTCTTATAAGCAGCGGTGATATGAACCTTGGCGAAGCGGCCAATCAGGCTTGCCGGTGCCTGGAAGTTGACGACGCGGTTGTTCTCGGTGCGGCCGCAGACTTCGTTCTTGCTTTTCTTCGAGAGGCCATCCACCAGCACCCATTGCTCACTGCCGACCATATCGGCGGAAATCTGCGCCGCCATCTGCAAAATGCGCGCCTGCAAGCGGGCAAGGCGGGCTTTCTTCACGTCCATCGGGATGCGGTCGGGCATGGCGGCAGCGGGCGTGCCGGGGCGCGGGCTGTAAATAAAGCTGAACGACGTGTCGTAGAACACATCCTCAATCAGCTGCATCGTCGCCTCAAAGTCTTCGTCTTCCTCGCCGGGGAAACCGACGATGAAATCCGAGGAAAAGCTGATATTCGGGCGGATTTCCCGCAGCCGTGCCAGCTTCTCCTTGTATTCCGCTGCCTTGTGACCGCGCTTCATCAAAGTCAGTATCTTGTCCGAACCGCTTTGCACCGGCAGATGCAAATGGCTGACGAGCTGCGGCACGCGGCGGTACACCTCAATCAAATTGTCCGTAAATTCCACCGGATGCGATGTGGTGAAACGGACGCGGTCAATACCGTCAATCGCGGCGACATACTCAATCAACAGCGCCAAATCGGCAGTATCGCCGTCGAACATTGCGCCGCGATAGGCGTTCACATTCTGGCCGAGCAGATTGATTTCGCGCACACCCTGGGCGGCGAGCGCGGCACATTCGGCAATCACATCATCAAACGGGCGGCTCACCTCCTCGCCGCGCGTATAAGGCACAACGCAGAACGTGCAATACTTCGAGCAGCCTTCCATCACCGAGACAAACGCCGTCGGCCCTTCCGCGCGTGGCTCCGGCAGATGGTCAAACTTCTCGATTTCCGGAAACGACACATCAACCACCCCGCCGCGCTTCTCCTGCGCCTCGCTAATCAGATTCGGCAGGCGGTGCAACGTCTGCGGCCCGAAGACCACATCCACCGCCGGGGCGCGGCGACGCAATTCCTCGCCCTCCTGCGAGGCGACGCAACCGCCGACCGCGATAATCACGTGCGGCTTGGCATCTTTCAGCGGCTTCCAGCGGCCAATCTGCGAAAAGACCTTCTCCTGCGCCTTCTCGCGGATCGAACAAGTGTTGAGCAAAAGAATATCGGCTTCTTCCGGCGTCGCGACCGGCGTAATCCCGTGCGAGATCTTGAGCACGGCGAGCATTTTCGACGAGTCGTACTCGTTCATCTGGCAGCCGTAAGTTTCAATATAGACGTGTTTCAGTAATGGCTTCATATAGATAGCGATGAAGAAAAAACGGCGGGCATTATATACCGCTTGGCGACGTGTCCTGTGGTTTCGCCGCTTGGCGACGTGTCCTGTGGTTTC
>NZ_CALIZP010000021.1 GCF_938028825.1 uncultured Cardiobacterium sp. | reverse complement strand
ATGATATCGACAAGCTATTTAGGATCTGTATGAAAAATGAAATCCATTAGCTATAGTTGTTTCAAACAGGGCTGATGCGGTGCCGACTCGCCTCGCCGCATCATTCCCCCTTGCAATGACGATAAAAAACGCAAGCAAGTCCGCCATTATGGAAACGCGCAGATTCTCCGACAGCAGCAAACGCACGCTTTTTCCCGCATCAGAGGCGCAAGCGGCAGCAATCATGAACTACTACTACCAGGACCGGAAATGACCCCCGACACCCCCAACCACTACGGCACCATCAGCCGCCTCCTGCATTGGGGCATGGCTGGCGCCATCGCCCTCATGTTCCTGCTGGCACTCGCCTGGCGCGTCTCCGGCCATGCCGCCGTGCTCATCCCCGTGCACAAAGCCCTCGGCACCCTGCTCTTCATGCTCGTTTTCGCCCGCATCCTCTGGGCAATCGCCGCCGAACAGCGCCCGCCCGCCGCGAGTCTCGCCGCCCGCTTGGGGCACCTCGCGCTTTACCTCTTCATGCTCGCCGTGCCGACCATCGCCCTCATCCGCGATGCCGCCGCCGGCCGTGACGGCAGCGCGGAAAACGCGGCGACCCGTTTCGGCGACCTGTGGCACGGCCGCGCCGCCTGGCTGCTGCTCCTGCTCATCACCGGCCACGTCCTGATGACCGCCGTCCACCAGCGCCGTGGCGAAAAAATCCTGCAACGCATGGCAGGCCGCCGCGATAACCCCGAAACGCCCCATGACTGACAATAAACCGCCACGCCGCCTGTGGCGCACCCTGCGCGGTATCATCCTCAACCTGCTCATCATCCTCACCGTTATCCTCGCGCTTGACCGGTACCGCGCGCCGGACAGCGCAGCCATCGCCTACCTGCCCGCGCTTACCACCGGCGACGGCGAAACCATCCGCCTCGACGACCCCCGCCCGACCCTGCTCTACATCTGGGGTGACTGGTGCATCTACTGCCGCCACACCTCGCTCGCCATCGACCGCCTCGCCCGCGACGGCTACCGCGTCGTCAGCATCGCCCTGAAATCCGGCGACGATGCGCACATCGCCGCTTACCTGCGCGAACACGGCTGGCAATTCCCTGTCGTCAACGACGCCGACGGCCGCATCAGCGCCGCCCTGCGCGTACGCGCCACCCCGACCATCGCCATCATCAAAAACGGCCGCCTGCGCCTCTCGACCAGCGGCTGGACCAGCGCCACCGGCCTGAAACTGCGCCTGTGGTGGGCGGAAATCGGCGGATGACGCGCGCGGCCAGCAACAAGCCATCGCAAAACTTGCCGGGCGAGATAAACACGGGGCTTTGCGCGGTATCGCCTGCAACGTCTCCCTGCTCTGCGACCACATTTTTGATTTTGCCCGTTGCACGGCAAGGCTTGTTTATAGCCGTTTCAAACAGGGAAGAGGCAAGCCAACGCCGTAATATTTCTATGTAAAACGACTATCTCCCGTCCGGCGGGTTTATGGTCGGCCGTTTTTGACGACGCTGTCCATCCACGCGAAGAGTTCGTCGAGGTCGTAGTCGCCGCTGTGCGGCACTTGCCACGGCATGGCGAGGTCCACGCTTTTGCCGCTGTTCGCCAGTTTGCCGGCGAGGATGACGGCGATGGCGTGCGAGGTGTCGCGGTCGGCGGTGCCGACGCGGATGCGCCAGTGTTGCGGCGCGGTGTTGGCGTTGATGTAGTGCAGCGGGTTCATTTGTTTGATGGTCGCGTCATCTGCCATGCCGACGTTGGCGACGCTGCTGTGCGCCCATCCGTAGGCGGTGAAGTGCCGTTTGTCTTCGCCGGCGCTGCCGAAGAGCTGGTTTTCGCCGCTGCTGAGGTCGAGCGCGTCGAAGGCGGGCGGGATTTTCTGCCGCCCGACGGTTTTGGCGTAGGCGGCGAAGTCCACGGCGGTCACGCGACCGCCGTCGAGGGTCAGCCAGGGGTGTTCGGCGGCGAGTTTTTCTGCGGTGGTTTGCCCGCTTTTCAGGGCGGCTTCCGCACTGCGGGCGATGTATCCGGCGACATGGTCGCGGAAGCTGCTGCTACCGTCGGCATTGAGGGTGAGCGCGGTGCCGTCGCTGTTTTTGAGGCCGAGGCTGTTGATGTAGGCGGGGAATTGGGCTTTGAGGTCGGCCGAGGTTTGTTGTTCGGCGGCGGTCAGGGTGCCTTTTTGCAGCTGGCGTTCGACGTGGTAATCAACCTGGCGGGCGCTGATTTTTTCGTAGTCGTTCACGCCGTGAAATTCCCGTTCGTAGGCGCTGTCGGCGTGGTCAAGGATGCTGATGGGGCTGTAGGCGGAAACGGCGTAGATGTCGTCCGGGGCGTCCGCCGCGCCGAGGGCTTTGAGGGCAGCGTCGTAGTCGGGGGCGTTGCCGCTTGCGCCGAGCAGGATGGAGAGGGCACCGTCCGCGCTGGTGCCGTTGCTGATGATTTTGTTGGCATCGCCCGCCATGTTGGCATCGTTGTGTTTGAGGTAGCGCACGGCGGCTTTGAGGTCGATGATGGCGGCGGGCGCTTTGCCGTCGGCACTGGTGCGGCCGCGCGCGCCGGGCGAGGCGACGATGTAGCCTTTGGCGAGCGCGGTTTGCATGGCGTCCGCCCCTTCTTTTTGCGGGCCAAAACCGCCGGTGCCGGGGACGCCGGCGCTGGCGGGCATGTAGCCGCCAATCCGGTTCGGCAGGAAGATGGGCGCGGTCGCGGCGGGGATGTAGATGTTGATGGTCTGGTGCGCGGCGTCCACGGGTTTGGCGACGTAGGGGAGGTTTTCGTAGGCGCGGTAGGTGATGGTTTCGCCGTTGACGGTGGCGGTTTGTTCACGGTATTGCGCCGGGTCGAAGTCGAGGGTGGCACCGCCGGCGAGGGTGGCGCTGCCGAGGGCGAAGGCGGTGATGAGGGGTTTGCGGGTCATGGAGGGTTCCTGTTTGTTTGTGCAAGAGGGCAGGGTAGGTGTGTTCGTCCGCTCTTTAAAGAGTCGTTCTGCCTGTGCTTTGTGTTCGGCGCTGACGCGGTCGGGGTGGCAGGGCTGGACGGCGCGGCGATGATGGCGGCGAGGGTTTCGCCCGCCGCGCCGTCCAACTGCGGCAAGACGGCGCGCGGCGCGGGCAATTGCCGGGCAGTCAGGTCTTCATCGGCCAGCGGCATCGCGGCGCGGATGATTTCCAGGCGTTTGATGATGGTTTATAAAATGGGGATTAGTTGTCGTTATTTTACAGCAGGGATTTGTTATTCAAATTTATTTCTAATAAACCATGGCGTTCGCGATAAAGACGCTTGAGGGAAGCAGGCAGGGCTGTGAATTTATTCCAGGATAAATCCAGTGTTTGCAGATTGCCGAGTTTCCCAAGTGCGGCAGGCAGGGCTGTGAGTTGATTCCAGGATAAATCAAGTGTTTGCAAGTTGCCGAGTTGCTCAATTGCGGCAGGCAGGTCGGTGAGCTGATTGTCCGATAAATACAGTTTTTGCAGATTGCCGAGTTGCCAAATTGTGGCAGACAGGTCGGTAAGCTGATTGCCCGATAAATCCAGAATTCGCAGATTACCGAGTTGACCAATTGAATCAGGCAGAGCGGTAAGTTCATTGCTATCCAAATGTAATTCTTGCAGATTGCCGAGTTGGCCAATTTGGGCAGGCAGGGTGGTAAGTTGGTTGTCCGATAGATACAGTTTTTGCAGATTGCTGAGTTGACCAATTTCGGCAGGCAGGCTGGTAATTTGATTCAAGGACAAATCCAGTAATTGCAGATTGCCGAGTTTCCTAATTGTGGCAGGTAGGTCAGTGAGTTGATTAAAGGACAAATCCAGGAATTGCAGATTGCCGAGTCGTCCAATTTCGACAGGCAAGGTGGTGAGCTTAAATAAACTAAGAGATTTTAGTTTTGGCAGATGCGGCACCATATCAATTAGTTCTAGAAGCAAATGACCGGCCATTGTGATTTCTTGCAGATTACCGAGTTGTCCAACTTCGGCAGGCAGGGCAGTGAGTTGTTTGTCCAATAAATACAAATTTTGCAGATTACCGAGTTGACCGATTTCGGCAGGCAGGGTGGTGAGATTAAACAATTCAAGAGATTTCAGTTTTGGCAGATGCGGTGCCATATCGATTAGTTCTAAAAGCAAATGACCGTCTATGGTGATATCTTGCAGATTATCGAGTTGGGTAATTGCAGCAGGCAGGGTAGTGAGTGGATTCCAGGATAAATCCAGCTTTTGCAGCTTGCCGAGTTGGCCGATTTCCGGCGGCAGGGTAGTGAGTTGATTACCTCTTAAATCCAGTTTTTGCAGCTTGTCGAGTTGGCCGATTTCTGGCGGCAGGGTGCCAAGTTTATTCCCCCGTAAATCCAGTGTTTGCAGATTGCCGAGCCGACCGATTTCCGGCGGCAGAGAGGAGAGTTGATTGTCCCATAAATACATTTCTTGCAGATTACCGAGTTGCCCAATTTCGGCAGGCAAGGCGGTGAATCGTGCTCTACTTATCCTCAGTTCTTGCATCGCCAATAGTTTCGTCTTATCCCTCGGCAGTTCTTTTTCCTGAATATCAGATTCATCCGCCCAGGCGCAGAGGCGCTTGAACCAACCGTCATCGGCGCGGGGTTTAAGCTGTTTGTGGTCGTCATCGGTCATGGCAGTTCTCCGGTTACGGTGATGCGGGGGGCATACCAATCTCAGGAATTAAGCTGAGAAGACGGCGCGCCGCAGACAGTATGTTCAATACGGCACGGGTTTCCCATAAAAATCGCTACGCGATTTTTATGGGTGCCCGGTCAGGCGCACCAACACACTCAGATTATTTTCTGGGATTGGTCAGGCTTTGTTGAGCGGGTAGGTGGTGATGCTGACGTTATCGGCAGCGGCGAGGTGCAGGCCGGTTGCGTCCGGGGCGGGGTAGAGGGCGGCGGTCATGGTTGCTTCGCCGTCGTTGAGGAATATTTCGAGGGATGAGGTGTCGGAGTAGAGTTGCAGGTGGCGCAGGTTGCGCAGGGCGAGGCGGCGGATGTGGCCGCCTTTGCCGGCGGTGTTTTTTTCGGGTTCGGGCAGGGCGCCGCTTTGGCTGCGGTCGAGGATGATGGCTTCGCCGTTGTAGGTGAGGACGGTTTTTTCCCGCTCCGAGGCGCGCAGGGTGAGGATGAAGGGTTGGTTGTCGGGGTTTTCCAGGATGAGTTCGTAATGCACGCCGTCATGCGCGCCGCTGCCCCTCAGTTGTGCGAGGTGCGGGTGCGAGCGCTGGCGCAGTTGGCCGTTTTCGACGGTGAGGACGCGCGGCAGGGTGAGGCAGTGCGCCCAGCCGTCGCGCGCGCTGGGGCAGGTGGTGTCCGGCAGGCCCATCCAGGCGATGAGCAGGCGTTCGCCGTTCGCGCCGAGGGTGCTTTGCGGGGCGTAGTAGTCGAAGCCGTGATCGAGTTCGCGGAAGCCGTCGTGGGTGAAGCGGCAGGCGGTTTTGTCGAAGTGGCCGATGAGGTAGCCGCTCTGGTAGAGGTTGCGGCAGTGGTCGCCGTCGGCGGGCAGGCCCTGCGGGCAGTAGGTGAGGATGTCGTGGCCATCCAGCGGGAAGTAGTCGGGGCATTCCCACATGTAGCCGAAGGCGGGCTGGGCGGTGTCGATTTCGCCGTGCAGCTGCCAGTCGCGCGCGTCTTTTGAGGTGAGATACAGCGCGGTGCCGATGAGGTCCTTCCGCTGGGCGCCGAGGATGATGCCGTAGCTGCCGTCCGCTTCGCGCCAGATTTTCGGGTCGCGGACGTGTTCGGTGTAGCCTTTGGGCGCGCCTTTGAGGAAGGGTTCGTCTTTGCGCAGGTGGTTGTGCGCGTCGAGGTGGGCGGTGAGCTGGTAGGGGATGCGGGTCCAGTCCGCCTCGCGGTGGTTGCCGGTGTAGGCGATGAGCAGTTCGTCGCCGTCGGCGATGGCGCTGCCGCTGTACGCGCCGTGGCTGTCCCAGTCGCTGTCGGGGGCGATGGCGGTGCCGCAGTCGGTGTAGTGGACGAGGTCGGCGCTGCTCAGGTGTCGCCAGTATTTGAGGCCGTGCACCGGTCCGAGCGGGAACCATTGGTAGAAGAGGTGGTAGGCACCCTGCCAGTAGCTGAAACCGTTGGGGTCGTTGAGCAGGCCGGCAGGCGGCTGGATGTGGTAGTGCTGCCGCCACGGGCTGGCTTCGGCTTCGGCGCAGAGGGCTTCGTAGCGGGCGAGGGTGGCAGCGGTGAGCGGGGTGTAGCGGGCGTCGCGGGTCCAGGTGGTCATGGTGGGTCTCCTCTTGGTTATTTGTGCGGTTTGTGGCAGTAGGCGTAGAGCATCAGCGCGCCCATGCGGCAGTGTTCTTCGAGGCCGGTGAGCATTTGCCGGTTTTCTTCACTATCGGCGAGGCGGTCGTCCAGTTTGCCGATTTCGTCGAGGTCGGCAAGGAAGGCGCGGCAGTCGTCATCCAGCGTGGGGGCAAGCCAGCGCGTGGCGACGGTGAAGCCCTGCGCCCAGGCAACGAGCGCTTCGGCGCGTGCGGACAAGGTGCCTTCTTCGGGCAGGAGCAGTTGGTAGTCCAGCGCGTCACCGGCGAGGGTTGCTTCGATTTGGGCGGCGAGGCGGTCAAAGGCTTCGCGCGCAAGCGTATCGGTTCCGCCTTGTGCGAAGAGGATTTCCGGCCAACGTGCGCCGCTGCCGCAGGCGACGAGGGCGGTTTGCATGCCATGCACTTCACTGGTGGCAAACCACCAGCCGCGTTCGCGGATGAGGGCTTCGAGGGCGTCGTAATGGGGCTGTGTGGTCATGGTTTTGTCCGTATCTGCTGGAAAATGGTAGTATAGTTGAAAGCGGGATAATGGCTGTCGCCATTATGGTTTTTTAGTTTGAAAACGGGAATGTGCATGAAGCCAGTTCAGGAACGTTTACATATCGACGAATTGAAACGCGTCGAAAAGCAGACCAATATTTTGCTTAAAGCATGGCGGACGCTCAATAAAGAGCACCGGCAATTACAGGAGGATTATGATCAGCTCAATGCACGCCATAATCAAAGCATTCAGGAACATCAGGAAGCACAGGCGCAGCGCGCCGAAGAATACCGGGCGGCGCTGGAAAGTGCCGATGCCCGCTGGCGCAGCCGCTATGACGAGGAAAAGGCAAATTGGGCGGAAGAAAAGGAAGCCCTGATCAAGTCCCATGAAGAGGCATTGAAAGCACAGGCGGAAGAACACCAGCGCGCTTGTGATGCCCTGCAAGCGGAACTTGACCGCTGCAATATGCGCAAGCAGGCAATGATTGACCGGATTCGCGGGGTGGATCATGAGTAAGATGAAAGTAACGTTACAGATTCTGGAAAATAATTATCCGCTGATGTGCGAACCGCATGAACGCGATTTGCTGATTGAAGCGGCGGAGCAATTAAATCTTTCCCTCGCCGAAATGCGTCGCGAGAATCCGAAAGTGCCATTGGAGCGTCTGGTGATTCTCGGCGCCTTGCAAATGACGTTTGATTTGCTGCTGGAACGGCAAACGATTGCCCGCGAGGTCAGCATGGTCAATCAGGTCAGCGAGAAACTGTTAAGCGCACTCAGCCAGGCGATTGCCGAAGAAAATCTGGGTGATTGATTGAGATCCGGCCTTCGCTCATGCGGAGGCTTTTTGTTTGTTCAGCGAGGTGATGGCGATGAAAGTATTTCCGGTAAGTGCATTATGTGTTGGCGCCATATTGATGGGCGCGCAGGCGGAAACGGCGGGCGATAAAAGCGCCAATGCCGCCGAGCCCAAAACGGCGGAGCAGGTTTTTCACGGCGAGACGCTTGACCGCAGCGTGCAGGTTTATCCGAAAGCGTCGTTGCAGACTTGGAACCGGAAAAAGGCGGCGGGCGGCGAGGGCGATTTGCTGGGCGAATTTGCTTATACCCGGATGCAAACCGATGAGAAGGATGCTTTGCGGGAAATCGGCTGGACGACGTTGCCGCCCGGCGCTTCGATTGGTCTGCATCAGCACAAGGATAATGAAGATGCCTATATCATTATTGCCGGTACGGGTGTCTTCACGGATAGCAACGGTAAAGAAACAGTTGTCGGCGCGGGCGACGTAACGATTGCCCGTCCGGGCCAAAGTCATGCCTTGCGCAATAACGGCAACGAGCCGCTGGTGTTTCTCGATGTGATTGCGCAGACGACATTACCGCCGGCAACAAACGAGTCCGATACGGCGGAAAAGAAATAAAGAATAACGGCGTATAGCGCGCCGAAATGGCGTTAATGGCGGGCAAAAGCCCGCGCCTATTGCTTATCCATTACTGTTTTTGGGCATTTTGGCGATAAAAAAGCGGATCCGGTTGACCCGCTTTTTATGCGCTGGTTTCGTACGGATATTGTCAGGCTGCCTTATTCGCGGCGGATTTCAAATTGCCCGCTGTCAACGGCTTCCAGCACTTGCTGCGGGCGCGGGTCGTTCGGGTTTTTCCGCGCGTAGTCTTGCAGGATGCGTTTGGCTTCATCCTGCCGGTTGAGCATGAGCAGGGTCATGCCGAGCGGGAAACCGCTGTCGGTGTAGCCGCTGTTGTAGGCGTTGCGCAGGTGTTGCACGCTTTCTTCGCCCTTGCCGACCGAGGCAAGGAAGCGGCCAAGTTCGTCTTCCACTTCGGCCTTGCGGTTTTTGGGTGCCAGTTTGAGCAGTTCCTTGTAAGCGGCGTGGGCTTTTTCTCCGTAGCCGGGCTGGTCGAGGTTGTGTCCGATCCAGTAGAGGCGCGCGCTCATTTGCAGACTGGCGAGGTGGGCTTCGTTGTCTTTTTTGCCGCCCGCCGCGCTGTTTTTGGTCATGTCTTCCAGCAGGATGGCAAGCGGGGCGAGATCCTTGACGGCTTGGGCGCGGTCGGCGTCATTATCGAAGCGCGGCGGGTAGTCGCCGGCGTGTTCGCCGAGGTTTTGCAGGGCATCTTGCAGGGCGGCGATGTTGACGGTAATCGGCGGGTTGTCCGGACTGCCGTTGATAAGGCTGTTCGGGTCGAGTTTGGGGTAGGGCGCGGCGTAGGCGGCGGCGGCAAGCAGGCAGGCGAGGCTCAGGGCGGTGCGTTTAAGGTTCATGCGGTTCATCGGGGTTGGGGTTATCTTGGTGCGTGGCAGGTCGGTTGCCCCGCCGACAGCGCGGCGGGGGTGTTTGTGTCGTGTCAGATTTTTGCCGCGAGCAGGGCTTCGAGTTTTTCCTGATCGGCGGCAAATTTGCGGATGCCTTCGGCGAGTTTGTCCACCGCCATCGGGTCGCTGTTGTGCTGCCAGAGGAATGCGGCCTCGGTGAGCGGGGCAGGGCGGGGCTTGCTCGCGCCGGGGTCATGCAGTTTGCGCGGCAGGGCGGCATTGCTTGCTTGCAGTTCTGCCAGAAGCGGCGGGGCGATGGTCAGGCGGTCGCAGCCCGCCAGTTCGGTGATTTCGCCGCTGTTGCGGAAGCTCGCGCCCATGACGATGGTCGGGTAGCCGTGTTCTTTGTAGTAGTGGTAGATGGCGGTGACGGATTTGACGCCGGGGTCTTCGGCCGGGGCGTAGTCTTTCTTCTCGCCGTGCGCCTTGTACCAGTCGAGGATGCGGCCGACGAAGGGCGAGATGAGATACACCCCCGCTTCGGCGCAGGCGCGGGCTTGCGCTTGCGAGAACAGCAGGGTGAGGTTGCAGTTGATGCCTTCTAGTTCGAGGCGTTCGGCGGCGCGGATGCCCTGCCAGGTGGCGGCGATTTTGATGAGGATGCGGTCGTTCTTGATGCCGGCCGCGTTGTAGTGGGCGATGAGTTGGCGCACTTTGGCGATGGTGGCATCACGATCGTAGGAGAGGCGGGCATCAACTTCGGTCGAGACGCGGCCGGGGACGATTTTCAGGATTTCAAGGCCGATATTGACGGCAAGTTTGTCTTCGGCGGCCTGTATTTGCGCGGCGCGATCGCTGCCATGCGCCTTGCCGTAGGCGACGGCTTCGTCAATGAGCGGCGCGTATTGCGGCAGGGCGGCAGCGCTCAGGATGAGCGAGGGATTGGTGGTGGCGTCCTGCGGGTGGTATTGGCGGATGGCCTCGATGTCGCCGGTGTCGGCGACAATGGTGGTCATGCCTTTGAGGGCGTCGAGTTGGTTCATGGTGTTGCTCCTGTTTGCAGGGTTTAGAGGCTGTCGAGGCGGATTTTGATGACGATTTTGTCAATACTGCCGCCTGTGCCGCAGCCGGGGCGGTGAATTTCGCCCGGATAAAGGACGGCGAAATCGCCGGGGGCGAGATGTAGCAGGCTTTCGCCGTCGAGTGCCGGCGGATAGAAGACGACGTCGCGTGTGTCGTCATATGCTTCGCTGGGTGTCAGACAGCCGTCGTCGAGACGGCAGGCGATGATTTCCCTGCCGCTGATGAGGTAGTGGATGTCGATGTGGTCGCGGTGCGCTTCGGGCGTGATGTCTGCACGCGGACGGGTGCTCAGGCTGAATTTCTCGGCGCGCATGGCGGGGTCGATGTCGTGGCGGCCGGCGGCGAGGGCAACGGGATCGTGGGCGCGCAGCCAGTCGAGGGCAGCATTGATGCGGTCGGGGTAGCGGCGGTATTCGGCGCAGCGCAGATTATCGAGGTTCATGGTTGCGTGGCTGTGTTGGAAATGACAATGTCGGTTTATTATATGCCCCGTAGTTGCAGGAGACAAACTCAGACAGAATTGTGCCGCTTTCCCGCCCGGATTCATGGCTTTGCATATGTCAATAAATACAAGGACAGCGGTGATGAAAGCAAACCTATTCTCTGCCGGTGAAACGAATCGACCCATTCATGATACTGTTGCTTTAAGGAAGCCGAAATGATGAAAATTACTCCGGAAGCCAATCCATTGCCGCACAGTTGGCGGCATTTTCTTTATGTATGGCCGCTGCTGGCCCTGTTGTATTTCACCCTGTTTCGTCATGACCCTTATGCCTGGCTGCTCTTTTCTCTGCTGTTTGTCGGCGATATATTGACTATTGCTGTCCATAACCGTCTGCGGCAATGCGAAAAGCCGCTGGCGATAATCATGGAAGATGGGCAAATCACCATCGAGAAGAAATATTTCTGGCGGTGCAGGACAACGGCAAAGACCTATCCGCTGCACGACTACCACAGCATCGTCAGCTATATCCGCCACAATTACAGCGAGAAAGGCGCGCTATGCACCGTCCTGCTGCCGCACAAACCGCAACAGCCGCCCCTGCTGCTTGACCTCACCCGTCCGCCGCGCAGTCGGGAAAAGGCCGCGACACGTCGTGCCCCAAGTAATGCCGCCGCCCTGCGCATGGCGGTTGCCGCAGCAGGCGGTGTGGCAGACGGTGGATTTATCGGCGCATGCGCGGATAGTACGCTGTATTTGCGGGCGACGGCGGCGCATAAAAGCAGCACAGGTGATGCCTGACCATCGGGAAAAATCATGAATATTGCGTTGCACCGGAAAAAACCATATGTCCGCTCCTGTAAAAATCGCTTGCGGTCCGGGTATCTTTTGCCGTTATCCGGCTTGTTATATACCGCTATTTTTATGGCTCCTTCTTATGAAAGATATTTACGACAGTTTTTGTATTTGATGCGCTAATGATGCTTGTTGATTATTGCCTGGGAATATGCCGCAACTCATTATTGCTGACGATTGCCGCCGGTAATAGAGAAGTGAAACAACGCCGCTTCTTTCATGGGCAGGTAATGAAAAATATTCTTTCTGTACGCACCTGTGTTCCCGGTATTGAGCGATATAGGAAAAGGCGGCAAGGAAAGCCATATCCATACCGTATTGCAAGCCGCCGCGACGACGGAAAAACCACTATTGCCGGACATACAGGCGACGAAAAATACTTTTGGGAGAAATCCGCCGCTGCCGACCCCTGATATCGCTGCTTTGCGCGTCAAGGTTGCCGCCGTCGGCGGTCTGCGTGATGATGGCTTTGTCGGCGAACGCCGCCACACGACAACCCGCTGCTGATGTTTTTGTTATAGTCGTTTCAAATAGGGATGAGCAAGGCGGCGGGCCGAAGACAGTACAGATGGTACGGCGTGGGTTTCCCATAAAAATCACTATGCGGTTTTTATGGGTTCCCGGCGAGGCTCGCCAACACTGTATCATTCCTGTTTGCAGCGACTACACGATTAGGAGTAACCATGACCCTCGCTTACTGGTGCGTTTTCATCACCATTTTTCTGCCCATTTTCTGCGCCGCCTATGCCAAGCGTCTCGGCGGCTTCACGATGGCCGACAACCACGAGCCGCGCGCGTTTCTTGCTAAATTAAGCGGCAAAGCAGCGCGGGCGGATGCGGCGCAGCGCAACGGTTATGAAATCTTCCCGCCGTTTGCCGCCGCCGTCATCATCGCGCAGACGACGGGCGGGGCAGGGCAGGGCGTCATCAACTGCTGGGCGCTGCTGTTCGTCGCGAGCCGCATCGCCTTCGTCCTCTGCTATATCCACGACAAGCCGCTCGCCCGCTCGCTGCTCTTCGGCGTCAACCTGCTTTGCATCACCGCTCTTTTCATCGCCGCCGCATGAGTCTCACTTACACCGTCAGCCAGCTCAACGCCCATGTGCGCCGCCTGCTTGAAGGCGATTTCCGCGACCTCTGGGTGGAAGGCGAGATTTCCAATTTGAGCCGCCCCGCTTCGGGGCACCTCTACTTTTCCTTGAAAGACAGCCATGCCCAGGTCGCCTGCGCCCTCTTTCGCGGCAGCACTTTCGGCCTGCGCCTGCCCGCGCGCCAGCTCGCGAACGGTATCGCCGTGCGTGTGCACGGGCGGGCGACGCTCTACGAACCGCGCGGCGGCTACCAGCTCATCCTTGACCAGGTTGAAGCGGCGGGCATCGGCGCGATGGAGGCGGAATTGCAGCGGCGGCGGGAAATGCTCACAGCGGAAGGCTGCTTCCTAGCCGCGAACAAACGCCCCATCCCGCGTCATCCCCGGCAAATCGGCCTCATCACCAGTCTGAGCGGCGCGGCGGTGCATGATGCGATTACCACCCTGCGCCGCCGCAACCCGCTGGTCTCCGTCATCATCTATCCGTCGCTGGTGCAGGGGGCGAAGGCACCGCCGCAGCTCATCCGCCGCCTGCGCACCGCCAACCGCCGCGCCGAATGCGACACGCTGCTGCTCATCCGGGGCGGCGGCAGTGCCGAAGACCTGTGGGCATACAACGATCCCGACCTCGTCCGCGCCATCGCCGCCAGCCGCATCCCCGTCATCAGCGGCGTGGGACACGAAACAGATGTCACCCTCGCCGATCTCGCCGCCGACCTGCGCGCGCCGACGCCGACCGCCGCCGCCGAGCAGAGTTGCGCCGATTTGAGCGGCGAAAAAGAGCGCCTGCACCGCCTCGGCGAACAACTGCACCGCGCCGTTACGCGGCAGATGGAACGGGCACGGCTGCGCCTTGACCACCTCGACCACCGCCTCAAACAGCAGCAGCCCGCGCGCTATCTCGACCGCATCCGTCAGCGCCTCGACGAACTCGACGCGCGGATGCGCCGCGCCGTCGTCAACCGCCACCGCCAGGAGCAACACCGCCTGCACCACCTAATGCAAACCCTGCACAACCTGAGCCCGCTCAACATCCTCGCGCGCGGCTATGCCGTCACTTACGACAGCGCGGGCAAAGTCGTGTACCGCAGCGACGCCGTGCAGCCCGGCGAAAAAATCACCGTCCGCCTCGGTACGGGGCGGCTGTATTGCACGGTGAACCGGCGGGGGAAAACGTGAGTGGTCGTTGATGAAAAATGCTGCAAACTGCATAATTCCCACCCAATTATCCACCCGTAAACGGTCTGACCGCGCACCCACCGGCCAGGCCGTTTTTACAGGTGGATAAGGCGTCCCCCAAGAGGTTCAAAACCGCGCGGGGGTCAAACTCACGACAACAATGAGGTTTCGTCATGCAACTGCGACACACCGCGCTCGCTGCGCTCTGCGCCGTATCCCTCTCTGCCTTCGCTGGCGAAGGGCAGCCCCACTGGTCTTACACTGGCAAGGACGACCCCGCACACTGGGGCGAACTCAGCCCGGCATTTGTCACCTGCAAACTGGGCAAAAACCAGTCGCCGGTCGATCTCACTACCGCCATCGCCAAAAGCGGCAGCAGCGTGGAAGCGACTTATCCGCCGCTCATCTACACCGTGGAAAACAACGGCCACACCATCCAGGCTACGCCCACGGACGCCGTCAAAACCCTGAAACTGGGCGACGAAGAATTTACCCTGAAGCAATTCCACTTCCACACGCCGAGCGAACACACCTTCCTCAGCAAATACTTCCCGATGGAAGTGCACTTCGTCCATCAGAATGAGCGTGGTGAACTCGCCGTCATCGGTGTCATGTTCGAAAAAGGCGCAGAAAACCCCGCCCTCGCACCGCTTCTTGCCAAACCGCTTAAAGCGGGCGAAAAAACCGCGCTTGCCGACAAACTCGACATCGCCGCCCTCTTCCCCAAAGATCAAAACCTCTTCCGCCTGAACGGCTCGCTCACCACGCCGCCATGCAGCGAAGGGGTGAACTGGATCGTCTTCAAAACCCCGGTTGAAGCGAGCGAAGCCCAATTCAAAGCGATGGAAGCCATGATTGGCCAGGCGAACAACCGCCCGCTGCAACCGCTGAACGCGCGCATCGTCATCGAAGAATAATGCAAGCAACCTGCCCGGGCGGCAGTGCGGCAACGCCTGCCGCCTTTTGCGTTGCATGGCGGCTGCCTGCGGGAAAAAGCGGAAGACAGGCGGCGGCTTCCCGCGCGGCGGGGTGCTCAAACTTGCGTACAATCACGCCACCATCCCAACCCCTATCCCACCATGACCGGCCAACCCTCCCTCTTTTCCCGCAGCGGCGACGCTCCGCTTGCCGAACGCCTGCGCCCCAAAACGCTTGCCGACTACATCGGGCAAAAACACATCCTCGGTCCCGGCATGCCGCTCACCGTCGCCATCGCCCAGCAAAAACCCTTCTCCATGCTGCTCTGGGGGGCGCCCGGCTGCGGCAAAACCACCCTCGCCCTGTTGCTCGCCGACCGCTTCGCCGCGCGCTTTATCCGCCTCTCCGCCGTCTTCTCCGGCGTCAAAGAAGTGCGCGAAGCCGTCCTTGAAGCCCAGCAAGAACGCCGCCTGGGCCGCAAAACCATCCTCTTTATCGACGAAATCCACCGCTTCAACAAAGCCCAGCAAGACGCCTTCCTGCCCTACGTCGAAGACGGCACCCTCATCCTCATCGGCGCCACCACCGAAAACCCCGCCTTCCATCTCAACAACGCCCTGCTCTCCCGCCTGCGCGTTTTCCACCTGCAACCTTTGAGCGAAGACGAACTCATCGAAAAACTGCGCCAGGGCGTGGCCGCGCTTAATCTGGAAGACACGCCGGACAACATCCTCGCCACCATCGCCTACCAGTCCGGCGGCGACGCGCGAAAAGCCATCGGCTGGCTCGAAGAATGGGCGCTACTGCGCAGCCAGGGCGCAAGCGACGAAGACGCCCTCGCGCAAGCCCTTGCTGACCAGCCGAAAGCGCTGGACAAACAGGGCGACTGGTTCTACGAACTCCTTTCCGCCTTCCACAAATCCCTGCGCGGCTCGAATCCGGACGGCGCCATGTACTGGTTCGCGCGCATGGTGGACGGCGGTGCCGACCCGCTGGTCATCGCGCGGCGGATGCTGTGCGTCGCCAGCGAAGACATCAGCAATGCCGATCCGAACGCGCTCAACCTCGCCCTGAACGCCTACCAGACCTACGAACGCCTCGGCGCCCCCGAAGGCTACCTCGCCCTCGCCCAGACCATCACCTACCTCGCCCTTGCGCCAAAAAGCAACGCCAGCTACAAAGCGATGAAAGCCGCCTTTGCCTACGTCCGCGCGAACCCCGCCCACCCCGTGCCGCTGCACCTGCGCAACGCCCCGACTGCCGTGCATAAAAACGAAGGCTACGGCACGCACTACCGCTACGCCCACGACGAACCGCAAGCCTACGCCGCTGGCCAAACCTACCTGCCGGACGCCATGCTGCAAGCGGGCATCCGCTTCTATCAGCCAAACCGGCGCGGCTTTGAAATCAAACTCGCTGATAAACTGGAACAACTGCGCGCGCTGGATGCGGCGGCAACCACAAACAAAACCGGAGAAAAATCATGACGGACGAAAAACAAAATGCAATGCCTGAAAGCACGGATATCCCGCACGAAATTAAGAGTGTCAGCGACCTATCCCGAATCCTGAAAAGACTTGGAAAACCTGGTCAATGTGAGGAACCTTGTGAACTTAAAAAATCTAGTAACCCTGAAAAACCAGATAACCAAGAAAAAACCCGCTTCTTTCGTGGTCATGGCGATGCAGACTGGGATTTATTGCCCGGTATATATCGAAAAGGGCAAGAACACCTCATCGTAAACGAGGACAAAATCATCAAAGATGCCTTAACCTACTGCCCCGATGACTTTTTGCCCAGCGATACTCTCTTTGAAAAACTGGTGAAATTGCAGCATTACGGATACAGCACCCGCTTGCTGGATTTAACGACAAATGCACTGGTTGCCTTATATTTTGCTGCCTGGAATAAACAGCACTACGACAAAAATGGTGAGCTGATTATTTTTGACATACCTAATAAAAATATAAAATACGATAATGATAATGCAGCTATTATCTTATCTGCAATTAGTGCGAGACCACATCCTTTTGAAATTCCTCTTTACAAAGAAAGAGCAGAGAAATTCCGTTTATTGAAAATAATGGAATATATAAAAGACAATGAAGAAAATTATGAATTTATTAAAAATTGCTTTGAGGATAAGGAGCTCATGAATACTGCTACAATTAAGAACTACCTTCAAATAACAGGATTTAATAACTATCAAGATTTTTATCATTCACTTGAAATGACAGCAACGGCAATAGGCAATAATGCCTATCTAGAAATGTTTAACAAGCAAGAAAACATTAACTTATTACTTGACGATATTCGTTCAGAAAGACCAGGATTTCGTAATCTTATTAGCCCTAGTGATCTCGAATGTGTCCTCTGCGTCCGCGCCAAACTCAATAATCAGCGCATCTCGCGACAGCAAGGTTGTTTCCTGCTATTCGGCATCAAAGACAATAAAACAGAAGCCGCTGCCATCCCTGCAGAATGGCATCCCTCTGCATTGAAAAATCAAAAAATCCTCGTCAAAGCGGAAAGCAAAGCTGCCATCATGGAAGAAATCCAATCCTTCGGCATCAGCAAACGCACCCTCTTCCCCGAACTGGAAGCGCAAGCGAAAGAAATCATGGAGCAGTACAACCCTGACAGTAAGAAACCATGACCCCCGATACCCCCAACCACTACGGCACCCTCAGCCGTGTCCTGCACTGGGGCATGGCTATCGCCATCGCCTGCATGTACCGCCTCGCGCTCATCTGGCACGTTTCCGGCTACACAAAAACCCTCATCCCCGTGCACAAAGCCCTCGGCACGCTGCGCCTCTGCCCGTCTTCGCCCGCATCTTCTGCGCCATTGCCGCCGAACAGCGCCCGCCCGCCGTGAGCCGTGCCGCCCGCCTGCTGCTCCCGCTCACCGCCGGCCACATCCTGATGACCGCCGTCCACCGCGCTGCCGTAGCAAAAAATCCTGCCACGCATGGCAGGCCGCCGCGATTGACCGGGATAGGCAGATACCTGCAACCACGCGACCATAGCGAGCCATGAGCATCCGCAAAATCATCCACATTGACATGGACGCCTTTTTTGCCGCCGTCGAGCAGCGCGACAACCCCGCCTGGCGCGGCAAGCCGCTTATCGTCGCCCGTCCGCCGCAGGAGCGCGGCGTGGTGGCGGCGGCCAGCTACGAAGCGCGGCGTTACGGCCTGCACTCGGCGATGTCCGCGCACCGCGCCCTGCAACTCTGCCCGCAGGTCATCCTCGTGCCGCCGCGTTTCGAGGTCTATCGCGCCGTCAGCCTGCAAATCCGCGCACTGATGCTCGCCATTACCAACCTGGTCGAGCCGCTTTCGCTGGACGAAGCCTATCTCGACGTGACCGGCAGCCCGCACGAACGCGGCTCGGCGACGCGCATCGCCGAACGCCTGCGCGCGGAAATCCGCGCCGCAACCGGCCTCACCGCTTCGGCGGGCGTCTCCTACAACAAAATGCTGGCGAAAATCGCCTCCGACCTGAACAAACCGGACGGCCTCGCCGTCATCACCCCCGCAGAAGGTGCGGCCTTCGCCGCCTCTTTGCCGGTCGAGCGCTTCCACGGCATCGGCAAGGCGACCGCCGCGCATATGCACGCGCTCGGCATCAAAACCGGCGCCGACCTGCTGCGTTTCTCGCCGGAAAGCCTGCGCCACGCATTCGGCAAACATGGCGACTTCTACTACCACATGGCGCGCGGCATCGACCTGCGCCCCGTCGAACCCACGCGCGAGCGCAAATCCATCGGCAGCGAAACCACCTTCATCCACGACCTCGAAGGCATCCCCGCCCTCTATCAGGCACTCCTCGCGCAAAACCAGGATGCCTTCGCCGACGTACAAAAACGCCACCTGCACCCGCATACCCTGACCATCAAGCTGAAATACCACGACTTCTCGCAAATCACCCGCAGCCGCAGCGTCTCCACCCCGTTCACCCGGGAAAACGACGCACACTACTGGATTGCCCGCCTGCTGCACGACATCGCGCCAACGAAACCCGTGCGCCTCGTCGGCGTCACCTATTCCGGCCTGGGCGAGGCGGCGGAAACGCGGCAGGCGGCGCTGCCGCTGTAAACATTCCGCCTGCCTGCCCCACGCAAAGAAGAGTAAAGTAGCGCCCCCTTCCCACGCACAGGAGCCCCCATGCAATACCGCCCGCTCGGCAATACCGGCATCCGCGTCAGCGCCATCTGTCTCGGCACCATGACCTTCGGCGAACAGAACACGGAAGCCGAAGCCCACGCTCAGCTCGACTACGCCACCGCGCACGGCGTGAACTTCATCGACACCGCCGAGATGTACCCCGTGCCGCCCTGCCGCGAAACCTACACCCGTACTGAACAATACATCGGCAGCTGGCTCGCCAAACGCGGCAAACGCGACGACATCATCCTCGCCAGCAAAATCGCCGGCCCCTCGCGCGGCAACGACGGCCAGGACTACATACGCGGCGGATCGCGCTTCACCCGTGCGCAAATCCACGCCGCCTGCGACGCCTCGCTCGCCCGCCTGCATACCGACTACCTCGACCTCTACCAGCTGCACTGGCCGGAACGCCGCGTCAACAACTTCGGCACCCTCGGCATCAGCAGCCTCGACGACCCCGCCGGAGTAACCCCCATCGCCGAAACCGTCGCTGCGCTGGACGAACTCATGCAAGCGGGGAAAATCCGCAGCTACGGTCTCTCCAACGAAACCCCGTGGGGCGTGATGACGCACCTGCACGAAGCCGCCCGCCTCGGCAAAACCCGCGCCGTTTCCGTGCAAAACCCCTACAACCTCCTGAACCGCAGCTATGAGGTCGGCCTCGCCGAAATATCGCTGCGCGAGGGTGTCGGCCTGCTCGCCTACTCGCCGCTGGCCTTTGGCCTGCTTTCCGGCAAATACCGCCGTCTGCCCTGGCATCAGGACTGGCGCATCGCCAAATATAGCCGCTTCACCCGCTACACCAAGCCGCAGGGCTTCGCCGCCGTTGAGCGCTACGCCGCCATTGCCGACGCTGCGGGTATCAGCCTCGCCCAACTCGCGCTGGCCTTCGTCACCGGCCGCCCGTTCGTCACCAGCAACATCATCGGCGCGACCGGTCCCGAACAGCTCGCGGAAAACATCGCCAGTGCCGACGTGAGCCTCAGCGACGATACCCTCGCCGCCATCAACGCCATCCATGCGGAAATCAGCAACCCCTGCCCGTAAGGAGCCCGCCATGCACAGCACCGCCTACACCTTCCACATCCCAACCAAAACCAAAAACAAAGCCTTTGCCATCATCCGCCAGCACGGCAAAACCCCGGCGCAAGTCATCAACCGCCTGCTGCAACAAATCGCCAACAGCGGCCAGCTGCCGGAGGCGGACGAACAGCCCAACGCCACGACCGCCACTGCCATCGCCGAACTTGTGCGTGAGGAAGAAGAAACCATCGAAACCGCTAACGCAAAAGAAGCCGTGGCAAAACGCCGACAAATTGCCGGGGACGACCATCCGCCGGACACAGACGAACAACCCAATGCCACCACCGCCGCCGCCATCGCCGAACTCGTGCGCGGAGAGGGAAAACACTACGAAACGTTGGAAGCCTTCCACTTGTCATTGCTACAAGAGAGCAGCGATGAAGATTGAAGCATCCAAACAGTATCGACGCGAAATCCGTAAAAACATTGACGCGCTACTCGTCTCGCCCGAATACATTGAAGATATGTACTGCCTGCAAAACCGGCTGCCCCTGCCCGCCAAATATAAAGATCACCCACTCAGCGGCGATTGGCAGGGCTTTCGTGATTGCCACATCAAAAACGATCTGCTGCTGATCTACCGTATCAGCGGCGATATCCTCGAACTGGCCCGCCTGAACACCCATGCGGAAATCTTTGGCTAATCCCACCCCACCATGACCCACCCCATCACCCCCCGCGAAATCTGCATCGACCTGCCCCACATCCGCCTCGCCGGCCAGCGCTGGGGCGAAGGCGCACACATCATCCTCGCCCTGCACGGCTGGCTCGACAACGCCGCCAGCTTCGCCCCGCTCGCGCCCTACCTCATCGATGACAACACCTCGCTCATCGCCCTCGAATTTGCCGGCCACGGCCGCAGCGCACATCGCCCGCTCGGCGCGGGCTACCACTTCACCGACCATATGCGCGACGCCATGTTCGCCGCCGACGCCCTCGGCATCGACAAAATCGACTTCGTCTGTCATTCCCTCGGCGCAGCAGTCGCCAGCATGGTGGCCGGCACCTTTTACGACCGCATCAGCCGCCTCGTCTGCATCGAATGCTACGGCACGCCCTACGTCTCCAACCACAACGACCTGCCGGAGCGGATGCGCGAACGCCTGCTCACCATGGACTACATGAACCCGCGCAGCAACCGCTACTACCACGACCTCGCCCCGCTCATCGCCGCGCGCATCAAGGCAGGCGCGATGAAACCCGAAAGTGCCGAACGCCTGGTGCGGCGCAACCTCAACCACGAAGCGGCGGGCTACCGCTTCATCAGCGACAAACGCCTCACCGTGTGGCAGCCGATGATGCTCTCCGAAGAACAAGTGCAGGAATTCATCCCGCGCATCACCGCGCCCGTACTGATGATTGAGGGCAACAGCGGCTTCACCGCACACTGGCACTACCTGCCCGACCGCTACCGCCTGACCCAGGACATCCGCGTCGTCCATCTCGACGGCGGCCACCATCTGCACATGGACGAACCCGCCGCCGTCGCCGCCGTCATCAAACAGTTCTGGACGGAAAAACCGCTGTGAATATTGCCTTCACCGTTCATGCCCAGCCGAGCAGCGGGAAAAGGGCGATGACCGGGGCGACGAGAAGCAGCGACAGCGCGGTGGTGATGGCGATGATATTCGCCGCAGCGGTGGCATTGCCGCCCATCGCCTTGGCCATGATGTAACTGGCGGAGGCGGCAGGCGTTGCGCCGATGAGATAGAGGACGCCGAGCGTCTCGCCGCGCAGACCAAAAACGAGGCCGAAGACGAGGAAGACCAGCGGCGAGAGCAGGAGCCGCCCCGCGCTTGCCCACAGCGCCATCCGCCCCGCGCCGAAGATGCCGCGCAGATCGAAGCTGGCACCGGTCGCAAGCAGCGCCAGCGGCAGGGTGAGGTTTTTGTAGTATCCGGCGAAGTTAGTGATGATTTTCGGCACGGGGATGTGCAGCGCTTTCACCAGCATGGCGAGGATGAGGGCGATGATGAGCGGATTGTGCAGGACTTTTTGCGTGAGCAGCCACAGCTTGGGGTTGTCGTCCTGGGTGAGGCAGATGACGGCGAGGATATTCATCAGGAAAGCAAGCGTGCCGACGAGGACGGCAGAAGCGGCAAAAGTATCGCCGTTGCCATAAACACCGGTGGTAAGCGAGAGGCCGATGATGCCGATATTGCCGCGAAAAACGCCCTGGATGAAAACACCGCGATCGGCGGCGGGCATCTTGCGGGCGAGACGGGCGGCAAGGGCGTAGAGGGCGAGGACGGCACACCAGCCCGCGCCAATAAGCTGCCACTGACTGAGCGGCGAAATATCACTGTTGACGACGCTGACGAAAAGCAGCATCGGCAGGGCATAGCGATAAACAATGTGATTCATGCCGGCGACAAGCTCGGTACTCATCTCGCCGCGCCGCTTCATGAGCTAGCCCATGACGATGATGGCGAGGACGGGGATGATGGTGTCGGCGGAAAAAGCCATGCCGTGCCAGAATTGCGAATTCATGTTCGAGCCTCTTGTGGTGGATATGGTGCTATTGTAACGACGCGGCGGACACGGAGTAGCGATGACCACGCAGTCTGATTATCGGGCACCGCCTTCCCGCCTTGATTTTCGGGATTGGTATCACATTGGTGCGCCACCCGCATTGCCCCCAACGAAGAGCTGACCAACGCCCTGCGCCCGCACATCCGCGACGCTGACGGTATGAGCGCACAGGAACTCGACAACAACGCCCTCGGTGAGCTGGAACAGGACATCCGCAACGAAGTCACGCGCCTTGCCGCAGAAGACACCCGCGCCGCCGAAATACAGGCCCTTGAGCAATCCATCATCGAGCAGCTGAACACCGCCGGGCAGACCACCGCTGAGGCGAACCGCACCTACGCCACCCTCTATACTGCCAATGTGGACGTCTTCTCACGCCAGATGGATCTCAGCCCGCAGGAATACCATGCGCAATACGGCATCCACATCGTTGGCGGGAATATCGTCGTCCGGACCCAAGCGGGCGAACAGACCCTCACTCCCGCTGAAGCCGCGCGCCGGTTGGCGGCAGGAGCGGAAGCGGCGGCGCAGGCCGGGCAGCAGAACACGGCGAACCCGGCCAACAACACCGCGACCATCGACGCGGAAACCACCTACGAGGCCGCCCGCTACGGCGGCATGGACATCACGGGACGCCGGCGCACCATTGCCCATGACGCCAGCGTTATCCGGCAGGCGGACGGGCAGGAACAGCGCGCGCCCCTGACAGACGCCGACCGCACCACTATCAACGACACTATCGCAAATCCCGAAGTGCGCGTGTACGGCCTGAAAACGCCGGACGGGCAGCGTGCCCTGGTATCGGTGAAAGCCTTGCCGGAAGGCGGCGTGGCGGTTGTGGAAGAAGTGCCGGCAGGCGGGCAAACCCTGGCGGCAAGGACACTGCGGCGCTACGAGGGCGACACCCAGCAGGCGCTGAAAACACTGCGGGACGAAGCCCGGCAACGCGGCAATCAGGACGGCATCTTTGAGCTCCCCGTCACGCCCAAACAGGACAGTGCGCAGGACAGCTACCAGCAGACCACCGCCAACACCGCGCAGGCAGAAGAATTCGAAGCGACTGCGCAACGATACGGCGGCGAAGCAGCCTATGAACAGGCCAAGGCAGCGGGGCAGACCGAACTTGACTACCGCCAATGGGTGCAAGTGCGCACGCCATCCTTCAAAGCATGGTTCGGCGACTGGGAAGCCGCGCGTGATCTGAACGTGGACAGCCCCGCCAGCAAGGACAGCGCCGAAGCGACCCTGAAAGCCCTTGCCGGCAAAGCGCTGACAAACAACGAAACGGGACTGACTGCCTATGTCAACCGCGACCAGCGGGGAAAAATGCTGAGTGCGGCAGCGCGGCGCAAAAGTGAGAACAACGGTTTCAGCAGCGGCCAACACTACGCCCTGGCGCAGCGTATCGAGCAACTATGGCGCCATGCCACATTTGTGGGCGAATTTATAGACACCAAGCACGGGGATGCGAACATCCGCATCAAGCGCTTTGCCGCGCCGGTACGCATGGAAGACAGCACGCATTATGTGACGATACTCGCCAAAGAAAACATCGCGGCTGCCGACGGGCAGCGCATCTACACCCTGGAACTGCACACAGAAGAAACGCTCCGGAGTACGTTAGGAAACCTCCTCAGCCAACAGACTGAATCCATTTCCCCCATCCGGAGCGCTGACGACATTATTGAAGCGTTGGCGGCGAAGGTCAACCCCAACGCTACCTCAAAAGTGGTGAACCCGCAGACCGGCGAGCCGCAGGTGGTGTATCACGGCACCAACGCGCAGTTCGACACCTTCGACACCCCGCTCAACATGCCGCGCATCTTCCTGACCCGCTCGCGGGCATTCGCGCAGAAATACGGACGGGACGCCATGCCGCTCTTCGTCAACGCGCGCAACACCCTGAACGTGGACTACGCGGGACGCAGCGCTTTCGACGAAATCGAAGTGAACGGCGAAACCCTGTACGACATCGAAGAGCTTGCCGACCATGCCTGGGCAAACGGCTACGACGGCGTACTGGCCGACCACGTGGTGGACAGCGGCACCCGCGATGCCAAACAGAGCATCAACGATGAAGTCATCGTCACCGACCCCGCGCAAATCAAATCCGCCACCGGTAACAGCGGCGCGTTTGATGCGGCGAACCCGAATATTCATTACCAGAACTACCGCCGCAACAACCGCGACGTGCCGTTTAACGACGTGCCCTACATGATGTTCGCCGACGAGGCCGAAAAAGTCGAAGGGTACGGGCGTAACCTGTGGGAACTGCCGGACGAAGTGGGCAACCGCATCAGCGCCAGCGACCCGGCATTCCGGGAAGCACTGGGCAAGTACCTGCGCGAGAACATCGACCGCCTGCGAGAAGACGGCTATGGCGCGGGATTGAGCGATGAGGAGCTGGTGCAGAACCTGGTGGATGAAGCCGACCCGGGATACATCGTGGCAAGCGCCGGGCTGTGGGACATCAACGAGAGCTGGATACTGGACGGCATCTGGGAAGAAGTTCTGGAACCCAACGGCTGGAATGTGGTGGACACCAGCGACGGCGCACTGGCTTTCGACCCCGAACTGGTGCGCCGCGTGGACATGGACGAAGAAGGCAACATCATCGACTACATCCCGCCGCAAGCGACGACCGAAGAGGAACAGGCGATCAAGGCGGGGCGGAAAAAACTCAGGGAGGCAGAAGCCGCATTGCAAGAAGCGGAAGAACGCAATGCGAGAGCCCGCCGACATCGTGACAAAGTGGCGGCGGACATCCGCGCCCGTGGGCAGGAGCCGGGGGAAAACTACTGGGAAGCCTTCGACCTCGACACCGAGAAGAGCGCCTACTTCGCCGACCGGGAAAGCGCGCAGGCATGGGCGGACGAACAGGCGGGCGACGATCCGGGCAGATTCGGCGTTTACGAACACGCGATGCCGCGTGAAAAAGACACCACCGCCCTGCAGGAACAGGTAGCGGCCTTGCAAGAATACGCGCCGCAAACCCTCGGCCAATACCTGCAAGAACAGGCCGCCCCGCGCGGAGCCTTCAGCCCCGACAGCAACACCATCACCCTGACCCCGAACGCCGACCTCTCCACCTTCATTCACGAACTCGGCCACTACTTCCTCGAAACCCTCACCCGGCATGCAACCGAACTGCGCGCGCGCAATGACGCGGGCGAAGCGCTGACCGACGGGCAAAAGCAAATCATCAAGGACGCCGACACCATCCTTGCCAACCTCGGCGGCCTCGACCTCGACACCTGGCACAGCATGACTATCGAGGAAAAGCGCAGCCACCACGAACTGGCGGCGCGGCAGTTTGAAACCTACATCCTCGAAGGCAAGGCACCATCACTGGAATTGCAGGGCGCATTCCAGCGTTTCCGTGCCTGGCTGTTGCGCATCTACAAAGCCGCGCGCAACCTCAACGCGCCGCTTAACGACGAGGTGCGGCAGGTCTTTGACCGGATGCTGGCAACCAGTGACGCTATCGAACTGGCCGAACAGAACCGCAGCATGATGCAGCTGTTTGAGAACGCCGAAGAAGCCGGGATGACGCCGGAACAATTTGCTGCATACCAACAGCAGGGACGGGACGCGACGCAGGCGGCGCAAGATGAAATGCAGGCGCGCGCCCTGCGTGATACCCAGTACATCCGCAACCTGCGCAACAAGGCACTGCGCCGCAAACAGCAGGAAGCCAAAGCCGCGCGGCAGCAGGCAGAAATGCAGGCACGGCAGATGGTGCTGGGCCTGCCGGTGTACCGCGTTTGGCAATTCCTTTCCGGCACAATGACGGCCGACACCACCATTGCCAGCAACAAGCGCGCGTGGACGGACGCGGTGGACCCGGCACATGACGACCTCAACACCGCCATCGCCAAGCTGGGCGGGCTGAACCGAGACGCAGTGGAGCAAGAATGGGGCCTTGACCCCGCAGACCGCATCCCCGATATCCGCCCCGGCTTCCCGGTATTGCGGCGCAACGGCGGCCTCAGTGTGGACGGCATGCGGCAGGCGCTGGTGGAGCAGGGCTACCTCAACGACAACGACAGCCTCAACGATTTTTACACCGTCTTCGATGCGCAACAGCGCGGGCAAACGCAGTACAGCAAGCTGCACCAACCCGACCCTGGCAGCGGCAAGGCGGGGGAACACGCGCACCTGCATGACCTGCCGACCCTGCGCCTTGATCGGGAAGCCCTGCTCGAACTCGGCTACAGCGAAGCGCAAATCAAGAAACTGGGGCGCAAAGTGAGCAAGACGGGCGGGGTACATCCCGACCTGGTGGCAGAACTCTTCCAGGACGAAGACGGCAACGCCATTTATGACAGCGGCGACGCCATGGTGCAAGCCCTGTTGGCGGCGAAACGGCCACAGGATGCCATCAACGACGTGGCCGATGACATCATGCTGCAACAGTTTGGCGAACTGGCAACGCCGCAGGCGGTGGCATTCGCCGCCGACATGGCGGTGCATAACGACATCCGCCTGCGCGTGATTGCCAGCGAAGCGAATGCCCTGGCCAAAGCGGTGGGTAACAAGACCCTGCTCAACCGCGCCGCGCGGCAACTGGCGCAGGAGACCATTGCGGCAAAACGCCTGCGCGACATCCATCCGGCGCAGTACACCCGCATGGAAGCGCGTGCCGCCAAAGCCGCCGCCCTGGCGCAGAAAAAAGGCGACATCGCCACCGCCGCTGCGGAAAAACGCAACCAGCTGTTGCAGGCGCATCTGGCGCGTGCCGCCTACGAGGCGCAAGAAGAAGCGGCGACCCACCTGCGCTACCTGAAGCGGATGAGCCGCCTCAACCCCAAGAACATCGACATCAAACAGCGCGAACAAATCGAGGCCATCCTCGAACGCTACAACCTGCGCGAGCAGTCAAAGAAAGCCATCGACCGCAGCCAAACCCTGGCGCAATGGGTGGAAGAGCAAAGAAAACAAGGCATCGAAGTCAACATTGACCCCAAAGTGCTGGATGAAGCGAACCGCACCCCGTGGCAGCATTTAAGCCTCACCGACCTGCGCGGCCTGCGGGACAGCATCAAACAAATCGAACATCAGGGCAGGTTGAAGAACACGTTGCTGCTTGCCCGCAAGAACCGTGACTACAACGCTACCGTGGCAAGCCTCGTCGCCGGTATCGAACAACACGCCAGCCGCAGCGGCATCGAAAACCGCACCCCGACCACGACCTTCGGCAGGGCGGGCGCGCAACTGCGCCGCTTCTTCACCGCCCACCTGCGCACGGCAATGATTGCGCGGCGCATGGACGGCGACCGTGACGGCGGCGCGTGGTGGGACAACCTGATCCGCCCGGCCAACGAACGGGCCGACTGGCAGACCAGCGAGAATGCGCGCGCCACCGAAGCCCTGGCCCGCATCCTCGCCCCCCTGATAGCGCAAAAGGGGCTGAACCAGAAGCGCAGCTATACCATCGGCGGCAAAACGCGCAGCTTCACCCTGCAAGACATCTTTGTGATGGGGCTGAACTACGGCAACGACAGCAACGCGCAGCGCCTCCTCGGCGGTGAAAACTGGCAGGCGGCAGAGTTTGAACAACTGCTGTCACAGCTGAACGCAGAGCAGCTCAACGCCCTGCAAGGCGTGTGGGACACATTCGAACAATACAAACCGCAGATTGCCGACGTCACCCGCCGCGTTCTTGGGATAGAGCCGGAATGGATCGTGCCGCGCCCCTTCACCATTACCAGTGCCGACGGGCAGGTGGTCAACCTGCGCGGCGGCTATTACCCGGTGATGTACGACCCGCGCGCCTCAGCGGTGGCCGCCGATCAGGAATTGCACGACATGGAATCAGGGGCCTACTCTGCCGCCGTCATCAACCGGGGTTTCCTGAAAAGCCGCGTTGCCGAAGTCCATAACCGCCCGCTGCTCTACAACATGGCGGGCATCTACCGCGGCCTCAACAACGTCATCCACTACCTCGCCTGGTATGAATGGCAGCTCGACAGCAACCGCCTGCTTAACTCGAAGCGGGTCAGTGACGCCATCCGCGACCACTACGGCGATGACGTGTACCGCCAGTTCAAAAGCTGGGCGCGCGACATTGCCGTTGGCGACCTGCAAATCGAAAGCGAAGGCGTGGCCCTGGTCAACGCCGTGCGCCGCAATGCGGGCGTGGCCGGTCTGGGCTTCAACATCATCTCCGCCCTGAAACAGCCGCTCGGCCTGTTCCAATCGGTGGGGCGGGTTGGCGGGCAGCATATCCTGCCGCAGCTGGGGCGGTGGATGATCCATGCGCGGCAGATGACGCGCGAAGCCAAAGCGCAGTCCGCCTTCATGCAAAACCGCGCGCGCACCCGCTTCCGCGAACTGAACGAACTGGCGGCCAGCCTCAGCCAGAAGAACAAACTGCAAACCTTCCTGGCGCGGCACAGCTACACCCTGATTATGTTCGTGCAGATGCAGGTGGACGTCATCACCTGGCACGCACAACAACAAAAATCGCTGGAAGCGGGGGCAAGTATCGCAGAGGCAAACCGCCATGCCGACCAGGCCGTGATTGACAGCCAGGGTTCAGGGATGCTGAAAGACCTGTCAGCGGCAGAGCGCGGCCACATCATGAAACTGTTCACCATCTACTACGGCTTCATGAACACCATCATGAACCTCAACTACAACACCCTCACCTCGACGCGGCAGGGCAAAATCGAAAAAGCAGTGAACCTCACCGTGCTGCTGGCCATTGCGCCCATTCTCGAAGCGGCGCTTTCCGACCTCCTGAAACCGGGCGACAGCGACCGCTGGGACAAAGAAAACGCGGCCAAAACCATGGCGATAGCGATGATGAACAACCTCTTCGGCCAATTCATCATCCTGCGCGAATTCAACTTGAGCGGCTACGACTACTCCGGCCCGGTCGGCCTGCGCGCAATCGCGGACGCCTACAAACTGCGCGACGAAATCAGACAGGGCGAGTGGGACAGCGGCCTGCGCCGGGCGGCAATCGGCATCGGCGGCAGCGTCTTCGGCCTGCCCGCCGCGCAAATCAACCGCACCCTCGACGGCTTGCAGGCCCTTGACGACGGCGACACCGATAACCCGCTCGCCGTCCTCCTCGGCAAGCCGCAGCAATAACCCTTAACGAGGTAATGGCGACACACCCCGAAGGTGTGTAACATGATGCGGTTTACCCAAGCAAGAAAACGAAGGAGACAAGAATGGACGACATGACAACAAAACGGACAACCTCGTGGCGCGCCTTCCTGAGCGGCGCGTCATCCATATTCAACATCATGCCGCGCATCGGCAGCGGGAACTACGACTACGAAGAGGACGGTTTCGCGCGGGATGCCGCCAACCTTGCCGGTGACTGGCGCAAGGTCGGCAATGACATTGCCACTGCGATGAAGCCTTACAGGAACAAATAATGACAGGCGATGAACTGCCGATAGAGCGTGAAGACGGCAAAAACGGCGAAATCCTGCCGCCTGCCAAAGAGCCCCGGCAGAAGCTGGTAACTCGTGCGGTTCATTACCCAGGGCCGCTGCCGCCGGCAAGCGAGTTTCGCCAATATGACGAAATCTTGCCCGGTGCGGCAGAACGCATCCTGCTCATGGCGGAAACCGAGCAAAAACACCGCTTGCAGATGCAAGACAAAATCATTGATGCCGGCATCAAGACAGAACAAAGAGGGCAAATCATTGCCGCCCTTTTAGCCATAACTTTTAGCGGTGTCGCCATCGGCCTGTTCATCGCCAAACAGTATGCCTACGCCGTCGCCGTGATGGGATTGATTGCAGGCATGGCTTCTGTCTTCATCTACAAAGGAAACTGGAAAGCACAACAAGACGAACGGCGACAGGAGAAAGAAGAACCTTCCACAACAGAATAGCCCCCACCTATCAAACCCGCCCCGGCGGGTTTTTTCATGCCCGCCTTGCGCGGGCTTTTTTCTGACCAGGAGACCACATGACAGTCAGCAACACCCCGCGCCGCGCGGGGCCCTACCGTGGCGACGGCAGCACCGTGGATTACCCGTTTGCCTTCCGCATCTTCGACACCGCCGACCTGCGCGTGTACGTCGCCGATACAAACGGCAACGAAAGCGAACTGGCACAAAGCGATTATGAAGTCAACGCAGACATCATGCGCTAAAAAGAAAACAAGAAGAGCCAAACCGTGTTGCACCAAAATTGCACCTGCAAATTTTGGTGGTGTTCTAAAAAGTATGCTGACACTGGTGTCGGTAAGCAGAAACTAA